>NZ_JBFTQX010000003.1:0-935297 GCF_056399225.1 Dyella sp. 01N448 | reverse complement strand
GTTCGGGCTTATCCCAGCACGATGCTGCGGGCGTTATCAGGCCATTTTCTTTGGGTTACTTTCGACGCGAAGCTAGTCCCGTGGGATCTTTTGGGCCAGCAAAAGAAAAGTGACTCGAGCGGCGGCAGCCGATCGAAACGCCCGCCGCGTAGGCGGCACGCTGGCGGTAACGCGACAACCGCAGCGCACCGCATCTGGATCCCGGCCCACGCCAGGATGACGACCCAAAAAATCACCCGGTGATCGCCAACTCCCTAACAACGGTCGTCGCATACGCCCYAGCCGCCAACTCAAAACTCAACTCCAACGCCCCATCCTCCAACCACCGCCAGGACAGGTTTTGCGGAATCATCCGCAACGCCCGACGCTCCTGATCCATCTTCGCCCCCACCAACCCATCGGCAAGATCCGCATTGTCGGCAGCTACGGCGTTCTCCAGCGACGCCACCTCACCCTGCGCAGGCGTCTCGCCACGCCCCCACAACGGCCCCGACGGATGAATATCCCCCGTAGCCAATCGCTGCGACAACGTCGCGTCGAACGGCTCCGGCCCAAACCACGAGCGCGACCCCGCCAGCGACCAGATCTCCCCTTCCATCGGCGAATCCCACGCATCGCGCTCAACACGCGCAGCCAGCACAGCATTGAAAATATGCGAGCGTGCAGCCGACAACAGGAAGTGTCGCTTGTCGCGATCCACGCGCCGCCCGGCAAACATCGCACGGGCCTGCGCCACGTTGCCTCCCTCGCGACCAAACCGCTGCTCGCCGAAATAATTGGGCACGCCACGCTGCGCGATCTGCTTGAGGATCTGATCGGCCACCGCTCGATCACCGTCGACCTGACGCAACACCAGCACGAAGCGGTTGCCACGCAGCGCGCCGCGCTTGAGCTTGCGCGTATGACGCGTCGCCGCCAGCACCTTCACGCCCTCGGCGGCAAAGGTCGACCAATCGGGATCAGGCTTGCCCGCCAGCTGCACGGAGAAGGTCTGGCGCGTCACCGCATGGCGATCCTTCAGTCCCGCATAGCCCACGTTGAGCGGCGGAATGCCGGCGAACTTCGCGAGTTCGCGCGCCACCCAGTCGGTGTTCGCGCCACGCTTTTCCACCCATAGCAAGGCATGTTCACCTTCACCGTCGGCGTCGTAACCCAGAATTTCCTCGACCTGAAAGTCTTCGGGCGCACTGCGCAGCACGGCGGTCAGCGGCGGGTTGCCATAGGCATAGGGCAGTTCGAGATCGGACATGGGACTCCACCGGCGGGACCGGCAACAAAAAGAAGAAAAGCGCGGGGGCGCATTACATCAGGAACAGCGTGGCGAGACCGAGAAAGATGAAGAAGCCGCCCGAATCGGTCATGGCGGTAATCAGCACGCTGGAGCCCAGCGCGGGATCGCGCCCCATGCGCATCATCAGCAACGGGATGCCGACACCGCAGAACGCGGCCAGCACGAGGTTGAGCGTCATCGCGGTGGTCATCACCAGGCCTAGCGGGAAATTGCCGTAAAGCCACCACGCCACGGCACCGATCACGCTGCCCCACACCAGGCCGTTGATCAGGGCCACGGCGATTTCCTTGCGCCACAGCCGCCGCGCACTGGCGGCGGTGATCTGATCGAGCGCCAACGCGCGCACGATCATGGTGATGGTCTGGTTGCCCGAATTGCCGCCGATGCCGGCCACGATGGGCATCAGCGTGGCCAAGGCCACGAGGTGCTGGATGGAGCCTTCGAACAATCCGATCACGCGCGATGCGATGAATGCCGTGACCAGGTTGATGGCCAGCCACGCCCAACGGTTGCGGATCGACTTCCACACCGAGGCGAACACGTCTTCCTCTTCGCGCAGACCGCCGCGGTTCAAGGCCTCGCTTTCGCTCTCTTCACGCAGCACGTCGACCATCGCATCGATGGTGATGCGGCCGATCAGGTGGCCATTGCCATCGACCACCGGTGCGCTGACCAGGTCGTAGCGTTCGAACGCCTGGGCGACTTCATACGCGTCATCGGTGGGATGGAACGTGTTGACGTCCGGCGCCATCACCTCGCTCACGCGCTTCTCGGGCGAGGTCACCAGCAACCAGTTCAGCGGCAGCACGCCGGTGAGCAGGTTCTCGTGGTTGATCACGAACAGCTTGTCGGTCTGCGCGGGCAGCTCGTCGAAACGGCGCAGGTAGCGCAGCACGGTTTCCAGGCTTATGTCGTCGCGGATGGTGACCATCTCGAAATCCATCAGCGCGCCGACCTGATCGTCCGGATACGACATCGCGGCCTGCACGCGCTCGCGCTGTTGCGCATCGAGGCTGGCCATGAGTTCGGGCAGCACTTCGCTGGGCAGGTCGTCGACCAGGTCGGCCAGTTCATCCGCGTCCAGCGGTTCGACGGCCGCGAGGATCTCGTGGTCGTCCATGTCGGCGATCAGCGATTCGCGCACTGCATCAGAGACTTCGAGCAAGATCTCGCCATCGCGATCGGCCTTCACGCGCTGCCAGACGGCCAAGCGGTCGACCAACGGAAGCGCTTCGAGCACGTAGGCGATATCGGCCGGATGCAGCGCATCGAGCAGGCGTTGCAGCTCGACCTGCGCTTCGCGGAAGCCCTGGTCGCTGTCGGGTTCCGGCAGCTGGCCGAGGCCGCGCAGTCGCCGCAACAGGTCGGCAATGTTGTCCAGCTGATCGTGTAGACGCGAGGCCGAACTGCGGCCTCCTATCTCGCTCATGCCAGGACCAGCAGCACGCAGGCTTGCGCCGCAATGCCCTCGCCGCGGCCGGTGAAGCCGAGCTTTTCGGTGGTGGTGGCCTTGATGCTGATGCGGCCGAGTTCGCAACGCAGCTCCTCGGCCACGGCCTCGCGCATCGCCAGCGAGTGCGGACCGACCTTGGGCGCTTCGCAGATCACGGTGACATCGGCGTTGCCCAGCGTGTAGCCCTGTTCGCGCATCAGCTTGGCGGCATGACGGAGAAAGACGCGGCTGTCGGCATTGCGCCACTGTTCCTGGCTGGGCGGGAAATGCCGGCCGATATCACCCAGCGCCAGCGCACCGAAAATGGCGTCGCACAGCGCATGGATCACCACGTCGCCATCGGAGTGCGCCACCACGCCGTGGGTGTGCGGCACGCGCACGCCGCCCAGCATCACGTGATCGCCTTCGCCGAAAGTGTGGACGTCGAAGCCCTGTCCGATGCGCATCATGGGTACTCCTTGGAGCCTCGCGGGCTCATTTCATACGCGACAACAGGAACTCCGCAAGCGCGAAATCCGTTGCCGTGGTGACCTTGATATTGTCTTCGGCGCCCTCGACCAGCAATGGCGCGAAGCCGGCGCGCTCCATCGCCATGGCCTCGTCGCTCACCGTCACGCCGGCAGCGTAAGCCGCCTTCAGCGCGGCCGAAAGCTCGCCGCGACGGAACATCTGCGGGGTGAAGGCGCGCCAGCGATGATCGCGTGGTTCGGTGACTTCGCTGCGTCCCGCGTCATTGGCTCGCTTGAGCGTATCGCGCAGTGGTGCTCCCAGCATGCCGCCGCCGGCAGGCATGCCCAGATCGAGCAGACGCGTGATGTCGCCTTCGCGCACGCAGGGGCGTGCTGCGTCGTGTACCAGCACGAAACCGTCGTCGCTTACTTCGGGTGGCAAGGCGCGCACGCCGGCGAGCACCGAGTCGCAACGCTCCGCACCGCCCAACGTGGTGAGCACGGGTTTGCCGTAGAGAAGATCGACACCCGGCCAGTGACCGTCGTTGTCGCCCAGCACCACCATCAGGCCGGCGATGCGGGGATGCGACGCCAGCCGCTCCAGCGTGTGCAGGATCAGCGGCCGGCCGGCCAGCGGCAGGTATTGCTTGGGGATGCTGCCACCAACGCGCGTGCCGCGCCCCGCCGCCGGCACGACGCACCAGAGCGGCGCGTTCATGGGTTGCCGTTGGTGGAGGTTGCGGACGCGGGCGCCTGCGTGGCGCCCGGCTTTTCAACGACCTGGTAGAACGTCTCGCCTGGCTTGATCAGGCCAAGCTCGGCGCGGGCGCGTGCCTCGACGGCTTGCTCGCCGTGCTTGAGGTCGCTCACATCCGCGCCCAGCGCCTGGTTGCGCTGGGTCAGCTTGTCGTTGTCCTCGCCCTGTTTTTTCACGGCGGCACGCAGCGTTTCCACGCCGTGCACGCCGCCCGTGCCGCTCCACAGTTTTACCTGCAGAGCGATCAGGACCAGGACCAGGATCAGGGCAACCCAACGCAGCATCGGCGTAGTGCGCTCCTATCAGCCCGGCAGCTTGGCCAGGTTCGGGAACGCGTCGCGACCGGCATAGCGCGCGGCCGAGCCCAGAGCCTCTTCGATACGCAGCAGCTGGTTGTACTTGGCCACGCGATCGGTGCGGCACAGCGAACCGGTCTTGATCTGGGTGGCGGTCGTAGCAACAGCGATATCGGAAATCGTGGTGTCTTCCGTTTCGCCCGAGCGGTGCGAGACGATCGCTGCGTACTTGGCCTTATCGGCCATGGCGATGGCTTCCAGCGTTTCGGACAGCGTGCCGATCTGGTTGACCTTGATCAGGATGGCATTGGCGATCTTCTTGTCGATGCCTTCCTGGAAAATGGTCGGGTTGGTGACGAACAGATCGTCGCCGACCAGCTGGATGTTCTGGCCGAGCTTGTCGGTCAGGTGCTTCCAGCCGTCCCAGTCGCCCTCACCCATGCCGTCTTCGATGGTGACGATGGGGTACTGCTTGGCCCAGCTGGCCAGCACGTCGACCCACTGTTCCGGCGTGTAGACCTTGCCTTCGCCTTCCAGGTCGTACTTGCCGTTCTTGAAGAATTCCGAGCTGGCCACGTCGAGGCCGAGCAGGATCTCGCTGCCCACCTTGTAGCCGGTCTTGCCGATCGCTTCGAGGATGGTGTCGAGCGCTTCGATGTTGGAACGCAGGTCCGGCGCGAAGCCACCTTCGTCACCCACCGCCGTGTTCAGGCCCTTGCCCTTGAGCACGCTCTTGAGCGCGTGGAAGATTTCGGCGCCGGCGCGCAGCGCCTCGCTGAAACTGGACACGCCCACCGGCAGCACCATGAATTCCTGCACGTCGACGTTGTTGTCGGCATGCGCACCGCCGTTGATGATGTTCATCATCGGCACCGGCAGCGAACCGGGCTTGCCAGTGGTGCCGTTGATGCTGGCGAGGTACTGCCACAGCGGCTGGCGGTTCTGCGCCGCAACGGCATGCGCGGCAGCCATCGAGACGCCGAGGATGGCGTTGGCGCCCAGCTTGCCCTTGTTCGGGGAGCCGTCGAGGTTGATCAGCTTGGCGTCGAGACCGCCCTGGTTGGCGGCGTCAAAGCCCTTCAGCGCGCTCGCGATGGCGCCGTTGACATTGCCAACCGCGTTCTTGACGCCCTTGCCCAGGTAGCGGGCCTTGTCACCGTCGCGCAGCTCCACCGCTTCGCGCGAACCCGTCGATGCACCGCTCGGCACGGCAGCGCGGCCAAAGCCGCCGCCGGCCAGCGTCACTTCCGCTTCAAGCGTGGGGTTGCCGCGGGAATCGAGGATTTCACGTGCGTGGATGCGGGTGATTTCGGTGCTCATGGGATCCGTTGCTTGATGAGGTGAATGAAGCGAGGGGGAGACATCCTGCCTGATCTGCGGGGGATGCGCTTCATTCGCCTCCCCCGAGGCGGATCAGAGCCGTTACAGCGTGTCTTCGAGGAACCGGTGGCGCTTGGTGACCTGATCGAGTTCGAGCAGGGTTTCCAGCAGCGCTTCCATCTTGTCCAGCGGCCAGGCATTGGGGCCGTCGCTGAGCGCCTTGGAAGGATCGGGATGCGTTTCGGCAAACAGGCCGGCCACGCCCACCGCCACCGCGGCACGCGCCAGCACCGGCACGAATTCGCGCTGACCGCCCGAGCTCGTGCCCTGCCCGCCCGGCAACTGCACCGAGTGGGTGGCATCGAACACCACCGGGCAGCCGGTATCACGCATCACGCTGAGCGAGCGCATATCCGACACCAGGTTGTTGTAGCCGAAGCTGGCGCCGCGCTCGCACACCATGATGTCGTTGTTGCCGACGGCCTTGGCCTTGTCGGCCACGTTCTTCATCTCCCACGGCGAGAGGAACTGGCCCTTCTTGATGTTCACCGGCTTGCCGGCGCGCGCCACGTTCTGGATGAAGTCGGTCTGGCGGCACAGAAAGGCCGGCGTCTGCAGCACGTCGACCACGGCGGCCACTTCGTTCATTGGCGTGTATTCGTGCACGTCGGTGAGCACGGGCACGCCGAGCTGGCGCTTCACTTCGCCCAGGATCTTCAGGCCTGCTTCCAGGCCGGGGCCGCGGAAGCTGTTGCCCGACGAGCGATTGGCCTTGTCGAAGCTGGACTTGAAGATGAAGTTGATGCCGAGCCGGCCAGTGATTTCCTTAAGCTTGCCGGCGGTGTCCATCTGCAACTGCTCGGACTCGACCACGCAAGGGCCGGCGATCAGGAACAGCGGCTGGTCCAGGCCGACCTCGAAGCCACACAGCTTCATGCGACCGACTCCTTCGCAAGACGCTCGCCTTCGCGCACTGCCTTGAACTCACGGGCGGCCTGCACAAAACCAATGAACAGCGGATGGCCGTCGCGCGGGGTCGAGGTGAACTCCGGATGCGCCTGGCAGCCGAGGAACCACGGATGCTTCTGCTGCGGCAGCTCGACGATCTCGACCAGCAGGTCATCCATCGACTTGCCCGAGATCACCAGGCCGAGGTCTTCGAAGGTCTGGCGGTAGCGGTTGTTGAATTCATAGCGGTGACGATGGCGCTCGCGCACCACGTCCTGGCCGTACAGCTCGCGCGCCAGCGTGCCGGCCTTGAGGCGGCATTCCTGCGCGCCCAGGCGCATGGTGCCGCCCAGGTCGGAGCGCTCGCTGCGCTGCTCGACTTCGCCCGTGGCGGTGGTCCACTCGGTGATCAGGCCGATCACCGGATCGGGGCTGTTGCGGTCGTTTTCGCTGGAGTCGGCTTCGGTCAGACCCGCCACGTTGCGGGCGAAGTCCACCACGGCTGCATGCATGCCGTAGCAGATGCCGAAATACGGCACGCCCTTCTCGCGGGCGTACTTGGCCGCCAGCACCTTGCCTTCGAAGCCGCGCTTACCGAAACCGCCCGGCACCAGGATGGCGTCGGCATTGCCCAGCGCCTTGGCGGCGCCTTCGGCTTCGACCTGCTCCGAATCAACCCAGTTGAGATTGACGCGGGTCAGCTGCTTGATGCCGCCATGGCGCAAGGCCTCGCCCAGGGACTTGTATGCGTCCTTGTGCTCGACGTACTTGCCGACGATGGCCACGGTGACCTCGTCCTTGGGATGCTCCACCGCTTCGACGGTACGCACCCACGAGGAAAGATCCGCCGGGCCGACCTGCAGGCCCAGGCGCTTGACCACGATCTCGTCGAGGCCCTGCTTGTGCAGCCACAGGGGCTGCTTGTAGATGACGTCCACGTCGGCCGCGCTGATCACGGCGTTCTCGGGCACGTTGGTGAACAGCGCGATCTTGCGGCGCTCGCCATCGGGCAGCGGCTGCTCGCAACGGCACAGCAACACGTCCGGCTGGATACCGATGGAGCGCAGCTCCTTCACCGAATGCTGGGTCGGCTTGGTTTTGATCTCGCCGGCGGCCTTGATGTAGGGCACCAGGGTCAGGTGCATGAACATCACCTTTTCCGGGCCGTGCTCGATGCGCAGCTGGCGGATCGCCTCCAGGAACGGCAGCGACTCGATATCGCCCACGGTGCCGCCGATCTCGACCATCGCCACGTCGTAGCCGCGGGTGGCCTCATGGATGCAGTGCTTGATCTCGTCGGTGATATGCGGAATCACCTGCACGGTGGCGCCCAGATAGTCGCCCCGGCGCTCCTTGCGGATCACCGATTCGTAGATCTTGCCGGTGGTGATGGAGTTCTTGCCCGTCAGGCGCGTATTGACGAAGCGCTCGTAGTGACCCAGGTCCAGGTCGGTCTCGGCACCGTCGTCGGTCACGTAGACCTCGCCGTGCTGGAAGGGGCTCATGGTGCCGGGATCCACATTGATATAGGGATCGAGCTTCATCATGGTGACCGAGAGGCCACGCGCTTCCAGGATGGAAGCCAGCGACGCCGCGGCGATGCCCTTGCCAAGAGAGGACACCACACCGCCGGTGACGAAAATCAGGGGGGTCATGGGATGCAGCCGTGCTGGAAATCGGCATTTTAGAGGAAGAACGGTTCTACCGCGAGGGTTTGCGGTGGCTAAATGACTGGGGCGTTCAAGTTGGGGGCTTTTGCCCGTCATTCCGGCGCAGGCCGGAATCCAGTAGCGGGACGGCGCGGTTTTAGCGACAGCAGTGGCGGCGGCAGGCTAAGACCGGGCCTTGCCGCTACTGGATTCCGGCCTGCGCCGGAATGACGGGCTAAAAACAACAAAGGCGCCCGAGGGCGCCTTGGTCGTCACGCAGCAGCCCCGGCTTACTCCACCGGCACCATCTGCGACGTCGGGTGCATCATGTTCACATTCATGTTGTGCAGCACCCACAGCGAGCCGACCACCACGATGGCCAGGATCAGCAAGGTGAACAGCATGATGGCGAGGTTGCCGCGCTGCGAGGGCGAGGTGCCCATGTGCAGGAAGTAGACCAGCTGCACGATCAGCTGGGCCACGCCGAACACGATGATGCCGGGCATCATCAGGTCGTGCGGGACCTTGCCGCTCATGACTACGCCGAACGAGGCCAGGGTCAGCACCACCGACAGCACGAAGCCGATCAGGTAGGACTTGGTGCTGCCGTGGGCGGCGTCGTGATGGGCCGCGTCGTGGGGGGAATGATTGGCGGACATCAGATGGCCCCCCGCAGGTAGACAAAGGTGAAGACGCAGATCCAGACGATGTCCAGGAAATGCCAGAACAGGCTCAGGCAGGACAGACGGCGACGGGTCGCGTCGGTCAGGCCGTAGCGGCGCATCTGGTCCATCATCACCACCAGCCAGATCAGGCCGCAGGTCACGTGCAGACCGTGGGTGCCGACCAGGGTGAAGTAGCTGGACAGGAACGCACTGCGGCTCGGACCGGCGCCGTCGGCGATCAGCTTGGCGAACTCATGCACTTCCATGCCGATGAAGCCGGCACCAAACACGAAGGTCACCGCCAGCCACGCCAGCAGCTGGTTCTTCTTGCCGGCGTGCATGGCGAGCATGGCCATGCCGAAGGTGACCGACGAGATCAGCAGCAGCATGGTCTCGCCGAGCACGTACGGCAGTTCGAACAGCTCCTTGCCGCTGGGGCCGCCGGCGGTGGCGTTGCCCAGCACGGCGAAGGTCGCGAACAGGCCCGAGAAGATCAGGCAGTCGCTCATCAGATAGATCCAGAACCCCAGCAGGGTCTTGGATCCATCGTCGTGGTGATGGGCATCTCCCCCGTGGGAGATGCCGTCGAGCGCGCCGTGGGCGGCGCTTACTGCAGGACTGCTCATGACTTACGCCACCTTCTGACGCTGCGGCGCCGCCACCGGAGCCACCTGCGTGGTCTGGAACTGCTTGAGCTGGGCGTGACGCGAACGCTCGATGCGCTCCACTTCGGCCGCCGGCACCCAGTAATCGACGTCGCGGTCGTAGGCGCGCACGATGAAGGACGCAATCATGCCGAGCAGGCCGATCGCCGCCATCCACCAGATGTGCCACACCAGGGCAAAACCCAGGACCGTACCGAACGCGCCCATGACCACACCGACGCCGGTGTTGCGGGGCATGTGAATGTCTTCGTACTTGGCAGGTTGCACGTAGGCGACTCCGTTTTGTTTGTCTTCCCAGAACTGGTCCAGTTCACGGACCTGGGGGAGCGTTGCAAAGTTGTAGAACGGTGCGGGCGAGCTGATCGACCATTCCAGGGTGCGGCCACCCCACGGGTCGCCGCTGGGATCGGTGAGCTTCTTGCGGTCGCGCACGCTGACGTAGAACTGCACCAGGATGCAGAAAATGCCGGCCGCGATGATCGCCGCGCCGATGGCGGCGACGATCAGGTAAGGCTGCCAATCGGGGTTCGCATAGTGGTTCATGCGACGCGTCATGCCCTTGAGGCCGAGGATGTACAGCGGCACGAAGGCCACGTAGAAACCGACCAGCCAGCACCAGAACGACGCCTTGCCCCAGGCCTCGTTCAAGCGGAAGCCAAACGCCTTGGGAAACCAGTAGTTGATCGCCGCCAGGCAGCCGAACACCACGCCGCCGATGATCACGTTATGGAAGTGCGCGATCAGGAACACGCTGTTGTGCAGGACGAAGTCCGCACCCGGCACCGCCATCAGCACGCCGGTGACGCCGCCCACCACGAAGGTAACCATGAAGCCGATCGTCCACAGCATCGGCACGGTCATTTCGACGCGGCCGCGGTACATGGTGAACAACCAGTTGAACAGCTTCGCGCCGGTAGGCACCGAGATGATCA
This sequence comes from Dyella sp. 01N448, assembly GCF_056399225.1. Classification (NCBI taxonomy): domain Bacteria; kingdom Pseudomonadati; phylum Pseudomonadota; class Gammaproteobacteria; order Lysobacterales; family Rhodanobacteraceae; genus Dyella; species Dyella sp. 01N448. The sequence goes on along the minus strand of NZ_JBFTQX010000003.1, from coordinate 924,872 downwards.
TCGTCATGATGCCGAAGAAGGCATTGACGTTGGCACCCGAACCCATGGTGAAGAAGTGGTGCAGCCACACCAGGAACGACAGCACGCCGATCGCCGAGGTGGCGTACACCATCGACTTGTAACCGAACAGCGGCTTCTTGGAGAACGTGGCGACGATTTCCGAGTACGCGCCAAAGCACGGCAGCACCAGGATGTAGACCTCGGGGTGGCCCCAGATCCAGATCAGGTTCACGTACATCATGGCGTTGCCGCCAAGATCGTTGGTGAAGAAGTGCATGCCGAGATAACGATCAGCCGTGAGCAGCGCCAGCGTCACCGTGAGGATCGGGAACGCGGCCACGATCAGGATGTTGGTGACCAGCGCCGTCCAGGTGAACACCGGCATCTTCATCAGCGTCATGCCGGGCGTGCGCATCTTCATGATGGTCACGATGAAGTTGATGCCGCTCAGCGTGGTGCCCAGGCCGGATAACTGCAGTGCCCAGATGTAGTAATCGACGCCAACCGTTGGACTGTAATCAAGCCCCGACAGCGGCGGATACGCCAGCCAGCCGGTCGCGGCGAAGTCGCCGACGAACAGCGACACCATCACCAGGAACACGCCCGACAGGAACAGCCAGAAGCTGAGCGAGTTGAGGAACGGATACGCCACGTCGCGCGCGCCGATCTGCAGCGGCACGACCATGTTCATCAGGCCGGTGATCAGCGGCATCGCCACGAAGAAGATCATGATCACGCCATGGGCGGTGAACACCTGATCGAAGTGGTGTGGCGGCAGGTAACCGGCCGAATCGGCCGCAGCCGTCGCCTGCTGCAAACGCATCATCAGCGCATCGGCGAAACCGCGCAGCAGCATGACCAGCGCCACGATGATGTACATGATGCCGATCTTCTTGTGGTCCACCGAGGTGAACCACTCCTTCCACAGGTAACCCCACAGACGGAACTTGGTAAGAGCCGCGAGCATCGCCAGGCCGCCAAGGATGACGGCGGCGAGCGTCACCATCACGATCGGCTCGTGATAGGGAATCGCGTCAAGGGTGAGCTTTCCAAACATGGCTTACTTCTCTGCCTTGGCCGGGGTGATGTTCGAGGACACGCTGTTCGACAGCGGGGCGCCCCCGTCCTGGTGTTCGTGCATGTCCATCTGCATGCTTTCTTCCGGCGCGTCGTGGTGCATGTCCATCGACATCGCTTCGTGCGTGCCGGCGTCATGCGACATGCCGTCCATGTGTTGGTTGAGCACGCTGGAGAACAAGCCGTTGCTGACGTTGCCGTAGTAGGCAACCGGCGTCTTCTCGCTGGGCTTGGCCAGCGTCTTGTAGCTGTCGGCGTCGAGCGTGGTCGGCGTGGCCTTGGCCTTGGCGATCCAGTCCTTGAAGCCATCTTCCGAGGTGGCGATGGCCTTGAAGTGCATGTCCGAGAAGCCTTCGCCGCTGAAGTTGGTCGACAGGCCGTCGTACGCACCCGGCTCGCGGGCGATCAGGTGCAGCTTGGTTTCCATGCCCGCCATCGCGTAGACCTGGCTACCCAGCTGCGGGATGAAGAAGGCGTTCATCACCGAATCGGAGGTGATCTGGAAGTTGACCGGGCGATCGACCGGGAAGGCCAGCTCGTTGACCGAAGCCACGCCGTATTCCGGATAAACGAACAGCCACTTCCAGTCCATCGACACGACCTGCACCGTCACCGGCTTGGCCTCGGACTCCAGCGGCTTGTACGGATCGAGCGCATGCGAGCTCGTCCAGGTGATCACGGCCAGGATGGCCACGATGATCGCGGGGATGGTCCACACCACCACTTCGATCTTGCTCGAGTGCGACCAGGTCGGCGCGTAGGTGGCCTTCTTGTTGGCCTTGCGGTAGCGCCAGGGGAACCACAGCGTCATCGCGATCACCGGAATGGCCACAATGGCCATCAGGCCCAGCGCGATCAGGATGAGGGACTTCTCCTGGGAACCCACGTCGCCCTTGGGCGTGAGGACTTCCAAGTTGCAACCGCTGAGCAACACAGCGGCGCCAACGCCTGCGTAGCGCAAGCGCGAAATAAGGGCATGCATGTTCACTGACTACCTGGGGTACAGCGTGGGGACGGGCGGCATGGTAGCGATTTGTCCGAGCGTTTTCGCCTCCTAGAGACACAATGCCGCACATGCAACATTTTGCGCACGAGGTCGCGACCACTTGACTTGAAAAAGCAAGCTCGCGCACCCGCATTCCATCGTCGACCTTGGTCGACATTTCAGGAAAATCGACGACGCCGCGCCCCTGCTAACATGCGCCGATGGACCTCACCACGCCGATGAAACTGGCCGCCCTGCGGCAAGCCATGCAGCAACACGGCATCGCCGCCTGCCTCGTGCCCAGCGCCGACCCTCACCTTTCCGAATATCTGCCCGCGCACTGGCAGGCTCGCCAATGGCTGTCCGGGTTTACGGGCTCGGCCGGCACGCTGGTGGTCACGGCCGATCACGCGGGCTTATGGACCGACAGCCGCTATTTCGCGCAGGCCGCCACGGAATTGGCCGGAAGCGGCGTCGAACTGATGAAGCAGCGCGTGGCGCATGCGCCGGAACATATCGAGTGGCTGCTCGAGCGCTTGAGCGAGGATCAGGTGCTGGCTGTTGCCGGCGACAGCTTTTCGTTGTCCGCAGCGCGGCAGCTTGAGCGGCGCCTGGAACGCAACGGCGCAAAGTTGCGCACGGATCTGGACCTGCCGGGGCTGATCTGGCCGGATCGTCCCGCTCTGCCCGCTGCGCCGGTGGTGGAACATCCGGCCCGCTACGCCGGCCAGCCACGTAGCGACAAATTCGGTCGCCTGCGCACCGCCATGCGCAAGCTGGGAGCCACTCATCATCTGGTGTCCAGCCTCGACGACATCGCCTGGCTGACCAACCTGCGCGGCAGTGATGTGGAGTGCAACCCGGTGTTCCTCGCGCATCTATTGGTGCAGGCCGAAGGACACGCCACCCTGTTCGTGGATCGGGGCAAGCTCAGCGACGCCCTGGTGCAGGCGCTCCACGCCGACCAGGTGCGCATCGCCGATTACGCGACGGTGACCGATGCGCTGGCCGAACTGACCGCGCAAGATCGACTATTGCTGGACGGCAACCGCGTTGTGGTGGCCGTGGCGTCGGCGATTCCGGCTGCCGCGCCGCCGATCGAGGCGGCCAATCCGTCGACGCTGTTCAAGGCGCGCAAGACAGAAGGCGAGCTGGAACATGTCCGCGACGCCATGCGCCGTGACGGCGCGGCCCTGGTGCGCGCGTTCCGCCGACTGGAGGAACGCGTCACCGCCGGCATGAAGCAGACCGAGCTCGACGTCGATGCCCTGCTGCGCGAAGAACGTTCCGCACAACCCAATTTCGTCGGCGAGAGTTTCTCGACCATCGCCGGCTATCAGGCCAATGGCGCCCTGCCCCACTACCGCGCCACGCCGGAAGCCCATAGCACGCTGAAGCCGCAGGGCCTGTTGCTGGTCGATTCCGGGGGCCAATACCTGGGCGGCACCACCGACGTCACCCGCGTGCTCGCCCTGGGCGACACCACCGCCGAGCAGCGCCGCGACGCCACTTTGGTCATGAAGGGCCTGATCGCTCTCAGCCGCGCCCGCTTTCCCAAGGGTGCCAGCGGCCCGCAGCTTGATGCGCTCGCTCGCGCGCCGCTTTGGGCCAGCGGCATGGACTACGGCCACGGCACCGGCCATGGCGTCGGTTACTTCCTTAATGTGCACGAAGGCCCGCAAGGCATTCGCCCGCCCGCCTCGGGCGCCACCCTGGTGCCGCTGGACCCGGGCATGATCACCTCGATCGAGCCCGGCCTGTACAAGCCGGGCCGCCACGGCATCCGCCACGAGAACCTGGCGGTGGTGATCGAGGCCGACAAGACGGAGTTCGGCGAGTTCTACGCGTTCGAGACGCTCACTTTGTGCCCCTTCGACCGCCGCGCACTGGAGCCGGAACTGCTCAATCCTGAGGAACGGGCCTGGCTGGACGACTACCATGCCACCGTACGCGCCGCGCTGGCGCCGTTGCTGGAAGATGCGGACCTAGTGTGGCTGGAGCGGCACTGCGCGCCACTCTAGACGCCACAACCTCCTTGTAGGAGCGCACTTGTGCGCGACCCGGCCTTCGGCCGGGCCGGTTCGCGCACAAGTGCGCTCCTACAAAGGGACGCTTGACCTTCCCGCCCCCGGCAACCCATCCTCCCCGTCTTAGCCAACCCGATCCTTCCCCATGAGCAGTCGCTACAACGCCGCCGACATTGAAGTCCTCTCTGGCCTTGACCCCGTCAAGCGCCGCCCGGGCATGTATACCGACACCTCGCGCCCGAACCATCTGGCGCAGGAAGTCATCGACAACTCGGTGGACGAGGCCATTTCCGGCCACGCCAAGACGCTGGACGTAATCGTCCACACCGACGGTTCGGTGGAAGTGAGCGACGACGGCCGCGGCATGCCGGTGGATATCCATCCGGAAGAAGGTGTGCCGGGTGTCGAGCTGATCCTCACGCGCCTGCATGCGGGCGGCAAGTTCTCCGGCAAGAACTACAACTTCTCCGGCGGTCTGCACGGCGTGGGCGTGTCGGTGGTCAATGCGCTGTCCAACCGCGTGGAAGTCACCATCCGCCGCGACGGCAACGAATACCGCATGGCGTTCGAAAACGGTGACCGCGCCAGCGATCTCGACATCATCGGTTCGGTGCCGAAGAAGAAGACCGGCACCACCGTGCGCTTCTGGGCTGACCCGAAATACTTCGACTCGCCGAAGATCTCGCTGTCGAAGCTGCGCCACCTGCTGCGCGCCAAGGCGGTGCTGTGCGCAGGCCTGAGCGTGAAGCTCACCGACGAGGCGACCGGCGAAGTCAACGAGTGGTACTACGAGGACGGCCTGCGCGATTACCTGCGCGACGAGCTGGACGGCGCGGAAGCGATTCCCGCCGAACTGTTCGTGCACCATATCCAGCGCGAAGCGGACGGCCTCGACGTCGCCCTCGCCTGGCTGCCGGAAGGCGAGCTGGTGCAGGAGAGCTACGTCAACTTGATTCCCACCGCGCAGGGCGGCACGCACGTGAACGGCCTGCGTTCGGGTCTCACCAATGCGATCCGCGAGTTCTGCGACATCCGCAACCTGCTGCCGCGCGGCGTGAAGCTGGCGCCGGAAGACGTGTGGGAGCGCCTCGCCTTTGTGCTGTCGACCAAGCTGCAGGACCCACAGTTTGCCGGCCAGACCAAGGAGCGCCTGTCCTCGCGCAACGCCGCGGGCATGGTCGAGAACGTCATCCACGACGCTTTCAGCCTGTGGCTCAACCAGCATGTGGATCTGGGCGAACGCATCGCGCAGCTCGCCATCGAGCGCGCCAGCGCCCGCCTGAAAGCTGCCAAACAAGTCGTCCGCAAGAAGATCACCCAAGGCCCCGCCCTGCCCGGCAAGCTGGCCGACTGCACCGCCACCGACCTCACCCGCACCGAGCTGTTCCTGGTCGAGGGCGATTCGGCCGGCGGCAGCGCCAAGCAGGCGCGCGACAAGGAATTCCAGGCGATCCTGCCGCTGCGCGGCAAGATTCTGAATACCTGGGAAGTGGAGTCGGGCTCGGTGTTGGCTTCGGAGGAAGTGCACAACCTCGCCGTGGCGATCGGCTGCGATCCGGGCAAGGACGATCTCTCCGGCCTGCGCTACGGCAAGGTGATCATCCTGGCCGACGCGGACTCCGACGGTCTGCACATCGCCACCCTGCTGAGCGCGCTGTTCCTGCGCCACTTCCCGTCGCTGGTGCGCGAGGGCCATGTCTTCGTCGCCATGCCGCCGCTGTTCCGCGTGGATGTGGGCAAGCAGGTGTTCTACTGCCTGGACGAGAACGAGAAGAACGCGATGCTCGAACGCGTGCAGCGCGAGAAGATGAAGGGCCAGGTCAACACCACCCGCTTCAAGGGCCTGGGCGAGATGAATCCGCCGCAGCTGCGCGAGTCCACCATCCATCCCGACACGCGCCGCCTGGTGCAGCTCACCGTGGATGGTGACGACGGCACGACCAAGCTGATGGATATGTTGCTGGCCAAGAAGCGCGCCAGTGATCGCAAGGCGTGGCTTGAGGAAAAGGGCGATCTGGCGACGCTCGAGGTCTGAGTCCGCTCACCCAGCTGCAGACCGCTGCTTGTCTGTGGGAGCGCACCCTGTGCGCGACAGCCACGCCCGGGTGTATCGCTCCGTAGGTTTGTCGCGCACAGGGTGCGCTCCCACAAAGATCCGCATTCCAGATTCTGCGCACCCCTTGTAGGAGCGCACTTGTGCGCGACCGCAGCGCGGAGGTGTACCGCTCCGTAGGCTGGTCGCGCACAAGTGCGCTCCTACAAAGAGCGGGCTGGCTGTGGCCCTGAGGGGTTCCGAGGCGCCACGGCCTCGATCGTTCGCTTGCCCCAGCGCAACTACACCGTGCGACACCCTTTCCCAAACGATGCCGCCGGCGCTATCTTGATGATCTCCCGCCCCCGGAGCACCCATGGCCCTCACGCCTCCCATCGACCTGCAGCGCTGGATCGACGAGCACCGGCATCTGCTCAAGCCGCCGGTCGGCAACAAGTGCATTGTCGACGGCGACTTCATCGTGATGATCGTGGGCGGGCCGAACTCCCGCACCGATTACCACTACGACGAAGGTCCGGAGTTCTTCTACCAGCTCGAGGGCGAGATGGTGTTGAAGGTGCAGGATGAGGGTGTGGCACGCGACATTCCTATCCGCGCCGGCCAGATGTTTTATCTGCCGCCGTGCGTGCCGCATTCGCCGCAACGCCTGCCCGAATCCATCGGGCTGGTGATCGAACGCCGCCGACTGGCGGGCGAGAAAGACGGCCTGATGTGGTACTGCGAGCGCTGCAACCACAAGCTGTACGAGGAATATTTCACCCTCGACAGCATCGAGCGGGATTTTCCGCCGGTATTTGAGCGTTTCTATCGCTCGATCGACGCACGTACCTGCGTCGAATGCGGCCACCTCAATCCGGCGCCGGCGAAATATTCCGGGCAGCCCGCCTGAGGCAAGCGATCAAGCGCGCAACAACCACTTGCGCGCCATGCGTGCCAGCGATGCATCCGCCGATGGATCTTCGGCGATATCGCGAATGGAGCGCCATGCCAGCGCGTTCGATTCCTCATTGATCACATAGGCTTCGCTGGCGCCCGCACGAACGACGTAACGCACGTCGTAGTGCCAGTGCTCGGGCTCTTCGCCGCGCGCAGGAATGCGATGGCGATCCAGGTCGAACGGCTCCGCCTCGACACTCAGGTCAACCAGACCGGATTCCTCTTCGGCTTCGCGCAGCGCGACGCGCGCGAGATCCGCATCGCCGTCGGCATGACCGCCCAACTGCAGCCAGCGGCCCAGCTTGCGGTGATGGGTGAGCAGAACACGCTCTCCATCGGCGCTCACCAGCCACGCTGAACCGGTGAAATGACCTTCCAGCGCCTCCCGAAAGAACACACGCTGGCCCTCGCCCAGAAATGCCTCGAAATGCCCGGCATCGCTCTCCTGCGGCCATTGCTGGCGATAGTTCTGGAGCTGTGCAAACAACGTGTCCATCGATAGTCCGTGTCAGTCAAAACCGGCCGCGCAGCTGCGGCACGGCGGGCCGCATTATTCCAGACGCCGCCGAGACTGGCACGGGCCGGCAGCGCGTTCCCGCCCAGCCGCAATGCAGCTTGTACCCCCAAGGCCCGCTGGGCTATGGTTCCGCGTCGTCGCAGGGGAAGCGACGTTAATGGCCATGGCGAAAGTCACGGTTTCACGCTTTTAAGAAACGAGAATTCCGGCGGTAGGGGAGAAACATGCTTAAAAACCTGTTCGCGACGCACCCGATTGAGGCGTCGCCACACGTCGACGCGGGCGAGCTGCCCCACGACGGCCTGCAAGGCGAAACCAGCCTCAAGCGCGTACTCACCGCGCGTCATCTCGTGACGCTGGGCATCGGCGCAGTGATCGGCGCGGGTATCTTCGTCATCACCGGCCAGGCCGCCGCCGAACACGCGGGCCCTGCCCTGGTCATCAGCTTCATCGTCGCCGGCATCGCCTGCGCATTTGCGGGCCTGTGCTACGCCGAGTTCGCCGCGATGATCCCGGTATCGGGCAGCGCCTACGCCTACTCCTATGCCACGCTCGGCGAGATCGTCGCCTGGTTCATCGGCTGGAATCTCGTCCTCGAGTATCTGTTTGCCGTCGCCACGGTGGCGGCAGGCTGGTCGGGATATTTCAACGAGTGCCTCTCCATCCTCGGACACTGGACCGGGATCCCGATGGCGCTGCCTGACTATCTGGCAAGCGCGCCGCTGAAGTTCACCGACACGCACCAGATCGTGACCACCGGTGCGCTGATCAACCTGCCGGCCGTGCTGATCGTGTCCGGACTCACCTGGCTCTGCTACGTGGGTATCACCCAGTCCACCTTCGTCAACTCGCTGATTGTGACGATCAAAGTGCTGGTGATCTCGCTGTTCCTGATCTTCTCGTTCCGCTATATCAATCCGGCCAACTGGCATCCGTTCATTCCGCCGGAAGAAGGCCCGGGCCGCTTCGGTACGAGCGGCATCTTCCGCGCCGCGGTGCTGGTGTTCTTCTCCTACGTCGGCTTCGATGCGGTTTCCACCGCCGCCGGCGAAGCGAAGAACCCGCAGCGCGACATGCCGATCGGCATTCTCGGTTCGCTCGCCATCTGCACCGTGTTGTACATCGCGATGGCGCTCACGCTCACCGGCATTGCCCCTTATCACATGCTGGGCACGCCGGAACCGGTGGCCACGGCGTTGAGCCTCTATCCGCAGCTGACCTGGCTGAAGGCCATCGTCTCGTTCGGTGCGCTGGCGGGCCTGTCCTCGGTGATCCTGGTGATGTTGCTGGGCACCTCGCGCATCTTCTTCAGCATGGCGCGGGATGGCCTGCTGCCCAAGGGCATGTCGCGCGTACACGCCTCGCACCGCACGCCGCACGTCGCCACCATCATCGCCGGCGTCGCTGCGCTGGTGATCGCCGGCCTGTTCCCGGTGAGCATCCTGGGTGAGCTGGTCTCGATGGGCACGCTGCTGGCCTTCACCACCGTGTGCATCGGCGTGCTGATCCTGCGCTATACGCGTCCGGAACTGCCGCGCTCGTTCCGCGTGCCGGGCGGCATGATCGGCGTATGGACGGTGGCGGTGCTCGGTTCGGTGATCTGCCTGTATCTGTTCTGGCAGTCGTTCCGCGCCAATTGGCCGCTGATGCTGGGCTGGACCATCATCGGCATGCTCATCTATTTCCTCTATGGGTATTCCCATAGCAAGCTACGCAAGCAAAACTCCTGATCTGACACGAAGGGCCGGCTTAGCGCCGGCCCTCTCGTTTTGAATCCCGCGCCTCTCGTGGCACCAGGCCGACGCATGCTCAAACAGTTATTCGCTCGCAAAACCGATTTCTCCGACGCCGACGACGCGTCCCACGGCCCCACTCTGCGCCGCACCCTCGGCCCCTGGGGCATCACCGCGCTAGGCATTGGCGCCGTGATCGGCACCGGCATCTTCGTGGTGACCGGACAGGCCGCCGCCGAACACGCCGGCCCTGCCGTGCTGATCTCCTTCATGCTGGCGGCGCTGTGCAGCGGCTTTACGGCGCTGTGCTACGCCGAGTTCGCGACGCTGATTCCGGTCTCGGGCAGCTCCTATTCGTACGCCTATGCCACGCTCGGTGAGCTGCTGGCCTGGTTTATCGGCTGGAACATGGTGCTGGAATACGGCATCTCAGCCTCGGCCGTTGCGGCCAGCTGGACCGGTTACTTCACCAGCATGCTCGATCAGGTGGGCATCCACCTGCCCACCTCGCTGACCGAAGCGCCGCTGGCCTTCACCGACGGACACCTGGTCACCACCGGGCATCTGATGAACCTGCCCGCGGTGGCGATCGTGCTCGCCCTCACCTGGCTGTGCTACGTCGGCATCCGCGAATCGGCGGGCCTCAACGTGTTGATGGTGGCGCTCAAGGTGGGCCTGATCATCGTGGTGGTGGTGGCCGGTTATCGCTACATCGATCCGGCCAACTGGCATCCGTTCATTCCCGCCAACGAAGCACCGGGCAAGTACGGCTGGTCCGGCATCATGCGCGGCGCGGCGATGGTGTTCTTCGCCTATATCGGCTTCGAGGCCACTTCCACGGCCGCGCAGGAATGCAAGAACCCGCAGCGTGATCTGCCCTTCGGCACCCTGGTGTCGCTGGTGATCTGCACCATCCTCTATCTGGCGATGGCGGCGGTGCTGACCGGCCTGATCTCCTACACCGAGCTGGGCACCAGCGAACCGGTGGTGACGGCGATCAAGAACCATCCGGAACTGGGCTGGCTGCGCTGGGTGGTGGAAATCGGCGCGATGATCGGCTTGTCGTCGGTGATCCTGGTGATGATCATCGCGCAGCCGCGCATCTTCATGATCATGTCGCGTGACGGCCTGTTGCCGCCGATCTTCAATCGCATTCATCCCAAGCACCGCACGCCGCACATCAACACGGTGATCACCGGCATTGGCATCGCGGTGCTCGCTGCCGTGTTTCCGCTCGACCTGCTGGCCGACCTTACCTCGATGGGCACCTTGATCGCCTTCGTGGCGGTATGCGCCGGCGTGCTGATTCTTCGCTACACGGCACCCCAGCTGCATCGCGGCTTCCGCGTGCCGTGGGTGTGGTTTATCTGCCCCGCCGGCGTGATCAGCTGCCTGGCCCTGCTGGGCGCCATGGCCTGGTTCAATTGGCTGTTGATGATCATATGGACGGTCATTGGCCTGGCCATCTACTTCGGCTACGGCATCCGCCACAGCCGCCTCCACCGCCCTTCCTGAAGGGCCTGGCGATCTTGGCGGCGATCTGCCGCCAACGTCGCCGAAAATCCAAAAAGCCACACCCTGCTCCCCAGGAAGGAATGATCGACCCTGGAAGGCTATTCGTGATCGCCAATCTCTAATAGTCTAGCAAGTTATTGTTTTTATTGGATTTAACGAGACTTTTTCGAGAAAATTTTGGCCGCCACGGGCCCAAAAATGCCCGGCCGGGAGTATCATCTGTGCTCCGTGGGTTGATCACTTGGCAGTGGGCCCCGGATTGCCGCCCGGCGCGTCAGGCGGGTCAGCTCCTCGGCCTGACGCGTCTGGGCAGCATCTTCTCTCTCACCGAGTTCTTCGGTTCGAGTTGTTACCCATAAGTAGTAAAACCGTCGATGCCATGTGCGTCGCCGCGTGCGTGACGCTGATGTCACGCGCAAAGAAAAGCCGGCACGCATGCCGGCCTTCGATTGCGTGATGTGTGCTGCGATCAGGCTTTCTTGGGTGCGTGCGATACACACCAGCCCTTCGCATTCACCGCCTTGCCCGGGAACAGCTGACACGGACCGTAGCCGGTTGCCGCGCCGGTATAGAACTGGCAGTTGGAGCAGACATCGCCCGCCTTGCGCTTGGCATCGGTCGATTTGCTGGCATCTTCGACGTAACCGAGCGCCTTGGCCGTCGGATCGGAGTCAGCCAGGTGCGGCAGATCGGCAGCACGCGATACGCGCGGCAGCGAGCCGATCATGGCCGCGGCGACAGCCGTCCCGGCTGCGGCCTTGAGAAAACGGCGACGCGATTCGATATCTTTCTCATGCGACATAGGTCCAACCTCCGTCTTGAAACATTCATGTTCGCCACGCCCGTGGCCAACCTTCTGCCGATGCTACTCGCGCCAGCGATAAGTCGTGAGAATGGATCGCATTTTCGGCATATGCCGGAAACCGGCGTGGTATAGTGCCAACTCATTTGGACGTCCATACATCATGAGCCAGGTTCTCCCCGACACGATCTCCACCGCGCTGTTCGCCGAGCGTTCCGACGCCATTGCCGAGGCGGCGCGCGAGCTTGCCGCTGCCGGCTGGACGCCTGCCACCAGCAGCAATTTCTCGATGCGCATCGATGGCGATCACGCCGCGATCACCATCTCCGGTCGAGACAAGGGCAAGCTCGGCCGCGACGACATCATGCTGATCGACATGAACGGCCAGGCCGTGGGCACCAGCGCCCGCCCCAGCGCCGAAACCGACCTGCACACGCAGATCTACCGCCGCTTTCCCGAGATCAACGTGGTCCTGCATACGCATTCGCGCACGCAGAGCGTGGCCTCGCGCCTGTTCGCCCGCGACGGCGTGGTGAAGCTGGAAGGCTGGGAGCTGCAGAAGGCCATTGCCGGACAGACCACCCACGATGCCGAGCTGGCTATCCCGGTGTTCCCGAACACGCAGCACATGCCGGAGCTGGTCGCGCAGGTGGAGGCCTGGCTCGACAGCGGCCGCTCGCTGCACGCCTATCTCATCAACGGTCACGGCATCTACACCTGGGGCCGCGACATGGCCGAGACGCGCCGCCATCTGGAGGCGCTGGAATTCCTGCTCGGCTGCGAACTCGACTTGAGGAGCCTCTCCGCATGAGCCGCCTGCGCATTTTCAACGACACCCAACCGCAAGCCCCGCTGTCGGTGCATACCGAGCACGCGGACATCTCGCGCGAACTGGCGAAGATCGGCGTGCGTTTCGAACAATGGGAAGCGAACCAGCCGATCGCTCCCGGCGCCAGCCAGGATGAAGTGATCGCCGCCTACCGCAGCGACATCGACCGGCTGATGGCCGAGGCGGGTTATCAGGCGGTCGACGTGATCAGCCTCAGGCCCGACCACCCGGACCGCGCGACGCTGCGCCAGAAATTCCTCAGCGAGCACACCCACAGCGAGGACGAGGTGCGCTTCTTCGTCGCCGGCGCCGGCCAATTCACCCTGCACGTGAACGGCAAGGTGTACGACGTGCTGTGCGAACAGGGCGACCTGATCGGCGTGCCGGACGGTACCCGCCACTGGTTCGACATGAGCGAATCGCCCTATTTCGTGGCCATTCGCCTGTTCACCAACAAGGAAGGCTGGGTGGCGCAGTTCACCGGCGAAGACATCGCCCTGCAGTTTCCCCGCATGACGCCGCACGCCTCGACGGCGGCTGCCTGAGACGATTCCCGGCCGCCGTCGCGGCCGCCGGGTGAACGGGATCATGAACCGGCGTACCGGCGCTCGCCCGGGGACCCGGCGCCGGGTAAGCTTGTCGCTCCTGTTTCCCGGTTTTGTGTATGACCGTCATCCGCGCCATCGTCACCGATATCGAGGGCACCACCAGCTCGATCAGCTTCGTCAAGGACGTACTTTTTCCGTACGCCTATAAGCGGCTGCCTGCCTTCATCGAGACGCACGGCGACAAGCCCGAGGTGCAGCACTGGCTGCACGAGGCGGCCAAGGAAGAAGGCATTGTCGAAGCGCCGCGCCAGGAGGTGATCGAGCTGCTGCTGCGCTGGATCAAGCAGGACCGCAAGTCCACCGCGCTCAAGGCGCTGCAGGGCATGATCTGGCAGGAAGGCTATGAGGCCGGCGACTACCAGGCCCACGTCTATCCGGAAGTGTCGGCCAAGCTGCATGCCTGGCGCGCGGACGGTCTGCACCTGTATGTCTATTCGTCAGGCTCGGTGCCGGCGCAGAAGCTGTTCTTCCGCTATAGCGACGCGGGCGACCTCTCGCCGATGTTCTCCGGTTACTTCGATACCGAGACCGGTCCCAAGCGCGAGCGCCGCTCCTACGAGCTGATTGCCGAAGCGCTCGGCGAGCAACCCGCGCATATCCTGTTCCTTTCGGACATCGTTGAAGAACTCGACGCCGCCCGCGACGCAGGAATGCGCACCGGCTGGCTGTTGCGCGAGCCGCTGGAAATTCCCGATGCGCCGCGCCATCCGGCCTATCGCACGTTCGACGACATCGTTCTCTGACCTCACGGGCTCCCGCCATGCGTACCGCTCTGATCGCCCTGCTCGCATTTGCAGCCGGCGTTTTGCTCATGGTTGGCCTGTCCCATCACCTGCCCCTGGCGCCCGTCGCCGAGCAAGGGCAGCTGCCCGCGGCTGGCGCGAGCGCGCCGACACCGGCGACCACCAGCGCGACCACCGACGACGACAGTTCCGCCGGCGACAACTGGCCGGCGCAGGCGCCATCGCCCGAGCAGGTGATGTACGGCCAGCGGACGATGGTGCAGAAGGCGCTGGCTGAACTTGGCCCGCGCACCGCCGGTCGCCCCAACCTCTACGTCGTCGCGTTCGGCGCCGATGGTGGCGAGGATGTGTTCCGCAATGAAGCGGAATATGCCGCCAAGATGTTCCCCCAGCGCTTCGGCGCCGACACCCACGTGATGGTGCTGGAGAACAATCCCGGTTCGCTGGAAAAACACCCGCTGGCCAGCTGGAGCAATCTGGAAGCCACGCTCGACGGCCTCGCCACGCTGATGAAGCCGGATGAAGACATCCTGCTGCTCTACCTCACCACCCACGGCGACGAAGACCACAACCTGCTGGTGGACATGGATCCGCTGCCGCTGGACCAGATCGGCGCGAGCGATCTGTCGGACATCCTCAGCAAGCGTCCCTTCAAGTGGAAGGTCGTGGTGGTCAACGCCTGCTACTCGGGCGGCTTTGTGCCACCACTGCAAGGAGGCGGCACGCTGGTGATCACGGCGGCACGCTCCGATCGCAGCTCGTTCGGTTGCGGCACGGATTCGGACATCACCTATTTCGGTCGCGCCTGGCTGGTCGATGGACTCAATCGCACGCCGGACTTCATGGAAGCATTCCGCCAGGCATCCGCTGAAATCGCGCAGTGGGAAGCGAAGGACAAGCTGACGCCGTCCGAGCCGCAGATGAACGCGGGCGACGGCATTGCCGCGCAGCTCGCCTTGTGGCGCAAGCACGTGACGCCCGGACCGGCGGTGGCATTCAAGCCGGCCGCCCCGGCAGCCGTGTTGGACCGCCCCACCGGTTCGCGCTGAGTCCGCAGTTCTTTAAGCAGGCACGGGACTGCGCGCCTGCCAGATCCAGCGTTCCGCGCTCAGCGGCCGTCCATCGCGATCGAGCGGAAACAACACCGCACCGCGCGGCGCGACACGCAGCTCCATGCCGGCCTGCAGGCCCAGTCGCGACAGATCTTCACTGGCCACGTCCGCTTCCAGCGAGAGGTCGAGCGAGGCCACATAAAGATCCAGGTGCGCCACGCTGCCAGCGAGGTAGATATGGCGCAGGCGCGCCTCCCAGGCCGGTTGCGAGGCCGGCGCCGCCAGCCGTAGTTGTTCGGGCCGCACATAGGCCACGGCCTCGGTGAAGCGCCCTTGCCACGGGTCATCCTGCAGCGACCAGCTGCCGGCCGCGAAGCCCTGGCTACCGCTCCACACGTTGAAGCGGTTCACCTTGCCGATGAACTCGCACACGAAGGGCGTGGCCGGCTGCTGATAGATGACTTCGGGCGTGCCGACCTGCTCGATGCGCCCGTTGTTCATCACGGCCACGCGGTCTGCCAGTTCGAGCGCTTCTTCCTGGTCGTGCGTAACGAATACGGTGGTGAGCTCCAGTTCCTCGTGCAGCTCGCGCAGCCAGCGCCGCAGCGTCACGCGCACCTGCGCGTCGAGCGCGCCAAAGGGCTCATCCAGCAGCAGCATGTCGGGCTCGACGGCGAGAGCGCGCGCCAGCGCCACGCGTTGGCGCTGGCCACCGGAAAGCTGCGCCGGATAACGCGTACCCAATCCTTCCAGTTGCACGCGGCGCAACAGACGGTCGACGCGTGCGCGAATCTCGCTGCGTGACGGGCGCAACCGCCATGGCCGCACGCGCAAGCCGAAGGCGATGTTCTCGATCACCGTCAGATGCCGGAACAAGGCGTAGTGCTGGAACACCATGCCGATGCGACGCTCGCGTGCCGGCTGCGCAAGAAAATTCTCACCGTCGTTGTGCACGCTGCCGCTATCGGGATAGTCCAGGCCGGCAAGAATGCGCAGCAGCGTGGTCTTGCCCGAACCCGACGGCCCCAGCAAGGCCAGGAACTCGCCCGGGGCGATGCTCAGGCTCACGTCGTCCAGCGCCTGGAAGCCGGCGAAACGACGATGGAGTCGGGACAATTCAAGCGTCATGCCGCACTCTCAATGGCCACCGGGAGCGTGCGCGGCGATCTCGTCGCCGTAACGCCATTCCAGCAGGGATTTCAGCGCCAGCGTCAGCAGCGCGAGCATCGCCAGCAGCGAGGCGATGGCGAAGGCGCCGACGTATTCGTATTCGTTGTAACGCATTTCCACTTCCAGCGGCATGGTCGTGGTCAGCCCGCGGATATGACCGGAAACCACCGAGACGGCACCGAACTCGCCCATGGCGCGCGCATTGCAGAGCAGCACGCCATACAGCAGCGCCCAGCGGATATTGGGCAAGGTGACGCGAAAGAACATCTGCCAGCTGCTGGCGCCCAGCACGCGTGCGGCTTCTTCTTCCTCGCTACCCTGGGCCTGCATCAAGGGAATCAGTTCGCGGGCGACAAACGGCAGCGTCACAAAAATCGTGGCCAGTACCAACCCGGGCACGGCGAAGATGATCTTGATGCCATGACTGTCCAGCCACGGCCCGAACCAGCCTTGCGCACCGAACAGCAGCACATAGACCAGGCCCGACACCACCGGCGACACCGAAAACGGCAGGTCGATAAAGGCGCCAAGCAAGGCCTTGCCGGGAAACTCGAAGCGCGTCATGGCCCAGGCAGCTGCCACGCCAAACACCAGGTTCAACGGCACGGCGATCACCGCCACCAGCAGCGTGAGCTTGATGGCAGACAGCGCCTCGGGCTGCTTGATCGCCTCCAGATATGGCGCCACGCCCTGCCGAAAAGCCTCCACGAATACCGTTGCCAGCGGCAGCAGCAGGAACAGCACGAGAAAGACCAGCGCCAGGGCAATCAGCACCACGTGCACCACGCGGCGCGGCCACCCTACCGGGCGGGAACGCATCACGGCGCTCATAGCGATCGCTCCTGCCAGCGATGGCTCCAGCGCTGCAGCAGGGACACCAGCACCAGCAAGACAAACGATATCGTCAGCATGGCTACGCCCAACGCCGCAGCGCCCGCGTAGTCGAACTGTTCGAGCTTCTGCACGATCAGCAAGGGCGCGATTTCCGAGCGCATCGGGATATTGCCGGCGATGAAAATCACCGACCCGTATTCGCCGACGGCACGCGCAAGCGCCAACGCAAAGCCGGTCAGCAACGCCGGCGCAAGCATCGGCAGGATCACACGGAAGAAGGTTTGCCAGCGTTGTGCGCCGAGACTTTCGGCAGCTTCTTCGACATCGCTCTCCAGCGATGCCAGTACCGGTTGCAAGGTACGCACGACGAATGGAAAGCCCACGAACACCATCGCCACGAACACGCCCAGCGGCGTATAGGCCACCTTGATGCCCAAGGGTTCGAGCCACTGTCCCAGCCAGCCATTGGGCGCGTACAGCGTAGTGAGCGCGATGCCAGCTACGGCAGTCGGCAAGGCGAATGGAAGGTCTACCAGGGCGTCAAACAGGCGGCGTCCCGGAAAGCGATAACGCACCAGCACCCAGCCCACGAGAAGACCGACGACGGCGTTGACAAGGGCTGCGACCACCGCACCGACCACGCTCAGGCGCAGCGCGGCGAGCGTGCGGGGCGAAGACAGCAGGCGCAGCAGACCCTCGACACCAATCCCCGACGCTTTCCACGCCAGGGCCGCCAACGGCAGCAGGACGATCAGCCCGAGATAGGCCAGCGCGTAGCCCAGGCTGATGCCGAACCCCGGTAGCACGCGTCGACGCATGAACTCAGCTACCCACGCCCAGCTGATCGAAGACACCGCCATCGTTGAAGAACTTCGCCTGCGCCTGGCGCCAGTCGCCGAACAGATCGCTCAACGTGAAGGTATGCGTGACCGGGAACTGGCTGGCGTAGCGCGCAGACAGCTCGGGCGAACGCGGGCGATAGAAATTCTTCGCGGCGATCTCCTGGCCCTGCGGCGAATACAGGAACTCCACATAAGCCTGCGCCACCGCACGCGTACCGTGCTTGTCGACATTGCTGTCGACCACCGCCACGGGCGGCTCCGCCACGATGGTGATCGACGGCACCACGATCTCGAACGCGTTGTTGCCCAACTGCCGCTGGGCCAGCAGGGCCTCGTTCTCCCAGGCGATCAGCACGTCGCCGATGCCACGCTGCACAAAGGTATTGGTGGCGCCGCGCGCACCGGTATCGAGCACGGGCACGTGCTTGAAGAGCTCTTTCACATAGGCCTTGGCGGTCGCATCGCTGCCGCCGGGCTGCTTGAGCGCATAGCCCCAGGCCGCCAGGAAATTCCAGCGCGCGCCGCCGGAGGATTTCGGATTGGGTGTCACCACCTGCACACCCGGGCGCACCAGATCGGCCCAGTCCTTGATGCCCTTGGGATTGCCCTTGCGCACCAGGAACACGATGGTCGAGGTATAGGGCGTGGCGTTGTTCGGCAGCTTCTTCTGCCAGTCCTTGGCCAGCAGGCCGCGATCGGCAATGGCGTCGATGTCGTAGGCCAGCGCCAGGGTCACCACGTCGGCGGGCAGCCCATCGACCACCGAACGCGCCTGCTTGCCCGAACCGCCATGCGACATCTGGATGGCGACGCTGTCGCCGTGCTGCGCCTTCCATTGCGCGGCAAACGCCGTATTGATCTGGCGGTACAGCTCGCGCGTGGGGTCGTAGGAAACGTTGAGCAGCGAGACATCCTTGGCGGCAGCGGCGGCCGTGAGCAGCACGCCGATGGCGACCAGCAGTACGAGGATGGACTTCTTCATGGCGCCTCCTGCGGAAGGGTGAAACGGCAGACTAGCGTTGGCGGAGGAACGGACGAAATCGCAATATGGCATATCCTCATGTCGCGACCCTGCGCAATATCAGCGCAGAATCGTCTGATTTGCGCTTCAGGGCAGCTCGCTCGCACTCTCGCGCGTGACAACGGCTGGTGACAGATGGACGGCCAGACGATGCGCTGCCGCGCGTATCTCCGGCATGGCCGTGCATTCCCACAGGTTGCCGCGCAACAACGATCCGATGGCGTACAGGCCGCGTTGCAGGCGGCCGTCGGCATGCACCAGCTGGCCGTCGGCCTGGGCCAGCACGCCCAGCTGCAAGGGGTCGGCGGTGGCAAGACCATCGCGCAGCAATTGCGACAACAGGTCGTGGGCGCCGTACGCCACGGCGGTGTCCAGGCCCGTCGCCTGGATCACCAGGTCCGCCTCCAGCACGCTGACCAATTGGGTCGCCCGTTCGCGCAAACTCACCTGCAGCGGCGCGGAGCCGTCTACATCGAGCACGCGTGCCGCCAGCACCTGCAACCTGCCCTCTTCCTGCAGCTGGTAAATCGCCTCGCCCGTGGCCGGCGCCATGCGATGACGCGCTGCTTCCCAGATCCAGCGCGCATGCCGCAGGAACTGGCGGCGCCGCGCATGCGTGAGCTGCTGCCAGAGCCGGGCATTGATCGGACGCATGCCGTCGATGATGCTGCGCCAGTCGGTGTCGCCAGCGTCGCTCAGTGCACGACGCACCAGATGGAACATGGCCGCGGCCCCGTCGCTGGCCAGCAGAGCCTGATTGAGCGCCTCCTGCTGCGCATACGGCGCCAACGGCAGCGCCGAATGGTTGAACGGCAGCAGGCCATGGCGCGATACCGCCACCAGTTCGGCGTGCGGCCATCTGATGGCCGCCGACAGCAGCGTATCAACCGCCGTCAGGCCGGTGCCGATCACCACCACCCGACGAGGCGCCTGCGGGTGGCGATCAAGGCGCCACGGGTCAAGTTCATAGGCGCCGCTGGCAAGCGCCGTGGTCGAGACGGTGCGCAACGGACGTTGGGCCAGCGCGCCCACCGCCAGCACCACATCACCCACTTCCAGCCAGCGATCGGCTCCCACGCGTACCGCATAGCCGCCTTCGCCGCGCGGCACGATTTCGCGCGCGCTCTGCGGGTGAATACGAAAACTGCGTCCGGCACGGCGCGCCGCATCGATACGCGCGCCAACCTGCGCCTGGATGAAATCGCCAAACAGCCGGCGCGGTAGAAAATCCGTACCCTTCACCTGGCCCAGCTGCCGCGATGCATGCTGGAGAAAATCCTCGGCATGCTCCTGGAACACGCCCATGGAGGCCGCGCGCACGTTCAACAGGTGCTGGTTGTCGCTGGTGCCATAGGCCACGCCGCGACCCGGTGCGTGCTGACCGACGATCCAGTGAACCGTGCCGCCATCGAATCGCGCGAGCAGCTCGCCGAACGCCGCCGCGCCTGCCGCCCCACCACCGATCACTGCCACATCAGCCATAACGCGATCCTCGAATGGGACACCAACCCCTGGCGGTCTGCCCGCAGGCAGATCACTACGCGTTGCGTCCCCCAGAAAGAAATCCCAGGTGAAAACAGCCTTCACATCCCAAGACCGTGATGCGGCTCGGTCGCCTCATCGGCTTCGTGCCGCATGCAGTGCAAGCACGTCAATGCATGGGGTAACAAGAAATCACAGCAGCCGTTAAGGCCGTGCTAGCCAACCGTGCAGTTGTGAAGCGGCTCATTCCCGGGAGGTTATGACGACACACTCGTCGCATGTCGCTGGGCAAGCACGGCGGATACGTCGGAAAGGCCTAGTCCGCGGGCCCGCAGCGTCACCGTGAGGTGGTAGATCAAATCGGCCGCTTCGCTGAGCAAGGCTTCGTCGTCCTGCGCCACGGCGGCAAGCGCCGTCTCCACGCCCTCCTCGCCCACTTTCTGCGCCATGCGACGTATGCCGCCTTCAAACAGCTTGGTGGTATAGCTGCCAGCGGGACGCTGCGTGTGTCGCTGCTCGATCAACGCATCCAGTTCAGCAAGGAAACCCAAGGGCGGTCGCACTTCTTCGCCGAAGCAACTGCTGGTGCCCTTGTGGCAGGTCGGTCCATGCGGCGCGGCTTGCAGCAGCAACGTATCGGCATCGCAGTCCATGCGCACCGATTTGAGCGTCAGCACATGCCCGGACGATTCGCCCTTGGTCCACAGGCGCTGCTTGCTGCGGCTGTAGAAAGTGACCTGGCCGATGCGCTGGGTCGCCTCCAAGGCCTCGGCATTCATATACCCCAGCATCAGCACCTCGCCCGTCAGCCAATGCTGGACGATGGCGGGCAACAGGCCGTCGCCTTTGTTCCAGTCGAGTTGGTCGGGATCGAGCGTAGTGGCGTTCATGGTGATTACCGGATATGGCGTGGTTACGTGCGTACAGCGACGCCCCACGCAGCAAGCGACTGCTTGAGCGCGGGAATGGCAATGGCGCCGGAGTGGAATACGCTGGCGGCCAGCGCACCGTCGACGTCGGCGGTGAGGAAGGCATCGCGAAAATGTTCCGGCGTGCCGGCGCCGCCGGACGCAATCAACGGCACCAGGCAAAACTTGCGCACGGCGGCAAGCTGCTCCAGATCGTAGCCCTGGCGCACACCATCGCTGCCCATGCAATTGAGCACGATCTCGCCGGCGCCGCGTTGCTGGGCTTCGACCAGCCAGTCCAGCGTGCGTCGCGGCAACGCCTGCGTGCGCGAGGGATCGCCGGTGTACTGGCGCACATGCCACTCCCCATCTGCATCGCGCAGGCTGTCGATGCCGACCACCACGCACTGCACGCCGAACGCTGCGGCCAGCTCGTCGATAAGATCGGGGCGCTCCAGCGCCGGCGAATTGACCGAGATCTTGTCCGCGCCCGCATGCAGCACGGCACGCGCTTCTTCCACGCTGCGAATACCGCCCGCGACGCAGAACGGAATATCGATGACGCTGGCGACCCGCTCGACCCAGCCGCGATTGACGCTGCGCCCTTCCGGACTGGCGGTGATGTCGTAGAACACCAGTTCGTCCGCGCCTTCGTCGCGATAGCGCAGCGCCAGATCCACGATCTCACCCATCACCACGTGATCGCGGAAGCGCACGCCCTTCACGACCTTGCCGTCGCGCACATCGAGGCAGGGAATGATGCGACGACTCAGCATGCCAGTGCCTCCTTCACGGTGAAGCGGCCTTCGAGCAGCGCACGACCAAGGATGACGCCCTTCGCGCCTGCATCGCGTGCGGCCCGGATGTCATCGAGCGAGCGGACGCCGCCGGAGGCCTGCACCGCCATCGTCGGCACCGTTGCTGCCAGATAGCGGTACAAGTCGAGATTGAAGCCGGCGAGCATGCCGTCGCGATCGATATCGGTGCACAGCAGGTGTTTGGCGCCGCGCTGTGCATACCACGGCGCGAGCTCGTCCAGCGTGCTGGACTCCGTCTCCGTCCAGCCGGCGCTGGGCAAGCGCCAGGCGCTGTCGCGATACAAGGTGTCCAAGGCCAGCGTGAAGCGATGGACGCCGCGCGCCGCGAGCCATCCTTCCACCATCACCGGATCGCGAATCGCCAGGCTTCCAAGGACCACGCGCGACACACCGGCGTCGAACAGCCGCTGCACGTCAGCTTCGCTTCGAACGCCGCCGCCAGCCTGGATATGCATGCCGTCGCTGGCAATCGCCTCGATCACCGCGAGATTTTCCAGGCTGCCGCCGCGGGCACCGTCCAGATCCACCAGATGCAACCATTGGGCGCCCGCTTGCGCGTAGTCGCGGGCAAGCGAACGCGGATCGACGTCATACGTCGTCTGCTGCTCGTAGTCGCCCTGCTTGAGGCGGACGACGCGGCCAGCGCGCAAATCGATGGCGGGGATGACGGTAAAGCTCATAGTTCGAGAAAGTTCTTCAGCAGACGGGCGCCGACCTTGGCCGAACGCTCCGGGTGAAACTGCATGCCGTGGAAGTTGCCGCGTGCGATGACCGAGCTGAAGTCGCCCCCAAAATCGGTGAGAGCCAGGGCGTAGTCGCCCGCGGGTACCGCATAGCTGTGCACGAAGTAGGCCCAGTCGCCGTCGTCCAGGCCATCCAGCAGAGCATGCTCACGTTGGCGCTGCAGGCGGTTCCAGCCCATGTGTGGCACGCGCAGGCCCGGTTGCTCGGTGAAGCGGCGCACGGTCGCAGGTATCACCCCGAGGCACGCGGTATCGCCCTCTTCCGAATGCTCACACAGTAATTGCATGCCCAGGCATACGCCCAGCACCGGCTGCGTCAGCGAACGCATCAGCGCCACCAAGCCGAGCTCATGCAGACGCGCCATGCCGGGACCTGCTGCGCCCACGCCCGGCAGGATCACCTTGTCGGCCATGCGAATGGTGTCGGCATCCGCAGTGAGCGACGACTCCACACCCAGGCGCTGCAACGCATAGCGCACCGAGCCGATATTGGTGCCGCCGGCATCGACCAGCACCACGCTCATCACAGTGCTCCCTTGGTGCTGGGCAGCTCGCTGCCTTCGCGTCGTATCGCCTGACGCAGGGCGCGCGCCACCACTTTGAAGCAGGCTTCCACCATGTGGTGCGCATTGTCGCCCTGCACGCTCAGATGCAGATTGGCGCCCAGCGTTTCGCACAAGGATCGAAAGAAATGCGGAATCAGTTCGGTAGGAATATCGCCCACGCGTTCACGCGGGAACTGGCCTTCGAAGACGAAATACGGACGCCCGGACAGATCCAGCGCCGCGCTCGCCTGCGCTTCGTCCATGGGCAGCACGAAACCGTAGCGGCCAATGCCGCGCTTGTCGCCCAGCGCCTGGCGCAAGGCCTGCCCAAGCGCCAGCGCGCAGTCTTCGATGGTGTGATGCTCATCGATATGCGTGTCGCCGTCGCAGCGCAGCGCGAGGGCGAAGCCGCCATGCTTGCCGATCTGTTCCAGCATATGGTCAAAGAAGCCCAGGCCGGTGTGGATCTGCGGTTCCGCGGTCTGGTCCAGATTCACGCTCACCGCGATGCGCGTTTCGCGCGTGTTGCGCTCCACGGTTGCCCGGCGCGGCGCGTCGAGCAACAGGTGCGCGACCTCGTCCCAGCCGAGGCCATTGGAACCCACCTGGAAGCCGCGTACACCCATGTTGGCGGCGAACTGCAGGTCGGTCTCGCGATCGCCGACCATGGCCGATGCCGCGCGACTCCAGCCGTCGTCCGCCAGGTAGTGGCGCATCATGCCAATGCCGGGTTTGCGGGTGTCCTTGCGCTCATGCAGGAAGCTGCGGTCGATCAGCACCTCGCTGATCTTGATACCTTGCGAGGCAAGGATGCGCATCAGCAGTTCATGCGGTCCGATGAAATCCTCTTCGGGAAAACTGCCGGTGCCCAGGCCATCCTGGTTGGTCACCATCACCAGCTCGTAGCCGGCGGCCACGCAGCGCTGCAAGGCAGCGATCACGCCAGGCAGCAGGGCGAATTTTTCAAAGCTGTCGATCTGGAAATCTTCCGGCTCCTCGATCAGGCAGCCATCGCGATCGATAAAGAGAATCTTGCGGCTCATGCACGTTGTCCTGAGGCTGATCCGTCCACTGTTGCCGTCGCTGTCTGCTGCAGCACCTCGAGCACCCGGTCGTTCTCTTCAGGCAAGCCAACGGTGATGCGCAGTGCGTCGCCCAGCCGCGGATAGCGGCGGATGTCTCGCACCAGGATGCCGGCGTCTCGCAGGCACTGATAGACGGCGGCGGCGTCATCGTGGCGGATGGCCAGAAAATTGGCGTGCGAAGGGAGTACTTCGCGGACGCCAGGCATTTCCGCAAGCGCGCGACGCATGCGTTCACGCTGTTCGCGCACGATGGCCATATGCGAACGAGCTGCGGCCTGCCCCTCGTCAGACAGGGCTTGCATGGCCAATGCCACACAGGGGCGCGGCAAGGGATAAGGCGCGATGATGCTTCGAAGCAAGCCGATGACGGCCTCGTTGGCCACCAGGCTGCCGATGCGTGCGCCTGCCAGCGCCCATGCCTTCGACAGCGTGCGCAGCACGGCGAGGTTGTCGAACTGGTTCACCAGCGAGGCCGCACTGGGCGCATCAGAGAATTCGAGATAGGCCTCATCCACCACCAGCAGCGCGCGATCGGCCAGCGCCTGAGCAAGACGCGTCACGTCACGCAAGGGCACCAACTGCCCCGTCGGATTGTTCGGCGTGCACACGAACACCAGCTTCACCGCTGGCGTGACGGCGGCGAGCACCGCATCCACATCCAGCGTGAAATCCGCCTGCAATGGCACGGCTACGATGCCGGCGTTCTGAATCTGGGCGCTCACCGCATACATGCCGAATGTGGGGGGCTGGATCGCGATCGCATCTTCACCGGCGCGGCAGAACGCGCGCACCAGCAGGTCGATGACTTCGTCGCTGCCGCGCCCTACGATGATCTGCGCGGGATCCACACCGTACAGGCGCGCTAACGCTTCCACCAGATCGACGGGCTGAGGATCGGGATAACGGTTGCACGCCAGATCGCCATCACCCGGCGGCGCCCAGGCCGATTCATTCGCATTGAGGAAAATGCGGCCGCCGCTCGCTTCCATGCGCGCCGACGAATACGGCTGCAGCGCGCGGATCTCGGGGCGGGCCAGGTCGAGCACGCTCATGCCGCATCCTCCAGCGCCGCAAGGCGCAGCGTCACGGCACGGCGATGGGCTTCCAGCTGCTCGGCGGCGGCCAAGGTGGCCGTGCATGGACCAATGGTGCGCAGTCCTTCCGGCGACAGCTCCTGCACGGTGATCTGCTTCTGATAGCTCGCCACGGAGACGCCGCTATAGCTGCGCGCATAGCCATAGGTCGGCAATACGTGGTTGCTGCCGCTGCAATAGTCACCCACGGACTCCGGCGTCCAGGCGCCAAGGAAGACCGAACCTGCGCTTTGCACGGCATCGAGCAAGGCGCGTGGCTCGTTCACCTGGAGGATCAAGTGTTCGGGCGCGTATCGGTTGCTCACCTGCACCGCCTGCGCCAGCGACGACACGGCGATCAAGCGACTCTGCGCCAGTGCCTTTTCGGCAATCTCCGCGCGTGGCAAGGCGGCGCATTGACTGGCCACTTCCTTCTCTACGGCATCCAGCAGCGACGCGGACGGGCTGAGCAGGATCACCTGCGAGTCCGGCCCGTGTTCGGCCTGCGACAACAGATCGGCGGCCACGAATGCGGCGTTGGCCTGCTCGTCGGCTATCACCAGCACTTCGGATGGGCCGGCCGGCATATCGATGGCAGCACCCTCGGGATCGCCCGATACCTGCAGCTTCGCTTCGGTCACCCAGGCGTTGCCCGGACCAAACAGCTTGTCGCACTTGGGCACGGATTCGGTGCCATAGGCCATGGCGGCGATCGCCTGTGCACCGCCCAGCTTGAACACGCGGTGTACGCCGGTGATGCGCGCGGCGTATAGCACCGCATCATCGCAACGCCCATCGGGGCGCGCGGGCGAGCACAGCACCACTTCCGCGCAACCGGCGATGCGCGCTGGCACGCCGAGCATCAAGGCCGTGGACGGCAGCGGCGCGCTACCGGCAGGAACGTACAAGCCCACGCGACCAATCGGGCGCAGCATGCGTTCCACCCGCACCCCGCTGGCGGTGTCCAGTGCGACGGGTTGCGGCGCGGCAGCGCGGTGAAAAGCGTCGATGCGTGAGGCGGCTTCCTCGATGGCGGCCTTGAGTACCGGCGCCAGACGAGCTTCTGCCTCGCGCCATTCCTGCTCGGTGACCTCGATGGCGTGCAGCTCGCAGCGGTCGAGCTTGGCGGTGAGTTCACGCAGCGCCAGATCGCCGTCCGCGCGTACACGCGCAACGATCTGCTCCACGCCGGTGCGCAAACTCTCGGCGCGCGACTGCGCCGGTCGCGACAGCGCCGCGCGCTGCGCCTGCGTATCCAGGGCATTCCAATCTAGACGGTTCATACGGTGGGCTCGTTCATTGCACTTGCATCACGCAAGCATTTTCTCGACCGGCAGCACGAACATCTCGCGCGCACCTGCCTTCTTGATCTCTTCCAGCTGGCGCCAGCTGACCTCGCCGGCGCACAGCGCCTGCAACATGAGCTGATCCGGTTGCCCCGCCACCGGCAGCAGAGTCGGCTGGGGACCGCCGGGCAGGAGCCGGATCACGGCCTCGAGCGCGCCACGCGAGGTCTGCAGCAACAGCAGGCGCGACTCGCGCACCTGGATGACGCCGTCGAGGCGCTTTAGCAACAGCTCGATCATGTCGCCGCGCTCGTCCGTGGGCAGGGCCTGCGGCCCCGCCAGCACGGCTTCGCTCTCCAGCAGTACATCCGCTTCGCGCAACTGATTGGCAACCAGGGTGCCGCCGCTCTGCACGAGATCGCAGATGGCATCGGCTGTACCCAGGCGTGGCGCGATTTCCACCGAACCGGCCAGCGTGACCACGCCGGCATCGATGCCGCGCTCGCGCAGCCACTCGCCCAGCAGCCCCGGATACGACGTGGCGATGCGCTTGCCCTGCAACTGCGAGGCATCGCGATAATCCAGATCCTGCGGCACGGCCACCGAGAGGCGGCAACGCCCGAAACCCAGCGGCCGCCATTCGGCCAGCGCCGGACCGTCCAGGCCACCGGTGAGGCGGTATTCGCTCAGCACATTGCGGCCCACGATGCCCAGATCGCACACGCCCTGCGCGATCAGGCCGGGGATGTCGTCATCGCGCACCAGCAACAGGTCCACGGGCTCGCCTTCGCCAAAACAGAACAGCTTGTCGCGGCTCTGGCGGAAGGTGAGGCCGCAGCGGTTGAGCAATTCCAGTGCCGGTTCAGTGAGACGGCCGGATTTCTGCATCGCGATGCGCAGTCGGTCGCGCGGTTTCATGCCTTTGCCTTCTTGGTCGCTGCACGACGACGCGCCGCGCGGGCCGCCGCAGCGAGATAGCCGCCACTGCCCTGGTTGAGATAGCGCGCAACGCGTCCGATGGTGGTGATGCTCACGGCGGTGCGTTCGTGGATTTCGCGATACGACACGCCATCAAGCAGGTAGGGCACCACGCGCCAGCGGTCCACCATGACTTCGAGTTCGGCGGGGGTGCACAGGTCATGCAGGAAGGCCGACATTTCCTCGGCGTTCTTCAACGACAGCAGCGCCTCGCACAGACTCAGCTCGGCGGACTCGGCAGGTTGCTCGGGATCGATCGATCGGCGCTTCATAATGTACTAATGCGTTAATACAGTGGAACAGATGATACGTGCGTCGGACCGCCGGGGCAACCCCGCGCCGCGACGGCCACAAACAGGGCCCTGGACACCCCTCCGGCCGGCAACATCTTGCGGAAGGCCGCCGCGGTTTCGCTCGCCCGGAGCGGCTTCCGGGCCAATTGACGCCCTCTGTAGCTGACTCGGACGCAACCCTGCCCCGACCACCGCACTCGCCACCCGGCCCGATCTGCGCTAAATTAGATAGGTAGCCTATCTATCCACCCAGCCAAGCCGCCCATGAGCCAGAAGCCGTCCACCGAAGGCGATGCCCGCGAACTGGCCGAGCAGTTGCGACCGGCACTGCGCCGGCTCTTTCGCCAGCTGCGCCGCCACTCGGATCACCAGGACATCTCGCTGGTACAACTCCCCTTGCTGCTGCACGTCTTGGAGAACCCGGGCATCGGCGTGGGCGAACTGGCCCAGCTGGAAGGCCTGCGCAGCCCCACCATGACCGGGCATATCAACAGCATGGTGGCCGCCGGCCTGGTGAAGCGCACCGAGCCTGCCGACGGCGACCGGCGGCGTGTGGGCCTGGTGGCCACGGCGCATGGTCGTGCCGTGATCGAGGCCAAGCGCCGGCGCCGCACCGACCAGCTCACCAAGGCGCTGCTGCAGCTCCCGCCCTCGTCACGCGCTGCGCTTTGGGCCGCGCTTCCCGCCTTGAACGACATCGAATTGAACGACATCGACGCATGAGCACTCCCAGCGCCACTCTCGCGGCATCCACGGACACCATCCATCCCGCCACCGAGCACGAGATCCGCCGCGTCTTTGCCGGCCTGGTGATCGTGCTTGCGCTGGGCGCGATCGATCAAAGCATTGTCGCCACTGCCCTTCCCCGCATCGTGAGTGACCTGGGCGGCATGAGCCATCTGTCGTGGGTGGTCACCTCGTACATCCTCGCGTCCACGGCCACTATGCCGCTGTACGGCAAGCTGAGCGATCAATACGGCCGCAAGCCGGTGCTCTACTTCGCCATCTTCATGTTCCTGTTCGGCTCCGTGCTGTGCGGCGCAGCGAACAACCTGCTCGAACTGATCGTGTTCCGCGCCATCCAGGGCGTGGGCGCCGGCGGCCTGCTGCCGTTGGCGCAGATCATTATTGGCGACATGGTGCCGCCCACACAGCGCGGCAAACGACAAGGCGTGGTGGCCGGCATCTTTGCGCTGTGCAGCGTGGTAGGCCCGGTGCTGGGCGGCGTCATCACCGACCTGCTGTCCTGGCACTGGATCTTCTTCGTCAATCTGCCCGTGGGCGCGGTGGCGTTCGTGATCATCAGCCGCACACTGAGGCAATACACGCCGCTGCATGCGCGACGCATCGACTATCTCGGCTCCTTGCTGATGACGAGTTGCACGGTCGCGCTCCTGCTGGTGCTCACGCTGGGCGGCGGCCAATGGCCGTGGACGTCGACGCCGATCATGACGCTCAGCGCCTTCGCGCTGGCCACCGGCGTGATGTTCGTGCGGCACGTGAAGCGCGAACCCGAACCGGTATTGCCGCTGGACCTGTTCCACAATCGCCTGTTCGTGATCGCCAGCCTGGTGATGGCGCTGACCTTCATGGGGTTGATGGGCGCGAGCCTGTTCTTCCCGCTGTTCTTCCAGCTGGTGATGGGCGTGAGCCCGGCAACCTCCGGGCTGCTCACCGGGCCGATGATGATAGGTATCGCGCTCTCTTCACTGTTCAATGGACGCGTGCTGATGCGCGCAGGGCGCTACAAGCCCACCGTGGTGGCAGGACTCGCGCTGGCGACGCTGGCGTTCGGTGTGCTGGCGTGGAGCGCGGCCACCGCGCAAAGCCTGGCGATCATCGAGCCCTCCATCTTTGCGCTGGGATTGGGTCTGGGCCTGGTGATGCCGAACGTGACGATTGCGGTGCAGAGCGCCCTGGCGCAGATTCATCGCGGCGTTGGCACGGCCACGCTCACCTTCTTCCGTTCGCTCGGCGGCCTGGTTGGCGTGGCGGGATCGGGCGCCATCCTCGCCTGGCAGCTGCGCAGCCACGGCAGTGCAGCGGCGCCGGTCGTGAGCATGACGCCCGAGGGCGGCGGCATGGCGGACCATGCGTTGCTGCATCAGGTTACCGATGCCGCGGTGCAAATGTATCGCCATGCGATTGCCTCCACCTTCACCTTGGGCGCGTGCATCGTGGCGTGCGCCTTCGTGCTGATCCTGCTGCTGCCGGAGGTGCCGTTGAGCGATCATCATCACCGGGCGCCCACTCCTGCCGCCGACTAAAGGAACCGCATGATCGCTTCGCGGCAAAACACATCGCTGGCGCTATCGGCCGGATGGATAGCTTTCGTCGTGATCGCGTTCGCGATGGCGGCTGGCGTGCTGCAAGTGACGCGCACGGACCTCGATCCAGTCGCCATGCCATTGAGCGCGTATCTGCGTGGCGCAGGCGGCGGCTGGCTGCGTGGCGCTTACTATCTGATGGCGAGTGCGCTGGCGTGCCTCGCGTGGTCGAGCTTCCAAGCCACGCGCGCAGACCTGCGCAGCGGCCTGGCGAGCACCCTCTTCCTTCTCGCCGCACTGGCGCTGCCGGTGGTCGCAGGGACGGTGCTGTACGAGCACACGCCCAGGGAAGATCTCGCGCGCCTCATCCATGGTCAAGCAGCGCAAACCACCTTCCTGTGCCTTGTGGTCGCCATGCTGGTGCTGTCGACACGCTGGCTGCGCGATGCGCATATGCGAAACGGTCGATATCTCGGCGTTGCGCTGGCATGGCTTTCTTTCGTGCAGATGTGGGTCTTGGCGCTGTGGAAAGGATTGCCGCCAGGACTCACGCAGAAGGCGCTGATCGTGTTGATACTGCTGTGGCTTGCCTGGGTGGCGCGGCAATTGTGGCGGGTGAGCTCGTCGCTGGATTGAGTCGCGCACAGGGTGCGCTCCCACAGAGGTTCGGCCAGCCCTGTGGGAGCGCACCCTGTGCGCGACTCAATCCGCCCAAACCCACCCAAAAAAAAAGGCCGCCTGAGCGACCCTTTCTTTAGACGCTTACTTGGCAAACACCCGCTGCCGCACCAACTCGCAAATCGTGCGGACATCGCCATCCATCGCCCGGTCGCGCGGCATGAAATCAATGCGTCGACGCAAGGCATCGTGAGCCTTGCGCACAGCTTCTCCCGCATGGAAATCACCGACATTGGTCAGCGCCGCGGTGAGTTGCTGCACCTCTTCCACGAACTGCGCGTAATGCGCATGATCTTCGCGCGGCGCGTTGGCCACCTTGCCGGCCAGGGCCTGCCAGTCGCCACGCGAAGCAAGACGGCGCGCGGCGTTGAGCATGGCCTGGCGGAAATCCAGCGCCTGGGCGGCGGTGTACAGCTCCATCGCCAGCACATAGCCGAGATCTTCCATCATCTCGAGCACGTGACGCGCTTCATTGGCGCCCATCGACACGTGATCTTCCGCATTCGCGCTGGTCGGTACGGAGTACACGCTGGCCGGATGCGCGCGCGTGGCCAGATCGTTCACCAGTGCGGCGGCGGTGTACTGCACGATCATGAAGCCGGAATCGGTGCCATCCTCGTTGCCGGTAAGAAACGCCGGCAGACCATCATTGGTGGCCGGGTCGACCAGCTTGTTGAGGCGACGCTCGGAGATCGAAGCGAGCACCGGGATGGCCGCCTTCACATAGCTCATGGCCAAGGCCAGCGGCATGCCGTGGAAGTGGCCGGCGGAGATCACCTGCTCCTCGATGAACTGGGCGTCCTCGGCATCGGGGAAGATCAGCGGATTGTCGGTGACGGAGTTCAGTTCCACGTCGATCACGCGGCAGGCCTGCGCCCAGGCGTCGCGCACGGCGCCATGCACCTGCGGCATGCAGCGCAGGCAATAGGCGTCCTGCGGCTGGTGCTTCTTGCCGCCCTTGAACGGCAGGAAGCGGGCGTAGAACGCTTCGCGACCATGACGCTGGTTGGCCGGCACCCAGTCCCAGCCGATATCGAAGGTGAGTACCTGATCGGCGGGATCGGCCCACGCCTCGGCCGACCACTGCTTGAAGCGTGGCACCAGGTGATAGGGAATATCGACCAGGGTGCTGCCCGTGAGCAGCTCGCGCACGTGGGCGGCCGCGTCCATCTGGCCCGGATGCGGACGCAGCGCGTGCACTTCCGGACGCAAGGCGCCGCTGCGGCCAGCGAATGCATCCAGCGTCATCGCGGCAGCAAGATCGGCGAGCTCCAGCAAGTGCTCGAGCTCATCGAGCGCGAGCGCTGCAGTCGCCAGCATCTGCGCCGTGCCGTTGTTCAGCGCCAGACCTTCTTTGAAAGACAGGCGGATCGGCGTGAGGCCGGCGCGCTTGAGCGCCTGTGCGCCATCCAGGCGCTCGCCCTGATAGAACGCTTCGCCACCGCCCAGCAACACGATGGCCAGATGCGACAGCGGCGCCAAGTCGCCACTGGCGCCCACCGAACCCTTCTCCGGCACCACCGGCACGACGCCGGCATTGAGCATCGCGGTGAGCGCCTTCAGCGTTTCAACGCGGATGCCCGAATGGCCGCGCATCAGCGTGTTGATGCGGATCACCAGCATGGCGCGCACCACTTCCGGCGCGAACGGCTTGCCGACGCACACTGCATGCGTGGTGATCAGGTTGTGCTGCAGTTCTTCCAGCAGCGTGCCTTCGGGTTTGTCGGGATTGCCACCGGGCAGCTCATCGCGCAGGCGATGCGCGCCCAGCAGCTTGTCGGCATTGCTGCCGAAACCGGTGGTGACGCCATAGGTCGGTTCGCCGCAGCTCACCTTGTCGGCGAGGAAATCGGCCGCGCGCTGCACGCGCTTGAGCTGAGCTTCATCCAGCTCCACGCGCAGCCCCTGTCGGGCTACCGCGACCAGCTGGTCGCGCGTGAGGCTGTTGCCGTCCAGGAGTATCGTCTTTGCGGTCATGCTTGGCTCCAGCCCGGACGGGCCTTGAAGTCTATGTCAGCCGCCGCGCCTGGCGGCTGCGGCGGCATCTGATGAAAGCGAACCGCGCTCAGGCGCCGATTTCGGCCTGCGCCAGTTCCACGCGCAAAGTCTTGATGAGATCGGCGCGGGCCACTTCAAACTGGTCTTCGCGACGCAGATCCTTGACCGTCACCACGCCCTTGGCCAGCTCGTCTTCGCCCAGCACGATCACAAAGCGGATGCCGGCGCGATCGGCGTACTTGAATTGCTTGCCGAGCTTGCCGCCATCGAGCACCACTTCGGTGGCGATGCCGGCGCCGCGCAGTTCGCTGGCCACCGCCAGATAAGCCGGCAGCTGCGCCGGATCCATCTGGGTCACCAGCACATCGACCGTGCTGCGCGCGGTGCCGATCAGCCCTGCATCACGCAGCTGCCAATACAGGCGGGTGAGACCGATGGAAATGCCCACGCCCGGCAGGTGCGACTTGGTGTACTGGCCGGCGAGGTTTTCGTAGCGGCCACCGGAGCAGACCGAACCGATCTGCGGATGATCGTTGAGCGTCGTCTCGTAGACGGTACCGGTGTAATAGTCCAGGCCGCGCGCGATCGACAGATTCAAGGCGTAATGCGATTCCGGCACGCCGAACGCATGGATCAGCAGCAGCACTTCCTTCAGCTCGGCGCGGCCCTGCTCCATCGTTTCAGGACCAGGGCCGAGTGCGTCGAGCTTGTCCAACGCGTCCTGCAGCGAGGTGGAACGCACCTGCACGAAGTCGAGGATCTTTTGCGCGGTCTCGGCACTCAGCCCGAACGGCTCGGCGATCAGCGTGTCGCGCACGTAATCGGCGCCGCGCTTGTCGAGCTTGTCCACTTCGCGCAGCACAAGGGTCTGCTGTTCGCCATCGACCACGCCCAGGCTTTCGAAAAAGCCGCGCATCAGCTTGCGGTTGTTGAGCTGGATGGTGAACGCGCCGACGTTCAGTTCGCGGAACACGCTGTAGATCACCGCGGGCAGCTCGGCGTCGTAACGCACCGACAGGCTGTCCTTGCCGATCACGTCGATGTCGCACTGGTAGAACTCGCGGAAGCGGCCACGCTGGGCACGCTCGCCGCGGTAGACGCGCTGCATCTGGTAGCGGCGGAACGGGAACGACAGATCGCGCTCGTGCTCGGCCACATAGCGCGCCAGCGGCACGGTGAGGTCGAAGCGCAGGGCCAGTTCGGGTACGCCCTCGCCCTTGTCGGCGTTGTTCAAGGCGCCGGTGGACTGCACGAAATACACCTGGCGCTCGGTCTCACCGCCCGTCTTGGTGAGCAGCACGTCGGAGAACTCCATCACCGGCGTTTCCACCGGCAGAAAACCGAAGCGCTCATAGTTGCGGCGGATCACGTCGAGCATGCGCTGGAACACGATCTGGTCGAGCGGCAGCAGCTCGAGCACGCCGGGCATGGTGCGGGCCTGGGTAAGCGCCATGAAGTCCTCTGCTTAGCGGTGTGAAAAACGTCGGCAAACGCCGGTTGGCAACCTGTCCGACAGAGCCGCATAGATTAGCAGAAGGCCGCCCCAAGACCCTGCTCAATCGCCCTGCGACGCGCCGACCGACGTTTGTGACGAAAATTTTCCGTGCAACTGTTGCCAAGCCTCCGAGGTGTCATTAAGATACGCGGCTCCCACGGGGTGTAGCTCAGCCTGGTAGAGCGCTACGTTCKGGACGTAGAAGTCGCATGTTCGAATCATGTCACCCCGACCAAAATTCGATGAAAAAGCCGGCCCAGTGCCGGCTTTTTTATTGCCCGCCCGGCGTAGCGCGCTCAGCCGCTCGCATCCGCACCGGCCAAGCTCAGGATTGCAGCGCAAGCTCGGTGAGGCGATCGAGCTCTTCCTCATCGAAACCCGCTTCCAACCGCGCCGGCCGGTTGAACGGGCCGCGCAGGGTGGGACCCATATAGTCGCGCAGCAGGTCGAGGAAGGTCTCGCGCGGCTCCAGCCCGTCGCGTTCGCAGCAGTGGCGGAACCAGCGTGTGCCTGCCGCCACGTGGGCCACTTCCTCGCGCAGGATCACTTCGAGTATGGCTACGGTGCGATCGTCGCCCACCGAGCGCAGGCGCTCGATCATGCTCGGCGTCACGTCCAGACCACGTGCCTCCAGCACGCGCGGCACCAGCGCCATGCGCGCGGTGTCGTGGTGGGCGGTTTTTTCGGCCATTTCCCACAGGCCGTTGTGCGCGTCGAAGTCGCCATAGGCGTGGCCTAGCTCGGCCAGTCGGCCAGACAACAGCGTGAAGTGGCGTGCTTCGTCGTTCGCGCAGCTGGCCCAGTCGCGGTAGTAGGCCGACGGCTTGCCGCGAAAGCGGTAGACAGCATCCCAGGCGAGATTGATCGCGTTGAATTCGATATGCGCGACGGCGTGTACCAGCGCGGCGCGCCCCTCGTTGGAACCGAGGCCGCGGTGCGGCACTTGTCGTTGCGGTACCAGGCGGGGCAACTCGGGCCGGCCTGGCGCGCCGATCGGCTCGGGCGCGGGCGATGCGTCATCGGGGCGCAATTCGCCGGCGAGGAACGCTTCCCAGGTGGCGTGTGTTAGGCGCAGCTTTTCCGCGGGATCGGTGGCGTCGAGGCAGCGCTTGGCGGCAGCGTGGAGGTCGGTCATCGCTATGACTTTACTGTGGGAGCGCACCCTGTGCGCGACATGCGACACGTTGCGTCGAGGCAGTCGCGCACAGGGTGCGCTCCCACAGGGGTAGCAGAGGCAGACCGTACTTACGCGCTGCGGCGAGCCGCCTTGGCGTCGTCCGAGCGCAGCATTTCGATCTGCTGCAGATACTGCTTGTCCAGGCCGGTGACGTATTCGCCGGAGAAGCACGAGGTGTCGAAGTGCTTGAGGTTCTCGTTGCCGTCCTGCACGGCCCACACCAGGTCCTTCAGATCCTGGTAGATCAGCCAGTCGGCGCCGAGCACCTTCTCCACTTCCTTCTCCGAATGACCGGAAGCCACCAGCTCGGACGCGGCCGGCATGTCGATGCCGTACACGTTCGGGTAGCGCACCGGCGGTGCGGCGGAGGCGAAGTACACGTTGCGCGCGCCGGCCTCGCGGGCCATCTGGATGATCTGGCGCGAAGTGGTGCCGCGCACGATGGAGTCGTCCACCAGCAGCACGTTCTTCTTGCGGAATTCCAGCTCGACCGGATTGAGCTTGCGGCGCACGGATTTCACGCGCTCGCCCTGCCCCGGCATGATGAAGGTGCGGCCGATATAGCGATTCTTGACGAAGCCCTCGCGGAACGGCACGCCCAGCGCTTCGGCCAGGGCGGAAGCCGCGGTGCGCGCGGTGTCGGGGATCGGGATCACTGCCTCGATGCCGTGGTCCGGGCGCTCGCGCAGGATTTTCTCCGCCAGCTTCTGGCCCATGCGAAGGCGCGCCTTGTACACCGACACGTTCTCGATCATCGAGTCCGGACGGGCGAGATACACGTATTCGAAGATGCACGGCGCGTGCGTGGCGCCTTCGGAGCAATGGCGCGCATGCAGCTGGCCATCGTCGGTGATGATGACGGCTTCGCCCGGGTCCAGGTCGCGCAGACGCTTGAAGCCCAGGATATCCAGCGCCACCGACTCGGACGCCACGGCGTATTCGCGGCCTTCCGGCGTCACGCGCTCGCCCAGCACCAACGGACGGATGCCGTTCGGATCACGGAACGCCAGCAGGCCGTAACCCAGCACCAGGGCGATGCACGCATAACCACCAGCTGCGCGCTGATGCACGCCGGCTACCGCCTTGAAGATGTGGTCGGGCGTGAGCGCCATCCGATCCTGGATCTGCAGCTCGTGCGCCAGCACGTTGAGCAGCACTTCGGAATCGGAGTCGGTGTTGATGTGGCGGCGGTCGTCTTCGAACATCTCGCGACGCAGCTGTTCGGTGTTGACCAGGTTGCCGTTGTGGGCGAACGCGATGCCGTAAGGCGAGTTCACATAGAACGGCTGCGCCTCGGCCGAGCCTTCGGAACCGGCCGTGGGATAGCGGCAATGACCGATGCCGATGCGGCCACGCAGGCCGCTCATCGAGGT
The DNA here is from genome assembly GCF_056399225.1 of Dyella sp. 01N448. Classification (NCBI taxonomy): domain Bacteria; kingdom Pseudomonadati; phylum Pseudomonadota; class Gammaproteobacteria; order Lysobacterales; family Rhodanobacteraceae; genus Dyella; species Dyella sp. 01N448. The sequence goes on along the minus strand of NZ_JBFTQX010000003.1, from coordinate 887,929 downwards.
CTGGTTGAACACGTCGCGCACCAGGCCGTTGCCCTTGTGCAGGCGCAGGCGCGCGCCATCCACCGTGGCGATGCCGGCGGCGTCCTGGCCACGGTGCTGCAACACGGTCAAACCGTCATAAAGTGACGCGGCGACCTCACTGGTGCCGACGATGCCGATGATTCCGCACATGGTTTGAAAGCCTGTATTAGAAAGTCGCTGCCGGAGCGGCCGTGGTTGCGGTCGCGGGATGGGTTTCATGTCCAGTCGCTGGCGAAGCGCCTGGCATGCCCGCTGGCAAGGCGGGTAAATGGTCTAGCAGGGGCTGCGGATTGAGGTAGTGACGGACGTTGTCCGGCACGCGCTCACCCAGCCACGCAGCCATTCCCTTGAACTGCGGCAATAACACCGAATCGTGCCACCAAGGATCGCGCGTGAACGCGGTAAACCCGAGCAGGAACACCGCCAGCGTCACCAGCAGCACGCCGCGCACGAAACCAAACACCATGCCAAGCAGGCGGTCGGTGCCGGACAACCCGGTACTTTCCACCAGCTTGCTCACCAGGAAGCGCAGCAGCGCACCCACGATCAGCACCACGATGAAACAAAGGCCGTAGCCCACCAGGATCCGCGCCGACGGCAGCTGGATACTGTGTTCGAAATACGCCGCCACGCTGGGCCCGTAGGTCCAGGCCACCCAGAACGCGACGATCCAGATGGCCAGCGCCAACACCTCGGAAATGAGGCCGCGCCACAGGCCAATCAAGACCGAGACGCCCAGTACGGCAAGAATGATGTAATCGGCCCAATTCACCGGGTCACCTTACCGTCGCTGGTTCAGGTTGAAGTTCACGGAGCGGTGACGACGTTGCCGTCCACGCCCAGCTTGCTTTTGATCTGGTCACGCACGCGCACGGCATCGGCGCGCTGGGTCTGCGGACCCGCACGCACGCGCCACAGCTGCTTGCCGTTGGCATTGACCGTATCCACGTAACCATCGAAGCCGTTGGCGCGCAGCTTGTCGCGCAGCGCATTGGCGTCGTTCTGGCTGCCCATGGCGGCCACCTGCACGGCCCAGCCGCCGGGATGCGATGCGGGCGCCGCTGCCGTATTGGCCGCAGGCGTTGCCGGCTTGGCTGCCGGTGCATCGTCCTGGGTGGGCGTGGAGGCGCTGCCTTCCAGGCGTGCCGGCGCTCCCGGGATGGTCTGGGTGATCTTCAGGCGTGCCGCTTCGGCGGCGGCGCGGGATTCGAACGGACCGGCCGTCACCATCGTCAGCTGCTTGCCGCCCTGATTGATGGAGCGACCCGAAGCCGGGTAACCCAAACCGCGCACGCGCTGGATCAGGCTCTGGGCGCTGGCGCTGGACGCATAGGCGCTGAGATTGAGCGAATACGCACCGTGCGCGGCAGTCGCCGGCGGCATGGCCGGTTCCTGCTGGGCAGGAATGGCGGCCGGCGTGGTGGCCTTGCCGGCCGTGGTGGTGGCCGAACCCGTCACGCCGGTCGCGGCCTTGCCCTGCACCGGGATCACCGGCTGGGAGGCGCTGGAGCCCGGGCGCGTCACGGTGGTGGGTTCAGGCTTCTGGCCGGCGGTGGGGTCGGTTTCCACGTCCTTGGGACGGTTGGAACCGATATTCACCGTCGCCAGCTGATCAGACGAGCCCACCGGGGTGGCCGTGGCCGCCGGTGCCGGCACGACCGGCTTGGGCGCCGCCGCTGCCGTGGAAGCGGGAGCCGCGCCCGGCGTCAGGCTCATGGTCTTGGTCTGCAGGTCGCGATCGGGTGCCGGCGGGATCGCCAGGCTCACCGATTCGTCGCCACTGGTGGTCGGCGGGTTGCTGGAGATGAACATCGGCACAAACAGCACAGCCAACGCGATGAGAACGGCAGCTCCCAGCAGACGTGTTTTCAAGACGGGCTCCAAGCGGGCGGGGAAGCGAGAACGGGGCGATTATAGCCGGGCCAGCTGCCGCTCATGCCGAATCGGCCCCACCCGATTCAGCAAGCACCGCCGCCGCGACGAAAAACGAGCCGAAAGCGAGCACGCATTCGCCGGGCCTGGCTGAAGATCGCGCCGCCTTCAGTGCAGTGCCGACGTCGGCATGGACCTCATAGCCAGCACCGGGCAGCACAGCCGTCAGCTGCTCGGCCAGCGCTTCGGCAGTCAGTCCGCGCGGCGAGTCCTGAGCCAGCCCGGCCAGATGCCAGTGCGCGATGCGCGTGCCCAGCGCGCCGATCACGCCGGCCACATCCTTGTCGGACAGAGCGCCATAGACGGCATGCACACGGATGCCGGGACGCGCATCCAGCCACTCGGCCAACGCACGTGCCGCCTGCGGGTTGTGGCCCACGTCCACCACCAGGGCGGGATCGCCTGCCAGCACCTGCAGTCGCGCCGCTACCTGGGCGGTCCGCACGCCGATCGCGGCGGCAAGCGCGAGATCCTTCGTCGCCAGCACCGCATCTTGTTGTTGCAAGCCGTACAGCGCGGCAATGGCTGCAGCCGCATTCGCGTATTGCACGGGTGCGGCCAGCGCGGGATCGGGCAGCGTCCACGTCGTGCCATCGCGATGACGCCACTGCCAGCCGGACGATAGTCGCTCCACGCTGAATTCCACGCCGGCTCGCTCGACGTTTGCGCCGATACGTTCCAGCGCCTGCAGCAGACCCGACGGCGGATCGGCTTCACCGACTACGGCCAGGCGCCCCGCCCGCGCAATGCCCGCCTTTTCCCCGCCGATGCTGTCGCGGTCCGGGCCCAGCCAATCCATGTGATCGAGATCGACCGTGGTGATCACGGCCACGTCGGCGTCGATGATGTTCACCGCATCAAGTCGGCCACCCAGACCGACTTCGAGCACCGCTAGGTCCAGGCCGGCGCGCGCAAACAGATCCAGTGCGGCCAGCGTGCCGAACTCGAAATAGGTCAGCAAGATTTCGCCGCGCGCCGCCTCGATGCGCTCGAAACTGGCGACCAGGGCTTCGTCGTGCGCTTCATGTCCGTCGATGCGGATGCGTTCGTTGTAGCGCAGCAGATGCGGCGAGGTGTAACAGCCCACGCGCTGGCCCGCGGCGCTCAGCATGGCCTCGAGCATCGCGACGGTGGAGCCCTTGCCGTTGGTGCCGCCCACCGTGATGACGCGGCGCGCCGGCGCAGGAGCGCCCATGCGTTCCCATACGGCGCGCACGCGATCGAGGCCCAGCTCGATGCTGCGCACATTTACGCGTTCCTGGTAGGACAGCCATTCGTCGAGAGTGCGGGTCATAGGTGCCGTATTCATGCGTCCAACGGACGCAGCCAGAAACGCAGAAGATGAGTAGTAGGCGTGAGCGCGTCGAGCTCGGTCCAGTCCAGCTCGCAGAACATATCGTCCTGCCGCTGGTAGCCGCGCTTGCGCCAGAACGCGTCGTTGGGTCGGTATCCGGGCGGCTGGCGTGCATCGTTGCCGGCGCGTTCCACGGCGCAGAACGCCGTCCATCGATAACCCGGCTGGGAGCGCGCGTGGTGTTCGCGCGCATCAAAGAAACGGTGGCCGATGCCTTGCCCGCGATACGCCGGCAACAACACCGATTCGCCGAAATAGTACACGTCGCCCAGCACCATCCCGCGCGCCACGAACGGCTGCTGGATGGCGGGCACTTCGTCGACCAGCGGAATGCCGGTGGAGCAGCCCACGACATCGTCGCCATCGAGTGCCAGCACGAACACGCTGCGTCGCGAGCGCGCGTACGCTTCCAGATAGCGCTGCTCGTACGCCATGTCGCCGTCGTACAGATACGGATAGTCGCGGAACACCGAGATGCGCAGGCGCGCCAATGCTTCCAGGTGCGGCCTTACCGCCTCGCCGACACTGGTGAGGATGCGCACGCCCATGGCTCAGCCAGATACCTGCGCGATCCAATCGGACAGGTTGTAATAGTTGCTGATGCGCGCAATGCGACCATCGCGTATCTCGAAAAAGGCCCCGCCCGGCAGCACATAACGCTGGCCGCGGGCCGGCGGCAGGCCTTCGTCGTCGGCGAGATATTGACCATGGACAATGTATTCCGCTGCGGCATGCGCGCCGTCAGCGCTCTCCATCAGCACGATATCGCGCAGCTCTTCGCGGTAGCTTCGATTCATGCGCGCGAGGAAGGCACGGAAGGTGTCGCGCCCGGTTTCGCGATGGCCCTGGTTGATGTCGTGCGCCACGTCCTCGGTGAGGCAGTCGAGCATGGCCTCCCAGTCGCCGCGATTGAACGCATCGTAATAACGGGCGATCAAGGCGATGCTGGCGGACATGGCGGTTTCCTGGGGCAAGGGGCGCACAGCTTAAAGCATGTATCGCCACCTATCATGCCCTGCCCTTGGTCATGCACGCCGCGACTCAGAAGTGGATGCCCGTCGCCTTCAGCGCCCAATACATGCCGAACGCGGTCCAGAACATTTTCTTGATCGCCTTGCCGGCAAGCCACGCGGCGAGCAAACCCACCAGCAAGGGCATGTACTTTTCCAGCGTGCTGCGCGAGTTGTTGATCACGTTCATGATGATGTCTCCCCGCACCCCATCGGTGCGGGAGAGATCATCCGTCCGCGCCCATTCTGGCGGCAGGGCGCGGCGTCAACCATCGCAGGTGACAACTATCACGCCTGCCGCAGCCTCAGCGCGTTGCCCACCACCGACACCGACGACAGGCTCATCGCCAGGGCGGCCACCATCGGCGACAGCACCACGCCCAGCCACGGATACAACAGGCCGGCCGCCAGCGGCACGCCCACGGCGTTGTAGACGAAGGCGAAGAACAGGTTCTGGCGGATATTGCGCACGGTGGCCCGCGACAGCGCGAGTGCCCGCACGATGGCGCTCAACTCGCCCTTCACCAGGGTCACCTGGGCGCTTTCCATGGCGATATCGGTGCCGCCGCCCATGGCGATGCCGACATCGGCAACGGCCAACGCCGGAGCGTCGTTGATACCGTCGCCGGCCATCGCCACTCGATGGCCTTGTTTCTGCAGACGCTGGATCACCTCTGCTTTTTCGGCAGGCGACATGTCCGCATGCACTTCGTCGAGATCAAGCGCACTGGCGACGGCGCCGGCCGTGGCCAGGTTGTCGCCGGTGAGCATGACGATGCGCAGTCCTTGCGCCCGCAGGTCGGCAAGCGCCTGCGGCGTGCTGTGCTTGATGCGATCGGCCACGGCGACGAGGCCTTCGAGTGCGCCATCGATGGTGAGAAACATCACCGTGGCCCCTTCGCCGCGCAAGGCATCGGCGCGCGCGCCCACCTCGTCGTCGAGCGGCACGCAGGCATTGGACAACAGACGATGGTTGCCCAGCGTCACCGCGTGTCCGTCCACTTCGCCTTCCACACCGGCACCCGTCACGCTGCGAAATTGCGAGGCCTGCGGCACGACGATGCCTTCCGCTTCCGCGCCGACGACGATGGCTCGCGCCAGCGGATGTTCGCTGAGCCGTTCCAGGGCCACCGCCATGCCAAGCAATTGCGCACGCGGCACCTCACCCAGGCTCACGACCACCTTCAGCGCTGGCTTGCCTTCCGTCAGCGTGCCGGTCTTGTCGACCACCAGCGTGTCGATGGCGCGGAGCGATTCGATGGCTGCCGCATCGCGGAACAGCACGCCGTTCTGCGCGGCGCGACCGCTCGCCACCATGATGGAAATCGGTGTGGCCAGGCCGAGCGCGCAGGGGCACGCGATGATCAGCACGGAGACCGCCGCGATCAACGCATAGGCAAGCTTGGGCTCGGGCCCGAGCCAAGCCCACAACACGAAGGCCAGCAACGCCACCGCGACCACGGCAGGCACGAACCAGGCGGCCACGCGGTCGGCCACACGCTGCAGCGGCGCCTTGCTGCGTTGCGCCTGCGCCACCAGCGTCACGATCTGCGAGAGCACGGTAGCGGCGCCAACTTTTTCCGCGCGCATGAGCAGCGCGCCATCCTGGTTCACCGTGCCGCCCGTCACCGGCTCGCCCTTGCGCTTGGCGACCGGCAGCGGTTCACCGGTGAGCATGGACTCGTCCACATGGCTGCTGCCGTCGAGCACGACGCCGTCCACCGGCACTTTTTCGCCGGGGCGCACGCGCAAGTGATCGCCGGCGTGGACGGCTTCGATCGGCACATCATGTTCGGTGCCGTCGGCTTCGATGCGCCACGCCGTCTTCGGGGACAGCCCCAGCAAAGCCTTGAGTGCGGCGCCCGTGCGGCGTCGCGCGCGCAGCTCGAGGAAATCGCCGAGCGTGACCAGGGTGACGATCACCGCCGCCGATTCGAAATACACACCGACCCGTCCATGCATGTCGTGAAACCCCGCAGGGAACCATGACGGCATGAGAAACGCAGCAGCGCTGTAGAACCACGCCACGCCTGTACCGAGCGCGATGAGCGTGTACATGTTCGGCGACCACGGATTGAGCGAATGCCAGCCGCGCGCGAAGAACGGCGCACCGCCCCACAACACCACGATGGTAGCCAGCACGGCCTCCGCCCACGCGGACCATGCATGCCATGGCGCCGGCAACTGCCATCCGAACAGATGCGGCCCCATCGCCAGCAGGAACACCGGCAGCGTCAACGCGGCAAGCGTCCAGAAGCGGCGCGACATGTCACGCAATTCGTGGCCGTCGTCTTCGAGGCTGGGCATCATGGGTTCCAGGGCCATGCCGCACTTTGGGCAATGGCCTGGACCTATCTGCTGCACTTCCGGATGCATCGGGCAGGTGTAGATCGCGCCTGCGATGACCGGCGTCGGCTCAGAGACTGGATTCAAATAGCGCGTTGGCTCCGCGAGAAACTTCTCTTTGCAGCGCTGCGCACAGAAATAGTAGGTCGCGCCACCGTGTTCGGCGTGATGCTTGGCGTGGGCCGGATCCACTGTCATGCCGCATACGGGATCTTTCAAAGCAGGCGCGTGGTGGTGAGATGAGCCGTGATCATGCTGGTGGTGTGCGGGCTCTGCCGCGTCTGTGCCGCAACAAGTCGATATCACCGCCGGCTCGGCCGCTGCGTTGGCGCTGCAGCATGCATGCTTCTCCCCGCTCATGCCTCGTCTTCCTGATCGGTCAACGCCTTCAGGATCGGACATTGATCCGGCGAGCCGTGGCCCGGGCATGCCTCGATAAGTTGTTCCAGGCCATCGCGCACGCGGGTCAGTTCGGCGATGCGCTCGTCGATGGCGGCCAGCCGTTCCTCCGCGCGTTTCTTCACCGCTTTGACGCCCCGATGGCGATCCGCCGACAAGGCCAGCAAATCGCGGATCTCCTCGAGCGTGAAGCCCAGATCCTTCGCGCGGCGGATAAAGCGCAGCTGCCGCACCGCTCCTTCGTCATAACTGCGATAACCCGATGCCCGACGCAAGGGCTCGGGCAACAGCCCCTCGCGCTCGTAGTAGCGAATGGTGTCGATGGCGACGCCGACGCGCCGGGCAACGGCGCCGATGGTCATGGAGGTGTGGGGAGTGTTCATGGCACCAAGTCTAGACCTTTGATCAAGGTCCAGAGTCAAGCGGTCCGCGCCGGGGCGCCCCTGCTGGCCAAAGCCTCTTACCCCGGCATTGGCGCCTTTGGGCCTGGCGCTCGCGTGATCAGCCGGCTCGATGGCCTTGATCGCGCATGCAATCAAGCCAAACGGCAGTACTCGGCTGCCCCTTTCTCCTTGGGGCTGGACAGCTTCTTGCCGAAGTTGTTCACGGGGACTTCGACATACCTGTGGACAAGGAAGGCGACCAGGATGGTCAGGCCCAGGCTGATCATCCAGGCGAACGTGAAGGTTATGCCCCTGCTGATCAGGATGGGCATGGCGACGTAGCCGATCATGGAGTGAACCAGATAGAGCGGAAAGCTGATGTCGGCCAGGAAGTCGAGTATCGCGTTTTCCTTGAACCTGCCTCGGAGCAGATAGCACAGTGAAAACAGCATCAACGCATAAGTGTAGTTTTTCGTCAGCGCCCCGAAGAGTCCTGTCGCGTAGAAGGAATTGATCGTCACGAACAAGCCATAGATGATGACCCCGTAACCAAGCGCAACCTTTGCGCTGAGCTCGCGATAGAGAACGTAGTAAAACAGGCAGCCAAGGAACATGAATATGATGAACTTCATGTCCGATACCGCATATGAAACAAGGGATGGTGAATTCATTCCATGGGTCGAGAAGAAAGCAACCAGGCAACACACGATCATGAATCCAATGGACAGCCGCATGACTTGATGAGCACTTCTCCCGAGCATGTTTATCAGCGCAAAGACCACATAGAACTTGAGCTCCACCGCAAGCGACCAGCTCACGAAGTCCAATGAAGGCAAACCAGCCGCGCTATGGACGAGCGGGATATTTCTTGCCAGGAACAAGAGGCTGATTCTGTCCGACAACGGTGTCGACCAGTACCACGAGCAGATGAAATACAGGGCGATGCTGATCAACAGGCAGAACCAGTAGACGGGATAAATGCGGAAAAACCGCCTCGTCAGAAATTGACCGGTCGAAATATTCCTAAGGCTGATCGGTATGACCAATCCGCTTATCAGGAAAAACACGGCGACACCGAAAACGCCGTAGAAGAATCCGCCCCATGCCGGTGACAATACGTGCTGCGTATAGGCCGGCTTCAACGGCACAAAACTGGCCGGCGTCCCGATCAACGCGCGCACGCCGGGCGCAAAGAAGATGCCCCAATAGTGGTTGATGACCACCGATAGCGCCGCAATCGCGCGCAGCTGATGGGCAAACCTGACCTTCATGCGGGCTGCCGATGGCTCGACGCGTTCAACATGTCGCTATCCGAACGGCGAGCTTGAAACCCGGTTGAGCCGGCATTTTCGGCTTCCTCCCAATGTGGGCACGCACACTGGGCGTCACCATACATCGGTGCTGCTCGCGACGGTGGGACTGCTTCATCGCTACGCTGAGTGAGTGCCCGGCACGATCGAATGCGTTGCCATGCCGCTACCCCACGATGGGCGGTAGCTCGGTCATTGGACTTCAAATGGCTCTTGGCCGCGGCACTGAGGCTCCGACTCGGACGTTCACTCGGCCAAAATTCCTCGCTTTGACATCAACTTGCAACCGGTGGCAGGTTTTAACCACTACGACCCCTTCACTGCCCCGGAGCCTATGCTCAGCCGGCGTGGAGACGCCGCGCGGCACCGAGGTAACCGGCTGCTGCCGTCCGACGAAGTGAGGATATCCAACCTGCGATCCCGGGAGCGCCGCATGACCGATCCATCTCGTCAGCCACCTTCACATCAACCCTTGAGGTGGCTGGTTATCGGCCTTGCAGTGGCCGTGCTCGCCGGCGCGTTTGCCTATGTGGCCGGCTGGCTGACGCCGCAAAGACTGACGTCGCGTCGATTGGTGGATACGCTGCAGGAAGGCGGTGGCGTGCATCCCGGCTTCCGGCGCAATCACGCCAAGGGTGTGTGCGTGGCGGGTTATTTCGAAAGCAATGGTGAGGCCGCGGCGTATTCCACGGCCAGCGTGTTTACGGCCGGTAGTCGCACGCCCGTGGTGGGCCGTTTTGCCCTGCCCGGCGGCAATCCTTATGCGCCCGACAGCAGCGTGCCGATCCGCAGCTTTGCGCTGCGCTTTGCGTTACCCAATGGCCAGCAGTGGCGCACTGGCATGAACAGCATGCCGGTGTTCCCGGTGGCGACGCCGCAGGCGTTTTACGAGCAACTGGTGGCCACCCTGCCCGACCCGGCAACCGGCAAGCCCGATCCCAAGAAGGTTGGCGCCTTCTTCGCCTCACACCCGGAGACCGGTGCATTTCTCGCCTGGGTGAAAACGGCCAAGCCCTCGGCGAGTTTTGTCACCGAGACCTACGAGGGGCTCAACGCGTTCTATTTCGTCGATGGCACCGGCAAGCGCCACGCGGTGCGCTGGAAAGTCACCCCTGTCGCGAACGACGATGCCGGCACCGGCCCGCAAGCCGGCGACCCGGATTATCTGGCCAAGGACTTGCAGCAGCGATTGGCGCAAGGACCACAGCGTTGGCAGCTGCGCGTAACCCTGGCCGAGCCCGGCGATCCCACCAATGACGCGACCAAGCAATGGCCCGCCGATCGCCACACGATCGACGCGGGCACGCTGGTGATCGAAAGCGAGCAGCCGCAGGACAGCGGCCCCTGCCGCGATGTGAATTACGACCCGACCATCGTTCCCGCAGGCATCGAAATCTCCGACGACCCGCTGCTGCCAGCGCGCTCCGCGGCCTATGCCGTGTCCTATCTGCGCCGCACCAGCGAAGAAGCGCATGTCCCCGGCGCCGCGCGCGCGACCACGCCCTCGGAGCACCCGTGATGAATGCCAAGCACGCTACCTATCCCGGCGCGTTTCATCCGCTCGCGCGCCTGCTGCACTGGCTGATGGCCTTGCTGATCCTCACCATGCTGTTCGTTGGCGTGGGCATGGTGTCGACCGTGTCGGAAAAACACCAATGGCTGCTCGCCCTCCACAAGCCGCTGGGCGCCACCATCTTCGTGCTGGCGCTGATCCGCCTTGCCGTGCGCTGGCGCCACCCGCCGCCGCCCTTGCCGGCCGATATGCCGCCGTTGATGCAGTGGGTGGCGCATGCCTCGCATTGGGTGCTGTATGCGCTGATGCTCACGCTGCCGCTGGTGGGCTGGGCGATGCTTTCGGCGGGCGGTTACCCGATTTCGCTCGGTGGTTCGTTGCATCTGCCGCCGCTGCTTTCGTTCGACGGCGAAACCTATGCGTGGCTACGAGTCACGCATCGATGGTTGGCCTATCTGCTGTTCGTCACCGTACTCGGACATATGGGCGCCGCGCTCTACCACGGGCTGATCCGACGCGACGACGTGCTGCCCAGCATGACCTTCCCGCGGCGTGAAACGGTGATCGTGGAACCGGTGGTCGTGGCCCCTGCCGCGACCGAACCGCCGTCGAACGAGCCGCCCCGTGCGTGATTCGGCGGCGTCTCAGGCGCTGCCACTTGCGATGTCCGCTGTCAATAGTATGATTGAAATCATACAAACTACGTGGAGCGGCCATGCGTTACGACGCCGAACACAAACAGAAAACCCGCAGCAAAGTACTGGAAGTGGCGGCCAAGGCGATCCGTCAGGACGGTCCTGACCGCATTGGCGTCGCCGGCGTAATGGCCGAGGCCGGTCTCACCCACGGCGGCTTCTATGCCCACTTCAAGTCCAAGGATGAACTGGTCACGGCGGCGATCGAGCAGATGTTCGAGGAGTCGCGTGCGCGCCTGAAGCATGAGATGGAAGGCCACGCCCCCGCCCAGGGGCTGGCCAACTACATCGATTTCTATCTGTCGAAAAAGCATCGCGACGCGCGCGCCAGCGGCTGTCCCATGGCTGCGCTGGCCTCTGATCTGCCGCGCCTCCCCGAGCAGACCCGTGCGCTGTTTGCCGACGGCGCGCGCCGTCTCACCGACGCCATGGCGGAGCGATTCACCGCCTTGGGCTATAGCGATCCGCAGACCCTGGCTCGTTCCACCGTGTCCGAATTGGTCGGCGCCTTGTCGCTGGCCAGGGTGGAGACGGACGCCAAGCGTTCTGATGCGATCCTGGCCGATTCGCGGCACCTGCTGAAACAGCGCCTGGGCCTGGAGTCCGCATCGTGAGCATGATTACCGAGATCGGCCAGGGCCTTAGCGGGCTGGAGCAATTGCGCGCATTCATCGCCTCGGGCCAGCGCCCGGGCATCGGCGACTCGCTGGATTTCGATCTCGTGGACGTGGGTGAAGGCTACGCGGCATTCGAAGGTGTGCCCGGCGTGCATGCGTACAACCCGATGGGCATCGTCCATGGCGGCTATTTCGCCACGCTGCTGGATTCGGCATGCGGCTGCGCGGTGCATTCGCGGCTCACCGCGGAGCAGGCGTATACGTCGCTGGAGCTCAAGGTCACCTTCCAAAAAGCGATGACACGCGATACGGGTCGCGTCCGCGCCGAGGGCCGCGTGCGCACCATGGGGCGCCGCGTGGCCTTCGCGGAAGCCAGCCTGATGGACGCCCAGGGCCGCCTGTACGGTACGGCCACCTCAACCCTGTTGGTCTTCGACCGCTAGCAGTCAGCGCGCGCGTGAGCGCATGGCGCGCGTACGTGCTGCACGCACGGCGCCCGCCGCTCGGCTGCTGGTCGCAGCGGCCTTCTTCGCCGCGGCCTTGCGTACTGCAGGCCCCTTGGTTCGCGAGGCCTTCTTGGCCGCGGCGGAACGTTCGGCTGGGGTGCGGGCAGCGGCGGCCTTGCGCGCGTGCTTGGACAGCGCGGCATGCGAAGCCGACGCCGTGCTCTCGCGCTTGAGCGCCTGTAATGTCGCTCGACTGCGCTTGGCTGAGGCGGCCTTTGTCATCGCGCGCTTCTTGGCGACCGGTTTCTTGCGGGTGCTCTTGGCGCCCTTCTGCGCCGGCACATCGATGCCCGCGCGGCGCGCCTGCGACAGGCCAATCGCAATGGCCTGTTCCGGCGAACGCGCGCCATGCACACCTTCGCGGATGCGCTCAATTTCCTCGCGCACGAACTCGCCGGCCTGGGTGCTGGCCGACTTGCCCTGGCGTTGATCTTTGCGGGCGCGAGCCAAAGCGCGTTCGGTAGGCATGTCGAAACTCCACTGCGTGTGCACCGACCATGCTGCGGTGATGCCCGTGAAATGCAGAACAAAATAAAGCTCAGGCCACTGGCGAATATTCACAGCGATGGCAGCAGTGGCTGCGACATGCTCGCCCGCTTTCACGCCAGCGCGTTGTCCTCGGCCGGATCCTCCGCCGCCACGAAACCACCGGTCTGGCGCTGCCAGAGACGCGCATAGAGGCCGCCACGCATGATCAGTTCCGCATGTGTGCCGGTTTCCACGATCTCACCCTTGTCCATCACCACCAGGCGATCCATGCGCGCAATGGTGGACAGGCGGTGGGCGATGGCGATGACGGTCTTGCCGCGCATCAGCACTTCCAGACTGTCCTGGATCGCCGCTTCGGCATCCGAATCCAGTGCCGAGGTCGCTTCGTCCAGGATCAGGATCGGCGCATCTTTCAGCAGCACGCGAGCGATGGCGATGCGCTGGCGCTGGCCGCCGCTGAGCTTCACGCCGCGCTCGCCCACGTGCGCGTCGTAACCCACGCGGCCTTCGCCATCGACCAGTTGCGGAATGAATTCCTCGGCGCGCGCCTTGCGCACGGCTTCGATCACCTGCGGCTCGGTGGCATCGGGTCGGCCGTACAGCAGGTTGTCGCGTATCGGGCGATGCAGCAGCGAGGTGTCCTGCGTGACCACGCCGATCTGCGCGCGCAGGCTTTCCTGCGCCACCTGGGCGATGTCCTGGCCATCGATCAGGATGCGCCCCGCTTCAAGGTCGTACAGGCGCAACAGCACATTCACGAGAGTCGATTTGCCGGCGCCGGAGGGGCCGACCACGCCGATCTTCTCGCCACCGCGCACCTTGAGATCAAGGCCGGCGATCACGCCGCCCTTCTTGCCGTAGTGGAAGTGGATGTCTTCGAAGTGCACGGCGCCTTCAGTCACTTCCAGCGGCATGGCGCCGTCGCGGTCCTGCACGGTGCGGGGCTTGGAGATGGTCTCGATGCCGTCCTGCACGGTGCCGACGTTTTCAAAGATGCCGTTGATCACCCACATGATCCAGCCGGACATGTTGTTGATGCGGATGACCAGGCCGGTGCTCAGCGCAATCGCGCCCACGGTGACCTTGCCCTGGCTCCATAGCCATAGCGCCAGCGCCGAGGTGCCGACGATCAGAAAACCGTTCAAGGTGGTGATGGTCGCGTCCATGGCCGTGGTCAGGCGCGTCATCGCGCGCATGCGCCTGATCTGTTCGCCCATCGCATCGGCCACATAGGCCTCCTCGCGCTGCGTATGCGCAAACAACTTCAGCGTGAGGATGTTGCTGTAGCCATCGACGATGCGCCCCATCAGGCGCGAACGCGCCTCTGACTGGCGCCATGAGCGCTCCTTGGTGCGCGGCACGAAATAGCGCAGCGTGGCCACATAGGCGATGAGCCACACCACCAGCGGCACGGCGAGCCACACATCGGCCTTGGCGAACATGAAAATGGCGCTGCCGGTGTAAATCGCCACGTACCAGATCGCATCCACGATCTGCACCGCCGATTCACGCAGCGCGCCTGAGGTCTGCATGATGCGGTTGGCGATGCGACCGGCATAGTCGTTCTGGAAAAAGCCCAGGCTCTGGCGGATCACATAGCGATGGTTCTGCCAGCGGATGCGGTTGGTGAGGTTGGGCACGATGGCCTGGTTCACCAGCAGGTCGTGCGCGCCGATCAGGATCGGGCGTGCGATCAGCGCCACGAAACCCATCCACAGCAGTTCGTTGCCGTGCAGGTGGAAGAAGTCGGCGACCGGCGCACCCTTGGCCATATCCACGATGCTGCCGATGAAGCCGAACAGCGACACCTCCACCAGCGCCACGCCAAAGCCCACCACCAGCGCGGCGGCGAACACCGGCCACACCTGGCGCAGATAAAACACGTAGAAGCGCCAGACCGACGACGGCGGCATGCCGTCGACGGGTTCGCGGAACGCGTCGATCAGCGATTCGAACCAGCGGAACAGCATGGGGAGGTCGTCCTTGGGAGGCGGCGGCGCGGGAGGAGGCGCTTGATAGCACTTGGGTGAAGGCAAGTCACGGGAGTTTCAAGGCGCGGCGCCCTCCAGGCCCGCCGTGCCTTTGTGGGAGCGCACCCTGTGCGCGACTGCGGCGGCGGGTCGATCGGGGCGGCGCTCTCGCGCCGCGTTCGCGCACAGGGTGCGCTCCCACAAGGGGGGACAGGGGCGCCGTCATGGGCGCGCACTTGCATTTTTCGAAACTCACGATATATCTTAAGACTGTTACTTACGATATATCGGAGTTAGTCATGGGATTTCGTCATTTGTTCGATCGGCACCACGCGCACCATCACCACCACTGCCACGAAGGCCGCGATGCCTGGGCTCGCGAGGCCATCGGCATGGGCCGTGGCCGGGGACGCGGTCGGGGCTTCGGGGACGACGAGGGTGAAGGCGGCTGGGGTGGCATGGGTGGACGTTTCCGCGGGGGCCGCGTGTTTGGCCACGGCGACCTCAAGCTGATCCTGCTCGCCTTGATCGCCGAACAGCCGCGTCATGGCTACGAACTGATCCGCACCATCGAGGAGATGTTCGACGGCGCCTACTCGCCCAGCCCCGGCGCGGTCTATCCCACCCTCACCCTGCTCGAGGAGCTGGGTCACGCGAGCGTGGAAAACGACGGCGGCAAGAAGCTCTACACCATCACGGCCGAAGGCAAGGCGTTTCTCGCCGAAAACAAGGAAGCCGTGGACACGGTGATGTCGCGCATGGAGCAGACCGCCAAGATGTTTGCCCGCGCTGCCGCCCCGATGGCCTTGCGCGAGGCCATGCACAGCCTCAAGCGTGCGCTGTTCATGCACGGCGGCCCGTGGAACGCGGATGAAGTGAAGCGCATCGGCGACATCATCCGCAAGGCCGCGGAAGAGATCGCCAAGGGCAACAAGGATGCCTGACGCCATGTCCACTGCGCCGGCCGACGTTCATCAGCTGCTGGCGCAGGCGGGCATGCGTGCCACGCCACCGCGCCTGGCGATCTGGCGGGTGCTGCACGAGGCGAGTGACGAGCCGGATGCGGTGGAACTGATGTGTCGCGCGCAGGCGCTGGAGCCACACACCAGTCTCGGCACGGTGTATCGCTTTCTGCGCGAACTGGAGCAGCACGGGTTGGCCAGTTCGCGTGCCGTGGCGCACGAGCGAGCGCGTTGGCGACTGGGCGCATCGAGCGGATCAGTGTCGCGGCAGCCCGAAGCGATCGCTGCCGTAGCCCGGCTGGCGGCGGCGTTTGGTTATCGCCTGGTTCGCGCGACCAGCTGAAAGTCAGCGGCGCACGGTTCCTCGCCGCGACGCCAGCCGATCAGCCAGCCTCGTAGGCTCGGGCAACCGATACTTCGTACCAAACGCCAGCACCAGTTCCGGCGCAGTGGCCATGCTCACTCTATGCCCCGGCGAAATGATCAAGGGCCGGATGCGATCCTTGCTGCGCAGGACGCAGCCGATCACTTCGCCCTTGTACTCCAGCGGCTGACGGTCGCCACGGTGCGGCCCCACTTCCTCGTGCACACCCACCAAGATCGATTTCGCCACGCCGATGGTCGGCAGGCCGGTGACCACGCCCAGGTGCGCGGCGATGCCGAGTCGTCGCGGATGCGCGATGCCGTGGCCGTCGACGAACACCAGATCCGGCGATTCCGGCAGTTCCGACAAAGCTTGCAGCAAGGCAGGCAGCTCGCGAAACGAGAGCAGCCCGGGGATATAGGGCATGCGCGTCGGCTGTCGCGCGACCACTTCGGCGATCGGCGCCAGCGTCTGCGCATCGATCAACACCGCCGCCGCGCGCGTCACCGCACCGCTCTCTTCAAAGCCCACATCGACGCCGGCGACATGGCGCAGTGGCGGATAGTCGTCCACCAGCCGCACCTGCGCGGCCAGTTCGGACTGAAGCAGGCGTGCCTTGGCGACGTTTCCGTCCCAGGGCGGCATGGTGTTGGCGAGGTCGAAGGCGCTCATCAAGAGAGCGTGAATGCCCGGGCCTGAACACACCGTCAAAACATTTATTCATTGACCGGTTCAGGACCGGTCGGGATCATGCCCGCATGCCTATCCTGTCTCGTCTGCTGCTGATCCTTCTATTCGCCGTCGCTGGCGCCTCTCCCGTCTTGGCCCAGGACACCCAGAACAACGGGCAGATCCAGCAGACCGTGCTCGCCACGCCTGACCAGTTGAGCACACAGCTCGACCAGATCAAGAAGACGCTGACCGACAAGACCAAGCTCACCGACGACATCCTCACCGACGCGCGCAGCAAGACGCAGGCGATCCAGCAGCAAGCCGACCAGTTGACCACCAGCCTCGCTCCGCAGGCTGATGCGCTCAAAGCCAAGCTCGATGTGCTCGGCCCGGCGCCGGCCAAAGGCGCCCCGGCGGAAACGCCGGAAGTGGCGGCCCAGCGCAAACAACTGAGCAAGGACCAGACCGACCTCACCGGCCAGCTCACCCAGTCCAAGCTGCTCAGTCGCGAGAGCCAGCAGCTGCTCACCGAAATCGCCGCGCTGCGCCGCAACTTGTTCCAGGCGCAGATCAGCCAGCGCAGCGCATCGCCGCTGAGCATGGCGTTCTGGAGCCGCTTCGCGCAGAACCTGCCTGATGACAGCGGCAACTTCCGGCAGCTCTCACAGTCCGTGCAGGGCGCGCTCGCCCAGGCCTGGCAGCCGGGCAATCGCCTGCCCTTCATCCTGTGCCTGACTGCCGCCGTCGCGCTGCTCGCGGGTGGGCGGCGCGTCTTCGAATACAAGATGCTGGACATCGCGGCGCGTTACCTGCCGTCGGGTCATCTGCGCCGCAGCGCCATGGCGGTGGTGGTCACCGTCGGCACGACCCTGATCTATGGCATCGCCGCGTGGCTGATCTATCTGGCGGTGAACTGGAACGGCGTGTTCGACGAGGAACTGGACGAGCTGGTGCGCCCCATTGTTCGCCTGATGTTCTACGTCGCGACCATGGCGGGCCTGGGCCGTGCCCTGTTGATGGTGAAGCATCCATCCTGGCGCCTGCCGCCGATCTCCGACAACCTCGCGACCCGGCTGTGGCCCTTCCCCAGCCTGATGGCGTACAGCGCCTTGCTGCTGGGCGTGATCGAACGCGTCACCAACGACATCAGCGCCAGCCTCTCCACCGCCATGGCCGCCAATGCGCTGGCGGCCACGCTGATCGGCGGCCTGGTGGCCTATGCGCTGGTGCTGATGAGCCGCGCGCGCCGTGCCCTGCTCACCAGCGGCGCCACACCCGCAGCCCGGCCGCTGTGGGTGGGTGTGCTGGTGCTGTGCGCGTTCCTGGGCATGTTGATCACCCTGATCTCGGTGTTCACGGGCTATATCGCGCTCGCCTTCTATGTGGCGCGGCAGATGCTGCGCGCGGGTTTCTTGATCGCCGCGCTGTATGTGGTCATGCACCTGATCAACGATCTGTGCGAATCGGTGCTCTCGCCCGACTCCCGCACCGGTGTACGACTGCAGGAAAATTTCGGCATCGCGCCGGCCCGCCTCGAACAGACCGCGACCGTACTCTCCGGCGTCGGCCGCGCCTTCCTGTTGATGTTCGCCATCCCCTTGATCCTGGCGCCCTATGGTGCGGGCGCCAACGAACTGATGGATCGCGGCACGCGCATCTTCAATGGCCTCTCGCTGGGCACGCTTACCATCAATCCCACCAGCATCTTCAATGCGATGGTGGTGCTGGTGGTCGGTTACGTCGTCGTGCGCCTGATCAAGCGCTGGCTGAGCAAGCAGCTGCTGCCGAAAACGTCGCTGGATGTGGGCATGCAGATGTCCATCGTGACCTTGCTCGGTTACGTGGGCGGCATCCTGGTGTTCGTGCTGGTGCTGGGCGCGCTCAAAGTGGACGTGCAAAGCATCGCCTGGGTGGCCAGTGCGCTGTCCGTGGGTATCGGTTTTGGCCTGCAGGCGATCGTGCAGAACTTCATCTCCGGCCTGATCCTGCTGGCCGAGCGACCGGTGAAGGTCGGCGACTGGGTGAGCATCAGCGGCGTGGAAGGCGACATCAAGCGCATCAATGTGCGCGCCACCGAGATCCAGCAAGGCGATCGCTCCACCGTGATCGTGCCGAACTCGCAGCTGATCACGCAGAACGTGCGCAATGTGACGCTCGCCAATGCGCAAGGCCGCGTTCAGATCCGCCTGCCGATGCCGCTGGGCACCGATCCGAACAAGGTGCGGCAGATCATCTTCGACATCCTGCGCAATCACTCGGTGACGCTCAACACGCCGGCGCCCACCGTGCAGCTGGACAGCATCGATTCCGGTTCGATGATGTTCGTGTGCACCGCCTACGTGAACAATCCGCGCGACTCGGGCACGGTCAAGAGCGACCTGCTGTTCGAGATCCTCGATCGCCTGCGCAAGGCCGATCTGCCGCTCACCACGCCGCAGGACATGGTGGTACGCACCATGCAGCACGATCCGGCGACGGCGCCGAGTCCGTCGACCACCGTCTTTCCCGGCAAGCCATCCTGACAGCCATGCCGCATCGGCCTAAACTCCGGGCGTCACCCGGAGTCAGCCGATGGGACACCACGTCGTCGTACCTGCGCCGCCGCTCAACGCCCTGATTTCCCGCCTGTGGGATTGGGACATGCCGCCGGCTGCGCATCATTTCGAACGCGTGCTGCCGGTGCCGGGCGCGGCGCTGATCATCAACCTCCATGAGAACGAGACCCGCGTCTACAGCGACGACGCGGATCGCCGCTGCCTGCGCGCCGCCGCCTCGGTGATCGGCGGACCGTGCCTGCGCAGCCAGATCATCGACACTGCCGAACAGGTACGCGTGATGGGCGCGGTGTTCCATCCCGGTGGCGCGCATGCCTTCACCGGCGAAGACCACGAAGCGCTGGTCGGCCAGGACATCGGCCTGGAAGACATCTTCGGCCACAGCGCCCACCGCCTGCGCGAGCAGTTGCTGGACACGCCCTGCCCGCACGAGCGACTCGCTCTGCTGGAGCAATGGCTGCTCGCCCATATGCGCAAACCACAACTCGCCCCCGAGGTGTTGCATGCGCTGGACCAGATCAGCGCACGGCCGCAAGTGGCACGCATTGGTCCGCTGGTGCGCGATGTCGGGCTGTCGGAATATCGCTTTGGCCGTCTATTTCGCCGGCAGGTGGGCATGGGGCCGAAGCGCTATGCGCGACTGATGCGTTTTCGCCACGTGGTGGATGCGGTCTATCGATCGACCGCCGTGGACTGGAGCGGCGTGGCGATCGACGGCGGCTACGGCGACCAGGCGCATTTGGTGCACGAGTTCCGCGACTTTGCCGGCATGACGCCAACGGCATTCATGGCGGCACGCGGACCGTATCCCAATCACCTGCCCCTGGACTGAAGGCGGTATCCGCTACCATCACGGCGGATTGATGCCTCTCTTCATCTCGCCCGTGGCATGATCGGCCATCCCCTCCGAGTCCCCGCCATGTCTGCCGACCTGTTCTCGCCTGCTCCCGCGCAGGGCCTTGCATCGCGTATCCGCGTCGGCATCGGCGGCTGGAACTTCGCCCCGTGGCGCAACAACTTCTATCCCACCGGCCTGGTGCAGCGCCGTGAACTGGAATACGCCAGCCGCCATCTGCGCGCCATCGAGATCAACGGCACGTATTACGGCGCGCAAAAGCCCACGACGTACGCCAAGTGGGCGGCTGAAACGCCGGCAGGTTTCGTGTTCTCGCTGAAGGCGCCGCGCTACGTCACCGAAGGCAAGCGACTGGCCGATGCCGGTCGCGGTATCGATGGCTTCGTATTTGGCGGCCTGGCCGAGTTCGGCGATCGCCTGGGACCGGTGCTGTGGCAGCTCAGGCCGACGCGCCCGTTCGATGCCAACGACCTGGCCGCCTTCCTCGATCTGTTACCGCGCGAACTCAATGGCCAGCCGATGCGCCATGTGCTGGAGGTGCGCCACCCCAGTTTTCTCGACGAGCGCTACGTGGAACTGGCGCGTTCGTATCGCATCCCTACCGTATTCACCGATTCGCCGGAGCATCCGTCGCTGGCCGACCTGACCGGCGACTTCGCCTATGCGCGGCTGATGCGCAGCGAAGCGCAGCTGGAGACGGGCTATCCATCGGGCGACCTGGATATCTGGACCACGCGCGCACGTGCCTGGGCCGAGGGCCACGACCTGCCGGATCTGCCGCACGTGTCGGCGCCCTTGAAAGCTCAGGCGCCGCGCGATGTATTCATCTACTTCATCAGCAGCGCGAAGGAACGCAATCCCGCCGCGGCCATGTCGCTGCAGCGGCGGGTGGACAAAAAGGGCTGATGCCCGCGTGCCTGGGCACGCCGAAGGATCTACACTCGCGCCACTCTGACCAGGCGTTTCGTGATGCGCGCACTCAAACCATTGCTTCTGCTGGTCGTGCTGGCCGTGGCGGCGCTGCTGTGGGGTCGCCACACCTCGGAACCCGCGCCCCCCGGCAGCGTGGCGTCGCAAAGCGCGACCGCGCCAGGCGCCGCACCGACGCGCAGCGACTCGCTGCCTTCGTTCCTGCCGCCGGAAGCGGCCGACATCCTGCGGCGCATCGCCAACGGCGGTCCGTACGAGCATCGCCAGGACGGCGTGGTGTTCCAGAATCGCGAAGGGCGCCTGCCGGCCAGGCCCCAGGGGTATTACCACGAGTACACGGTGGACACGCCGGGACTCGATTACCGCGGCGCGCGGCGCATCATCACCGGCGGCACGCCGCCGCAGACCTACTACTACACCGACGACCACTACCGTACGTTCCGCCAGTTCGAGGTATCCCGATGAGCGCGCAATTTGATCTCGATTTCGGCGATGCCGAAGACGGCGGCATCTTCTTCGTCACCAGCGAGGATCTGGAGCCCCTGGCCGAAGCGGCCGGCATGCAGGGTCTGCGCGTATGCCGCATCAGCCTGGCTGACTACACCGATCACGAGGCGCTGTTCGATCGCCTGACCCGGGCGCTGCAGCTGCCCGCCGACTTTGGCCGCAACTGGGATGCACTGGCCGACAGCATGCGCGACCTGTCCTGGCTCAAGGCCAGCGGCTATATCCTGCTGTTCGACCACGCCGAACAGATGCGCAGCCGCAACGAGGACGACTTCGACACCTTGCTGGATATTCTCGAGGAAGCGGTCGACTACTGGCAGGACGCCGGCGCCCCGTTCTTCGTGTTCTTCGCGCTGCCCGAAAGCGCTTTCGACGATACCGACGACTGAGTAAGCACATCACCATGCAAGACATCGATTTCGACCTGGACCGCGACTACGTGGAACTCAACCAACTGCTGAAGCTGGTCGGCCTGTGCGACAGCGGCGGCGCGGGCAAGGCCATCGTGGCGTCGGGCGTGGTCTATGTGGACGGCCAGCAGGAGCTGCGCAAGACCTGCAAGATCCACGCGGGCCAGGTGGTGCAGCTGGAAGACTTCGTCATCCACGTGAACGCGCTGGACTGATCACGCCTCCGGCATCGGCAGCGCGGCGAGCCTGGCATCGAGCAGCGACGATGCCGGCAGGCGGATGCCAAATTGCTCCGCGATCACTCGCTTGATCTCGTCCGTCGTCTGCAGCGTGCGGCGTACCGATTCGTGCCCCAGGGCATGCACGGCGAACTCGCGGTTGCGCAGGGCGAGCCGGCGATCGGCGAGGGTGCGCGCCACGATGAGATTGTGCCGGAACAGCGACGAGGGATAAGTCGAGGTGAAGTGGTTGCCGACCACATAATCGATCGGCTCCGCGGGCTGCAGGCGAAACCGGTACAGCGTGCGCCACTGTTCGCCCACCCGTGCCTGCATGCGCCACTGCACGCCGTCGGTGATGAGCCGGAACGGCTCCAGCGAGGTGGGTTGCGCCTCATCGACCACCAGGCGCAGCGCGCCGCCCAGCGCCATGCTGCCGAAGCCCACATCGGCCAGCCAGCTCTCGCCCTCCACTTCCACACGCAACAACATATGCGTTTGCGGGCTCTCGGCATCCTCTGGCTGGTTCCACAGCACGCGGGCGATCAGCCCGGTGACATCGAAGCCCACCGCCTTCAGCACGGCGGTGAACAACGCATTCTGTTCAAAGCAGTAGCCGCCGCGCTGGCCGTTCACCAGCTTGTCTTCGATCGCCGCCAGCTCCAGCGACACCGGCGCGTCCAGCAGCGGATCGAGATTCTCGAACGGGATGGCCGCGATATGCGCCGTAGCGAGCGCGCGCAGGGTCGCTACATCTGCCCTGGGCTCGCCGACAAACCCGATGCGTTGCAGGTAGCCCTCGAGATCAAGCTGGTGCGGCATGGCGGCCTCCATGGCGAGAAAGCCGCACGATAACACCGCCTTGGCGAGGCCTTTGCACCCGGCCGGACGCAAGCTGTCAGGATGCAGGTAACCGGAAGCGACCCGGCGGCGAATAAGGAAGCAAGGCCCGCGATCCTACGGGCATGCCGTCCCCCTCCTCGATGGAGCGTTCGTTCATGAGCATCCGCCGATTCAAGCTGTTCCCCACCCTCGCTGGGCTAGTTCTGATGGCAGGCCTCGGCGCCTGCACGCTGGCCGCCGCCGGCGACAACACCGTGATTCCCGACCCGGCGGTCGATGCCGCGCCCGCCCAGGGCGATCAGGTGGCCGTGTTGGCCGGCGGCTGTTTCTGGGGCCTGCAGGCCGTGTTCGAGCACGTCAAAGGCGTGAAGAAAGTGTGGGCCGGTTATTCCGGCGGCGCCGCCAATACCGCCGACTACGATCGCGTGAGCGACGGCGACACCGGCCACGCCGAGTCCGTGAAGATCGTCTACGACCCCAGCAAGGTCAGCTATGGCCAGTTGCTGAAGGTGTACTTCTCGGTGGCCACCGATCCGACCCAGCTCAATCGCCAGGGCCCGGACGTGGGCACGCAGTATCGTTCGGCGATCTTCTATGGCAACGACGACCAAAAGCGCGTTGCCACCGCGTACATCGCCCAGCTGAGCGCCGCGCATGCCTATGCCGATCCCATCGTGACGCAGGTGGTGCCGCTGAAGGGTTTCTATGTCGCCGAGTCCTATCACCAGGACTATGCGAAGCGTCATCCGAACGAACCGTACATCGTGTTCAACGATGCACCGAAGGTCACGCATCTTCAGCAACAGTTTCCGACGCTTTATCAGCCTGACCGCGAAATAGTCAGCGTCACGCTGCACTGACGATCAGCCAGCCTCGGGCGGCACCAGGCGCAGGTGGGAATTGCCCTGGCGCCGGCCGGGGCTGAGCAACTGGGCGATCACATCGGGTTCGACCGGACGCGAATACAGGAAGCCCTGCCCTTCGGTGCATCCGGCACGCAGCAGGAAGCGATGTTGTTCTTCGGTTTCGATGCCTTCGGCGATCGGGCTGATATCCAGACGGCGGCACAACGTCAGCATGGACTCGACGATGGCGCCATCGCTGACGTCGTCAGGCAGGCCGGCGACGAAGCTCTGGTCGATCTTCAGATAATCGATGGCGCGCAGTTTCAGATAGCTCATCGACGAATAGCCCGTACCGAAATCGTCGATCGCCACGCCCACACCCAACGAGTGCAACGCGTGCAGGGTGCGCTCCATCTCCTCGCCCAGGCGAAGAATGGCGCCTTCGGTGATCTCCAGCATCAGCCGCTCGGGCGCGAGGCGGCGCGCTTCAAGGAGCATGCGGATTTCGTCGACGAAGTTGGCCTGTCCAAACCAGTTCGCCGACACATTCACCGCCATGCGCAAGGGCGGCAGTCCGGCCTTGTCCCACGCGGACATCTGCTCGCAGGCAGCCTGCAGCACCCATTGGTCGATGCGCCGGATCAGGCCGAGCTTCTCCGCCATCGGGATGAATTCGCCCGGCGCGATCAGCCCGCGCTGCGGGTGATACCAGCGCAACAGCGCCTCGACCGCCACGATGCGGCCTGTGCGCATTTCCACCGTGGGCTGGTACATCAGGCGGAACTCGTTCTCCGACAGCGCCTTGCGCAGTTCCGAGGCCAGCGCGATACGGCGCCGTGCGTCGGCCTGCATGCGCGGCGAGTAGAAGCGGAACGCATTGCGCTCCTCGGTCTTGGCCGCGTACATGGCGGCATCGGCATTGGTGATCAGGGTGGGCACGTCGGTGCCGTCGAGCGGGAAGCAGGCAATGCCGATACTGGCGCTGAGCGCAAGCTCGTAGTCGCCCACCGCAAACGGCGTCGACAGCACCGTCAGCAGGCGACCCGCCAGCGCGCTCGCCTGCTCGCGCGAATGCAGGTCCGACAGCAGTACGGTGAACTCATCGCCGCCGATGCGGCCCGCCACGCCGCGATCGCCCAGCTCATAGACGATGCGCTCGGCCACCTTCACCAGCAGGTGATCGCCGATGGCATGGGTGTAGCTGTCGTTGACCGCCTTGAACGCATCCAGGTCGATGAACACGACGGCCGCCATGCCACGCTCCCGCTCGGCAGTCGTCACCGCCTGCACGCAGCGACGCTCGAACTCGGCCCGGTTGGGCAGGCCGGTGAGCGTGTCGTGCGCGGCCATGTATTGCAGGCGCTGCTCGTTCGCCTTGGCGGTGCTGATGTTGTTGATGACTGCCACGTAATGCTGCACCTCGCCTTCCGGGTTGCGGATGGCGCTGATGCTGAGCAGCTCGGGATAGCTGGTGCCATCCATGCGGCGGCTGCGTACCTCGCCGACCCAGTTGCCCTCGGCCTCGATCACGTCCCACACCGAGTTGGGCAGCGGCGAACCGTCGGCCAGGCAGCGCAGGTCGTCGAAACGCAGCCCCTGCAGGGCCTGCACGGTGAAGCCGGTCATGCGGATATGCGCGGCGTTGACGCGCGTCACGCGCCGATCCGCCTCGGCGATGATCACGCCCTCGGCAATGCTGGCCAGCGCCTCCGACGCGATGCGTCGCTGCTGCTCCAGGTTCACCCGTTCGGTGATATCGCGCAGGATCGATTGGCGAACGCTCTGCGCCCCCCAGTGGGTCACGCTGCTGCGCATCTCCACCGGGCGCAATTCGCCGTCCGCCATGCGCAGCTCGCCGGTGATGGCGCCATCGGCGCGGTGCAGCAGCGGCGTAAAGAACGTGGACAGGGCTTCGCCGGTGAGCTTGTCCTCGTCACGACCGGTCCATTGCAAGGCCGTGCGGTTCGCCTCCAGGATGCGGCCGCTTTCTTCGTCCACCATCAGGATGGCATCGGCGGCGCTGTTGAACAGCATGCTGTAGCGCTCCTCGGTGCCGCGGATCCGCGACAGGATGCGCTGGGCCATGCGCAGCCACAGCAAGGAGGCGATGCACGCGGTGAGGAACACCGCCGCGAACAGCACCTTGCCGAGCCAGATCGCGCCCTGCGCCACTTCCAGCGAGAAACCGTTGGTGAGCGGCTCCAGATCGTTGTTGAGCCCGTTGATCCGATCGAGCTGCCACTGCAGCCATGCCGGCTCGGGCTGGCCGCGCGCATAGGCTTCGCTCAATTCCTTGGCCACGCCATCGAGCT
Organism: Dyella sp. 01N448; assembly: GCF_056399225.1. Taxonomy (NCBI): domain Bacteria; kingdom Pseudomonadati; phylum Pseudomonadota; class Gammaproteobacteria; order Lysobacterales; family Rhodanobacteraceae; genus Dyella; species Dyella sp. 01N448. Next base: position 861,910 of record NZ_JBFTQX010000003.1, on the reverse strand, counting down.
GGCCCAGCGGACCATCGGCGGCACGCCATAGCGAAACGGCTTCGTGCATGTGCTGCACATCGGTGCAGCAGCGCAGCATGAAGATCATGCCGGGCTCGGCCTGCGGCAGGATCTTGCCGCGCTGGAACGCATCGTGGATGAGCTTGCGGTCGTAATGGCCCGAGGCGATCGCGTCGCGCGCCCAGCCATCGGACGTCAATAGTCCGTAGTTTCGGCGAAAGGCCGCCAGCCGGGCCGCATCGCCGGACTGGGCATAACCGAGCAGGTCCACCACCGCCTGCTTCTGCGCCTTGCTCCAGACACTCTCGCCGTTGAGGAAACCGGCGAGAGTGACCTGGACCTGGAGGGCTCCCCAGGTAAGCATGAGAATCAGGCCGATGACGGCCACCAGCCCATAGGCCAATGGCCTCAAGCGCCGGGACAGCGGTCTTGGAGAGGTGCTACGGATCAAATCCATGGCGTCCTTTTACACGACCACTCCATAAAGCTACATCTCGTCCCGTCACGCTGTCGACGACGAGATCCCCGTTATGCCGCTTGCTCTGCCACTTCGTTCATCGTGTGCTGCACCAGACAACGCTCCAGACCGTAGTGCAGACTCACGTAGCTACGCTCGATGCATTCGCGCAGATGCTCCACTTCCTCCTCTGCGGGCTGGCTGCCCATCAGGGTGCAAACGATCTCCAGCGCCTCCCACGGATGAGTATCGTCATAAGCGGCGTGTAGCTGAAGCCAACGCAGGGTGGACTTGCGACCGGCAGCCGGCAGGCTGTTGGCGTAGGCCACGCTGTCGAACACCTTCTGGGACCACTCGCCGGTGACGCCTTCGATGGCGTAGTTGGTGGCGGCGATGCCGGCGGCCAGCGTGTCGCGGGCACAGACGTCATGGCACCACTCCGCGGCAGTCTGGGTGCCGCGCGGCGGCATGCCGTCGAGCACCTCCTCACGCGACACACCCGAGCCCTCGGCCCAATCCAGCCAGTACTCGGCATGGTTCTGCTCCACGCGGATGTTGCGGACCAGCCAGCGTCGAGCCATGTTGTCGCCGGCACTGCGTCCATAACGCGTCTTGAGCAGGCTCAATGCCATGAAGCCCGGGAAGCGCTCGATCAGCGACCAGGTGCCGACCATGAAGTTGCGCACGGTAGCCAAGTCGATACTACCTTCGCTCATCATGTCCCACATCACGTGGTCGCGGACGCTCCGGCGGGCGGGTTCGCAGGCTTCGATCATTTCGCGCGCCCATTTGGGGTAGCTCGACAGTTCGGTCAGCGAGCCGGTGCGTACAGTGTTGGTGTTCATGCAGTTTCTCCAGTCGTCAATCAAGGAAACCGCCGGACCCTGCCCGGCGGCCCGACACAAGCCGTGCCGGACCACCAGTGTGGTCACGCCTCGAATGGCTTGCGAACGCCCGTTGCGAAGCAACCTGGAAAAACCTGCGCAAGTGATTGACTAAAAGAGGAAAAGCGAAAATAAGCCAGCTGGCTGCCGACCCGGAACTGGCGGAAAACTGACGTCGGAATTCCGGCGCACGCCAAGTCTTTGACGCTAAAGCGGGAGCCATGAGCAGCACGACCCGATAGACACGCGCACACAAACGTGGCCCGCCATTGGGCGGGCCGCGGCATCAAGCGCCGTTCCGTTAGTGCGAACCCAATACGCCGGACAAGACCATCAACAGGCCTGCGATCGACACCGCCCACACCAGGGTGCGCAGATAGGGAATGCCGGCCGCATAGATCGGCAGGTAGACCACGCGCGCCCAGAAGTAGATCTCGGCGCCAAGCGCGGTCGTGCCACTCGCGCATTGCCCCACCACGACCACCAGCACGGCGGCCGCGAAGAACGCAAAGGTCTCGAGGAAATTGCGGCTGGCGCGGCTGGCCCGATCGGCGACGCCGGTCAGCGGGGCTTCGCCGGAGCGATTGCCGGCATTCCAGGCCATGCCTCGCTGCATGGTGGCCAGCGTCACCGCAAACACCACATAGACCAGGCCCAACACAATCGACCACGCCAACATCTTCAGTTCGACCGGCATGTCGCCACTCCTCGTTGGATGTGGCGACATGATGCGCCCGGGCGCGGCCCTGCACCACCGGTGGGCGTCTTATGGATGTACCGAGGACGCCACGCTACGCGCGATATCGGCGAACAGCGCGGCGCGCTGCTGATCGCTGGCCGACGAGTCCATCAGAAACGCGGCCACCAGCACAGTGTGCCCATCGGGCCAGCGGATGATGCCGATATCGTTGAATGCAGCCGTGCGCTTGCCCAGCGCGCCGGACGTGCCGGTCTTGTCGGCAAAAGTCAGGCCTGCCGGCAAACCCGCGCGCAGGCGGTTCGGGATGGTTTGCGCTTCCATCAGCGCGAGCAGGCGCTGGGTCGATACCGGCGACAGCAGCTCGCCCTGGACCAACTTTCCAAGGAACGCGATCGCCGCATGCGGCGTGCTGCGATTGCGCGGGTCGGCGAGAAAGGCCTGATAGCCCGACTGGTAGCGCAGGTCCGCGGCCGCACTGCTTTCGTGCGCCGGCGCCTGTTCGCCCGGACGCAGACCGTGGAACACCTGCGCGATGTCTGCCTCGTCCACGTCCACGCGCATGCCATCGATGCCGTGCGCATGCAAATACGTCGTCACCACGACAGCACCACCGACGGCGCGGATCAAGGCATTCACGGCCGTGTTGTCGCTTTCGGTCACCGCGGCTTTCAACAGCTGCTCGATGGTGAAGCTCATGCGCTCGCCGTGGAAGTGTGCGCCGATGGACGGTATCGCCGAGCCGCCCATCACCTGATCGCGCGTGACCGTCACTGTCTGCTGCAAGGACAGCGATCCATCGTCAATCCGCGACAGCACCGCAGCGGCGACCGGCGCCTTGAACACGCTCATCATCGGGAATGCGCGATCCGCGTCGACGCCGGTGGTAGCGCCCGACTTCAAATCGAGCACGGCCACGCCCAACGTGCCCGGTTGCGCGCGCTGCGCCAAGGCATCCAATGCGTGTTGGAGCGCCTCGTTGGTTGAGGCTGACGGTTGTGGGCTGGCCGCGGGCGAGACGCCCGAGACAGCCGAGCATGCGATCGCGAACATCGCCGTGCACCATGCACGGCGGGCAGTCGAAAAAGCCATGGAGAGTCCTTTCGAGTGGGGTGACCCGGGCACTTTCTCAGCCGACTATGGCAAATCTCGGGCGCTCACCTGTCCTTGGCGCGACAGCAGTGCCCTGCGCCGTCCGCAAGGCACCGCGATTCGATCAGATCATCGGCAGGTTGAGGCCTTGCTCTTTCGCGCACTCGATGGCGATCTCATAACCCGCATCGGCATGACGCATCACGCCGGTGCCCGGGTCATTCCACAGCACGCGCGCAAGGCGCTGGTCGGCCGCTTCGCTGCCATCACATACGATCACCACGCCCGAATGCTGCGAGTAACCCATGCCCACGCCGCCCCCATGGTGCAGCGACACCCAGGTCGCGCCGCCGGCGACATTGAGCATCGCGTTCAGCAGCGGCCAATCGCTCACCGCATCCGAACCGTCGCGCATCGCTTCGGTCTCGCGATTGGGGCTGGCCACCGAACCCGAATCCAGATGATCGCGGCCAATCACCACCGGCGCCTTCAGCTCGCCATTGCGCACCATCTCGTTGAACGCGAGGCCCAGCTTGTGGCGCACGCCCAGACCCACCCAGCAGATGCGCGCCGGCAGGCCCTGGAAATTGATGCGTTCCTTCGCCATGTCCAGCCAGCGATGCAGGTGCGGATCATCGGGGATCAGCTCCTTCACCTTCTGGTCGGTCTTGTAGATGTCTTCCGGATCGCCCGACAGCGCCACCCAGCGGAACGGGCCCACGCCACGGCAGAACAGCGGACGCACGAAGGCCGGCACGAAACCCGGGAACGCGAACGCATCCGCGCAGCCTTCGTCCTTCGCCATCTGGCGGATGTTGTTGCCGTAATCGAACGTCGGTACGCCCTGCTGGTGAAACGCGAGCATCGCTTCCACGTGCGTCTTCATCGACTGCTTGGCCGCCTTGGACGTGCCGGCCGGATCGCTCTTGCGGCGCTCGAACCACTGCTCGACCGTCCAGCCCTGCGGCAGGTAACCATTGACCGGATCGTGCGCGCTGGTCTGGTCGGTGACGGCGTCCGGACGCACGCCGCGGCGCACGAGTTCCGGCAGCACATCGGCGGCGTTGCCAAGCAGCGCGATCGACTTTGCTTCACCGGCCGCGGTGTATTTCGCGATGCGCGCGAGCGCGTCGTCCAGATCGGTTGCCTGCTCGTCGACGTAACGCGTCTTCAGGCGGAAATCGATGCGGCTCTGCTGGCATTCGATGTTGAGCGAGCACGCACCAGCCAGCGATGCAGCCAGCGGTTGCGCGCCGCCCATGCCGCCCAGACCCGCGGTGAGGATCCACTTGCCCTTGAGGCTGCCGCCGTAGTGCTGGCGACCCATTTCCACAAAGGTCTCGTAAGTGCCCTGCACGATGCCTTGCGAGCCGATATAGATCCACGAGCCGGCCGTCATCTGGCCGTACATCATCAAGCCCTTCTTATCGAGCTCGTTGAAGTGCTCCCAGTTCGCCCACGCCGGCACCAGGTTGGAATTGGCGAGCAGGACGCGCGGCGCATCCGGATGGCTGGGAAACACGCCGACCGGCTTGCCGGACTGGATCAGCAGCGTCTCGTTGTCGTTGAGCTCGCGCAGGGCGCGCAGGATTGCGTCGAAGCATTCCCAGTTGCGCGCCGCCCGCCCGATGCCGCCGTAAACCACCAGTTCCGCCGGATTTTCCGCCACTTCCGGATCGAGGTTGTTCTGCAGCATGCGGAACGGCGCCTCGGTCAGCCAGCTCTTGCAACTCAACTCGGTGCCGCGCGGCGCGCGGATGGTACGGGTGGTGTCGATGCGGGTGGGAGCGTTCATGGGAAGCGTCACAGCCAGGGGAAAGTGCCATTGTGACGAGGCTGGCCGGCGCCCGCAAACCGCATTGCGGCAAAGTCCCGCCCATCCACCTTTCGGCACTTTCGCGACGCGCAAGGCGAAATCATGCTTGCCGCACTCCCCCCCTGAGGTTGCGCCCATGCAGCGTTTCCTGATTCTGGCCGTGCTGGGTGTGGCCGCGTTCGTTGGTCATGCGCAGGCTGCTGAAACATCGCGTTGCGCGGTGTGGCAACGAGAACTCTCGTTCGCCGCGTCAGTGGATCGGCACGACGAGAAGGCGTTTGCCGAGCATATCGACAGCGATGCCGTCTTCGCGGCGAACACTGCCCATCCGCAGCGCGGCCGGGCGGCGATCGTCAAGCAGTGGAAGACGTTGCTCGAAGGCAAGAGCATGCGCGTGCGCTGGTACCCCGCCTGGGTGGTGCAGGCAGGCGATCCATCGACCGTGCTGTCGAGCGGACCGGCCCTGCTGGAAAACCTCGCGCCGAACGCGAATCCGCGCTACACGCTGATCGCATTCAGCACGGTATGGCATCGCGGCAATGACGGCGTATGGCGCGTGATGTTCGACGGCGGCGACGAAGGACGCGCAGCGAGCGCCCAGGACGTGGCGAATTTCGAGTCAGGGCGCCGTGCGGAGTGCGCGCCCGATCTCGTGTCGCTTGCCATCGTCCGCTGAGCACCCCGCACCTTTCATTGCAATGATGCGTGGTGGGGTGATGGCGCCGATTTCGCGGAAGCCTTGGCGGCGCCGTCCTGCAGTGCCTGCTCTGCCCTCATTCGCAACAGCGCGCGATGCATCTCGGGCGTGGTATCGAAGTGGGCCGCGAAATAGTCCGCGGTATCCTTCAAGCCCTTCCTTGGCTGGCGCATCTGAATCTCGGCGCGCAACCACCAACCATAAGGCTCGCTGGGCGCTGCCTGCACCAAACGCTCGTCCAGCGCCCAGGCCTTGTCCCAGTCATGCGTCTGGTTCATATAGAGGTTTGCCAGTGCGGCAACTGCCTGCCTATGGTTTGGCGACAAAGCGAGCGTGGCCAGATAGTCCTGCTCGGCATGCGGATAGTCGTTCAACATCTCATAGGCGTTGCCGCGCGCAACCACATAGTCGGCATTGCCGGGCTCCTCACGCATCAGCTGGCTGGCCTGCGCGACCGCCCATGCTGATTCATCGAATTCGTTGAGGTTGTATACCCGACGCGCGCGGGCGCTGCGGTCTTCGGGATAGAAGCGCAAATCCTCGGAGAAATACACGGTCGACAGATCCAGGTGGTTGCATGCCTCGGCGGACTCGGCGGCCGTGGACAGCTGCGAGGCTACGGCAACCTGGTCGAATACGAGACGGAACTGCTCGAACCGGCCCGGTACGTTGCAGTCATCGCCATCGAGATCCACTTCCTCCGCAACCGCCTTTTCCGGCAGCAGCATAAGCAAGGGATTGTCGGATGCATGCTTCAGCGCCGCCTGCCCGTTCTGCTTCATCTGCTGGATCGAGCCGCCCCAGCGGGGTTGCAGGGCGCGCATCATTTCGCTGTAGATCGCAAAGTTTGCCGGATCGGTGTGCAAGCCGGCATCGGCCGCGTTTCTTACATAGGCCGAGCCCAGGCTGAGTTGCCCTGCGTCGATCATGGCGACGTACGCAGGCGTCATGCGCGGATCGAGTGATACGGCATGGCGCAGGTCCGCATCCGCGAGCGCCAGCAAGCGTTCCATCGCGTCGATGTTGCTGCGCGGCGTGTCCTGTATGTATTCCTTTCCGCGTGCATGCCACGCCATGGCGACGTAGGAGACGCCACTGGCGGTGTATGCAAACGCACTGTGCGGGGACGCCTGCTTCCAGTGTTCCAGCAGGGGACGCAAATCAAGGTCGCTGCGGTTGAACCAAGTTTCGAACGCATGATCCATCACGCCTGCCACGTCCGGCTTGTGCAACTTGTCGTCGAGCATCCCCGCCAATCGCCGGTCCAGCTCGACGTACTGGCCCTGCTCAAGCAGTGCATGTACCTGTTCAAACGACATCGACGGATACGTTCGATAGCGGCAATACGCCGCGACGGCGGCCGGCGACCAATGGCTGCCGGGTGGATCCGGATATGCGAGACAGCGCTGCAGCGGATCGGTGATCGCTTCGGCACGTTTGGCGCCGGCGAGGAATCTGTAGACGCTGTTGCGGTCGAACACATGCGCATTGGCTCTGTTCGGCAGAGCCACGGTCGGCGCCAGCTTGGGCGCGGGCCGATTGATGCGAGCGACCATTGCATGCTGCCAGCTCGCAGCCATTGCCCAGACGCCGCCGCCAACGGCCAAACCGAGTCCGGCCGCCGCGGCGAGCCACCACTTGTTTCCGACGTTCATTCCCTGGCCCCCCAGTGATTGCGCAAAACCCTAACATTGACGCCCATGTTCGCCAATCACGGGGCGGCCGTGCAGGCTGAACCTCCCGGCATTGATGTCCGAAAACGGCCAGTTTGAGCCTGCCCCCGGTGCTAATCTCGCCGCATGGCCCCCCAGACCGCCCCCTTGCCCGACGACCGCACCTGCGAGCAGGCGCGCCTCAGCCGCGATGCACGCTTCGACGGACTGTTCTTCACCGCCGTCACCAGCACACGCATCTACTGCCGCCCGGTATGCCCTGCCCCGTCGCCGAAACCACAGAACGTGCGCTATTACGCGAGTGCCGCGGCGGCGGAAGCGGCCGGGTTTCGTCCATGCCTGCGTTGCCGGCCCGAACTGTCGCCTGGCAATGACGCGTGGCAACGCGGCGACCACGTCATTGCACGCACGTTGAAACTGATGGACAGCGGCGCGTTCGACGAATTATCCGTGGATGCGATGGCTGAGCGCGTTGGCGTCGGCGCGCGACAGCTGCGCCGGCTGTTCGTGGAACGTCTTGGTGCGCCGCCGATCAGCGTCCATACGACGCGACGCCTGTTGTTCGCCAAGCAGCTGCTCACTGAAACGACGATGCCTGTCACGGAAGTCGCGCTCGCATCCGGCTTCGGCAGCCTGCGCCGTTTCAATGCGGCGTTCCTGCAAGCGAACCGCATGGCGCCACGCGACTTGCGTCGCCACCCCGGCGCGGCGACCGGCGATGCGATCACGCTGCGGCTCGCGTATCGGCCGCCTTATGACTTCGAAGCGATCCTCGCGTTCCTGCGCGGACGCGCGCTGCCCGGCGTGGAGCACGTAGACGAGCACAGCTACGCGCGTGTATTCGGTACGCCTGAGGCACCGGGCTGGCTGCGCCTGAGCGCATGGCCCGGCCACGATCATGCGCTGCGACTGCAACTGCACTGCCCGCAGCCGGCGCAGATGCTCGGCGTGGTGAACAAGCTGCGTCGCATGTTCGACCTCGACGCGAGCCCGCAATCGATCAGCGATGCACTGAAGGAAAGTCCGGTGCTGCGACCGCTGCTGCGCAAGCGCCCGGGTTTGCGCCTGCCCGGCGGCTGGGACGGCTTTGAAATCGCGGTGCGCGCGATCCTCGGGCAACAAGTTAGCGTGGCCGCCGCGCGTACCCTGGCGACGCGCATCGTGCAGCACTTCGGTACGCCGGTTGTGTCGCCGGTGGCCGAACTGCAACGCTTGTTCCCGGGCCCGGCATTGTTGGTCGATGCAGATCTCCGCTCGATTGGCCTCACCACTGCCCGTGCGGCGACGGTGCGCGGCGTCGCACAGGCGCTGCTGGACGGGCGCATCGATTTTCGCAGCGAGCAGCCGCTGGAAGAATTCGTCGAACGCTGGGTCGCGCTGCCAGGCATCGGCGAATGGACTGCGCATTACATGGCGATGCGCGCGCTCAGCCACCCGGATGCCTTCCCTGCGGCCGATCTTATTCTTCGTCGCGTGGCCGCCGGTGACGGTCCTGAATTGTCGACGAAAGCGCTGACCTCGCTCGCCGAGGGCTGGCGACCGTGGCGCGCCTATTCCGTCATGCATTTGTGGCGCAGCGCCAGCGACGCTGCTGCATCGAGCAAGAAGGTGGCCTGATGAACGAGATGATCTGGCACGACGAGATGGACACGCCGATCGGCCTGTTGCGTTTGGTCGCGGACGAAGCGGGCTTGCGCGAGATCTGGTTTTCCACCGGCCGCCATCAACGCGCGCCGAACCCGGCCTGGATACGCGCACGCGAACCACTCGCCCAGGCAAGACAGCAGCTCGAAGAATACTTCGCCGGCGTACGACAGCAATTCGATCTAAAACTGCATCCCCTCGGCACGCCGTTCCAGCAGGAGGTGTGGTGGGAGCTGGCGCGCATTCCTTACGGCGCCACCATCAGCTACGGCGAACTCGCGCGTCGCATCCAGCATCCGCAGGCCGTGCGCGCCGTGGGCGCTGCGAACGGACGCAATCCGTTGCCGATCGTGCTGCCCTGTCATCGCGTGATCGGTGCGAACGGCAGCCTCACGGGGTTCGGTGGCGGCCTGCCGACCAAGCAGTTTCTGTTGTCGATGGAAAGCCGCATTGCCGAAGGCGACCTGTTCGGCGCCCAGTTGCATCTCGCGGCACACTAGGTGCCGCGCAGGCACCCTATCGATCAGCGCTCGTTCGCCGCCGGCGGCGGCGTCAACGCGTTCTGGTAGGAATCGAGCTGATGCGGCCGATGCGATAGATGATACGTATCCGTCGTGGACGGCGCCGGCGTCGGCTTGGTCTTGCTGGCCTTAGGCGCGGGCGTGGCATTCGCATCAACATGCGATGCTTTCGTATTCGCCTGCGATGCCGGCTTGTACGCCGACATTGCCGCGGGCGCGGCAACGGTGGAAGCACTCGCAGGCGCACCACCCGTTTCCGGATGCGCCGCTGCCATACCGGCCCAGCACGAGCAAGTGACGAAAGTTGCGCAAAGAAAAAGACGTGTAATGGTCATACGCCTGGGCGATCATACGGACTTTGTACCCATGATAAGTCCTTGCGCATGAAGATCCTGTTTCGCCCGCTGCTCTGTGCGCTAGTCGCGCTCGGAGCAGCTTGTGCCACGCCTCACCCGCAACCGGTTTCCACGCCAGCGCCGCAGCCTGCTGTCGCAGCAAAGCCCGCTCCCGTGCCCGCACCGCTGCTGCTGATCTCGATCGACGGTTATCGCACCGATTACATCGAACGCGGACTGAGCCCCACGCTTGCATCGCTGGCCAAGCAAGGCGTGCGCGCCACCGACGGCATGCAGCCGTCGTTTCCGTCGCTGACGTTTCCCAATCACTACACCATCGTCACCGGCCTGCGCCCGGATCACCACGGCATCGTCAACAACACGATGACTGATCCGGTGCTCGGAAAATTTTCGCTGGGCAATCGCGATGCGGTCAGCAATGGCCAGTGGTGGGCTCAGGGCACGCCGCTGTGGGAAACCGCGCAACAGCACGGCATGAAGACGGCCACCATGTTCTGGCCGGGTTCCGAAGCGGATATCCACGGCGCCCATCCGAATTTCTGGAAGCCGTACGACGGCAATGTCACGCCCGACCAGCGCGTGGACCAGGTGCTGGCGTGGCTGGATCTTCCCGCCGGCGAGCGCCCGACCTTCCTCACGTTGTACTTCGATGAGGTGGATCACGCCGGCCATCATTTCGGACCCGATTCGCCGCAGGTCAACGAGGCGATCGCGCATACCGATGCGGCGCTGGATCGTCTCGTCAAAGGCCTGCAGCAACGGGGCCTGCTCGATCGCATCAACATGATCATCGTGGCCGACCACGGCATGGCGAGTTCTCCGAAGGCCAACGTCGTGGTGATCGACAAACTCATCCCGCTCAAGCAGGTGGAGCTGGTGAGCGTGGGCGTGCTGGCCGGTTTCAACCCCAGGCCGGGGTTCGACTTCGCCAAGATTGAAGCCAGGATGGAGCAGCCCCAGCAGCATATGACGTGCTGGGACAAGACGCGCGTACCCGAGCGCCTCGCCTATGGCAGCAATGCGCGTGTGCCGCAGCTGCTGTGCCTGGCCGATGTCGGCTGGCGTATCTCGACCCGCGAGTACCTGGCGAAGAAGAAAGAGCCCATGCGCGGCGACCACGGTTACGACAACGCCGCGCCGCAGATGCAGGCGCTGTTCGTGGCGCATGGCCCGGCCTTCCGCGCAGGCGCCGAGATCCCGTCGTTTCCGAACGTGGATGTCTATCCGCTGATGACCCATCTGCTCGACCTGCCGGCCGCCGCCAGCGATGGCGACTACGACGCGGTGAAGGGCATGCTCAAGCCGGACGCGCAGTAAGCCGGCAACTCACGCTGCGGAGGCGTGCAACGCGCTTCCGCAGCCTCACTGGGGAATCGGCGGTTCCGTTTCCGGTCGGGACGGACTGACCAGCGGCGGCAGCCGATACAGGCGCCACGCAATCAACAGTCCGGCGACGACCAGCGCGCCGACAAACACCGCCACGCCGTTCCAGCCGTGCGATGCGTAGAACAGGCCACCGCTGGCGCCAGCCAGACTGGAACCCATGTAATAGGAAAACAGATAAAGCGACGAGGCCTGCGCCTTGTTGTCGCCGGCGCGACGCCCCACCCAGCTGCTGGCGATGGAATGCCCGCCGAAAAAGCCAAACGTCACTGCGACGATGCCCAGCACGATCAACCACAGTGGCCGCGTGGCCGTGAGCGCCAGCCCCACGAGCATCAGCGCGAAGGCCGTCCACAACACCTTGCGTCGCCCGAGCTTGCCGGCGAGATGTCCCATCCAGGCCGAGCTGAAGGTGCCGATCAGATATACGCTGAAGATCGCGCCCACCACTGCCTGGTTTAGCCCATAGGGTGGCGCCAGCAAGCGGTAGCCGATGTAGTTGTACAGCGTGACAAAGGCGCCCAGCAGCAGGAAGCCTTCGGCAAATAGCCACGGCAGGCCGGCGTCGCGAAAGGTCGAGGCGAAGCGCCCCATCAGCGCGCCCAGGTGAAACGGACGACGCACGTGATGACGCGACGGCGGCAGACTGCGCCAGAACACCACGCCGGCGATCAAGCCGATCACGCCGACCGTGGCCACACCCACGCGCCACCCGAAGAACTCAGCCAGCACGCCTGCCACCAGTCGTCCGCCCATGCCGCCAATGGCATTGCCGCTGATGTACAAGCCCATGCCCAGGCCGATCGATTCGGTGTGCATTTCTTCGCTGAGATATGTCATCGCCACCGCAGGCAATCCACTGAGGGTCAATCCCAGCAGCGCACGCAGTATCAGCAACATGTGCCAGTCGGGCACCAGCGCGGTCAGCACCACCAACACGGACGAGGACAGCAGCGAGGCCGTCATGATGGTCTTGCGGCCCCGGGCATCGGACAGGCCGCCGGCAAACAGCATGGCGAAGGCCAGCACGCCCGTGGTCAGTGAAAGAGAGAGCGCCGCGGCAGCCGCGCTGACGCCATAGTCCTTGCTGAATTCGGGCATCAGTGGCTGGGTGCAATACAACAGCCCGAAGGTGGCCAGGCCGGCGGCAAACAGCGCCAGATTGGTCCGTCGAAACGCCGGTGTGCCGTGGCGGATAAAGTCGTGCGACTCAAGTTCGTCGGCCCCGGGCCGATGATCTGCCTGAGTGACCGGTTTCACACTTTCCCGCCTTGCCATGCCACCACCGCCAACGACTGCCGAGGTGATAAGCATAAGACTTGCCGTGATTGTGTTCGACCGCCGCTCATGGCCGACCCGGATCGTGAAGACCCAGGCCCGGGCTGGCCAAAAAGATCCATATCGCGTGTGGAACGTGATACATAAAGACGCCGGGGTCGCTGTCCGAAGGAAGGACCCGCCCCGCACGCCGGTAACAGGGGACCGGCAGCAAGGGGGGATATGTCGATACGCGGGCTCATCGTGGTGTTGTTCACCTGGATGTGCGCCATGTGCTTTGCACTGGCCGCACAGGCGACGCCTGCGCGCTCCGCTATGCCGACCCTGCAGGTAGCGTCGCTGGTGCCGCTCAAGCCGGCGCCCACGCCAGCACAGGTTATCCACGGCGGCATGGATGGACGTTTCCTGCCCAGCCGCTCGACGCATACGCCCAATGCGGTGGAGACGCAGCGCTGGTATCGCCTGACCATCGATCGCGACTGGCACGAGACCAGTTCGCCCGTGCTCAATTTCACCGGCGCCACCTATATACGCATCACCGTGTATGCGCCGCCGGACTATCAGCCGCACGAGCTGTGGTTTGCCCAGACCGATCAATTGGCGCGTTACTCGCGCCATCACCTGGCGCTGGAATTGCCGCATGACTTGCGCGCCGACCAGCCGATCTATGTGCAGATCGCCGCCGACAACTTCACGCGGCAGATCCGCGCCGACATCACCGACATGGCCACGTATCAGGCGCAGGACCTGACCCACGTGCGCCTGACCACGCTGTTCTCCAGCGTGCAGTTCACCATGATTCTTGCCGCGCTATGCCTGTGGCTGGTGTTGCGCGATCGCGTGCTGCTGTATTTCATCGGCTACACCGGTTGCCAGCTGATGAACCAGCTGCTGATGAGTGGCGAGATGTACGAACTGCCCGGCGGTTCGCTGCTGGTGCCGCTGGGCACGCATGCGCCATGGCTGTTCGTGGCGCTCAGCGCGCCGCTGCTGTTCTCCTTCATCCTGGAATTCTGCGAGCTGCGCCAGATCACCCCGCGCCCGGCGCGCGCACTGGGTTATATGCGCTGGCCGTACGTGCTGATCGCCGCCCTGCTTTGTTTCCCGTTTGCGGAGCGCATGCATCTGCTGGCCAGTGCGTACAACCTGTGGTTTATCGTCACCTCGCTGTGGGCCTTGGGCACGATCGTGCTGGCTGCGTCCCGGCATGGGCGGCAGGCTCGTTTTTTCCTGGTGGCGTGGTTGCCCCAGGTGCTGCTGACCGTCATGCGACTGGGCCAGATCTTGCTGGCGCTGGACCAGCCTCGCTGGCTGGAATACGGCCTCCCGTTTGCCACTGCGTTCTGCAGCATCGTGGTGACCATCGGTTTGGCTGATCTGTCCTTGCGCGCGCGGCGCGAACGCGACGTGGCGCACCACCTGGCCGACCACGACGCGCTCACCGGCCTGCTCAACCGGCGCGCCCTGGTCGCCAGGCTGCATGAGGCCGTCACGCAGGCAAGACCAAAGCATCAGCCACTCGCGCTGATCTTCCTGGACTTGGACCACTTCAAGTCGGTGAACGACCGCTATGGTCACCAGACGGGCGATGCCTGTCTGCGCGCGGTGGCCGCTGCCATCGCCGACGAACTGCGCCCGACGGACAGCCTGGGCCGCTACGGCGGCGAAGAGTTCGTGGCCTTGCTGCCGGCCACGACGCATGAGCAGGCGATGGCGGTGGGCGAGCGTATCCGCCGCAGCATCGAATCACTGCATGTGCACTCGCGCGGCAACTCGCTGCAGACCACCATCAGCATGGGCGTGGCCAGTCTCACCGGACCTGCCGATACGGCGGACGATCTGATCGCCCGCGCGGATGCGGCGCTCTATCGTGCGAAAACCCAGGGACGCAACTGCGTGGTTGCGCACTCGCCGTTGACCGCCGTGGCGGGCTGATTCCCGTTACGGCGTGACGCCATAGGCCCAGCGAAGGAACACCGGCAACATGCGCTTCCAGGTGGCCTGGTTGTGTTCCCCATCGGGCAGCAGATCGTAGACGACCTCGTCCGCTTGCGACGGCTGGTCGGGGTGATCCGTCTCGATGCGATAGCCCAGATCGCGCAGACCCCGCCGGTGCCTGCCATCGGGTGCCGCAAAACCGTTGATCACGTCCTGCAGATCTTCGACGGCATCGATGGTGCCGTTATGGTTGCGGTCATTGGTTTCTTCATGGCCGCCCACGGCAAACCAGAAACGCAGCGGCTTGCGCTGCCCGGCACGATCCACCATGGCCTGCGCCAGGCGCGTGCTTTCCACCGCCTGCGCATCGCTGCGATCGGCCGCCAGCCAGAACGATGGCGAGAACGCGCCCACTTGTCCGAACACGTCCGGGTACTCCCAGCCCAGGCTGAACGCATTGAGCGCACCCAGCGACCAGCCGAGCATCGTGCGCCCTTGAGCCGAAGCCTGCGTGCGGTAATGCGCGTCAACATAAGGCACCAGCGTGCCGGCGAGCCATGCCGAGTAATCGTACGCACGCGCTCCGATCGGGCCGATGCGCGAGCCTCCCACGATGCTTTGCCGACGTGCACGATCGAACAGCCCATAGCCCGACGCACGATCCTTGAGCATGTCCACCGCCACCACGATCACCGGATGGATCGCGTGTTGCGCGTAGAGCGTTGCAAGCGTCTGTTGCAAGCCAACCGCGTCCATGTCCTGCCCGTCGTTCGCGTACAGCACGGGATAACGCGCGTCCGAACGCGTGTAGCCCGGAGGGAGGTAGACCGTCACCTTGATCTGCTCGGGCGCGAACGCCTTCGCGTCCAACACGAGTTTTACCGGCGGAGGCAGCGCTTGCTCCTCGGCCTGTACCGGCAGCGGCCTGACCAGCGCTCCAGCGAGCAGGCAAATCGCCACACTTTTCCAAACTGCACGCATCACCATCGCTCCGCCGCCCTCAGCGCTCATGCACCACGATCCGTTTCCAATGTGCGCACCTCGTCCCGGTGCCCGGCCGCCGATCGACCACTTACCCAACCGAACAATGCAATGCCAACGATGATCATCACCGCGCCAAACGCTGAGTAACCATGCGGCCACGCCTCGCCCAGAAAGCTCGCACCAATCACCGTGGCGAACAGCAGCTCGGCCGCCTGCATCGCTTCCACCGCCGCGAGTGCGGTGGGCTCCGAACGAACCATCGCCGTGGCGCGGAAAAACAACACCGTGGCAATCACGCCCGACGACAAGGCCACGCCACCCGCGAGCAGGATTTCGCGCCAGCCCGGCGGGCCCACCGCGATCCACGTCACCACGGCGAGGATCAGCCACAGCGGCCAGCTGCACAGCGTCATGCCGAACACGCGCTGGGTGGCGCCTATCTGCGCGCCGCTGTGTTCCAGGTGCAGCAGCACCATGCGGTTGCCCAGCGGATACATGAAGGCCGAAAACACCACGGCCGCCATCGCCAGCCAGTCGCTGGCGCGCAGCTCGCCTTGCGCGTGCCCCCATTGCAGCGCGAACACGCCGGCCACGATCAACACGCCGATCGCCACGCTGCGCCATGCCAGATGCCGGCGTGCGTCGCGATAAATCAATGGCGCTAGCAAAGGGCCCGCCAGCACGGTGGTCTGGAAACTGCCTGCCACCAGCCAGGACGGACCGCTATTGGCCGCCCACGTCAACGGCAGACCGAACAACACGAATCCCACCGCGCTCCATAACAGCCATGCGCGCGGATAGCGCTTCAACTCGTTCGGCAATTCGCCCAGGCCACCCTGCCAGGGCAAGGCAATGGCCAGCAACGGCAAGGTGATGAGATAACGCAGGATCACTGCCCACGCCCAATGACCGCCGCCTGCCACCAGGCTGCGGTTGAGTACATAGGTCATGGTGAAGAACAGCGCCGCGCACAGCGCCAGTCCCACCGCGGCGATAGCGTTGGAGCGCATCGGCAGGCCGTGGTCGAAAACACCGAGTGTCGCAGACGCGCGGGCGTTTTCGAAGGCCGCTGGCGGCCCGAAGCTCGAATCAGCCGGCAGTGGCCGGCGCCAATGGCAGTTGCAGAGCGACCCGCAACCCGCCGCCGTCGACATTTTCCGCGTGGATGTCGCCGCCATGCGCTTTGACCACGCGCTGGACGATGGCCAGCCCCAGCCCGTGCCCGTCGGCGCGCGATGCATTGCTGCCGCGGAACAATGGCCGGAACAGCGAGCCAAGCTCCGCCTCCGGCACGCCGGGCCCGTTGTCGCGCACGGAAACGTCGACACGTGCGCCCACGGTCTGCGCCATCAGTTCGACCCGCCCGCCTTCGGGGCTGAACTTGATCGCGTTCGCGATAAGGTTGTCCAACGCCCGCTCCAGCAGCAGCTCGTTGCCGGATACCACGACCGGTGCGCCGTCGAACAAGGCCAAGGTGATATGGCGCGCGGCGGCTTCCAGTTCGGCGCGTCGCACGCTTTCGCGCAAGAGCGCGGCCAGGTCCACCGGTTCGCGGTTCACGCCGGGGATACCACCTTCGAGCCGCGACAGCGCCAGCATCTCGCCGGTCATATGGTCGAGGCGGCCAATTTCCTGTTCCGCCTGCAGGAAATATCGCGCGGCTTCTTCAGGCGTGCTGCGCTGGGCGAGATCGAGGATCAGGTGCAGACGTGCGAGCGGTGAGCGCAATTCGTGCGAGAGGTCTTGCAGCACGCTGCGATCGTGGGCGACCAGGGCCTCGATGCGTTCGGCCATCGCATCGAAATCGCTCGCGAGCTGGGTGAGTTCCTCCGGCGCGCGGCGCCCCTGCCCTTCGACGCGCGCGGACAATTCGCCCGCCGCCATGCGCCGCGTGGCCTTGCTGATCGCTTCCACCGGCTTGGCCACGCTGCGCGCCACCCACCAGCCGACGAAGCCGATGAAGAGCAGCGAGAGCCCGCCCTGGAACGCCAGGAAAATCGTCTGCCGCGTCTGCTGGCGCAGGCGCGAATGCGTGCGGCTCAGCGCCACCAGTTGGCGAACGCGGCCGTCGCTGCCACGTATCTGCTGCACGGCGAGATAAAGATTCGGCCATGGCTGCAGCACCATGTCGCGCTTTTCTTCCAGCCAGCTCGGCAGCGATTCCTGCATGGACGGGGGCATGCGGATCGGCGACAGCGCCTGTCCGTTTTCGTACAGCGTCGCCTCGATGCCTTCGCGCCGCTGTTGCAGCGACCACTCGGTGAGCGCCGTCGGGCCGCCCGCTTCAAACGCCTGATCCGCGCCTTGCGCCACGGCGGACCAGTTGATCTCCACCGCGGTGCTGTATTCGATGAAGCTCTGCGTGAGAAAGATACCCAGGGCCAGCGCCAGCAGGTTGGCGGCGCAGAAGCTGATCAACACGCGCCAGTAAAGCGAGCTCTTGAACGGACTCACGCGCCACCCGCCACGAGGCTGTAGCCCGCACCGCGCACGGAATCGATGCGTGGCGCCTGCGGCGACGCTTCGGCCAGCTTGTGGCGCAGACGGCTTACGTGCACGTCGATGCTGCGATCGAAACGCTCGAGCTCGCGGCCCAGCGCCATGCGCGTGAGCGTGGACTTATCGACCAGCTCGCCGGTGCGTTGAGCGAGTGCGAGCAGCAGCTGGAATTCCGCGCCTGTGAGCGACAACTCCTGCTCACCCACATAGGCGCGACGCTCGCCCGGCTCCAGTCGCAGCACGCCCACTTGCAGCGTGCCCGCCGTGGCCGGCGTATTGCGTCGCAGCTGGGCACGCACGCGCGCCAGCAATTCACGCGGCAGGCAGGGCTTGGTGAGGTAATCGTCCGCGCCCAGTTCCAGACCGATTACGCGATCCACCGGCTCGCCCTTGGCCGACAGCATGATCACCGGCAGGCGATGCTTGAGGCGCAGCTCGCGCAGCGTGTCCAGGCCGTCGCGCCCCGGCATCATCACGTCGAGGATCAGCAGGTCCGGGCGCGTCGACGGGTTGTGAAGCTGCGCAAGGCCGGCCTCGCTGTCGTGCGCGACATCCACCACGAAGCCCTCGCGCCGCAGGTATTCAGCCAGCAGTTCAGCCAGTGCGCGGTCGTCGTCAACGATGAGGATTCGGGGCATGTCGGGGATTTTTCTGGTGCCTGGAGGGCCATTCAAGCGGTGCGAAGGAACTTGCTCCACCGGCTTTACCGTTCTTTACCTTCCCGCAAAGAACATACACATAGCGCTGTCGTCAAATAGGCACCACGCAAGACCCCTCCACCACGACACAGGTAATCCCCATGCGCAAGAACATCTCTCTCGCTCTGGTGCTCGCTTCGGCTGTTGCTCTCGCTCCGTTCGCCATCGCCTCCGCTCAGGACGGTGGCCCGCACGGTGGTCACGGTCATGGCCACGGCGCGTTTGAGGCGTACAGCAAGCTGAACCTTAGCGACGCCCAGAAGGCCAGCATCAAGCAGATCATGCAGAGCTCCTTCTCGCAGGGTAAGGCCCAGCGTCAGGCGCTGCGCCAGCAGCGTGAAGCGTTCGAGCAGATGGCTCCGAATGCTTCCGGTTACCAGTCCGCGGCTACCGCCCTGGCCCAGGCCGAAGGCGCCGCCACCACGGCCCGCGTGCAGCAGCGCGCCGCGATCCGCGCCCAGGTCTACGCCATCCTCACCCCCGCCCAGCAGGCCCAGCTGGCCACCTTCAAGGCCCAGCAGGTTGCACGTCACCAGCAGTGGGAACAGTTCAAGGCCACGCACCCGACCTCGGGTTCGTCCTCGGCCCAGTAACGGTTCGGACGACGGCATAACAACGTAACGGCGCCTTCTCCGCGCCAGGTAAGAAACTCGGCGCCAGCCTGCATGCTGGCGCCGTTTTTTTGTGGGACCTCAATCCCCTTGTAGGAGCGCACTTGTGCGCGACCGCGGAGTCACGTGGGTACCGCTCCGTAGGTTTGTCGCGCACAAGTGCGCTCCTACAACAGGCTAATCGGCGATCAATCGGCCTTGAAGCCTGCCTGTTGCGCCGCCGGCACGAAGACCTTGTGCGCATAACTCTCCGGCTTGCTGCCCACGGCCACGCCGCCATGGATGCGCGACTGCTGCACGTCGCCGAAGAACCAGTACGGGAACGTCGGCTCCAGAGCGCTCGCTTCGTTCAAGCGGGCACGCAAGTCGGCCGGGATGTCGAACGACAGCGCAGCGAGGTTGTCATCCAGTTGAGCCAGCTTGGTGGCGCCGACGATCACCGAGGCGATGCCCGGCTGCGTGGCCACCCAGTTGAGCGCGACCTGCGCCATCGGCTTGTCCAGCTTGGCGGCCACCTCTTCCAGCGCGGCGACGATCGCCCAGTTGCGTTCGGTGAAGCGGTCGAAACCCGGTGCGCCCGAGATCTTCGCCAGGCGGCCGTCGCCCGCTGCACCGGGCTTGTACTTGCCCGACAGCAAGCCCATGCCGAGCGGACTCCACGCGGTGATGCCCATGCCCAGTTCGGCGGCCATGGGCACGAATTCGTGTTCCATGTGGCGCTCGATCAGCGAGTACTCCAGCTGCAGATTCACCAGCGGAGTCAGCGCATGCGCCTCGGCATACGTCTGCGCGCGCGAGGCGTACCAGGCCGGCACATCCGACAGGCCCGCGTAGCGGATCTTGCCGGCGCGCACCAGATCATCGAGCGTGCGTACGACCTCTTCGGCGGGCGTCAGCCGGTCCCATGTGTGCAGCAGGTAGAGATCGATGTAGTCGGTGCGCAGCCGGCGCAACGAGCCTTCCACGGCGCGCAGGATGTTCTTGCGGCCGTTGCCGCCGGCATTGGGGTTGCCGGGCTGGGCGTTGTAGCTGAACTTGGTCGACAGCACGACGCGGTCGCGGGTGCCGCTATCGGCCACGAACTGGCCCAGCAGCTCCTCGCTGGCGCCATCGGTATACAGGTCGGCGGTATCGATGAAATTGCCGCCGGCCTCCAGATAGCGGTCGAACATGGCGCGGGCGGTGTCCTGCGCCGCTCCCCAGCCCCAGTTGTCACCGAAGGTCATGGTGCCCAGGGCGAGGCGGCTAACGCGCAGGCCGGAGCGACCGAGGGTGTAGTAGGCATCGAGCGACATGGCGAACTCCCGTGATGGTGGCTGGTGCGGATGGGCAGAGCATGCGCCTTGCCATTACGGGGAAAAATCCGCATCTTGTGCATGCTTTATTAAGCGAGGCTAATTAATGGCTCAGGACCACGCCACCGCCCTGCGCGCCTTCCGCCTGATCGCCCGCCATGGGAGCTTCACCCGCGCCGCCGCTGAGCTGGAGGTCACCCCCTCTGCGCTCAGCCAGACGCTGCGGCAGCTGGAAGACCATGTGGGCGTGCGCCTGCTGCACCGGACCACGCGCCGCGTGGGGCTGACCGAGGCGGGCCACGCCTTCCTCGAACGCATCGCCCCCGCCTTAAGCGAAATCGACGACGCCATCGACGCCTTGCGCCAGCACGGCGACCGGCCCGCCGGCACGCTGCGCATCGCCGTACCGCAGATGGTGCTCGATCACCTGATCGCCCCCTGCGTGGCCTCCTTCATGCGCGCATGGCCGGAAGTGAAGCTGGATATCCAGGTCGAGAACCGCCTCACCGACTTGATCGCCGATGGTTTCGACGCCGGCATCCGCCTGGGCGAACGCCTGGCGCGCGACATGGTGGCCTTGCCGCTGGGCGGCCCGCAGCGTGCCGTGGTGGTGGGATCGCCTGCGTACTTCGCCGCGCACGGACGCCCCATCCATCCGCGCGACTTGTCCACGCACGACTGCGTGCGCTTCCGTTTCAGCAGCAACGCGATCTATCGCTGGGAGTTTGCGCACCCGACGGGCGCGTCCAAGGGACAGTGGTTCGAACTGGACGTGGACGGCCCCATCACCACCAACGACCCCAGCATGGCGATACGCGCTGCCATCGACGGCCTGGGGCTCACGCATATGGTGGAACCCTCCGTGCGTGCAGCGCTGGCCGATGGCCGCCTGCAAAGCGTGCTCGACGACTGGTTGCCGCCGTTCGACGGCTTCTATCTCTATTACCCCAGCCGGCTGCAGGTGCCCCCGAAGTTACGCGCCTTCATCGAGCACCTGCGCCAGCACTGCGCTGTCCTGGCGACGGCTCACGAACGCCAGTGACCGGAAATATAGACATTGCCCGGGGCGTAGTAAGCCGGCACCCAGACCCGCGCTGCATAGTGCGGTCGCGGCGCCACCACCACGCAGCCGGTGAGTGACACGCTCGCGCTGAACATGACGGCGAGGCCGAGACCGATCAGCATGAGTCGACGCATGGTGTTCTCCTTCGGGTGGGTTTGATCCGGAGAACGCCGGTCTCGAAAAACCCGATGACGCGAACACCCGCTTTTGATGGCTGCGATTCATCGAAATCGCAGCCACCGTTCATGCTGACTTGATCCTTGCGCGTCAGTGCTGCTGGGCGAGCCGTTCCATCACCGTGCGGTAGCGCGCGGCGATGCGGTCTTCATCGCGATGGGTGAAGCCACGCACCATCCATTCGCCGCCCACCATCACATCGCGCACCAGCGGCGCGTTGCCGGCGAACAGGAAGCTGTCGATCAGCGAACGTTCGTCGCGTGCGGCAAGCAAGGGTGCGCGATCGTCCAGCACGATCAGATCGGCGCGTGCGCCCGGGCGCAATTCGCCGATCGGCAATCCCGAAGCCGTTGCACCGCCGCGCAAGGCGGCGCGCCACAAGGTCTCGCCCACGCTGTCGCCCTGATGACGTCCGGCGATATTGCGATGACGCGTCGCCAGGCGCTGGCCGTATTCCAGCCAACGCAATTCTTCCACCGGCGACACGGAGATATGCGAATCGGAACCGATGCCCAGCGTGCCGTTCGCATCCAGATAAGCCGCCAGCGGAAACAACCCGTCACCGAGATTCGCTTCCGTGGTGGGGCACAGACCAGCCACGGCGCCGCTACGCGCGATCTGCAGCGTTTCCTTGTCGGTCAAATGCGTGGCGTGGATCAGCGTCCAGCGTGCATCCACCGGGGCGTGATCAAACAACCATTCCACCGGACGCGCGCCGCGCGTGGCCAGGCAATCCTGCACCTCGCCGATCTGCTCGGCGATATGGATGTGGATGGGGCACTTACTGGCCGCATCGTTGGCGAGCACCGTACGCAAGGCATCCTCCGGCACCGCGCGCAGCGAATGCAAGGCGATGCCGACACGCAGCTTGTCGCTCTCGTGCTTGCGCAGGCTTTCGAGCAGGCGCAGATAGGACGGCACGTCGTGGCCGAAGCGGCATTGCCGCGGCGCCAGCGGACGGCCATCGAAACCGCCGCTCATGTACAACACCGGCAACAAGGTCAGCGCGATGCCTGCCTCGCGCGCCGCTTCGATCAAGGCCAGCGACATCGCCTCGGGCTGCGCGTACGGCGTGCCATCGGGCTGGTGATGCAGATAGTGGAATTCGCAGACCTGCGTGTAACCGCTCTTGACCATCTCCACGTAGAGCTGCGCGGCGATGGCCTGCAATTCGTCCGGGCCGATGGTGGCGGCGAACGCATACATGGTTTCGCGCCAGGTCCAGAAGCTGTCGTCGCTCTTGCCCTTGCGTTCGGCCAGTCCCGCCATGGCGCGCTGGAACGCATGCGAATGCAGGTTGGGCATGCCGGGCAGCACCCAACGGCCGAGGCGCTCGGCGTGCCCTCCCGATCCCTCGACCAGCATGCCGCCATCATCGATATCCAACACGGCGTCAGAGCTCCAGCCCTGCGGCGTCCAGAGTCGGTCGGCGGCGTAGCGGGTCGGGATGGTGGCTGCCATGAGCAAGCTCCGTAAGGACAGACTTCGAGTGTAACCGCTCGCCACCCCGCGCCGTTCACATCGCTGCGGCATAATGCGGCAATGGCCAAAAAATCTCAGGAACGCACGCCCAAGCTGCTGGTCAGGCAGGCCAAGGCCGCCGATGTACCCGCACTGGTCGACCTCACCGCCCGCGTCTATACGCCCGAATGGGGACACTCCGCGGAAATGCTGCGCTCCCAGCAGACGCACTTCCCGGAAGGCCAGTTCGTGGTCGAATACGAAGGGAGGATCGTCGGCTATTGCGCCACGTTCCGCATCGACGAGAAGACCGCGCTCGCCCCGCACACATGGATGCAGATCACCGGCGGCGGCATGGCCTCACGCCATCGCCGCGACGGCAACTGGCTGTACGGCATGGAAGTGGTGGTGCATCCCGATTACCGCAATATGCGCATCGGCCAGCGTCTATACCAGGCGCGCAAGCGGCTGTGCACTGATCTGAAACTGCGCGGCATCGTGTTCGGCGGACGCATTCCCGGGCTTGCGCGCAATCTGCATCGCTACGGCAGCGCCGAGGCCTATGTGCAGGCCGTGGTCGAAGGCAAACGCCGCGACCTCACGCTCAGCTTCCAGCTCAGCAACGAATTCGAAGTGGTCGGCTTGCTGCGCGGCTATGTGCCGTCGGACTATGAGTCGCTGGGCTATGCGGCGCATCTGGTGTGGCGCAATCCGCAGCTGCTCGATCACCCGGATATCCCCTCGATTCCCTCGACGCAGCGCCTGCCCGACATGGTGCGCGTCGCCTCCGTGCAGTACCAGCAGCGGCGCATCCGCTCGTTCGAGGAATTCGCCACCCAGGTCGAATACTTCACCGACATCGCCGCCGACTACAACGCGGACTTCGTCACCTTCCCCGAACTGATCACGCTGCAGTTGCTGTCGATCGAGAACGAGGAGCTGTCGCCGGTCGATTCGATCCGCATGCTCAGCCAGTACACGCCGCAGGTGAAGGAGCTCTTCAGCCGGCTGGCCGTGCACTACAACATCAACATCGTGGCGGGATCGCACCCGACCGAACAGGCCAACGGCGACATCCACAATGTCTGCTACGTGTGCCTGCGCGACGGCTCGATCCATGAGCAGGAAAAGATCCACCCCACGCCCAGCGAACGCACCGTGTGGAACATCACCGGCGGCGACACCGCGGCCACCATCCAGACCGACTGCGGCCCGATCGGCGTGATGATCTGCTACGACTCGGAATTCCCCGAAGTGGCGCGTCATCTCACCGACCAGGGCGCGCTGATTTTGTTCGTGCCGTTCTGCACGGACGTGCGCGAAGGTTACCTGCGCGTGCGCTACTGCTCGCAGGCGCGGGCGATCGAGAACCAGTGCTACGTGGTGCTGTCCGGCAACGTGGGCAACCTGCCAGGCGTGAACAACTTCGATATCCAGTACGGCCAGAGCTGCATCCTGACGCCCAGCGATTTTCCGTTTGCACGCGACGGCATTGCCGCCGACTCCACCCCGAATATCGAAACCGTGCTGTTCGCCGATCTGCACCTGGAAAGCCTGGCGCGCGCACGCAATGCCGGCGCCGTGCAAAACCTCAAGGACCGCCGTTTCGATCTTTACGAAACCCGCTGGACCCGCAAGTCCGAGCCGTCCTCGTGAGCGACGCCGACAAAGAACCCGCCCGCCCGTCGCCCGTCGCCGGGCGTTTCCAGCAACTGGCCGGATCGGAATTGTTTTCGCCGATCCAGTGGCGGCGTCGCGTGCTGTTCTGGGGCGGCGCGGTGCTGGTCGGACTGGCGGCAATCGGCTTCACCCAGGCGGCCGACTGGGCGTTCAACACGTTCCACGGTGTGGTCACGCGCAACCGGTTCTGGGCTTTCCTGATCACACCGGTCACGTTTGCCCTGCTGGCGTGGCTCACAGAAGGAGCACTCAGGCCAACGCGAGGCTCAGGTATTCCTCAAGCGATTGCCGCGCTGAAAGTCGAGGACGAAGGTTTTCGGCAAAGCCTGCTTTCCTTGCGCATCGCCATCGGCAAGATGGGCCTCACGCTTGCCGCACTGCTTGGCGGTGCATCGGTGGGACGCGAAGGTCCAACCGTGCACGTGGGTGCGGGTTTGCTGTACTCGCTGGGACGTCGCTTCGGTTTCGACGAACCTGCTGCCGCCGGGCGTTTCATCCTCGCCGGCTCCGCTGCCGGCCTGGCGGCCGCATTCAACACGCCGCTGGCGGGCATCGTGTTTGCGATCGAAGAGATGAGTGGCTCGTTCGAACATCGCGTGAGCGGCATTCTGCTCACCGCGGTCTTCATCGCCGGCCTCGTTTCGCTGGGTATCCTCGGCAATTACGCCTACTTCGGCCATTTCGACATCGGCCTGCCATTGGGCAAGGCATGGTGGGCGGTGCTCGCCACGGGCATCGTGTGTGGACTGGCCGGTGGTTTGTTCGCGCGCCTGATTCTGCCCAGCGATACCGGCTTGCGCGGTGTCGTCGGTCGGCTGCGCGCACGCCAGCCGGTGCTGTTTGCGGGAGCTTGCGGGCTTGCGCTGGTCTTGCTCAGCCAGCTGACGAATACCGGTTTGTACGGCACCGGCTATGCGCAGGCCAAGGACATCCTGCAAGGCCACGCCGATACGGTGTCCAGCTTTGGCGTGCTGAAGTTTCTCGGCAACATCGCTTCGTACTGGGCAGGCATTCCCGGCGGCATCTTTTCGCCGGCGTTGGCCGTGGGTGCGGGGCTGGGCAATAACTTGTGCGCCATCCTGCCGGGGGTTGATCCGTCCGCGGTCGCCCTGCTCGCCATGGCCGCTTATCTGTCCGGCGTCACCCAAGCGCCGCTCACCGCCACGGTGATCACGATGGAGCTTACCGACAACCAGCAGATGGTCTTGCCGATCATGGCCACTTGCCTGCTGGCGCGCGCTGCTTCGTCGCTGCTGTCGCGCAAGCCGGTCTACCGCGCGCTGGCGGACAAGCTGATCGAAGGCTATGAACTGGAGCGCGCGCGACGTGCCGCTGAAGAAGCGCATGACGACGAAGTCTTCAACGATGCGCCACCGATCGTGGAAGATCCCGCGACGCCCCTGCTTCCGCCGGAATCCACTTCTCCTGACAAACCCACTGATCACCGACCGTCATGACGCCACGCTGGGACTCTCTGCTGATCAACGCAACGCTGGCCACTTTCGCTGGCGATAAACCGTATGGCTTGATCGAACACGGCGCCATCGCGATGCATCAAGGTTGCATTGCATGGGTAGGACCGGAGGCGTCGCTGCCAGGCGATGCCAGCTCGCTCGCATCGCAAGTGGAAGACCTCGGCGGCGCGGTGGTCACGCCCGGCCTGATCGACTGCCATACGCATCTGGTGTTCGGCGGCAACCGCGCGCATGAGTTCGACCTGCGCCTCAATGGCGCCACCTACGAAGAGATCGCGCGCGCCGGCGGCGGCATCGTGTCCACGGTGAAAGCCACCCGCGCTGCCAGCGAGGACGAGCTGTTTGCCCAAGCGTTGCCGCGCGGCCATGCATTGATGGCCGATGGCGTCACCACGCTGGAAATCAAATCGGGCTACGGGCTGGATCTGGAAACCGAGCGCCGCATGCTGCGCGTGGCGAGGCGTCTGGGCAAAGCGCTGGGCATCACGGTGCGCACAAGCTTTCTGGGCCTGCATGCACTGCCGCCCGAATATCGCGAAGATCGCGAGACCTATGTATCCCTGGTATGCGACGAGATGCTGCCTGCGCTTGCCGCCGACGGCCTGGTCGATGCGGTCGATGCCTTCTGCGAAAACATCGGCTTCACGCTCGAGGAAACGCGCCGCGTATTTGATCGTGCCACGCAGCTGGGTTTGCCCGTGAAGCTGCATGCCGAGCAGCTTTCCGATCTCGATGGCGCGGCGCTGGTCGCCCGTTATCACGGTTTGTCCGCCGACCATCTCGAATATCTCAGCGACAGCGGCATGCGCGCCATGACTGCCGCGGGCACGGTGGCGGTATTGCTGCCGGGAGCGTTCTACGCGTTGCGCGAAACCAAGCTGCCGCCCATTGCCGGCTTGCGCGAACATGGCGTGGCCATGGCCGTCGCTACCGATTGCAATCCGGGCACCTCGCCCCTGCTCTCGCTGCGGCTCGCCGCCGGCATGGCGTGCACGCTGTTCCGTCTCACGCCTGAAGAGGCGCTGCGCGGCGTCACCGTCCATGCAGCGCGAGCGCTCGGTCTCAGCGACCGTGGCACGCTTGCGCCCGGACAGCGGGCGGATCTGGCCGTATGGAACGTGAACCAGCCTGCGGAGCTGTGCTACTGGATCGGCGGCAGCCATGCCCTGCGCAAGGTGTTCATCGGCGGCGAGGCCCAGGCGGCCGCCTGAGCGGTTTTCAGGCAAAAAAAAGCCCCCGCTCAGCGGGGGCCTTCTTGTGAAGTCAGGCGCTTAGGCCGACTTCTTCTTCGGCGCGGCCTTCTTGGCGGCAGCCGGCTTGGTCACGGTCGTCTTGCTACCGGCTACGGCCGGCTGCAGCGAGTGAGCGCGGCTATTGCCGTAGCTGCCACGGTAGGTCTTGCCACGACGGGTCCTGCGATCGCCCTTGCCCATGAGGGAACTCCTTGATTCGTTAGGGTGAATACGGCCAACCATCGTATCAGCGACGGCCCAAAGCGCAATAGTCAGCGACAACCGGGGCCAGCGCAGCCGCGCAGCTCGTCGGGACAGCGCTCGACGTCGATCTGCACCGTAACGTGCTGAATGCCGAAGCGTTCGGCCAGCACGCCGTTGATGGATCGGATCGCCGTCACACTGCTCGCACCCTCGTGCAATTCAGCGTGCAAGGTTGCCATGCGCGAACCCGAAGCGAGCTGCCATACGTGCAGATGATGCACATCGCGGATGCTTGCGTCGGCGCCACGCAGCGCCTCCGCCACATCGCCGGTATCCATGCCCTCGGGCACGCCTTCCAGCAAGATGTGCGCGGAACGGCGCAGCAGGCGCCACGCGCTGTTGAGGATCAGCAGCGACACCAGCAGCGACAGCACCGGATCGGCCCAGTTCCAGCTCAGCCAGCGCACCAGCAGCGCGGCAGCGACCGCGCCCACCGAACCGAGCAGGTCGCCCAGCACGTGGAGCGTCGCGCCAGCGAGGTTGACGTCGTCGTGCGCGTGTCCGTGCAGCGTGCTCAGCACCAGCACATTGGCCACCAGGCCGATCAGTGCGACCACCAGCATCATGCCGGACAGGATATGGGTGGGCTCGAACAGGCGCGTCACCGCTTCGTACGCAATAAACGCCACCAGTACGAACTGGGTGAGTGCATTGACGAAGCCGGCGAGCACTTCAAGACGCCCGTAACCGTAGCTGCGACGCGCGTCGGCCGGTCGACGGGCAAACCATGCGCCGGCCACGGCCAGCAGCAGCGCCAGCGAGTCGATCAGCATATGGCCGGCGTCGGCCACCAGCGCCAGCGAGCCGGACCAGAAACCGCCAACCGCTTCCACCACCATCATCACGGTGGTGAGCACGAATGCGAAGATCAGTTTCTTCTCGCGACCACTGATGCCGCCATGCGCGTGGTCGTGACCATGCGCATGACCGTGGGCATGGTCATGGGCGGAATGATCGTGGCTGTGGGCGTGGGCGGAACTCATGCGCAAATGCTAGGAATCACGGGCCCCGTTACACAATCACGGCGGCTTTTGCCGCGATGATCAGTGAGCACACTGCGGACCGTGAATATGCAGCGCACGCTGCGTGCGCAAGTTCACGAAGTGCGCGCTTGCCACGAGCAAGCCGCCGCAGGTGACCATCACGCTGTGCACGCCGATGCCGAATTTCTCGGCGAAGGTGACCCCGAAGATCAACAACGCCAGGCCCGGCAGCGCCAGTAGCAAAGGCACCGGCCGGTGGTGATGTCGATAACCGCTGACCAGGCTGATCAGCGCCAGCGCGCAGGCAAACATCACGAAGCCACGCTCGAACGCGTGGTCGGCAAGGAAACCCAGCCCAATGAACGGAAGTATCGCCAGCACGAACGGAAGCGCCGCGCAGTGGATGGCGCAAAGGAAGGATGCTGTCGCACCCACCCGGTCAGCCAGAGACCAAAAGCGATTGTTGTGCTGCTGGGGAGCTGCCATCGGATCGGGGACCGGCACGGAGCATAGGGGTCGTCAGGTGACCCATTGACGCCATGTTACATTATAACGCCATGAACGCAAACCTTCCGGCCACGGTCATTCAGGCGGAGGCAGTCAGCTCTTGCGGCAGTGTTTGCACAGACCGTGCACTTCCAGCGTCTGCGCCTGGGGCCGAAAGCCAAAGCTCTTGGCCTGTGCCTCGATCAGCTCCGCCACGCGTTCGTCGCACACTTCCTGGGCGCTGGAACAGTTGTCGCAGATCAGGAACGGCACCTGGTGCGCCTCGGCCGGGTGATGGCAGGAGACGAAGGCGTTGATCGATTCCAGCTTGTGGATGAAGCCGTGCTCGAGCAGGAAATCGAGCGCGCGATACACCGTGGGCGGCGCTGCGTTGCCGTGACGCTCGCGCAGCTGATCGAGCAGGTCGTACGCCTTCACCGGCTTGCCGGCGGCGGCGACCAGTTCGAGCACCTCTTTGCGCAGAGGGGTCAACCGGAGACCGCGTTCCTCACTGGCATGCTCCACCGCACGCACGAAGCTTTGCGCGTCGTCGTGGTGATGGTGATGCGTGTGCGGTTTGTCTACGGCATGACTCAATGGATTCACCTCGGAAACCATCATACACCGACGTCTATGTGAGGCCTGTTGCAGCCCATCGCAAGCCGGCTCAGCGTCGCGACGGCAACGGCGGCGGCACGGCTTTGGGCTTAGGCCGCGGCCTCAACACAATGACCACCCAGCCAATCGGGCCGAGCACGGCCGCCAGCACGACGCCCTCCACCGTGCGCCCACGCCACCAGCCCAGCAGCGCGCCCACCACCATAAACAGCACGCTCCACCAGAACAGCGCCACCCACGGCACCAGGCCCATCAGGTTGAGGAAGATGTGCAGGAAGGCATCAGGACTGTCCGGATCCACCCCTTGCGTCGCTTTTTCCAGCCATTGTTCCACGGGCGCTCCACGAAGGCGTAAAGAGGGGCCGACTCACTACGATAGACCGTTCAAACGGTGTCCGCGCGTGGCATGCACCCGCCACCACTACCGTTTCTCCAGCGGATCCAAACCATGCGCTGCCTGCTGATCGAAGACGATACCCAAACCGTTGCCTTGATCCAGGAAGGTCTGATCCAGGCCGGCCACGAGGTCACGGTCTGCCATGACGGCGCCAAACGGACTGGCGCACCGCCAGCGAACAATGGGATGTCGTCCTGCTCGACCGCATGCTGCCCGGCGGCCTGGATGGGCTCGATCTCCTGGCGACGATGCGCCTGAGCGACGATCGCACGCCGGTGCTGGTGCTCAGCGCACTGAGCAGCTTCGATGAACGCATCCGCG
The DNA here is from genome assembly GCF_056399225.1 of Dyella sp. 01N448. NCBI lineage: Bacteria > Pseudomonadati > Pseudomonadota > Gammaproteobacteria > Lysobacterales > Rhodanobacteraceae > Dyella > Dyella sp. 01N448. The sequence goes on along the minus strand of NZ_JBFTQX010000003.1, from coordinate 831,230 downwards.
GCCTGGGCAGCGGCGGCGACGACGACGACGACCTGACCAAGCCGATTGCGCTGGATGAATTGCCCGTCCGCGTCGAGGCCTTGGCGCGGCGCGCCGGCCAGCGCAGCGGTAAGTAATGAAACATTTCCGGCATGCGAGCTCCTTAAGCCGGCAGGCTTGCAATTAACGTAGCACCGCAACTGGTGTGATGACCGTGCAAAGCGACCGCTGCGCCAGCAAAGCGCAAGGTGGCATCCCCCTCCACGATGGTAGTGGGCCCGCACCTTGGGCACATCACGGCGTCACCAACACGAGCAATACGTCGGCCGTCGATCCTCCATGTGTGCAAGACCGGCATGACAGTGCCGCCATGGGTGGTTCTATCGCCCTCACGCACAGGGCGCTTGCCGGGAAAGCGCATCATCATCTCCTGATATGGATGCCATGAGTCATGGGCGCAAACGCCCGCAGAGGTTGATCAAGGGCTATTTGCCACCTGCCGTCTGCGGCATCAGCGTCACGCCAAAGGGATTGCCGGACGGCTTCTTGCCTGGCGTTGGCGAAGTGATGGTGATCAGGGTCACCTCATCCTTGTTGCGCATCGGCACCACCACGCTGGTATCACCCTCGAGGTAACTGGCCATAGTGGCTAGCGCGATGCCGACGAAGGGCGAGGCGGCACCCGTATCGCCCAGGCGTTGCGTGGCCAAGGCCTCGCCTCTGTGGAAATTACGCGTGGCCAGGCCACCGTGGAACCTTTGGGTCCGTATCAAGGATTTTCAAAGGGGAAGTATCGGCCGATGCATGAGCCCGCGAGTCAATACATCAAAGAACACAGCATCCCCTACGACAGCTGGTAACACCATTTTTCCGAGCAACGCTGGCTTCGCTGTTTTGCAGCGCTCTCACACGCTTGGAAAACAGATCACTTCAGGAAAGCAAGCAGGACATCCAAGGACGTTTCCATGACCAACTATCTGTCCCCCGTCAAACGCTACGGCCCCGCCCTGTTGCGTCAGTTCAAAAGCGCGACGCCTGTGCTACTGCTGCTCGGCATGGCCTTTCTGTTGATCGCCATCTGGTGGCTGGGTCCCCAATGGACATGGCATGACAAGAAGCCACTGGCCCCGCTGTCGGTGCGCATCCTGCTGACGGTCCTGCTTTTGCTCGTACCTGCGCTGGTGTGGGCGACAAGGTTGCGCCGCCGCAACAAGGCGCTTGAGGCCAAAGAGCAGAAGGCCCAGGCACATTTGGATGACAAGCGCCTGAAACACGTCGAAGCCCAGCAACGATCGCTCAACCAAAGCCTGGCCGTGTTCAAGACGAGCGTGCCTGGCCGCCAGGGCTTGTACAAACTGCCGTGGTATCTGGTGATGGGCGCGGAGGATGCGGGCAAAACCAGTTTCATCAACCGCTCCAACCAGGACTTCTACCTCACCGGTGCCACCAAGGCATCGAGCAAGCGGACGGACGATCCAGATCTTGCCTACGCCATTGACTGGTGGATGGGCGACCAGGCGGTGCTGATCGATGTACCGGGCCAGCTGATCGATCAAAATGACGCGGGCGCTCCGGCCGACCTCATCGAGAGCTCGACACCCCCGGATGCCTCGCCCGTTGCGCAAAAGCCCGCGCCGAATACAACGTCCGCTTCGAACAAATCGGAGGTTGTCCTGCCGGCAGGCACGCTGCCTCTGCTTTGGGAGAACTTGCTTGACTGGCTGGGGCAACATCGAAGCCGCCGTCCCCTGAACGGCGTGGTGCTGGTGATCGACCTGATCGCCCTGCTCAATCAAAAGCCGAGCGACCGCAAGGCCCAGGCCACGCTACTTCGCTCGCGCCTGCTCGACCTGGGTGCCCACCTGGGTACGCGGCCGCCGGTTTACGTCGTGTTGACCAAGGCGGATCAGCTCGACGGCTTTGCGACATTCTTCTCGCGCCAGCCGCGCGCCGTGCGCGAAGACATCCTCGGCTTCACCTTTACCTTGGATTCGGTAAAGGACTTCGATGCGTGGATCGCAGAATTGTCCCAGAGCTATGGCCAGATGGTGGCTCGTCTGAACGAGCAAGTGTTCGATGCGCTGAGCGAACCGTTCGAACGAGAGCAGCGTGAGGGTTTGTTCTCACTCACCCGCGAACTCAATGGCCTGCTTCCCCTATTGCTTCGCCATCTCTCCGACGTTCTTGCCAGTGATCGATCGGGTGCGCCGGCACTGCCGCGCGGCGTCTATTTCTCCTCCGTCTTCCAGGAGGGTGCACTCAATAACGCATTCGTGAATGCCGCAGCGGAGGCGTTTGACCTTAAGGCAGATGTACCGCGTGCTCAGCCCGCGGGACGCGGCTCGGTGTATTTCGCCCAGCATATTTTCCAGCGCATCATTTATCCCGAAGCGGGGCTGGCAGGTGACAACGTCAAAGTCATCGCCGACAAGAAGCGCGCCTTGCTGATCCACCTTGCCGTGGCAACGGTGGGTGGCCTGTTGGTCACGGCGGGCTGGTACCACTACTACACGTTGAACCGCGATCTGGCGTTGAACGTATTGGCCAAAAGCCGGGATTTCAGCGGCAAGCACGTCGATACTGCGTCGGACCCCACCGGGCGGAACCTGCTGGTGCCGCTGGATCAGATTCGTGACGCAGTGACGGTCTATGGCGACTACCGCGACGCGTGGCCGATCGTTTCCGACATGGGCCTGTATCAAGGCCGCAAGATCGGCCCCAAGGTGGACGAGGCCTATCTGCAATTGCTGTCCAAGCGCTTCCTGCCGGAGCTGGCAGGCGGCGTCATGAGTGCCATGAACGACGCACCCGCCAACAGCAACGAGGAGCTGGCCGCTCTACGCGTCTACCGCATGATGGAGGACCGCCAGAACCGCCGCGCGCCCATCGTGGAGGACTGGATGGCCAGATACTGGCATCAGGCCTTTCCAGGTGATGGCACCGAACAGAACGCCCTGATGCGTCATCTTGACTACGCCATGAAGTATGTCGATGCGGAACTGCCCCAATACCGCGAGCGTGTGGCGGAGGTGCAGCAGGATCTGCGGCAGATTCCCACGCCGCAACGTGTCTACATGGGCATGCAACAGCAGGCGGGTGACACCTTGCACGCACCCTTGGACTTGCGCCGAGAGATCGGTCCGGCGTTCGATGTCGTGTATCAGGCCCGCGCAACGGATGCCGCCAAACGACCCGCCACACAGATCGACGCGCTGCTTACCGCTCGCGGCTTCCACGAATATTTCGAGCCTCGCAGCCAGGACGTGACGGAACTGGCGATGATCGACGAGTGGACGTTGGGCCAGCGCAATCACATCGACTACTCCGAGGCCGACAAGCAAGCGTTGGCGGGCCGTGTTCGCACGATTTACACCGCGGACTACATCGCGAACTGGCGCCAGGGGATCAACCAGCTCGACGTCGTGGATTTCAACGACATCGGCCAGGCGGTGACCGTACTCGAAAGCATCACCAGTGCTGCCGCACCGATGCGCCGCCTTGTCGAAACAGTGCGGGACAACACTCAGCTCAACCCGCCGGTGCCGTCAGACGGCAAGCTCAAGGCGCCCACCTCCGCCAACGAAGCTGCCAACCGCCAGTTGGCCGCGGACGTCGCCCGATCATTCGCCCCGCTGACCGATTTGCTGACGGCCAAGGGGGACAAGCCCTCGTATCTGGATGAAACCATGGCTGCCGTCGGCAACGTTCGCGATGCGGTCAAGAGCGTCCAAGACAGCCCGGATCGCGGCAAGGCAGCTCTGGCCATGGTGCTGGACCGCTTCGCCTTGAAGGGCCAGGACCCCATCGGGATCCTGCAGCGCTTCGCGACGGGTCTGCCAGAACCACTCAACGGCCAAGTTAAAAAAATCGCCGACGAATCGTCACAGGTGCTGCTCGTCGAAGCCCTGCGCGAACTGGAGCGACGCTGGGATGCGGATGTGTACAGCTTTTATAGCGAGCATTTGGCCGGACGCTATCCGTTCAACCCGGCCAGCGCTTCCGATGCGTCGCTGGAGGACTTTGAAGTCCTGTTCGGACCGCAGGGCCGACTGCAGCAGTTCCGCGACAAATACCTCAAGATGTTCCTCGAGGACAATCTCGATGCGCTGTACTCCGAGCGTCGCGGAGGGTATCTGGTGCGCACCGATGTACTCACTCAGCTGGAAGCCGCCAACCGTATCCGCGACGCATTCTTCAACAATCGCGGCGCGCTGAACGTGCAATTCAACGTGACGCCGCTGGGGCTGACGGCCAATCGCCGCAGCAGCGTGCTCGGTATCGAAGGCCAGCTGATTTCCTACGATCACGGCCCCAGCAACAGTGTTGGCTTGATGTGGCCAAACGGCCTGGGTAGCAGCACCGACAGCCGCGTCACCCTGGTCAACAGCAGTGGCAACAGCAGCAGCCTGGTATTTCGCGGCCCCTGGTCCATGTTTCGCCTGTTGAGCCGCGCGCAGCTCACGGGCACTACACCCACTACGGTCGATTTGAGCTTTACCGCCGACGATGGTGGCGCGATGCGCTATCGCATCAGCGCTGAGAAGGCCAACAACCCGTTTACCCAACGCATCTTTAATAACTTCGCGCTGCCGCGCACCTTGTTGCGGGATGACGCGGCATCGGTCTCTCCGGGCACACAACCTATGGCGCCACCCGCCAAACCCGTGGCGAATTGAGTGTGCTGTCCACGCTCCATCAGACGCCGCAGGGCGCCGTTTGATGGAGCGTGGTTCTGGCTACTAGGTGGATGCACCAGGTCACACGTCCGCATTCCCTTTCTTCGGGAATAGCGGCTCATTAATGCAGGTTACGAACCAAACCGGACTTAGCCCTTCGCCTTGGCGATGGCGTCGTCGATACGCTGCAATGCCACCTCGCGACCCGCGAGATAAATGGTGTGATCGATCGATGGCGACACCTGCGTGCCGGTCATCGCCACGCGCAGTGGCTGGGCGATCTTGCCCATGCCGAGTTCGAGCTTGGCGGCGATCTGCTCGATCACGCCGTGGATGGGCTCGGGCTTCCATTCGACATCCGCGATCAGGCTCTTTGCTTCGGTGAGCACCGCCACGGCGCTGTCGTTCTGCAGATGCTTGGCGACTGCCTTGTCGTCCCACTCGGTGATCGGGCCGTACCAGATCTTGGCGCGCTCGGCCATTTCCTTCAGCGTCTGCACGCGATCGCGCAGCGCGACGATGACGTCGGCGGGGTTCGGGCCCTTGCTGAAGTCGATGCCGGCCTGCGTGAGGTGCCATTCGAATTCCGGCGCAATGGACGCGGGCTCTTCGGTCTTCAGGTAATGCTGGTTGAGCCACGACAACTTGGTGACGTCGAAGCGAGAAGCGGCCTTGTTGACGTCGCCGATGTCGAACAGGTTCACCATCTCCTGCTCGGAGAAGATCTCCTGATCGCCATGCGACCAGCCCAGGCGCACCAGATAATTGAGCAGCGCGTGCGGCAGGAAGCCGTCGTCGCGGTATTGCATCACGCTCACCGCGCCGTGGCGCTTGCTGAGCTTCTGGCCATCCGGGCCGAGGATCATCGGCAGGTGCGCGAATTCCGGCACGGGCTTGCCGAGTGCCTTGTAGATATTGATCTGGCGAGGCGTGTTGTTGACATGGTCGTCGCCACGGATCACCTCGGTGATGCCCATGTCGATATCGTCGACCACCACGGCGAAGTTGTAGGTCGGCCAGCCATCGGAGCGGAAGATCACCAGGTCATCGAGCTCGGCGTTGGCCCACTCGATGCGGCCCTTCACCTTGTCCTCGAACACCACGGTGCCTTCCAGCGGATTCTTGAAGCGCATCACGCGGTTCGGATCGTCGCGGTAGGGCTCGTTGCGATCGCGGTAGTAGCCGTTGTAGCGGGGCTTCTCGCCCTTGGCGTAGGCGGCCTCGCGCATGGCCTCGATCTCGTCCTTGGACTCGTAGGCGTAGTAGGCCAGACCTGCTTTCAACAGCTCGTCGGCGACCTGCTTGTAGCGCTCCAGGCGTGCCGTCTGGTAAACCGGACCCTCATCGTGCGTCAGCCCGAGCCAATTCATGCCATCGAGGATGGCTTGCACGGCCTCTTCGGTGGAGCGCTCGCGGTCGGTATCCTCGATGCGCAGCGCAAATGCACCACCGCGGCGGCGTGCCTCCAGCCAGCAGTACAGCGCCGTGCGGGCACCGCCGATATGCAGGAAACCGGTGGGACTGGGGGCAAAACGGGTGCGGACGGTCATGGGCTGCTTGGACGGGGACGATAAGGAAGTGGGAAATTTTAGCCGATACCGCAGCAAGAACCGACCACGGATCACCGTGGTCCCACGCGCAGTCGCTTTTTTGGCGGCATGGGCGTGCTTGCTGGCAATCAACGCCGCCCACGCGGACGACAATCCAGGCTATGACCGCCCCGGCCTTGGCTTCACGCCGGTAGCGCTCAATGCCGGGGACGTGACCATCGAGCAAGGCCTTCCGACCTGGACCCGGGACAACCTGGGCAGCGGCCATATCCAGTCCCAATACACCACGGACAGCCTGGTCCGACTCGGCCTTGGCGGTCCGTTCGAGGCCCAGCTGGGTACCTCGCCGTTCAATGCGATCCACACCACCGGCCCCGGCCTCGACAGCTGGGACCACGGCCGCGGCGACACCATCCTCGCGCTCAAATTCGCGCCCGACAAAGCCGATGCGAAGTGGACCTGGGGCGTGCTGGGCAGCGTGGAATTCACCGATGGCAGTCGCGCCGTGCGCAACGAGCAGCGGCAATACCTGCTGGGCGTGGACATCAACCGGCAGATCACCGACAACGACGGCGTCGGCGCCTATCTCGAACAGACCGCCAGCGGCAGCGATGGGCAAAGCACGTTCGCGCTCAACGAGAGCCATGTGCTCAACCCCTCGATGGTGGGCTATGTCGAGCTTGCCCAGGTGCACGAACGGGGCGAGCGCAGCGGCACGGAGGCGGGCTCCGGCGTGGCCTGGCAGGTGAACCGCCGCGTGCAGCTCGATGGCGGCCTGCGCGCTCGCGTGGCCGGACACGCCCAGCTGTGGATGGTCAGCCTGGGCGTGTCGGTGTTCCTGGGGCGGTTTACTTCACCGTGACGGTGATGGCCTTGGAGACGATCGCCGGTTCGAACGGGATGTGGTTTTCATCGGCCATCTCTAGCTGCAGCGTGTGCTTGCCCGGAGCCAGCTTCAGCGTGGTTTCGGTCTGGCCGTTGCCGAAGTGCAGGTGCTGATCGTCCTTCGGGATGGGCTGGCCAGCGGCCGGCAGCTCCTTCACATCCACCAGCAGGTGGTGATGGCCGGTGCCTTCCTTCTTCACGCCCGCCGGTGCCACGCCCATGCCCTTGAGGCCGAACTGCACGGTCACTTCCTGGCCGACGATGGCGCCGTCCTTGGGTGAAATGATGTAGACCTCGGCGCCCGCCGGCGCCTTCGTCACGGGCAGGCCCGGTGCATCGGCAGCAAACAGACCGCCGGTGAGGCCGGCAAGCGCAACAGCGAGCAAAAAGCGTTTCATCGGCATGTCTCCTTCATGACAAGAGGGTTGGAGTGTACCCATGGAAACGCTAAGGGCGCGTGCGCAGACGACACCTGCCGCGACGGCGGTCATGTGGGCGTCATACCTGCGCCACGACCCCGCAACGCCACCAGAGGAATCTGCACCGGGCCAGCAAACGGTACTCCCTAGTGCGCATCGGCATAGTCAGCGAAACCTATCCACCCGAAATCAATGGCGTGGCACTGACCGTGCACAGCCTCGCCGCCGGACTGGCGTCGCAGGGACACACGGTCGACCTGATACGTCCCCGTCAGCAAACCCCCTTCAAAGATGAGCCCGGCATCGTCACACTGGAAGTGCGCGGCGCATCGCTGCCACGCTATCCGGGCCTGCGCTTTGGCCTGCCGGCCGGTGGCCTCCTGCGTGACCGCTGGACGCGCCTGCGCCCCGATGCCATCTACGTTGCGACCGAAGGTCCGCTGGGCTGGTCAGCCGTACGCACCGCCAAGCGCCTGGGTATTCCGACCGCCACCGGTTTCCACACCCGCTTCGACGCGTATGCCGACCACTACGGCGTAGGCTTTCTCACGCCGATCGTGCGCAACTATCTGCGCAACTTCCATCGTCGCGCCGCCGCCACGCTGGTGCCCACCGAAGCGCTCGCCAACGAACTGAACGCGCTCGGCGTGGATACCGCCCGCCTGCTGCGCCGCGCGGTCGACACGCAGCTGTTTCATCCGCGCCATCGCAATGCGGCCTTGCGCGAGCAGTGGAACGTGGATGGCAACACGCCGGTCGTGCTCTACGTCGGGCGCATCGCGGCGGAAAAAAACCTCGGCCTGGCCGTGCGCGCATTTCGCGCCGTACAGCAGCAGATTCCCAAAGCACGCTACGTGTGGGTCGGCGATGGTCCGGCGCGCGCCGCACTGCAGGAGGCCAACCCCGATTTCATCTTTGCAGGCATGCAGCGCGGCGAAGCCCTGGCTCAGCACTACGCCAGCGCGGATCTGTTTCCGTTCCCCAGCCTGAGCGAAACCTTCGGCAATGTGATCCTCGAAGCGCTGGCCTCCGGCCTGCCGGTGGTGGCCTATGAAGAAGGCGCCGCGCGCGAGCATCTGCACACCGGCCAGAACGGTTATCGCATCGATGCCGGCAACGAACGCAGCTTCATCGAATCGACCGTGATGCTTGCCTCCAACGCCAGCCTGATCCGGCACATGGGTCGCGCGGCGCACGCAAGCATCGCCAATCTCTCGCCCGACGCGGTCATCAACGAGTTCGAGCATCTTTTGGCTGAGCTGGCTAAGGAGAACGCGCATGAGCACGCTGCCGCCCCTGCACACGCCTGAACTTCCCGCCGGCCCGCGCTTCGCCATTGATCGGCGCATGTGCGTGGCGGCCAACCGCTGGGGTACGCGCCGCGCGGTCGGCGTGTTCTTCGGCATCATCAGCCGACTCGGCGATGGTGTGTTCTGGTATTCGCTGATGGCGGTATTGGCCCTGGTCGACGGCCGACGCGGCTTGCTGGCTGCCGCGCAGATGGCCCTTACCGGTCTTACCGCCCTGCTGCTCTATCGCCTGCTCAAGCGCTGGACACGCCGCCCTCGCCCGTTCCGCGCCTGCCCCGGCGTGATCGCGCATGTGCCGCCGCTGGATGAATTCAGTTTCCCCTCGGGCCACACGCTGCAGGCGGTGAGCTTCACCGTCGTGGCGCTGGCCTGGTATCCGCTGCTCGCGCCGCTGCTGCTGACCTTCACCGCACTGGTGGGTGCATCGCGCGTGATCCTTGGGCTGCACTATCCGAGCGACGTGATTGCCGCGACGGTGATCGGCAGTGCGCTCGGCGCATTGTCGTTGTGGCTGCTGCCGCTGCACGTGCTGGTGGCGTAAAGCCCGCTTGCCCACCAGCGCAGCGTGCGTTGCGCATTTCGCCATCACTGCGTCGCCATCGCTTTGGCATCAGTGAGATAGGTCATCTATCCACAGGCTTTGCTCGCGACCATCCACATCAGCTGTGGAAAACCGGCCTGTCATGCGCCGGCATCACTGGTCACTATTTCGTCATCGCGTAATGACTTCCTTGCGCAGCAACGAGTTGCGTTGCTTATCCACAGGTTTGCGCGAGTGACATCCACAAACGCTGTGGAAAACATCGGCGCAGCTGAGCAAAAGTTCAGCACGGTGTCGCAAGTCGTTGTCGACAAAGCCATGGCATGCAGTTGTCCACAGGCTTATGCAGGAGCTATCCACGAGAACTGTGGAAAAGATTCGAGACTGCACTCCTGTGTAGCACTTCCCTGTGCGCGACACATGCTGCCTCAGTATCGATCAGGCGCGCATCCCGCATCCGTTTGCTGTCGGCTTCGATGGAGCATGTGGAAGGTGCGAGTTGTGCGCGCTGCACCGTCGCGCACAGGGTGCGCTCCCACAGGGAGGTCGCGAAGGCTTGGCACAAAAAAACAGCGCCACGTGGGCGCTGTTTTTTTATATCAACGCAGCGTAGCGCTTACGCGACGCGCGGCGCCTTCATCAGGATGCCGAGCAGATCGGCCAGCTTGTCGCGCATTTCGCGGCGATCGACGATCAGGTCGATGGCGCCGTGCTCGAGCAGGAATTCCGAACGCTGGAAGCCTTCCGGCAGTGTCTCGCGCACGGTCTGCTCGATCACGCGCGGACCGGCGAAGCCAATCAAGGCCTTCGGCTCGGCGACATTGATGTCGCCCAGCATGCCCAGGCTTGCCGACACGCCGCCCGTGGTGGGATGGGTGAGCACGCTGATGTACGGCACGCCGGCATCGCGCATTCGCGCCAGCGCGGCGGAGGTCTTGGCCATCTGCATCAGCGAGAACAGCGACTCCTGCATGCGTGCACCGCCGGTGGCGGCGAAACACACGAGGGCGCTGCGCTCGGCCAGGGCGCGTTCGGCGGCGCGGGTGAACTTCTCACCGACCACCGAACCCATCGAACCGCCCATGTAGCTGAACTCAAAAGCCACCGCCATCAGCGGGCGGCCCTTGAGGCGACCGCTCATGGCGATCAGCGCGTCCTTCTCGCCGGTGGACTTCTGCGCCGCCACGATGCGGTCGCGGTATTTCTTGGTGTCGCGGAACTTGAGCGGATCGCTCGGCTCCATGCTGGCCCAGTGTTCCTGCGCCGAACCCGGATCAAGCAAGGCATCCAGGCGCAGGCGCGCCTCGATGGTGTGGTGGTGGCCACACTTGGGGCAGACCATCAGGTTGCGTTCGAGCTCCGGACGGTAGAGCACCGTGCCGCAGCCACCGCACTTCTCCCACACGCCTTCCGGCACCTTGCCCTTGCCGGCGTTGCCGGTGGCATCCGTGCGGGCACGGGGAGTCATGATTTTCTGGAGCCAGTTCATCGCAACACCTCAAACGTTCATGACGCGACGCCGCGTCATGAACGCAGCGTGTTCTCAATGCGCATCCAGCGCGGCGCGGATGGGCGCCAGGAAATCCTTCGCCCGCGCGGTGATGTCAGCGACATCGTCCGCGCCGGCCAGGCGCTCCACGAGCGCGCTGCCGATCACCACCGCATCCGCGAAGCCGGCAATGGCCTTGGCCGACTGCGCGTCGCGCACGCCAAAACCCACGGCCACCGGGGCCTTCGACATCGACCGGATATCGGCCACGCGGGCTGCGATATCGCCAGTGCTCAGTCGTGCCGCGCCCGTGATGCCGGCGAACGATACATAGTACAGGAAACCCTCGGCCGACCCGCACAACCGCACCATACGCCCGGGTGCGGTGGTCGGCGCGGCCAGCAGGATCTGCTGCAGACCGGCCTGGCGCAACGGCTGCAGCACGGCCGATTCCTCCAGCGGGCAATCCACCACCAGCACGCCGTCCACGCCGGCTTGTGCTGCCTCAGCGGCGAAGCGCGCATAGCCATGGATTTCGATCGGGTTGAGATAGCCCATCAGCACGATGGGCGTGTCGGCATCGCGTTGGCGGAATGCCGAGACCCAGCCAAGCACGTCGGCCAAGCCGACGCCTTTCTCAATGGCTCGCTCGCTGGCGTGCTGGATCACCGGGCCATCGGCCATCGGATCGGAGAACGGCACGCCCAGCTCGATCACATCGGCGCCGGCCTCGACCAGCGCATGCATCAGCGCCACGGCGTGTTGAGGCGAGGGATCGCCGGCGGTGACGAACGGGATGAGTCCGGTGCGCTGGTCGGCCTTCAAACGGGCGAAGCGGCGGTCGATGCGGCTCATACCTGCACTCCTTCGCGCGCGGCAATCGTGTGCACGTCCTTGTCGCCTCGGCCAGACAGGTTGCACAGCACCAGGCCATCCTTTGGATATTCACGCGCAAGCTTGATTGCCTGCGCCACGGCGTGGCTCGATTCCAGCGCGGCAAGAATGCCTTCGGTGCGCGCCAGCAGGTGGAAAGCTTCCAGCGCTTCGTCGTCGGTGACGCCCACGTATTCTGCGCGGCCGGCATCTTTCAGGAATGCATGCTCCGGGCCCACGCCCGGGTAGTCGAGACCCGCGGAGACCGAATGCGTTTCGGTGATCTGACCGTTGTCGTCGCACAGCACATAGGTGCGATTGCCATGCAGCACGCCCGGGCGACCCGCTGCCAGCGAAGCGGCGTGATGTCCGGTGGCGATGCCCTCGCCTGCCGCTTCCGCGCCGACAATTCGAACGCCTTCGTCGTTGAGAAACGCGTGAAACAGGCCGATCGCATTGGAACCGCCGCCGACGCAGGCCGTGAGCACATCCGGCAGTCGACCGAATTGTTCCAGCACCTGCTCGCGCGCCTCGCGTCCTACGATCGCGTTGAAGTCGCGCACCATCAGCGGATACGGATGCGGGCCGGCGACGGTGCCGATGATGTAGAAGGTGTCGGCCACGTTGGTGACCCAGTCGCGCATCGCTTCGTTGAGCGCGTCCTTGAGCGTCTTCGAACCCGACGTCACCGGCACCACCTCGGCGCCCAGCAGCTTCATGCGGTAGACGTTGATCTTCTGCCGCTCGATATCCACCGCGCCCATGTAGACCACGCACTTGAGGCCAAAGCGCGCCGCCACCGTGGCGCTGGCCACGCCGTGCTGGCCGGCGCCGGTCTCGGCGATGATGCGCGGCTTGCCCATGCGCTTGGCCACCAGCGCCTGGCCGATGGTGTTGTTGATCTTGTGCGCGCCGGTGTGATTGAGGTCCTCGCGCTTGAGCAGGATGCGCGCGCCGCCCACGTGCTGGCTCAGCCGCTCGGCGTAATACACCGGGCTGGGACGGCCCACGTAGTACTTCAGATCGCGATCGAGTTCGGCGATGAACTCGGGATCCTTGCGCAGGCGCAGATAGGCCTCGGTCAGTTCGGCCAGGGGCGCCATCAGGGTTTCGGCGACGTAGCTGCCGCCGTAATTGCCGAAGCGCCCGTGTTCGTCGGGATAGGCGCTGAAGTCGATCTTGCTCATGGATGGCACTCGGTAAAGTCACAGAAAGACAGCGCCCAAACTAACCGAAAGCGCCGACCGCAAAAAGCGATATCATGGCTACCACTTGTCAGGAAAACTCACAGGTCCCATGCCCCGCGCCCTGCCCTCGCTGAACGCCCTGCTCGCCTTCGAGGCCGCCGCCCGCCTGGGCAGCGTGAGCCGGGCCGCGGCCGAGCTGCATGTCACGCACGGCGCGGTAAGTCGGCACATTCGCGCACTGGAAGAAGACCTGCGCACGTCGCTGTTCCAGCGCCAGGGCCGCGGCCTCGTACTCACCGCAGCAGGCCAGCGCCTGCGCGATACCAGCACGGCGGCCTTCGGCCAGTTGCGCGAAACCTGCGACGAGCTGCGCACCGGCACGGCGCATGCGCCGTTCGTGCTGGGTTGCCCGGTGAGCCTGCTGGCCCGCTGGATGATTCCCCGCCTCGAACGACTGATGGAGGAGCTGCCGGAACTGGACCTGCATCTGCGCCCGCAGGAAACCAGCTTCGATGAAACACTGGCCGGACTCGACGCGGCGATCATGGCAGGCGAACCGCCGTGGCCGGCCGGCTGGCAGGTGACTGTGCTGGCGAACGAGCGCATCGGCCCCGTGGCGAGCCCGGGCTACGCCAAGGCGCAACGATTCACACGCAGTCGCCCGCAGGCCGTGCAGGAGCAGATGCTGCTGCATACGCAATCGCGTCCCGAGGCCTGGGACCACTGGGCGCAGAGCATGGGCCTGCCCGCAAAACAGCTGACGCTGGGACAGGGCTATCCGCACCTGTATCACATGATCGAAGCCGCGGTGGCGGGACGCGGACTGGCTATCGCGCCGGCGCAACTGGTGGCGGGCGATCTGGCATCGGGACGTTTGCTGGCGCCGTGGGGGTTCCACGAGATACGCCCTCAGTGGGTGTTGGTCACGTCCGCCCGCGTTTCCGATGCGCGAGTCGCACCGCTCGCCGAGTGGTTGAAGGCCGCCTTCGCCGAACAAGGCAGCTGACCCGCTGTGCAATTGCGCATCAATGCGTGCCGAGTGCTTTTGCGTCAGTGGGATAGCCCACCTATCCACAAGCTTTTCCCGCAGGCATCCACATGCGCTGTGGAAAACCTGCGCGACGACGATGGAAGCGATGCGCAAACTCGCATCAACGCGTCAGGACATCTTTGCCGTCAACGAGATAGGACACTTGTCCACAAGCTTTGTCTGTGTGCATCCACATTGGCTGTGGAAAACATCACGCAAGCTCACAGGTACTGGCGAATACGCTCAAGCAGCTTGCGCGATTGTTCCTCATCGAGCTCGCCCAGCCAGCCGCGACGTTCCTCGGGAATATGCGCCGCAGGGTCTTCGTCATCGAACACGTAGTAATCGAGCAGCTCGCGCCAGGCGGCGCGCTCCGCGGGTGGCAGCGACTTGAACAGCAGGATGCAATGCAAGAGCCCGCCCAGGCGCGTGTTCGGCGCCAGTGCGCTGCCGTGCGTGCGCTTCCACCAGTAGTTCACCAGCGCATTGAGCTTGCCGAGCGAGGCGACGTGATGCCACCACATCGGCGGGATATAGATCGCATCGCCCGGCTCGAGCTCGGCCTCCAGCGCATGCGCCATCGCCTCCTGCAGGCGCGGATAACGCGGATCGTCCAGTTGATCCAGGCGCGCCATGCTGATGGCGGCGCCGGTCGGCGCGAAGTCCAAGGGGCCGATATACAGGTTGCGCACCTGCTCCGGCGGAAACAGCGTGAAACGCCGCACGCCGCACACGACGCAGGCGATGTTCTCGTACTCGTCGAAGTGCGCAGGCGTGGTGACGCGATTGCCGATCCACAGGCGCGGCTTCACCGCGTCGTCGAGCAGCGGCAAGCGGTGATGCTCAAGCAGACCCGGCAGACAGCCGGCGATGGGAGCGCTTTGCAAGGCCATGCCGGGTGCGTCAGCGGCCTCGGCAAATTGCAGCAGGCGCTGCAGCACCTGCGTGACGGACGCCCGGTGATGGGTGAAATTGAATGCCTCGGCGTCGCCGCGATATCCGACCACGCCATCCGCCTCGGGCGGCATCAACAGCGCATCGACCGGCGAGCCGTTGTCCGCTGCCATCAGCTGCCCGGCAAACGAGCGGTCCGACTCGCGCGCCGCCTGGACCAGCGGCCAGTGTTTCACCAACCCACGAATGACCCGCGGACGATCGCCTCCGACGATGGCTTGCAGCGCATCGGGCTGGCCTTCGTAGTGGAATGCTTCGATGGGTACGGGCATGCGAAACCTGGGCGGCAAGGCTGGCGGCCATGCTAGCAGCGGGCCGGCGTTTACATGCGCTGGTCGTCGGCCCGGCGGACTGCCGCGATGAAATCCGCCAGCTTGTGCGCATCCTTGATGCCCGGCGCCGACTCGATGCCGCTGGCCACATCGACGCCCCAGGGCTTGGCGATGCGCATGGCTTCGGCAACGTTGGCAGGCGTGAGGCCGCCGGCGAGAATCAGTGGCTGCGTCAGGTCACGCGGCATCAGCGACCAGTCGAACGACTTGCCGCTACCGCCGGGTTCGCCCAGGCCGTGACCATCCAGCAGCAGTCCCGACGCACCGGGATAACGACGCAGGCCGGGCAATGCGGCAGCGCCCTCGCCCATCGCGATGGCCTTGAGATAGCGACGCCCGAACTGCGCGCACCAGTCATCCGACTCCGCACCGTGAAACTGCAGCAGATCCGGCTGGATCGCCTCGATCGCCTCGCGAACAAAGCCCGCTTCGTCGTCCATCAACAACACCACGGAACTCACGAACGGCGGCAAGTCACGCACGATGGTCTGCGCCTGTTCGAGCGTGACACGGCGCTTGCTGCGCGCCGTCAGCACCACCCCGATGGCATCGGCACCCAATTGCGCCGCGAGGAGTGCGTCCTCAATGCGGGTCATGCCGCAGCACTTGATGCGGGTCATTGCGTCACCTCCGCGGGCAGGTTCCATTGCGCCTCGTAGCGCGGCCCGATAAAGGTAAGCCCCGAGGCAGGCGCGGTCGGGCCAGCCACGTCGCGACTGCGGCCTTCGAGCAGCTCGTGCATCCAGCGCACCGACTGTTCGCCGCGACCGATCGGCAGCAGCGAACCGACGATATTGCGCACCATGTGATGCAGGAAGGCGTTGGCCTCGATCTCGATGATGACGTGTTCGCCTTCGCGTCGAACGCTCACCGCATGCACCTGGCGACGCGCATGCGCGGCCTGGCAGGAAATGGCGCGGAACGCGGTGAAGTCGTGTTCGCCCACCAAGGCCTGCGCCGCCTGATGCATGCGCTCGGCGTCGAGCGGCAGGCGTTCCCAGGTGACATAGCGCGCGTCGAGCGCGGCGCGCACCTGGCGATTGAGGATGCGATAGCAGTAGCGGCGGCTGCGCGCGGAAAAGCGCGCATGGAACATGGGATCGACCGGCTGCGCCCACAACACGGCAACCGTGCTGGGCAGGTTGGACGAGGTACCCAGTGTCCAGCCGCGCATATCGCGCTGCACGTCGGTGTCGAAATGCACCACTTGGCAGCGGCCATGCACGCCGGCATCGGTGCGCCCGGCACAGGTCACTTCCACCGGTTGTGCGGCCACGAACGACAACGCCCGCTCCAGCGCACCCTGCACGGTCTCGCCGTGGGTCAGCCGCTGCCAGCCGGAGAACTCGGTGCCGTCGTATTCGATGCCTAGAGCGATGCGCATGGGAGAGCAGTGAAGGGTAAAGAGTGAATAGTAAAGGGAAAAAGCAAAACGGCGCCCAGAAGGCGCCGTTTTTCACTATTTACCCTTCACAGGCGGCGCAGCCGCCGGCTTCACTGCTTATCGGATGCTCTCGAGCAAGCGCTTGGCCACGTCCTTCTGCATCTGCGTGCCTTCGTGCAGGACTTCGTCCAGCATGGCCTGTGCGCCATCCGGATCGCCCATGTCGAGGTAGGCGCGCGCCAGGTCGAGTTTGGTATCCACCGGATCGTCGGTGAAATGACCGCCGAGCTGGTTGCCCAGGGTGTGCTCGCCTTCCGCTTCCAGATCATGGTCCAGGCCGTGATTCACGCTATGCGCGTGCTCTTCGACCAGGGGCTCGCCTTCGGGCTCTTCGAAGTGCCAGCTCGTGTCTGCCGGTTCTTCCTTCGCGGCGGACGATGCCGCGGCGCCAGCCTGCCCCTGCGCCGGGCGCGGGGTCAGGTCAAAGTCGAAGTGATAGCCGCTGACCTTCGGCGCATGCTGCACGGACGGCGTCGGGATCGGCGGGATGTCGTTGTGATCCTTGGCATAGTTGCCGAGGTCGAACTGATCCAGTGCCTCGTGCTCGTCGTCGGCGTGTGCATGTACAGCGCCATGGGCAAACAACGGATGCTCCGGCACCAGGTCTTCGCCCATGTGCATCACATCCACCCACTCCGGCTGCTGCTCGTCGGAGATATGCGCATGCATGGCTTCGGCGGCGGCTTCGAAATGATCGACGTCGCGACGGCTGTAGTACAGGCTGACCAGTTCCAGGTGCAGGCCGATGTCATCCGGATGCTCGGCGAGCTGGTCGAGCAGCTCGTCCTGATCGGGATCGGCACTGAGGCCCTCGCCGTTGGGGACGGTGCCGAAGCGATCGGCCAGCGACGAAGCGCCTGCCGCTGCCGGGGCTGCCGTCTTGCGGCTGCGTCCACGCAGCGCAGCCAGCAGGCCGAGCACGACCACCGCCGCACCCGCACCCCAGGCCCAGGTCTGCATGAACCAGGGTTCTTCATCCGCCACGGGAGCGGGCTTGGCCTGGATTACAGGCTTGGCCGCCGCGGGCTTGGCGGCGGCGAGCGCTGCCGTGCTGGCATGGGCCGGTGCGCTGGTGCTGGCAGCCGGCGTGACGCCGGCAACGGTTGCAGCTGCCGCCGGCGTGGTGGCCGGCTCGTTGGCCTTCACCACGGTATCGGCTTCGGCGGTCTTCACCGAGGCAGCCTTGGCGGGTGCCGAGGCAAGCGCCGTGGCCGCTGCGGCCGGCTGGCCACCCGTCTTGCGGGCGTCCGCCAGCTTGTGCTGCAGCTCGGCGATCTCGTTGTCCTTGAGCGACAGCAAGCGTTCGTTCTTGCTGTTGATGTCTTCCAGGTCCTTCAGGCGCGACTTGAGCTCATCGCCCTGCTTGGTCAGCGAGGTGAGGGCTTCCTGGCTGCGCAGGAGGTCCTGGTGCAGCGCCGCCATGCCCTTCTCGGCAGCGGCCTTGTCAGCCTTGCTGCCGCGACCGGCGGCGTTGTCCGAGCCTTCCTTCGCGGGAACCAGGGCCAGGTGATCGCCACCGGCCGCACCCGAGGTCGGCGCCGACGAGGCGTTGGCCCGGGTGCCGGCATCGGCGACCGTGGTCGGGGTGCGGGCAGCGCCGGAGCGCCAATCGCTGTTCTGGCGACGCACTTCGGCCACCGCGGCTTCCGCGGTCATGGACTGGGCGTCTTCCTTGGACGGTACGCGCAGCACCGCGCCGCTCTTCAGGGCGTTGATGTTGTCGCGATAGAAGGCGTCGGGATTGGCCGTCTTCAGGGCCACCAGCATCTGGTTCATGTCCACGCCCTGCGGCGCGGTCTCGTGGGCGATGGCGGACAGCGTCTGGCCGCGCTCCACCGTGAACGTGCCATTGGCGGCCACGCGCGGCGTCGGCGCGGGCTTGGCCGGCTTGGGTTCTGCGGCCGGCGCGGGAGCGGCGGCGGTGGATTCGGTGCTGGTCGCGGCCGGCGGGCTCGCCGTGGCGCGGCGGGACGACTTGCCGGTGGACTGGGTCGGCGCGCGCGTTGCCGGCACGCTGCTGACAGCGCTGCCCGGCGGGTCGAGCAGGATGGTGAACTCGCGCAGGCTCTTGCCCGAGGCGTTGTTCACCTCGACCAGCAGGTCGAGATAGGGGTCATTGACGGGGGCGGCGCTGGTGATGCGGATCACCTTCTTGCCGTTGGCGCCATCCACCACCGCGAAGGAAAGGGGAACCGTGGGACCGGCCGCGACGCCGGCCTGGGCCGCATCCTCGGAGGAAGCCAGCCGGGCCGTGAGATTCTCCAGCTCGGCCGCGTTGGCGGGATTGAGCGGAATTTCGGCCAGCAGCGGCTGCCCGAGGGCGGATTTCACTTGGATCTGACCCAGTTCCAGCGCGGCTGCCTGGCTGCTGCCGAGGGCAAGCGCCAGCAGCATCGACAGCTTCAACGAACGATTCATCGTGTTTCCCCCGAACGACCCCGTGACGTTTTCTTATCCGCATGCCGAAAAACGGCAGCGCCTGCAACGAGGCGTCACTTTAGTTAGATACAAGCCAATCAACAATAGCGTTGATCAGTATTTACAGCACTTTGCAGGTGCTTGTTCTCGTAAAACGGTGACCCGGGGGTCGCCGCCTGCCCTCAATGCCCGGTGGACGGGGGTGCCGCCTTCGCGGCCTTCAGCTGGGCCTGGAGCTCGGCAATGGTCTGATCCTGCTGCTTGAGCTTGGCATCGGTGTCGTGAGACTTGCTTTCTTCACGCGCCACGTCGCCCTGCAGCTGCTTGAGCGCGGCCTGCTGCTTCTCGATGGCCTGATCCAACTGCTTCTGATCGGCGGCCTGTGCGGCCGGCGAGGTTGACGGCTGTGCCGCCCGAGCGGGTACCACGGATACCAGAGCGCACATCACCAACCCGGTCAGCACATGCTTCATTACAGATAGTCCTCGATCAGAAGTTCTGCGATTTGAACGGCGTTGAGCGCCGCACCCTTGCGGATGTTGTCCGCGACAATCCACAGGTCCAGGCCGCGCTCGTGCGAGATGTCCTCGCGGATGCGGCCGACGAACACCGGGTCCTGCCCGGCGGCATCACCCACCGGCGTGGGATAGCCACCGGCTTTGCGCTCGTCCATCACCACCACGCCGTCGGCGCTTTCCAGCAGTGCGCGCGCCTGCTCGGCGCTGATCTTCTCGCGCGTCTCGATGTGCACCGCCTCGGCATGGCCGTAGAACACCGGCACGCGCACCGCGGTGGGGTTCACCTGGATGGTGCGGTCTTCGAGGATCTTGCGCGTCTCCCACACCATCTTCATTTCTTCCTTGGTGTAGCCGTTGGGCTGGAAGTCGTCGATGTGCGGGATCACGTTGAAGGCGATCTGCTTGGGGAATTTCCTGGTTTCCACTTCCTGGAAGCTGAGCAGCGCGGAGGTCTGCTTGCCCAGTTCTTCCATGCCGCTGCGACCGGCGCCGGATACCGACTGGTAGGTCGCCACATTGATGCGCTCGATGCCCACGGCGCGATGGATCGGCGCCAGCGCCACCAGCATCTGCATGGTCGAGCAATTGGGATTGGCGATGATGCCGCGCGTGGTGTACTCGGCGATGGCGTGCGGGTTCACTTCGCTCACCACCAGCGGGATATCGTCCTGGTAGCGGTATTCGGAGGTGTTGTCGATCACCACGGCGCCCGCGGCAGCGGCGCGCGGCGCGTGCTCGCGGCTCACCGAACCACCAGCCGAGAAGAAGGCGATATCGACGCCGTCGAAATCGTAGTCGGCAAGGTTGCGCACGGTGACCTGTTTGCCGTCGAAGCTGATTTTCTCACCGGCGGAGCGCTCGCTGGCCAGAGGGACCAGTTCGCTGATGGGAAATTCGCGCTCGGCCAGGATCGCCAGCAGGGTCTCGCCCACGGCGCCGGTGGCGCCGACCATTGCCACCTTGTAGCTGCTCTTCTTGCTCATGTTCCGTAATCAGGTAGGAGGAATCGGAAAACCGTCCCCGATCTCCGCTTCAGCGGAAATCTAGCCGGGGCGGCGCGCAAAACAACCTGCGACACGCGCGGGCGTGAATGTCATCACGCTTTATGTGCAGACCAGCGTGCCAAAACCGCCGGATTGAGCGCGGTCGGCGGTTTTCCCGCCGCCTCGCCCAAGCCAAGCGCTGCGATCACATTGTCCGCCGCCAGGTTGGCCATCGCACGGCGGGTTTCTTCGCTGGCGCTGGCGATATGCGGGCTGAGCACGGCGTTGTCGAGCGCCAGCAGGTCCGCATGCACGGCCGGCTCGCCCTCGAACACGTCCAGTCCGGCCGCCGCCAGCTTACCTTCCCGCAGCGCCAGCGCGAGCGCCGCATCATCGACGATGCCGCCGCGGGCGATGTTCACCAGCACCGCCGAGCGCTTCATCTGGGCCAGCTCCGGTGCGCCGATGGCATGGCGGTTCTCCGGCGTGAACGGCAGCACCAGCACCAGGTAATCAGCCTGGCGCAACAGCTCGGCCTTGCTGACCAGGGTGGCCTGGCACTCGCGCTCGACCAGCTCGGGGAGGCGCGAGCGGTTGTGATAGAGCACGCGCATATCGAAGCCCGCAGCGCGGCGGGCAATACCCTGCCCGATCCGGCCCATACCCAGGATGCCCAGCGTGCGGCCATGCACGTCCAGGCCTAGCCAGTCGTCGAAACGCATATTGCTGCCCGGCCACTGTCCGGCCCGCAGCCAGCGTTCGGCGGCGCCCACGCGACGGGCCGCGGCGAGCATCAGCGCCCAGGCGTAGTCGGCGACGCTTTCGTTCAATACGTCCGGCGTGTTGCTGGCGAGGACGCCGGCGCGGGTCAGCGCGTCCACATCCAGGTTGTTGTAGCCCACCCCAAGGTTGGCGACCACTTTCAGACGCGTATTGCCCTCGAGCACGCCGGCATCGATGCGATCGGCCAGGCCGACGATGGCCGCATCGACGCCGGCAAGCTTGTGCTTGAGCTCATCGGCCGAGTGGCGATGCTCCACAGCTTCCGCGTCGACGTCGAAGTATTCGGCCAGGCGGGCCAGCACATCGGGAAACAGGGGGCGCGATACCCAGACTTTCGGTTTGGCAGTCATCAACGATCTTCTTCGTACGGGGCCCGGCCCCAACAGAGACCGGGAGAGCTCAGGGAATACGCGGCAATACCTCGCCCACGTCGCCGCATTGGGCGCGATGGCGTAGCGCGTGGTCCATCAGCACCAGCGCCATCATCGCCTCGGCGATCGGCGTGGCGCGGATGCCGACGCAGGGGTCGTGGCGGCCCTTGGTCACCACGTCCACCGCCTCACCCGCCAGATTCACGCTGTGGCCGGGAATAAGAATGCTCGAGGTCGGCTTGAGCGCGATCGAGGCCAAGACTTCTTGCCCCGTGCTGATGCCGCCGAGAATGCCGCCGGCGTGATTGGACGCAAAGCCGTCCATCGCCATCTCGTCGCGATGCTGGCTGCCGTGCTGGGCCACGACGCCGAAGCCATCGCCGATCTCCACGCCTTTCACCGCGTTGATCGACATCAGCGCCGAGGCGAGGTCGCCATCGAGCTTGCCGTAGATCGGCTCGCCCCAGCCCGGCGGCACGCCGTCGGCCACCACGTTCACGCGCGCGCCGACGGAGTCGCCGGATTTGCGCAGCGCATCCATGTACGACTCCAGCGTGGACACTTCGTGTGCATCGGGCCAGAAAAATGGATTCTGCTCGACCACATCCCAGTCGAACGAACCGGGCGTGATATCGCCGATCTGCGCGAGATAACCGCGCACGCGCACGCCGTAGCGTTCGGCCAGCCACTTCTTGGCGATGACCGCAGCCGCCACGCGCATGGTGGTTTCGCGCGCCGAGGAACGACCGCCACCACGCGGATCGCGGATGCCGTATTTCTGCCAATAGGTGTAATCGGCGTGTCCCGGACGGAAGGTCTCGGTGATATTGCCGTAATCCTTGCTGCGTTGATCCGTGTTGCGGATCAGCAAGGCGATCGGCGTGCCGGTGGTCTTGCCTTCGTAGACGCCCGAAAGAATCTCCACCTCGTCCGCCTCGCGGCGCTGCGAGGTGTGGCGGCTCTTGCCGGTGGCGCGGCGATCAAGATCGGTGCGGAACTCTTCCGCGTCGATCGACAGGCCGGGCGGGCATCCGTCGATGACGCAGCCAATGGCCGGACCATGGCTTTCGCCGAACGTGGTGACGGTGAACAGTTTGCCGAAGGAGTTGCTGGACACGAGGCTCGATCGTCTGCGGGATAACCGCCACAGCTTAGCGCGATGCAGCAAATCCTGCGTCGTTTACGCCGCGATCGCGCCATTCGCGCGCCAGCAGGGCGAACACCACGTCGTCCACCCATTCGCCGCGAAACAGCAGGCTCTCGCGGAAATGGGCTTCCTGGCGCATGCCGACGGACGCCAGCAAGGCCATGCTGGGCGTATTGCGCGGGTCGACCGAAGCGTAGATGCGATGGACGGCCAGGCTGCCGAACAAGGCATGGAACAGTGCCTGCAGCGTCTCGCCGGCGTAGCCCTGCCCCTGCGCAAAGGGCGCGATGGTGATGCCGATCTCGGCCTGTTCGTCGGAGAGGCAGAAGCCAACATCGCCAAGCAGCACGCCGTCATCGCTGCTACGGATGGCGCGCTGAAACCAGCGGCACTGCGGCGGCTTATCCAGTGCCATTTGGGTTCGAATGAAACTATCCGCATCGGCCAGCGTCTGCGGACACCAACCCTGGTAGCGGGACACCTCGGGGTCAGCGCGATACCCAAACAGCGCGGCCGCATCGCCCTCATGCAGGGCATCGATACGCAACCGCGCCGTGGTCAGCCGCATGATCGCTCAGCGACCCTTGCGCGCCTCGGCCGCCGCGCGAATCGCCTCGGCGTGCTCGATCAGGTCGCGACGTTCCAGGGCGAACACGCCCATGGGGCCGACCTTGAACTCGATCCACACGAACGGGACTTCCGGCAGCAACTCGCCCAGCTGACGCTCGCTCTCGCCCACTTCGACGATCAGCAGGCCGTCTTCGGTGAGATAGTCGGCCGCTTCATTGAGCATCCGCACGCAGATGTCCAGGCCATCTTCGCCCGAGGTCAGGCCGAGCTTCGGCTCGTGGCTGTACTCGCCCGGCAGCGCGGCGTATTCGTCTTCGGTGACATACGGTGGGTTCGACACGATGAGGTCGTAGCGACGGCCCTTCAGGCCGTTGAACAGGTCCGACTTCACCGCCTCGACGCGGCCTTCCACGTGCTGGAACGCGATGTTCTCGCGCGCCAGCGACAGAGCGTCATCGCTGATGTCGACGATGTCGACCTGCCAGTCCGGATTGAACTCTGCCATGGCGATGCCAATGCAGCCCGAGCCCGTGCACAGGTCCAGGGCGCGCTCGACATGGCGATGATCGAGCCACGGCTGGAAACCCGACTCGATCAGCTCGGCAATCGGCGAACGCGGTACCAGGGCGCGGCGATCACTCTTGAACTTCAGGCCGGCAAACCAGGTTTCACCCACCAGATAGGCCACCGGCAGACGCTCGTTGACGCGGCGCTCGATCAACGCCAGCACGCGCTCGCGCTCCTCGCTGGTCAACCGGCCCGCGCCATAGGCCGGCGGGATATCCGGCGGCAGGTGCAGGCTCGCCAGCACCAGATGGGTGGCCTCGTCGATGGGATTGTCGTGACTGTGCCCAAAGGTCAGCCCGGCCGCCGAAAAGCGGCTGGCGCCGTAGCGGATGAAGTCGATGATGGAGGCGAGTTCGTGGGTCACGGCGGGCACATGGGCGTGAAGGGGTCGCACAGTATAGCCGCTGCCGGCCAGCGGCCGCCCGCTGCTGCCGGGGGCCACCCCGGCCGTCCAAAAGTGGATGGAATTCACAGTTAGCGGCCAGCACCCCCTTTGGCCAATTGTGGGCCGCCGAGCGCGCTCGCAAAAATCCGCCCGCGACCAGCCATGGGAGGGGACCTGTCCGCTGGGTCGCACTCACTCAACAAGGGGAAAACATGAACGTAAGGAAGCTGGTCATCGCGGCCGCATTGGCTGCGGGTTTCTCTATGCCTGCGATGGCGCAAACCGACACGGGTGGCTCAACGGCGGTGACGCCCTGGCCTGCTTTTCTGCAGGAAGCCAATGAAGTGTTTCGCGCGGACTACTCCTATGTCGCGCCAAACGACGTCGATGGTGACGGCCTGAGTGACCTGCTCTGGGTCAACGCCGAGAAAAATGAGGTGGGCTATTGGCTGTCAGGCTGGGGCGACACCTATCCCCAGCCGTACATCGCAGGCGCACGCAAGGCATTTCACGTGCCCGCCGGCTATTACGTCGGCGCCACGGGCGACCTCAACGGCGATCGCATGGTCGACCTGGTACTCACCAACGCCGACCGCAAACTCTTCTTGTGGGCATCCAACGGTACGGGCTTCGACTCCACCCACATCGGCACGTACCCGGAAGGCTGGCAGTTGCTGGGCGCAGGCGACATCGACGGCGACAACAACGCCGATCTGCTGTGGTGGAACGACAGCAAGTGCGAGTTCGGCTACTGGCGCATGCAAGGCGCCACCGTGCTGGAAAGAAAGGTAATCAAGGCGACCTGCGGCTATCACGTGGCCGGGTTCGGACACTTCCTGCTATCCAATCACCTGGACCTGCTGTGGACCAGCGACGCCCATGACGTCTACCTATGGGCAGGCACGGATTCGGGCTTCACGTCCACTTTCCTGGGCAACTACGACCCGCAGGGTCACATCATCGGGACGGCTCTCGCCGGCGACGGCGGCGGCATCAACGTGTATGTGCAGAACGATGCCGCTATGCAGTTCACGCAGTACGAATGGGTACGCTACTACGACCAGCAAGGCAATGTAGGACTGACCACGTTCAATGCCATCCGTAGCCTGCCGATCAACCAGGGTGACTACTTGGGCGCCACCGGCAATATGGATGGAGCGAACGAAGCCGTGCTGCTCTGGGGCAACGACACCGCCAACGCGGCCACCACGCCGAAGGCGCCGGGACGCCTGACCTGGTACACGAGTACGTACGGGGCCTTCACGCCCGGGAGCAACATCTGGCAGGCCACCGCCATCGCCAGCTATCCGACCGGCTGGGCTTTGCTGGGGTCAGGTCACTAAGAAACGAAGGTCGGCGGCCCGCCCGGTCGCCGACCTTCCCCGATGCGCCCCGGCCCGAGGCAATCGACGCCGTCATCGTTCATACTTGCGGGATGACCTTCAACGTACTCCTGCAATACATCCTGCCCCACCGCGCGCTGTCGCGGGTGGTCTACTGGGCCACGCGCTGGACCTTCAAGCCGTGGAAGAACTTCCTGATCAGCACCATCGTGCGCAACTATCAGGTCAATATGGCCGAGGCGGCGCAGCCCGATCCGCTCGCCTACCAGCACTTCAATGCGTTCTTCACCCGCAAGCTGCGGGCCGATGCACGCCGTGCCGATGCTGATCCGAAGGCCCTGATTTCGCCGGCCGACGGCAAGATCAGCCAGATGGGCAAGATCGTTGATGGGCGCATCTTCCAGGCCAAGGGCCAGGAGTACACCGCCGCCGAACTGCTCGGCGACGAGGCCAGTGCCACGCCGTATCGCAACGGGCGCTTCGCGACCATCTATCTGTCGCCGCGCGACTATCACCGCGTGCACATGCCGCTGAAGGGAACGTTGAAGGAGACCGTGCATGTGCCCGGCCGCATCTTCAGCGTCGCACCGTTTGCAGTGGAAGCGATTCCGCGCCTGTTCGCGCGCAACGAGCGGCTGGTCTGCCATTTCGATGGCGAGCACGGCCCGTTCGTGGTGGTGATGGTGGGCGCCATCCTGGTCTCGAGCGTGGCCACCGTATGGGACGGGCTGGTGATACCGCCGTATGCCTCGTCGATCCGTCGCAAGTCGTTCGCCGGCCAGCAGATCACGCTGGAGCGATTCGCCGAGATGGCCCGCTTCAATATGGGCTCGACCGTGATCATGCTGTTCCCCGAAGGCATGGCGGAACTGGATCAGCTGGCCTCGCAGCAGCATGTGCAGGTGGGCCAGCGCCTGGGCGTGGAAGTCGGGGCTTAAGCAAGCCGCCCGTCAATTTATTGACGCCGCGAGTGACGCGTTTCGTCGTTTTGTGACCTTTTTGGCGCATTCCCCGCGCCGGGCGCGGCTATGCTCCCGCTCGGCGACGCCCCTGCGCGAGCGCCATCCCCAGGCCAGACCGAGGACCGTCCATGCGCATCGTCACCCGACTCATCGCGATGAACCGCAGTCGCCAGCTAGGCAGGCAGCTGCGCGAAATCGAGCGCCAGATCCATGCCCTGCCCAAGCGCAGCCGCGCCCGCCTCGGCACCATGGCGCTACGCGAAATCGGCCAGGCCTCGCGCGGCGACTTTCCGCATCTGTACGGCACGCCCCCGGAAGAGCGTTACCTGCCCTGGGGCCAGGGCACCGAGATCGGCCTTGCCCGCGCACGCTCGGACAACCCCGAGGTGGCCATGCGCGGCATCGCACTGTGGCTGGCCGTGGCCTACCACGAGACCAAGAACACCCCGCACCCGAACCTGCAGCCGCACCACCGCGACCTGATGCGGCTGCTGCGCGGGCTGAAGGAAGATCATCGCGCCGATCCCATGCAGACCTGGATGCAGGCGCCTGCCGCGGCCTGAGTCCTCCCACTCGCCCATGAAAAAACGCCGCCCTCAAAGGCGGCGTTTTTCGTTGTTGCGATGGCTAAGGCGCAGTCATCACCGACAAGTCGGCAACTTGAGCACCTGCCCCGGCTTGATCTGGTGATGCCTGAGGTCGTTCATCTCCGACACCTCCTGCACCGAGGAGCAGCTCGCCTTGCTGACGATGCTGGTGAGGGTGTCGCCGCGCCTGACCGTGTAGTTGCGCGTGCGCGACGTGCTGGAACTGCGCGAGGGAGCCGCAGGCGGCGGTGACGGCGAGGAAGGCACCACCGGGATCACCGCGGTGTGCAGGTCGTTCGCCAGGATCGGCCAGGGACCCGTGGTGCAACGCGCTTCGTAAGACTTCTCCAGCACCTTGGGCAGCATGATGCGCACGCCGGTGGGCTGGCTGACCTGCGGATCCAGCCGCGGATTGAGGTTGCGCAAGGTGCGGAACCAGCCATCCTGCATGCCGGCGGCGGAGCCCAGGCAAACGGTGAGCTCGGTCAGCGACGCGGGACGCTTCAACACCACGCTGCCCTGCGCGCCATCCACGTGCGGAAAGCGCAGGTTGTAGCTCTCCGGATGCAGGAACAGCCATGCCGCCGCCAGCACGGAGGGCACGTAGTCGCGCGTCTCCTGCGAGAGCTGGTTGTAGATGGTGGGGTCGTACAGGCTCACCGTGGTGTTGTCGCCGACCAGTCGGCGCATGCGGCCCTCACCGCCGTTATAGGCGGCCAGGGTCAGCTCGAGGTTGTTGTTGAACGCCTTGAGCTGCTCGTCCATGTATTCCGCGTTGGCGCGCGCGGACTCGGCAGGATCGAAGCGCGAGTCGAAACCATCTTCCGTATTGAGGCCAAAGCGCAGGCCGGTGGCGTACATGAACTGCAGCGGCCCGGCAGCGCCGGAGCGCGATATCGCATGCACCTTGCCGCCCGATTCCTTGGCCATGATGCCGAACAGCAGCGCCTCGGGCAGATCCTGCTTCTGGTATTCCGGCCACATCTGATAGCGCAGGAACTGGTAGTTGACGTAGGCATCCATCAGGTTGCCGCGCCACTGGGTGAGCCACATCTCCAGCGCCGCTTTCACCGGACCATTCATGGCGATCAGCTGGGACAGCTGCTGGCCGCGCAGCAAGGTCACGCTGCGCTGCGCCTCGGGCAGGCTGGCCGCACCGGTCTTGCCGGCTTCGCTGCCTTCGGGCAAGTCGTCGCCCATGCTGCCCATGTCGTCGCCCAGGTCGAAGTTGCCATCCTTCAGGCGCAACAGGCGATCGAACGCCGAGAAGAAACGCTGCGGATCGCAGCCCGGCGTCGACGGGCAATGCGCGGAGGCACTTTGCAGTTGATCCAGCGCCGTGGTGAGCGTCTGCTGCGAGGCCTGGGCGTTGCCGGCGCGCGCCTGCGTCAGCGCCGTTTCATAGCCTTTGCTGGCCTGGTCCAGCTGCGCGTAAAGCTGATTGGCCTGCGGCGTGGGAGCGACGGGCTTGCTGCCGCCGCCACTGGAACACGCAGCCATCAGCATCGCGGCAACGGCAAGAGGCGCCATGCGCAGGGAGCGGTATACGACGGGAAAAACCATGAATGACTTCACTACCTGGCTGAAGCGGCGACCTTACTGCGCACGGAGCAGGGACTCAACCGGAAATGTCCTGATTCAATGGGCGACCGCAAGAAGCTGACGCATGGCTACAATCGCGGTGCACCCTATGGATGGAACGCCATGACTGAGATCTTGATCGGCAGCAACGACAGCAGCAGCGTTAGCCTGGACCCGCGCTACGGCAATCGCCACGGCATGATTGCGGGCGCCACCGGCACCGGCAAATCGGTCTCGCTGATGGTGCTGGCCGAAGGCTTTTCGAAGCTCGGCGTGCCCTGTTTTCTGGCCGATGCGAAGGGCGATCTGGCCGGTCTGTCGATGGCCGCGGGCGAACCGGGCGACAAGCTCAAGGCGCGCCTGGCCAAGCTGCATCTGAACGACTGGAAGCCGCAAGCCAACCCGGTCATTTTCTGGGACATCTACGGCAAGCTCGGCCATCCCGTGCGCGCCACCATCAGCGAGATGGGCCCTACCCTGCTCGGCCGCATCCTGGAACTCAACGACACGCAGGAAGGCGTGCTCGAAGTGATCTTCAAGGTGGCCGACGACCAGGGCTGGCTGCTGCTCGACCTGTCGGATCTGCGCGCCATGCTCGGCTTCGCCAGCGAAAACGCCAAGGACATTTCCACCCACTACGGCCTGATCAGCACGCAGAGCATCGCGGCGATCCAGCGCGCGGTGCTCAAGCTGGAGCAGGATGGCGCCGACCAGTTCTTCGGTGAGCCCGCGCTGGAACTGGCCGACCTGATGCGCCAGGACATGAGCGGCCGCGGCGTGATCAATGTGCTGGCCGCCGATCAGCYGATTCTCAAACCGCGCCTGTATTCCACCTTCCTGCTGTGGCTGCT
Organism: Dyella sp. 01N448; assembly: GCF_056399225.1. NCBI lineage: Bacteria > Pseudomonadati > Pseudomonadota > Gammaproteobacteria > Lysobacterales > Rhodanobacteraceae > Dyella > Dyella sp. 01N448. The sequence goes on along the minus strand of NZ_JBFTQX010000003.1, from coordinate 801,495 downwards.
GTCGGAGTTGTTCGAGCAGTTGCCCGAAGTGGGCGATCTGGATCAACCCAAGCTGGTGTTCTTTTTCGACGAGGCGCACTTGCTGTTCGACGACGCGCCGCCCGCCTTGCTGCAACGGGTGGAACAGGTCGTGCGCCTGATCCGCTCCAAGGGCGTGGGCGTGTACTTCTGTTCGCAGAATCCCGATGACGTACCGGGCAATATCCTCGGTCAGCTCGGCAATCGCGTGCAGCACGCGCTGCGTGCGTTCACGCCGCGCGATCAAAAGGCAGTCCGGGCCGCCGCCGAAACGTTCGTGGCCAATCCCAAGATCAACGTAAGCGAGGCCATCACCCAGCTTGCGGTGGGCGAGGCGCTGGCGTCGACCTTGCGCGACGGCGGCGTGCCCTCGCCGGTCGAGCGCGTGATGGTGACCACGCCCACGGCACGCATCGGTGCGATCACCGAGCCGGAGCGCGCCACCGTGCGTCAACGCTCGCCGGTGGGCGGCAAGTACGACACGGCGATCAATCGCGAGTCGGCCGCCGAAATGCTCGCCAAACGCGCCGCGGAAAAGGCCGCCGATCCGCAGGTGGTGGCCAGGCAGGCACCGGCCGGTGCGGCGCCCCAGCAAAGCGGCGGCTGGACGGATGCGGCACGCGAGATCCTGCTGGGCAACAACCGCCGGCAGGGCATGGTCGAAGCGATGGCCAAGTCCGCCGTGCGCGCGGCCGGTTCGCGCCTGGGCCAGCAGATCGTGCGTGGCGTGCTGGGCGGCATTTTTGGCGGCAAGCGCTGAGGGATCCGTCATGTCGCAGACACGCATCATCGCCGTCGTCCTGGTAGCCGCCCTGCTCGTGCTCTTGCTGCTTTATGCCAACGGCTCGATGGGACGATTCCTGTGTCGGCACCACAAAGATGGCTGGCTGGAAAAGCATGGCTTCATCACCTGCGTTCGCGCTCCCTAGCATTCAAAGCACTGCCGCCTGAGGTTAAAACGCTTGCGCATGCCGCGACCTAAACCCGTATCGCCACGTGCGCCGCTGGCGGACCGCTTGATCGCGGGCTTGTCCTATCCGTTGCGTGGCACAGCGCTGGCTACCTGTGTGCTGCTGGGGTTGGGCCAGTGCCTGACGATACTGCCCGGCATCATCGGCATGTGCTTCGCTTTCTTCCTGTGGTTGGCGCGCTGGCGCTACGCGGCGGCCTGTCTGGTACATACGGCCAATGGCTTTGCCGAGCCGCCCGATGTCGGCATGGATGAAAACGCCGCGGCCGGCCGCGCGCTCACCTTGCTGCACATGCTGGTGGTCCTCGCCTGCGTCGCCTGCAAGCTGATTTATGCGCCGATGTTCTGGCCGCTGATCCTGTTCTTCTCGCTCACCCTGCCCGCCATCGACATGTCGCTGGCCTTCGGCGACGAGGCCAACGCGTTCAATCCGCTGCATTGGCAGAAGGTGATCGGTCGGCTGGGCGCGGGTTATTTCCTTCCGGTGGTCATCAACCTCGTCACCGGCCTGCTGATCATGCTGCCATCGCTGCTGCAGCCGAGCCTGCTGGCCATCCTGTGGCAACCGCTGTTCGCGTTCAGCTACACCTACCTGATCATCTTCAACCTGCATCTGATGGGCGTCATGATCCATCGGCATCACGAGCGTTTCGATCTGCAGCCGGAAGCCGACGTGCTGGCGCGCGAAAGCGGCCAGGACGAAGACGAGCGCCTGCTGATCGCGGTGCGCGACATGGCGAAGGTCGATCGTCGCGCTGCCATCGGCATGCTGGTGGAACGCATGCAGGGACACAGTGCGCCGCCGTCGCTGCATCAGGCGTATCGCGAGCTGTTGAAGCAAGAAGGCCTGACCGCCGGTTTGCTCGAGCATGGGCAGATCTGGATCGCGGCGCTGATGGCCAACGGCGAGCCACGTCGCGCGCTTGGGCTGGTGCAGGAATGTATGGAGATCGATCCGAACTTCCTGCCCGATGCGCCGGAAAGCGTTGCCACGCTGGCCGAACTCGCGTCCAGCGCGGGCATGACGCGATTGTCGCTGAAGCTAGGCCGCGGCTACCTTGCGCGCTGGCCGCGCTCGTCCGAGTGCCCGCGCCTGGGCCTGCTCGCCGCCAGGCAGATGGCCGAGCGGCTCGGTCAACACGCCGAGGCAGCCGTGCTGCTGGGCAAGCTGGCAGCAACGTGGAGCGGGCATCCGCTGCATCCATCGCTGGTGGCGTACGCAACCCAGCTGCAACAGGGGCCCGGCATCTCCCGGACACCGGCGCTCGACTAGTCGCAAGTCGTGTTGCGGCTCGCCCGGAAGCGGGTGTAGCGTGCGCAAGCCAACTCCTTTGGTGCACCGCCCCGTCCGCAAGCGATTCCGGCGCTCCGCGGCCGTCGACACGACCGGCTCACACCTGGTGCACAAGGAGAGTTTCATGCGTCACTTCATCGGCAAGTTCGTATGGCTGGGCCTGATGCTGGCGACCCCCGTCGCCTTCGCCCAAAGCACCTCGGCGGCCAAGGAGCCGCCCCGCGCGGTCATTTCGCTGTATCGGGTCGCTCCCGGCAAACACGAAGCCTTTCTCAAATGGATGGCCGATCGCGACGCCATCGACAAGCAGCTCGGCCTGCCGCGCGCGCAGTGGTATGCGCACTACCAGGGCGACTCCTGGGATTACATCGCCATTGCACCTGCATTGACCGATGCGCAGCAGAAGAAAGAAGACGATGCGGCCAAGGCCAAGGGGCTGACGATAGGCGCCAAGTCGTCGATCGAATTCCGCCAGTTCATCGCCTCGCACACCGACACCGTCGCCTTTGGCCCGATGAATGTCAGCGACATGGACGCGATGGTCAATTCGCCCTGAAACCACTGACGGGAGTGCACGGACGTCGCTCCCGTCACCGCTCAGGCGCCAGTCCAGCTAAAATCGGTGCGATGAGCAACCCAACGCAATGACCCACGCATGAGCCGCTGGCGCCCACCCTCGCCTTCATCCACCGCCATCATCACGCGCGAAGGCTTCGAGAAGCTCAAGGCCGAGCTGGATCATCTTTGGCATACGCTGCGCCCGGAAGTGGTCAAAGCGCTGGCGGCCGCGGCGGCCGAGGGCGATCGCTCGGAGAATGCCGAATACACCTATCGCAAAAAGCAGCTCGGCGAGATCGATCGACGCGCGCGCTATCTCAGCAAACGCATTCCGTCGCTCAAGGTGGCCGAGGGCTCGCCGGCAGATCAGGAGCTGGTGTTTTTCGGTGCGAGCATCGAGCTGGAGAACGTCGACTCCGGCGAAAGCGTCGTCTACCGCATCGTAGGGCCGGACGAGACTGACGCCCGCCGGGGCTGGATCAGCATCGACTCGCCGCTGGCCCGCGCGGTGTTGAAGAAACGCCTGGACGACGAATTCGAAGCGGAGCTGCCCAGTGGCCGCACGCGCTTCGTGATCGTGGCGGTGAACTACTGATCATCGCCCCTGCAGCAGCGCCTGCACGTCTGCCTGATGCGATTCGACAAAACGGATGTTGTCCGCGTTGACCCATACCTGGTTGAGATTGCCTGACAAGGCGGGATCATTGCGTGCCTGCACCGCCATCACCGCATTCATCAAGGCGATATTGGCGAGCATGAATTCGCGCGGCGTGAAGCCATATTTCTTCACCAGGGCCGGGATGCGCGGATCGGCCGCCATCGCCTGATTGGCCAGGTCGTCCAGGCTGTGCACCTTGCTGGCATCGGGAGCCGCCTGCGGCGGAATGCCGGTGGCGCGGGCTTCGCGTGTAGCGGCGGCAAGGCGCCCGAAGGCGTCTTCGCTGAGCGTGTATTTCTTGATCTGCTGCTTGTCCGCATCCGGCAATGCCGGCAGTGTCTCCTGCGCGTGCACCAGCGTCGTTGCGCCCAACACCAGGGCGAATACGGCCACGCGGCACGCAGAAACGACACGATCAAAAGCAGGCATAGGTATCTCCGGGAAGCTGCCATTCTAGCTGGCAAAGGCGTCACCCTGGCATCGGGCAGTTCAATGACCGCTCAGTCGTGCAGAAGTTGCTTCATCGCGTGCTGATAATCCGCATCGATCTGCTTGAGCCGCATCGTTTTAGCCTGATCGTTGACCCAACGGGCGTGCATGGCCTGCTCGCGCATCAGGCGAAATTCCAGATCAACGAAAGGCCGCAGCACGTTGTTGTCGGCTTTGGCAAAGCCGGCCAGGTCGGGAATGCGGGCGAGATTGGCGCGCTCGCGATCGCCGGCAGCGCCAGGCGCCCGGCCATAGCCGCGCATGAAAGCGATCAGCTGGCCACGCAGCGGCTCACTCATGCCATCGCGCACCACCAACACGCCTGAAGGGATCAGCGGGGAACGCCAGATCACCCGCAGCTGCGTTCCTTCCGCCGGAAAATTGCGGCGGAACAGATCCAGATCGGGGTTGTTGCAGGTCGCCACGTCCACCTCGCCGTTGGCCACGGCAAGGATATTGTTCTGATGGTTGCCCACACGCACATGGGCGAAAAACGTATCGGAGTTGAGCCCCTTGGCTGCAAACACCTCCGCTTCCGGCGCCACATAGCCCGTGACCGACAAGGTTTCACCACGCGCATAGCGCCAGCGTCCGGGCTTGGCGAGCAGATCCTTGAGCGAGTGGATGGGACTATCCGCTCGCACGATCAGCATGGCGTTATTGCCCTTCGCGCCATCGTTGCGCAGGAATTGCGCCACCACGCTCATGTGCTGGTGTTCCACCGCTTCGATGGCCAGACGCCCGGACAGGAACGCGATGTCCACGCGCTGGTCGCCAATGGCTCCCGAAAGGCCCGCATAGCTGCTGACGGAAACGGTGGTGACGGGGTGGCCGAGCTTGCGCTCAAGGTCTTCCAGCAACGGGCGCCATTGCTCGCGCGATTCCGCGGCGCTGCCGATCGGCAAGATCCCGAAGTGGATGGCTGGAGCGACTGCGCCCTGCACCACCTCGTCGGCGCGTATGCGCGCGACAGGCACCAGCAGGCAGGCCGCACAAAGTGTGCGGAGCCACCATCCAGGTCCCCGTCCAACGCGTGCCCGCCCAGCCGTTTCCATGCGCGCTCCCCAGCCCCGCTGGGTTCGTTGTAGCGCGATTGGCAGGCCGCCGCAATTTGTTGCAGGGACGTAACGGTCGCTCAGAGCTCGACCGGCGAGGGATAGGCGCGCCCTTCGCGACGCGGCTGGTAGCACTCGGCGTGGCGATGAAACGACTCCACTTCGCTGTCGGCACGCCATCCCGGCAGGCCCGACAGGGGCAAGGGGCGCAGGTCCAGGGGATCGCGCAGCAGCTTTCCCGCGCCGATGCCATCGGCTGCGGCGGCCACCATCTGGTCCCCACTGCCAGGCCCAAGGAAGACCAGCGCCTTCCCCACCAGCAGCTTGCCCGGGCTTAGCGCGTGTTCGAGCAAGGCATGGCCAAACACCTGCACGCAGGCCCGGCCGTCCGTCCAGGCACAACGCTCGCGCCAGAACAGCCCATGCCAATCGTGGCTGTCCCACAGATCGAGCAAGTGGCGATCCTTCAGATTCACGATCACGCCAGCCTCGTCGAAGTGCGTCATCGCATATTGGGCGCGCGATCGATCGCGCGTGCCCATGATTGCAATCTCTGCCATCTGCTGCGCATTGAGCGCGCGCTTCAACGAGGGGTAACGCAACCAGGCGTAGGCATTGAACAGATCGTGCCAGTTCGCCTCGCGCGTGGCGATGGCGCCACGCTCGGCAATGCGCTGTTCGTAGTGCAAGCCGTCTTCGAGCAAGGCGGCTGTCTGCGCCACGAAGCGCTCGCGCTGGCCGACAGGCCTGGCTTCGTTGAGTTCATCGATGGAGGGCCAATGTGGCCCCTGCATCCAGCTCGCATATTCACGCCAGCCGACCAGCGGCCAGCGCGCGAACACTGCGGGATCGACGCTTTCGCGGGATGGCGCGACGTAACGCATCACGCCACCGCGTTTAGCCGGCCAGGCGGGCGTGCAGGTCGTGCTCGTCGGCGGCTTCAATCACCACGTCGACAAACTGCCCTGCCTTCAGCAACTGACCGTTGGCGATGTGCACCACGCCATCGATCTCCGGTGCATCGGCGGCCGAACGTGCCACGGCGCCGTTCGCACCAGCCTCGTCCACCAGTACCTTCATGTTGCGGCCGATCTTGCGCTGCAGCTTGGCGGCGGAAATCTCTGCCTGCACCGCCATGAACTGTTCCAGGCGGTCTTCCTTCAGCTCTTCGGACACCGCACCCGGCAGTTCATTCGCCTTGGCGCCATCGACCGGCGAATAGGCAAACGCGCCGACGCGATCGAGCTCGGCCTCGCGCAGGAAGTCGAGCAGCTCTTCGAACTCCGCATCGGTCTCGCCGGGGAAACCCACGATGAAGGTGCTGCGGATGGTGAGATCAGGCACGACCTTGCGCCAGTTTCGGATGCGTTCCAGCGTCTTGTCGATATTGCCCGGGCGCTTCATCAGCTTGAGGATGCGCGGGCTCGCATGCTGGAACGGGATATCGAGATACGGCAGGATCTTGCCCTCCGCCATCAACGGCATCACTTCGTCCACGTGCGGATACGGGTAGACGTAGTGCAGGCGCGACCACACGCCGAGTTCGGACAGGCCTTCGCACAGCTCGGTCATGCGCGTGCGGTAGCTCTTGTCGCGCCACTGGCGCTCGGCGTACTTCACGTCCACGCCGTAGGCACTGGTGTCCTGCGAGATCACCAGCAATTCCTTCACGCCGCCCTTGACCAGGCGCTCGGCTTCCAACAGCACTTCGTCGACCGGACGCGACACCAGGTCGCCACGCATCGAGGGAATGATGCAGAAGCTGCAGCGGTGATTGCAGCCTTCGGAAATCTTCAGATACGCATAGTGCTTCGGGGTGAGCTTCACACCCGTGTCCGGAATGATGTCCAGCAGCGGATTGCGCTTGGGCGGCAGCGCCGCATGCACCGCCTGCATCACGCTCGCATAGTCCTGCGGACCGGAAATGGCGAGCACATCCGGATAAGCCTCGCGGATCAGCTCCGAGCGCTTGCCCAGGCAGCCGGTGACGATCACCTTGCCGTTCTCATGCAGCGCTTCGCCAATGGCGTCCAGCGACTCCTGCACGGCGGCATCGATGAAGCCGCAGGTGTTCACCACCACGGCGTCGGCAGCGCCGTAGCTGGGCACGATCTCGTAACCCTCGACCTTGAGCTGGGTGAGGATGCGTTCGGAATCGACCAGCGCCTTGGGGCAACCAAGACTGACGAAACCGACTTTGGGCGAGACCTGCGACATGGCGTGGGGACCGTAACTATGCGGAAAACGGGAGATTGTATCGCACACCCGGCCGCCACACCGGCTTGACTTGCTGAATGGCTAGAATTGCCTTTTGACGCCTCAGGAGCACGCCCCATGGGTCAGCACATCAATCTCAACACCACGCGCATGCAGTGCATCGGCGCCTATCTTGCCCAGCCCGAGGGCAAGCCCAAGGGCGGCATCGTGGTGATCCAGGAGATTTTCGGCGTCACCGAGCATATCCGCCATGTCGCCGATGGCTTTGCGCAGGCGGGCTATACCGCCATTGCCCCGGCGTTCTTCGATCATCTTGAGACCGGGGTGGATCTGAAATACGACAACGAAGGCATGCAGCGCGGCCGCGAACTGGTGACCGAGCTAGGCCTGGACCGCGCGGTGGAAGACGTCGCCAGTGCCGCCGAGGCGATCAGCTCGGCCGGACGCATCGGCACCGTGGGTTACTGCTGGGGTGGCACCGTCGCGCTGCTGGCGGCGCTGCGACTGGGTCTGCCGTCGGTCAGTTACTACGGCGCCCGCAATGCGGCATTTCTTGGCGAAAAGCCCAAGGCGCCGGTGATGTTCCACTTCGGCGAAAAGGACACATCCATTCCGCCGGAAACGGTGCAGAAGCACCGCGACATGCTGCCGCAAATGGAAGTGTTCACCTACCCCGCCGGCCACGCCTTCAACCGCGATGTGGGACCGCAATACGACCAAGCCAGCGCCAGGCTCGCCTACCAGCGCACGCTGGCCTTCTTCGACAAACACCTGGTGCAAGGCGCATGAGCGATGCGGGGTTTGTGCTCGATTCGCGCCTGCGCAATGACACGCGCCATGTCGCCTCGCTTGAGTTGTGCGACGTGTTGCTGATGAACGACACGCGCTTTCCCTGGCTGGTGCTGGTTCCGCGCGTGCCCGGTATGGTGGAGATCTGCGATCTCCCCATCGAGCAGCAGACCATGCTGTGGCGCGAAGTGAGTCACGCCTCGCAGGCGCTGCGTTCGCTTGGGGCGTTCGACAAGCTCAATCTCGGCGCCCTGGGCAATATCGTGCGCCAGCTGCACGTGCACGTCGTCGGCCGACGCGAAGGCGATGCCGCGTGGCCGGGCCCGGTATGGGGCAGCGGCGCGGCAGCGCCTTATGGCGACGAAGCCATGGCGTCGCTGCAGACGAGGCTGCGCGACGCGCTGGAGGGCTGAGCGATCACTTCCAGCGGCACAAAAAAAGCCCGCGAAATCCGCGGGCTTTTTCAATGCAACAGCGAGCTTACATGTGCTGCTGCGGCGGCGGGGCTTCGGCCTTCACCGGCGCCTTGTAATCTTCAAGATCACGCGCCTTGGTGTCGACCACGCTGATCTTCTTCAGCGTGCCGCCGTCGTCGTAGTACACGGTGAAGCCGTAGTCGATCTGCAGACGGGCCATGTACTGCAGATGCTGCTTGCGCACCTTGGAGTCGTCGCTGGGCTCCAGCAGCACCGTCTTGGGCAGCTTGCCCTGGTCCTTGAGGTAGGCGAAGTGGCTGCCGGTATCCAGTGCCGAGAGCACCGCGCCGTCGACGACGAACTGGCCGCTCTTATAGGCCTGGATCACCGCGTCGAACTGGCTCTTCATGTCCGCGGTGCGCACTTCATCCTTGGCGCTGCCGCGGTGGCAGCCGGCCAGCACCAGCATGCTGCCCAGCAGGATGGCTGCGCCGGCGCGGGTCAGCAGCGTGGAAAAACGGGTCATGCGGGATCTCCTGCAAAGGCATCGATGTGAACAAAAAGAGTGTAGCGCCGCCCCGGCCTGATGCATCGAACCCGGACGGCAACCATTCAGGTGAACGTGACGGCGATCGCAAAGAACTGCGAACGACGGCTTCAGGTGCGCGGCAACGTAACGCCTTGCTGCCCCTGGTACTTGCCGCCGCGATCCTTGTAGCTGGTCTCGCATTCCTCATCGGACTCGAGGAACAGCATCTGGGCCACGCCCTCGTTGGCGTAGATCTTGGCAGGCAGCGGGGTGGTATTGGAGAACTCCAGCGTCACATGTCCCTCCCACTCCGGTTCCAGCGGGGTCACGTTGACGATGATGCCGCAGCGGGCATAAGTGCTCTTGCCCAGGCAGATGGTGAGCACTTTGCGCGGAATGCGGAAATACTCGACCGTGCGTGCCAGCGCGAACGAGTTGGGCGGAATGATGCACACATCCGCCTCCACGTCGACGAAGCTGGTCGGATCGAACGCCTTCGGGTCGACGATGGTGGAGTTGATGTTGGTGAAGATCTTGAACTCGCGCGCGCAACGCACGTCGTAGCCGTAGCTCGACGTGCCGTACGACACCAGCCTGGTGTTGTCGCGCGTCTTGACCTGGCCGTGCTCGAACGGCTCGATCATGCCGTGCTGCTCGGCCATGCGGCGGATCCACTTGTCGGATTTGATGCTCACTCGTGCTCCCGAGGGGCTGATCTGTCGCGCCGGATGGCGTAAAGGTTGGGAAAATAGCGGAAAGTGATGGTTGGCCGCCAGTCGGAACTGGATGAGACGGGGTTTTGTGGGGATTTGGCTAGCCAGTGGAGCCGAAGATGTACCTGTTTGTCTGTGGGAGCGCACCCTGTGCGCGACAACCCTACGAAGCGGTACACCTCAGCGTGGCTGTCGCGCACAGGGTGCGCTCCCACAGAAGTGCCCTGCCGTGCCGCTCCCCGCCTCGGCTCCGCTCTAGGCTCCGCTCTAGGCTCCGCTCTAGGCTCCGCTCTAGGCTCCGCTCTAGGCTCTTGCCCCCGGGGTCCCCGTATGACGCGGCGGGCGGGTGGAGGAAAGCCCGCAGGGTGGCCGCATGGATGCGGCCAGTTTTTCGACAGGACAGGGATGTCCTGTCGAAAAACCCCGTAACCCGCACGCGCACCTGGAGGGCCGAAGGCCCGGAAGGCGCGTCATCCGGGGGGCCCTTCTCTTTGGTTACTTTCTCTTGGGCAAGCAAGAGAAAGTGACCCGGCCTCCGGCAGGAGGACGGAAGCCCGCGGCAGGCGAGCCAGATCGCGATTAGGCGACAATCAAGCGCACTGCCCTGGATGACCAGCTTCGCTGTTGAGAAGCGCCTCCGGCCTACGCCGGGATGACGGGCAAAAGCCCCTACGGCGCCCCCTGCACCATGATCTTCCCCAACCCCAACGACTTATTCCGCGGCATCCGCGACAACCGCCCCGCCACATTCCGGGCCATCTCCCGATAGCGCGCAGCAAGATCGGAATCGGGAATTGCGGCCACCGTCGGCGTGCCGCCGTCGGCTTGTTCGCGAATGCGGATGTCCAGCGGCAGCGAGCCCAGGTACGCCACGTTGTACTGCTCGGCCATGCGTGCGCCGCCGCCCTCGCCGAAAATATGCTCCTCGTGGCCGCAGTTCGAGCACACGTGGGTGGCCATGTTCTCCACCACGCCAAGCACCGGCACCTCGACCTTCTCGAACATCTTCAGCGCCTTGCGTGCATCGAGCAGGGCGATGTCCTGTGGCGTGGTGACGATCACCGCGCCCGACACCGGCACCTTCTGCGACAGCGTGAGCTGGATGTCGCCGGTACCCGGCGGCAAGTCGACGATAAGGTAATCGAGCTGTTCCCAGCGGCTGTCGTTGAGCATCTGCATCATGGCCTGGGTGACCATCGGGCCGCGCCAGATCATCGGCGTCTCCTCCTCGATGAGGAAACCGATCGACATGATCTGCAGGCCGTGCGATTGCAGCGGAATGATGGTCTTGCCGTCCGGCGACTGCGGCTTGCCGCTGATGCCGAGCATGCGCGGCTGGCTGGGACCGTAGATGTCGGCATCGAGCACGCCCACTTTGGCGCCTTCGGCGGCCAGAGCGAGCGCCAGATTGGCCGACACCGTGGACTTGCCCACGCCGCCCTTGCCCGAGGCGACCACGATCACGTTCTTCACACCCGGCTGGGGCGCCAGCGTGCCCTGCACCTTGTGGGAGTGCACGCGTGTACTGATCGACACCGACGCCGCGGCGATGGCCGGATCGGCCTCCAGCACGCGCTTGGCGTTGGCGGCCAGTGCATCGGCCACGCTCGCGGCCGGGTAGCCCAGCTGGATGTCCACCGAGACGCGATCGCCATCCACGCCCACGGCGCGGATCGCCTCGGCCAGGGGGGCGCCGGTATGGGTATCAATAAGTTCGCCAAGGATATGGCGGACCAGGGCCTCACTCGCCTGCGTCATAGGGATTCGATGCGATGTCATGGGGGTCACCCATTATGCCAGTGTGCGCAGCCCCCAACGGCCTGCGGCGCTTTCGCAATGCAGCTTGACGGCTTTGCGCCCAGTCGGTCAGGCTCGGAACATACGCTTTCGTACGGGAGGAGCATCCATGAAGTCATTGCTACGCATCGCTGTAGTCACTGCGCTAATGCTGGGTACCAGCGCCGTGTTTGCCGCCGAGGTCACCCCGGTAGGCACCTGGAAAACCATCGACGATGAGACCGGCAAGCCCAAGTCCATCGTGAAGATCACCGACGAAGGCGGCGAACTGAAGGCCACGGTGGTGGAAGTGCTGCAGTCCGACGAGGGCCCGCACCCGATCTGCAAGAACTGCGACGGCGAGCGCAAGAACAAGCCCGTCGAAGGCATGAACATCATGTGGGGCGTGCACAAGGACGGCGACATCTGGGACGGCGGCAAGATCCTCGATCCCAAGACCGGCAAGATCTACAAGGTGAAGCTGCAGCCCAGCGAAGACGGCAGCAAGCTGACCGTGCGCGGGTATATCGGGTTCTCGCTGCTCGGTCGCAGTCAGGAGTGGCAGCGCCAGCCGTAAGCGGCACTGCTCTTAATTGTAGGAGCGCACTTGTGCGCGACCGGCGTGCGATAAGGCACGTAACGCCGCGGTCGCGCACAAGTGCGCTCCTACACAAGAGGACTGAGACGTGTCAGTCGGCGGTCGCTTCTGCCCGATGCACCGCCACGCCATGCGCCGAAAACGAAGCACGCGTCGCCCGATCCGCCGAATGCTCCACCACCAGATGCTGCACCCGGGCCAGCTCGGCCACTTGATGCGCAGCCACTGCGCCCAGTTTGTCGTCGGTCGCCACGACCACGGTTTCGTCGCTTGCCTCGATCATCGCGCGCTTGAACAGCGACTCCTCGCTATCGAAGCCCCACAGGCCGTGCGCCGCATCGATGGCGCAGGCGCCGGGAAAACACAGGTCGGCACGCACCCGGCGCACCTGGTCCACGGCTTGCGCGCCAGTGGCCCCGCCAATGGTGGCGTCGATGCGTCCGCCGATCAGCAAGACATCGAAGCCCTCGCGATCGAGCAGCACCTGGGCGATATGCGGGGCATTGGTGATCACGGTCAGCCGCGCATCGCGCGGCAAGGCGGCCGCAATCGCCGCATTGGTACTGCCCGCGTCGATCAACAGCGTCTGGCCGGCCTGCACCAGACTCGCCGCCTTGCGCGCCAGCGCTTGCTTGCGTGCGGAATGTTCGTTGCGCCGCTGCTTCAGCGGCGTCAGCGTCACCGTGGGCAAGAGCGCGCCGCCATAGACGCGCTTGCACAGACCCAGCGCCGCCAGCTCGCGCAAGTCGCGGCGAATGGAGTCTTCCGATACTTCGAAGGCGAGCGCCAATTCCGCGGCCACTACGCGTCCTTCGGCACGCAGGCGTTCGAGGATGCGTTGCTGGCGTTCTTCCGGCAGCGCGTTGCTGTCGACACTGGCGATGGGCGACTTAGCCATGGGATGCCTCGCGCGCGGATGCTTCAAGCAATTCCAGTTCCACCAGGCGCTGGCGCAGGCCATCGGCATCGCGGAACCACCAGCCCTGCATGCCCAGCGCTTCGGCGGCGGCCACATTGCGGGCCGAATCGTCGATATACAGCGCCCTCGACGGATCGACCGCGTAGCGTTCCAGAAGTCGCTGGTAGATGCGCGAGTCGGGCTTGATCAGGCCCTCCTCGCCGGACACGACGATGCCTTCGAACCACTGCAGGAACGCAAAGCGCTGCCGTGCGATGGGAAAGGTTTCCTGCGACCAGTTGGTCAGCGCCAGCAGACGCACGCCGCGCGCACGCAATTCGGCCAGCAGCGCGACCGTGGCTTCCATCGCGCCGACCAGGGTTTCTTCCCAGCGCAGGTGGTAAGCATCGATCAGCTCGGCGTGTTCGGGAAAACGACCGCGCAGCAGCGCGGTCGCCTCCGACCACGGGCGTCCTGCATCCTGTTGTTCGTTCCACTCGCTGTTGCAGACCTCGCGCAGGAACCAGTCCATCTGCGCCTCGTCGCCGATCAGCTGGCGATAGAGCCGGCGCGGGTCCCAGGCAATCAGCACGTTGCCCAGGTCGAAGATCACGGTGTCGATGGCGGGGCTGGTCACTTCACGATCCTCGCGGAGAACGACACCAGCACCAGCAGGCCGGCCACGCCGGCAAACGCCATGGGCAGATTGCTGATATGGGCCACCAGACCGATCAACGCGGGGCCGCTGAGCAAGCCCACGTAACCGAGCGTGGTCACCGTGGCAATGGCAATGGCCGGCGACGTATTGGGGAGGCGGCCTGCCGCGCTGAACATGACCGGCACGATGTTGGAGGCGCCCAGGCCGATCAGCACGAAACCCAGCAGCGACATCACCACGCCCGACACGCAGGCCACCAGCAGGAACCCTGCCGCAGCCAGCGCGGCGCCGAAGCGCATGGCCGACTCGGGGCCATAGCGTCCGACAAAGCGGTCGCCGGAAAAACGCCCCACCACCATCGCGGCCGAGAAGAACGCATAACCGAAGCCCGCCGATGCCGCCGATACGCCGCGGACGTCGCGCAGGAACACCGCACTCCAGTCCAGCATGGCGCCCTCGGCGAGAAAGCTCACGAAGCACAGCAAACCAAGCAGCCATGCCAGCGCGTGCGGCATGCGCATCGGTTCCTTGCGCGGTGTATCGGCCGTCGGCGCGTCATCGAGCAGGTCGCTGCGCAGCCACAGCACCACCGCGGCGAGCAGGATCGCCAGGACGCTGGCGGCCGCCGTGAGCGGCACGCCCATGGCCAACAACGCGCTGGTCAGGGCCGCGCCAGTGAGGCCGCCCACACTGAACAAGCCGTGGAAACCGGACATCAGTCGCCCGCCGTCGAGGCGTTCCACATCGACAGCGTGCGCATTCATCGCGACATCCACCGCGCCCAGCACCACGCCGAAATACAGCAGCACGGCAATCAGCGCGGTGATGTTGGTGACCATGGCCAGCGCCGGCAGCGCCACGCACATCAGCAGGCCCGAGGCGACGATCAGCGTGCGATTGCCCAGCCGATGGGCCAGCCACCCCACGAACGGCATGGAGAGCATGGAACCGCCGCCGAACGCGAGCAGCGCCAAGCCGAGCTGGGCATCATCCAGCCCGAGTCGCGCCTTGGCATAAGGCACCATCGGCGCCCAGGCGGACATGCCGATGCCCGACACCAGGAAGATCAGCCGCGTCGCCCGTCGGGCGCCCGCGAGTGAGGCCGTATCGGGCTTGCCGGCAATCGCAGCGTCGGAAGTGGAGTTCACGGCATTCCTGTTGATGGGAAGATTCGGACTAAATGTACATAAACGTGCAAGATCGTGCAATCACGGATTGGCGGCGATGTTCCGCGCCCGGTATCAGGCTGCCATGTTCGCGCAATCGGGCGAGCTAAGACACGCGTGATGCCATCGGCAGCGAGGGGCGGGCTTCGCAGACGTCCAAACGACGGCATGCGCCGGTGACACGCCCACCCCATGTCATAATGGACAACCCCCTCAAGACCGTTGCCGCCCCATGAGCCGACGCCTCCTCGTCACCAACGCGCTGCCCTATGCCAATGGCCCGCTCCACCTGGGTCACCTGCTGGGTTACATCCAGGCCGATGTCTGGGTACGTGCGCAGCGGATGCAGGGCAACGAGACCATCTATGTATGCGCGGACGATGCCCATGGCACGCCGATCATGCTGGCAGCGGAAAAGGCCGGTTTGTCGCCGGAAACCTATATCGAAGGCATCCGCGTCGGCCACGAAGCGGACTTCGCGGCCTTTGGCGTTGCGTTCGATCATTACCACTCGACGCACTCGGAAGAAAACCGCGAGCTCGCCTCGCTGATCTACACGCTCCTGCGCGACGGCGGCTACATCGGCCGCCGCGATATCCAGCAGCTGTACGATCCGGAAAAGGACATGTTCCTGCCCGATCGCTACATCAAGGGTATCTGCCCCAACTGCAAGACGCCCGACCAGTACGGCGACAACTGCGAGAACTGCGGCGCCACTTACGCGCCCACCGATCTGATCAACCCTTACTCGGTGATGTCCGGCGCCACGCCGGTGCTGCGCGACTCGGAGCATTACTTCTTCGAGCTGGGCAAGTTCGAGCCGCTGCTGCGCGACTGGTTCGCCGGCAAGTTCACCGATGGCCAGCCCGTCGCCAACAGCGGCGTCACGGCGAAATTGCGCGAATGGCTGGACAGCGGCCTGAAGGACTGGGACATCTCCCGCGATGCGCCCTACTTCGGTTTTCCGATACCCGATGCGCCCGGCAAGTACTTCTATGTGTGGCTCGATGCGCCGGTGGGCTATCTGGCCAGCTTCAAGGCCTTGTGCGATCGCACCGACCTGCACTTCGAGGATTTCCTCGCACCCGACAGCCGTGCCGAGCTGCACCATTTCATCGGCAAGGACATCATCAACTTCCACGGCCTGTTCTGGCCGGCGATGCTGCACGGCGCGAATTTCCGCACGCCGACGGCGCTGCACGTGAACGGTTATCTGATGGTCAATGGCGCGAAGATGTCCAAGTCGCGCGGCACCTTCATCATGGCGCGCACGTACCTGAATTCGGGCCTTAACCCGGATTTCCTGCGCTATTACTTCACCACCATGCTCAGCGACACGCCGGTGGACGTAGACCTTGACCTGAAGACCTTCGAGGAACGCGTCAACTCGCACCTGGTCGGCAAGTGGGTGAATATCGCCAGCCGCACCGCGGGCTTCGTGCACAAGTATTTCGACGGCCGTCTCGCCCCGGCCTTCAGCGCTGAAGAACAGGAGCTGTGGCGCGAACTGCTCTCGCTCTACGGCGACGTTCCCGCCTTGTACAACAGCGGCGAGTTTGCCGAAGTAGCGCGCCGCTTCGTGACCATGGCCGACATGGTCAATGGCTACATCGCCGCCAAGGCGCCGTGGGCCATGGCCAAGGACGAGTCGCGCCGCGACGAACTGCATCAGGTCTGCTCGTTTGCGCTGGCGGCGTTCCGCCTGCTCGCCGGCCTGCTGAAGCCGGTAGTGCCGGCCACGGTGGAAGCAGCCGAGCGTTTCCTCGCCGCCCCGATCAACGGCTTCGACGATGCACGCGCCGAACTGCACAACCACACCATCAACGCGTTCGAGCCGCTGCTCGGCCGCATCGATCCCAAGCAGGTCGAGGCCATGGTGGAAGCGTCCAAGGATTCGCTTGCACCTGCCGAAAGCAAACCTGCCCCCAAGAAAACCAAAGAACCCGCCAAGACCATGACTGAAGCCAGCACCGCACCGACCGCCGCACCCGAAGCCCCTGCCCTCATCGGCATCGACGATTTCGCCAAGCTCGACCTGCGCATCGGCAAGGTCACCGCCTGCGAATTCGTGGACGGTTCGGACAAGCTGCTGCGTTTCGAACTGGATGCCGGCCCGCTGGGCACGCGCCAGATCTTTTCGGGCATCCGCGCGGGCTACGGCGAGCCGGAAAAGCTGCTCGGCCGCAACGTGGTGTTCATCGCCAACCTGGCGCCGCGCAAGATGCGCTTCGGCGTGTCCGAGGGCATGATCCTGTCCGCCGGCGACGGCGGCAGCGACCTGTTCCTGCTCGACGCCGACCAGGGCGCCAAGCCCGGCGCTACCGTTCGCTGAGTGCCGCCCACCATCGACACAACGTGGGTGCTGATGCCAGGCATTGATGGCACGGGCAACATGTTTTCTTCGTTGACGTCGCACTGGTGCAGTAGGGAGCCTTATCTATCTATCGCCTATCCGGCCTCGCTGTCCGCGAGGCTGGAAGCTTACGTAGAGCACGTGGCTCAGCAGATCACATCGTTAGATCGCGTGGTGCTCGTCGCCGAATCTTTTTCCGGCCCGATTGCCATCCTGTTGGCAGCCAAACTGGGACCGCGGCTTGCCGGCCTCGTGCTGTGCGCGAGTTTTGCCACCACTCCCCACCCACTCGTTGGGCTTGCTCGCCGCTGTCCCGCTATGCTGATCGAACACGGCAAGCGCCAGGCTTTTCTTTTGCGCCGTTATTGCGTTGGCAGCAATGCCGAACCGGACCTCGTCCAGCGACTCTCCAACACACTGAGGGGAATCGATAGCGCGACGCTGGCGCAGCGTTTGGCTGCGCTAGAGCGTCTGGACGTCAGGGCATCCCTGCGAGAGCTGGTAGCGCCCATTCTTTTGTTGCAAGCGGGCCATGAGCGTCTGCTGAGTGGACCTGCCGTGAGGAACCTTGTGCTTGCCGCACCACAAGCCACCGTAGAGTCGATTGATGGGCCACACCTGCTCCTGGAGGCGAAGCCGAAGGCGTGCTTCCAGGCCATGGCCCGATGGAGCGCCGGCTACGACTTCGCCCTTGGCACCTTCGCCGCTTAAACTAACCCCATGACTTTGGCTACACCCTCCCTCGCCGACCGCATCGATGCCCTGCTGCCGCAGACGCAATGCGAGCAATGCGGTTACCACGGCTGCCGTCCGTATGCGGAGGCGATCGCCAGCGGTGAGGCGAAGATCAACCAGTGTCCGCCCGGCGGTGCCATCGGCATCGCCAGGCTCGCCGCGCTGCTCGATGTCCCCGTGCTCCCGCTCGATCCGGAACACGGCATCGAGAAGCCGCGTACGCTCGCCCGTATCGTCGAGGCCGATTGCATCGGCTGCACGAAATGCATCCAGGTGTGTCCGGTGGATGCGATCGTGGGCGCGTCCAAAGTGATGCACACCGTGATGATCGATGACTGCACCGGCTGCGAGCTGTGCGTACCGGCCTGCCCTGTGGATTGCATCGTGCTCGAACCGATGCCGCTGGCACAGGTCGACGACCCGGCTCACGCCGACGCATCGCGCGAGCATTTCCAGCGCCGCGAAGCGCGGCTGACACGCGAACGTCTGCACCGTGACAACGAGCTTGCTGCGCGCAAGGCCGAGGTGGCCGCCATGACCACGCCGACCAATCCCGTGCTCGCCGCGCTCGCGCGGGCCAAGGCCAAACAACAAGGAAAGACCTCGTGAAGAAGGCCGACATCGTCGAGCTGTTCACCCGTCTGCGCGAAGTCGATCCGCATCCCACCACCGAACTCCACTACACCACGCCGTTCGAACTGCTGGTGGCGGTGGTGCTGTCGGCGCAGGCGACCGACGTGGGCGTCAACAAGGCGACCAAGAAGCTGTACCCAGTGGCGAATACGCCGCAGGCGATCCTCGATCTGGGCGAGGAGAAGCTCAAGCAATACATCAGCACGATCGGCCTGTTCAACAGCAAGGCCAAACATGTGATGGCCTTGTGCAGGATCCTGGTCGAGCAATACGACGGCGAGGTGCCGCAGACGCGCGAAGCGCTGGAGGCGCTGCCCGGCGTCGGCCGCAAGACCGCCAACGTCGTGCTCAATACCGCCTTTGGCCACGCCACCATCGCGGTGGACACCCATATCTTTCGCGTCTCCAACCGCACCGGTCTCGCCCCGGGCAAAGACGTGCGCGCGGTGGAAGACAAACTCGAAAAAGTGGTGCCGCTGGAATTCAAGCAGGACGCTCACCACTGGTTGATCCTGCATGGACGCTACGTGTGCAAGGCGCGTAAACCCGATTGTCCACAATGCGTCATTCGCGATTTGTGCCGTTACAAGGACAAGACGAAGGCCTGACCACTTGCTTCGCTGAAAGGCCATGCGAGCAATCCACTTGATTGCTCACGCCTCATCAGTTACGCCGGTAACGACTTCGCTGCAGCGTCGCAGCGGTCAGGTACGCGCAAGCGCAATGCGATGTCGATGAGCGCGCCGATGACGATGCCGTGACGAATATAGGTCACTAGTCACGGCGCACGCTGTCGTCGTATCGACATCTTGTGTGCAAACCATCCGTTTCGTTGGCAACCACCATCGCGCTGCACGCACACGTTGATGTGCCCATGTCATCGACGCGACATCTCGCACGTCGATGCCTCCACGCCGTTCGTCACATGCAAGCGGCAAGGTCTTGCAGTCTTCAGTCATGCAGGCAAGAAATACCTGTGACTAGTGGCATAGAACATGTGGCGAGGGCCTTTAAACCTCATAAATTCCTCAGTGTTTCGTGCGAGTTCCTCAAGCATGAAACGCTGCATCGACCTAACGTTGAGCCTCCCCCGGAACTCCCCCCGTTAGGAGGCACCACCATGAAGCGCTTCATCCTCCCCGCTCTCGTGGCTGCACTAGGTTTTGCCAGCGTCGGCACTGCATACGCCTCGGTCGAAACCTATACTGTCAGTATGAATGGCTACGCCGTCATTGGTTTCGTTGGAAACACTCCGGCCGATTTCGCTCGCGCCCAACAGAAGGCGAATGGTTGGGAAACACAGCGTCACCTGATGTTGAAGCCGCAGTCGATCAAGGCTGTTGCCATCGACCAGTCGTCGGGCGTCGCCCTCAACCAGACTGAGCTGCGCGCAGCCATCGTGCAGGCCGCCCTGGCCAAGACGCCCTGAACGCACGTCATTCACACTTTTATCGGCGCCACCCCCATACGCGTCGAAACAGGAAGGAAAACGGCGAGCGAGCAGACTCGCCGTTTTCCTTTTTTGTCGTGCCTGATTGACGCCAGCCGTCTCACTTGCCACCGTGACGCCTGGGCAGGCTCAAAGCGGCCCGGGAAAAGATCCACAAAAGGTAGAGCACGGATCATGCGTCCAGGCGGCGGCCCGGACCGTGCCGCCGCCAAGTCCGTCACGGGTGCGAAGGCATGCATATTCTGCTGGTCGAAGACGATGCCGAGCTGGGCGGTGCGATCAGGCACGCGCTGGAACACCAGTCCTATGCGGTGACCTGGCTGCGCGACGGTCGCCAGGCCATGGAAGCGCTGCGTGGCGATCCCGTCGACCTGGTCCTGCTCGATCTGGGCCTGCCTGGCAAGGATGGCCTGGAAGTGCTCGCCGAGGCCCGGCGCTCCGGCGTGAAGACACCGGTGCTGGTGATGACCGCCCGCGACGCGCTCGAAATGCGAATCCGCGGCCTGGACCTGGGCGCTGACGACTACCTGGTGAAGCCTTTCCACCTGGGCGAGCTCGCTGCCCGCATCCGTTCTCTCACGCGCCGTACACAAGGCCTTGCCGACAACATGGTGGAAGTCGGCGGCCTGCGTCTCAATCTGGCCACGGCCGAAGTGGAGTTTCGCGGCGAGCGCGTCACCCTGACGCGCCGCGAGTTCGCCCTGCTCCGCGTGTTGATGGAGCGCGCCGGCCGTATCGTGCGTCGTGAGGCGCTGGAAAACTCAGTCTATGGGCTCGACACCGTGGTGGAACGCAACGCCATCGAAGTGCAGGTGCACTGGCTGCGCCGCAAGTTGAGCCCCGAGGTGATCCATACCGTGCGCGGCATCGGCTACATGATCCCCCGCGAGCCGCAATGATCACTCAGCCGATCAGCCTGCGCACCCGCCTGACCTGGCTGATCATCGCCGTGATGGTCGCCGTGCTGATACCGCTTGGCTGGATCAGCTATCGTCGCGAACTGCGCGAGATGAACGAGCTGCTTGACGGTCGTCTCGCCCAGGCTGGCCGCACGCTGGGCACGCTGATCGCGCACGGGCAACTGCCGCTGCACGAGGCGGACCTGCCATCCATCGCGCAGGGCACCACCAGCCATCGACATGGCGTGGTGGTGTCGGTACATCCGCACAACTACGAGCCCGAGGTCGGGTTTCAAGCTTACGATCCGCAGGGCGAGCTGATTGCCGCCACTTCGAATTTCGCCGACCTGCCGCCGCCGACCCGCGAAGAGCGCGGCTTTCGCGACATCCAGCGCGAAGGCAAGCAGTGGCGTACGTTCACCCTGCAGAATCGCGCTGACCTGGTGATCCGCATTGGTGAACAGTCCGACAACCGCGCGGACATTGCGCGCGGGCTGGTGATCGAGCACACGCTGCCGCTGCTGGTGGGACTGCCGTTGCTGGCGCTACTGGTGAGTCTCGCCGTCAAGCGCGGCCTGCGCCCCGTCGCCGTGCTCACCGAGATGCTGGATCGTCGCACTCCCGGCAGCCGAAAGCCGATGCCTGCCGATGTGGCGCCCGGCGAAATCAAGCCGCTGATCGTGGCGCTGAATCAGCAACTGGAACGGCTCGAAGACGCACTGGACCGTGAACACCGCTTCGCCACCGATGTCGCCCACGAACTGCGCACGCCGCTGGCGGCGACCATGATCCATCTCGAAAGCGCCATGATCGCGGACGACCCCACTGAAGTGGAGTTCACCGTGCGCCACGCGCAGCAGAGCATGGCGCGGCTGGGGCGACGCATCGAACAGATCCTGGCGATGGCCCGGCTCGAAGCCGGCGCCGCCTCGCAACAGCGCACGCCGATGGACTTGATACGCATCGCCACCGAAGTGATCGAGGAGCTGGCGCCGCTGATCGCCGAAAAGGACATCTCGCTCAGCCTCACGCACGACGATGACATGGCTGTCGTGCTTGGCCACGAGGTGGCGCTCACCGCCATGTTTCGCAACCTGATCGAGAATGCCTTGCGCTATACGGAAACTGAAGGCCAGGTGGATGTTTCCGTGCGCCGGGATGGTGCGCAAGTGGTGATCGATATCTCCGACAACGGTCCGGGCATACCCGAGGATCGACGACAGGCGGTTTTTCAGCGATTCCATCGCGAAGTGGAAAGCGCGACGCGCGGTTATGGTCTGGGGCTGAGCATTGTGCAGCGAGCAATCGAGTTGCACGAGGCGTCCATTGAGTTGCTGGAGTCACCGTTGGGGCGGGGGTTGCTGGTGCGTATCCGGATGGCCGCAGCGTCGGGTTAAGCGGCATCGCCCGCTGCTTTTGCTCGTCATTCCCGCGCAGGCCGGAATGACGAGCTGGAGAGCAAGCCGCGCCTGCCAAAAGGTTTCCACAAGATTGCCTTGCCATCATGGCCAGCGTCGGGCCTCAGGCCTCCAGGCTGCAACGTCCATGCTTGCTCTTGTCCGAATCGCCCTGTCACGACCGCTGACCTTCATCGTATTGGCCGTGCTTATCCTCATCGCCGGCCCCTTGGCCGCGTTGCGCACGCCGACCGATATCTTCCCGAATATCGGCATTCCGGTGATCAGCGTGGTGTGGAGCTACAACGGGCTGCCGCCCGATCAGATGTCCGGCCGCGTCGTCTACTACTACGAACGCCAGCTCAGCACCTCGGTCAACAATATCGAGCACATCGAATCGCAGTCGCTGCCCGGCATGGGTATCGTCAAGATTTTCTTCCAGCCCGGCGTGGATATCCGCACGGCCACGGCGCAGGTGACCTCGATTTCGCAGACGGTGCTCAAGCAGATGCCGCCGGGCATCACGCCGCCGCTGATCCTCAATTACAACGCCTCCACCGTGCCGATCCTGCAGATGGCGCTGTCGAGCACGAGCCTGTCCGAGGCGAAGATCCTCGATCTCGGCCTCAATGTGATGCGTCCGATGCTCACCTCGGTGCCGGGTGTCGCCGTGCCCACGCCCTACGGCGGCGCTGCCCGCCAGGTCACGCTGGATCTTGATCCGCGTGCGCTGGCGGCGAACGGTTTGTCCGCGCAGGACGTGAGTAACGCGCTGGCCGCGCAGAACCAGATCATCCCGGTCGGCACGGCCAAGATCGGCATGGCCGAGTACCACGTGCAGCTCAACAACAGCCCTGACGCGGTCGACGAGCTCAATCAGCTGCCGGTCAAAACGGTGCATGGCGCCACCATCACCATCGGCGACGTGGCCCACGTGCGCGACGGCGCCGCACCGCAAACCAATGTGGTGCGCGTGGATGGCAAGCGCGCCGTGCTGATGCCGGCGCTCAAGGTGGGCGATGCATCGACGCTGGCCGTGGTGTCCGGCATCAAGCAGCTGATGCCGCGGGTGCTCGAATCGCTGCCTGCCAATCTGAAGGTCTCGTTGCTCAGCGATCAGTCGATCTTTGTGAAGGCGGCGATTTCGTCGGTGGCGCGCGAGGGCGTCATCGCGGCCCTGCTTACCTCGGTGATGATCCTGATCTTCCTGGGCAGCTGGCGGTCCACCGTGATCATCGCGGTGTCGATCCCCCTGGCCATCCTCTCGGCCATCGCCCTGCTCTCGGCCACGGGGCAAACGCTCAACGTGATGACGCTGGGCGGACTCGCGCTGGCAGTGGGCATCCTGGTTGACGATGCCACGGTGACTATCGAAAACATCAACTGGCATCTTGAGCAAGGCAAGGACGTCCGCACGGCAATCATGGACGGCGCCCGACAGATCGTGACGCCGGCCTTTGTATCGCTGCTGTGCATCTGCATCGTATTCGTGCCGATGTTCCTGCTGGACGGCATCGCGGGTTTTCTGTTCCGGCCGATGGCGCTTGCGGTGATCTTTGCGATGGTGTCGTCCTTCGTGCTCTCGCGCACCCTGGTGCCGACGCTGGCGATGGCCCTGCTCAAACCCCACCACATCGAAAAAGGCCCGGGCGACCACCCGGAAGACGACTATCTCAACCATCACGAAGGCGACCAGCCGGCGCGACGCACCCGGCGCGCACTGGTGGCTTCCATGGTTCGCTTCCAGCAGCGCTTCGAGCACCGTTTTTCGCAGGCGCGTGACGTGTACCACGCCACCCTGACAGTGGCGCTTGCCCATCGCCGCCGCTTTGTCATCGGCTTTCTTGGTTTCGTCATCGCATCGTTCGCGCTGATGCCCCTGCTTGGTCGCGACTTCTTCCCTGACGTGGATGCCGGCGCCATCGCCCTGCACGTGCGCGCCCCCATGGGCACGCGGGTCGAAGAAACCGCGGCCGAGTTCGACCGCATCGAACATGCGATACGCCAGGTCATTCCAGCCGACCAGCTGGACACGGTGATCGACAATATCGGCCTGCCGCTGTCGGGCGTGAACATGGTCTACAACGCCAGCGGCACCATCGGTCCGCAGGATGGCGACATCCAGGTCGTGCTGAAAGAAGACCACGCGCCGACCGCCGATTTCGTGCGCGAGCTGCGTGCGCAGCTGCCGCGCGAATTTCCCGGCACGCAGTTTGCGTTCCTCCCGGCCGACATGAGCTCGCAGATCTTGAACTTCGGCGCGCCGGCGCCGCTGGACATTTCCATTGCCGGCCGCGACCTCAAGGCCAATGAAGCGTACGCCAACGACATCCTCAAGCGCCTGCGCAGCGTGCCCGGCATCGCGGACGTGCGTCTGCAGCAGAGCAGCAGCTATCCCCAGCTCAACGTGACAGTGAACCGCACCCGCGCCGACCGCCTGGGCGTGACCGAGCGCGACGTCACCAACAGCATGGTCGCTTCGCTGGCCGGCAGCTCGCAGGTGGCGCCGACGTTCTGGCTCAATCCCAGGAATGGCGTGTCCTATCCCATCGTGGCCGCCACGCCGCAATACAAGATGGACAGCATGGCCGACCTGGCCGGCCTGCCGGTGACGCCGGCCGGCAAGGGCGCCAGCCAGGTGCTGGGCGGACTGGCCACGTTCACGCGCGTGCCCAGCGCGGCGGTGGTTTCGCATTACAACATCCTGCCGTCGTTCGACATCTATGCGGCCGTGCAGGATCGCGATCTGGGCGCCGTAGCGGGCGACGTGCAGAAGGTGCTGGACCAGTTTGCCGCTTCGCGTCCCAAGGGCACGCTAGTCAGCCTGCATGGCCAGGTGGGCACCATGAACGAGGCCTTTGGTGGATTGGCCTTCGGCCTGGTCGGGGCGATCGTGCTGATCTATCTGCTGATCGTGGTGAACTTCCAGTCGTGGCTGGATCCGTTCGTGATCATCACCGCCCTGCCCGCCGCGCTCGCCGGCATCGTGTGGGTGCTGTTCCTCTCGCACACCACGTTGTCGGTTCCGGCGCTGACCGGCGCCATCATGTGCATGGGCGTGGCAACGGCCAACTCCATCCTCGTCGTCAGCTTCTGTCGCGAGCGCCTGGCCGAACATGGCGATGCAGTGAAGGCCGCGCTCGAAGCCGGCTTCACGCGCTTTCGTCCGGTCTGCATGACCGCGCTGGCGATGATCATCGGCATGTTGCCCATGGCGCTGACGCACGAACAGAACTCGCCGCTGGGCCGCGCCGTGATCGGCGGTCTGCTGTTTGCGACGTTCGCCACCCTGCTCTTCGTCCCTGTGATCTTCAGCATCGTGCACGGCCGCACGCAGACACAGCTCGCATCCGATTCCGCCTCTGGAGTACCCATCCATGTCGCATGACGCCACCATCGGCACGTCCACGCGCACGCCCAGGCTCGGCCGCGCCGTGCGCATCGGGCTCGCGCTGGCCCTGCTCGCCACCATCGCCGGCATTTCCGTGCGCGCTTATGACTACCACCGCGTCGTGAAGTGGACGAACGCCCAGGTCACCCCAAGCGTGCAGCTGGTCACCCCGGAGGGAGGCCATGGGCAAGCGAGCATGACGCTGCCCGGTCGTCTGGATGCGTGGATCGGCGCGCCCATCCACGCGCGCGTCAGCGGCTACCTCAAGAGCTGGAGCCACGACATCGGCAGCCAGGTCGCCGCAGGCCAGTCGCTGGCCGAGATCGATACGCCGGAACTCGACCAGCAGTTCGAACAGGCCAAGGCCAACCTCGCCCGCGCACAGGCGAATGCACGACTGGCCGCGCTCACCGACAAACGCTGGAAGAACCTGCTCCAGTCCAATTCCGTCTCCAAGCAGGAAGCCGACGAAAAAGCCGGCGAAGCCGAAGCTGCGCAGGCCAACGTGCTCGGCGCGCAGGCAGATGTCGATCGCATCGCCGCGCTGGAAGCGTTCAAGCACATCACCGCGCCGTTCGCGGGCACGGTGACCGCACGCAACACCGATATCGGCGACCTGATCAGCGCCAACAGCGAGAACGCGCCGGCCCTGTTCACCGTGTCGGACACCACGCGCATGCGCCTCTACGTGGAAGTGCCGCAGGGTTATGCCGACGCCATTCGCCCGGATATGAGCGTTCAACTGGACGTGCCCGATCACCCGGGCGAGCAGTTCACCGGGCGCCTGATCGGCAACTCCGGCGCGGTGAGCCAGACATCCGGCTCGCTGCTGGCGCAGTTTGAAGTGGACAACCGCAAGGGCGAGCTGCTGCCCGGCGCCTATGCCGAAGTGCATCTGCCCATGACTGGCAACAGCCATGTGCTTACCGTGCCGGCAACCGCTCTGATCTTCCGCGCACAAGGACCCCAGCTCGCCGTCATGGGCGCCGACCACAAGGTCCAGCTGCGCGATATCCACATCGCGATGGATCTCGGCGACCGCTTGCGCATCGACAAGGGCCTCAAGCCCGGCGATCGCGTGATCAATCATCCGTCCGACTCACTGACGCAGGGCGATCTGGTGCAAGTGGCGGCCGTGGACAATGACGGCGCAGCCAAGCCGGAGTGAAGCCATGATGCCCGTGCTCTCCTCCCTGCGTCGACTCGCGCCGCTGGCACTGGTGGCGCTGTTGCCGGCCTGCTCGCTTGCACCGGCCTACACCAAGCCGGACGTCGGTACCGTACCTGGCAGCTACGCCGGCCAGACTTCCGACGGCCTGTGGTCACCCGCGCATCCATCCGACATTGCGGCGCGTGGACCGTGGTGGTCGGTGTATGCCAACCCGACGCTGGATCGCCTGGAGCAGCAACTCGATGCCTCCAATCCAACGCTTGCCGTCGCCCTGGCGCGCTATGACGCAGCACGCGCGCTGCTGGGCGAAGCGCGTTCGGACCTCTATCCCACGTTGGGCGTAGTAGCCGCCGATTCGCGCAATCGTCAGTCGAATAACCGTCCGCTGCGCGGCAGCGGCCAACCCAACGAATACAGCGCCGAGACCTTGGGTTTCGGGCTGGGTTACGAGCTCGATCTCTGGGGGCGCGTGCGCAACGAAGTGGCTGCCGGCAAGGCGAACGCGAACGCAGCGCAAGCCGATCTCGCGTCGGTGAAGCTGAGTCTTGAAGCACAGCTTGCCGATCTCTACCTGCGGCTGCGCGGCTACGACGTACAGGAGCGCATCCTCACGGACACATTGGATGCGTACCAGCAAGGCCTCGACCTCACCCAGCGGCGATTCCAGGGTGGCGTGGCCTCGGGCCTCGATGTGAGCCGCGCGAAGACACAACTGTCAGATGCCCAGGCACAGGTATCGGACGTGCAGGCGCAACGTGCGTTGACCGAACACGCCATCGCCACGTTGGTGGGCGACTCGGCGTCGCGCTTCTCGCTGCCGGTCGACAACGCACCCATCAAGGTGCCCGCGATTCCGCTTGGCGTGCCGTCGCAATTGCTGGAGCGTCGCCCCGATATTGCCGCCGCCGAACGGCGCGTGTTTGCCGCCAATGCCGAGATCGGCGTGGCGCGTGCGGCATTTTTCCCTCGCTTGAGCCTTTCCGCTGCCTTGGGTTGGCAGGACACCGGCATGGGCAATCTGTTGAGCGCCGGCAACCGTTACTGGGCGCTCGGCCCGGATCTGGCGATGACGCTGTTCGATGGTGGCCTGCGGCGCTCCAAGGTGCAGGCCGCGCAGGCGAACCTGGATGCGGCGGCGGGCCTCTACCGCGGCGTAGTGCTCGACGCGTTCCAGCAGGTGGAAGACAACCTCACCCTGCTGCAACAGCTCGGCAAGGAGGCACATCAGCAAGACGATGCCGCCAGTGCCGCAGGCGATTCGCAGACCATCGCGATCAATCGCTATCGCGAAGGCGCAGTGAATTATCTCGACGTGGTGAGCGCGCAGACGGCCGAACTGCAGGCCGAACTCAGCGCGGAACAAGTGCGCACACGACGTCTGCAGGCCAGCGTGGATCTGATCCGCGCGCTTGGCGGCGGCTGGGATGCAGCCCAGCTGTCGACCACCGCCAACGCGGTGGCCGACAGCACGACCCAGGCCCGCTGACGCGACGGTACCTACTCCGTCGCGACCGCCCGGGGACCCAAGGAGCCCTCATGTGGAGAGAGGGGAGGCACGAGGGCTCCTTTCATGACGAGCGAGCCTATGCCGCCCGTCGTACGCCTTCGACGCGTTGATTGAGCTGCTGCCAGTCCACAATCAGCTCACAACCGCGTGCCGACGCGTTCCTGCTCCATTCGCGCAGCAATTCCAGGCATGCCTGATCGACGTGATGCAGTCGATCCACCTGCAGTTGCAGGCGCGTGTTCGGCGGCACGCTTTCCAAGGTACGCGCCACCGACGGCACGCGCAGAAACGTCGCCGAACCTTCCAGGCGCAGCGATGCCGTGCCTGGTTCCTCGTGATGATGCAGGCCCACCTTGAGTCGCGACGAATGCAGCGCGAGGCGGAACAGCGACAAAGCGAAGCCGATCAGCACGCCGGCCAGCAGATCGGTGGCGACAATGGCCACGGTGGTTGCGACGTAAATCCATGCGGTGCCCTTGCCGTACTGCGCCAGCGAGATCACCTGCCTGAAGTTCACCATCTTGACGCCGGTGTAGACCAGGATGCCGGCCAGGCAGGCTACCGGCGTCATGCGCATCAACCATGGCAGCAGCATGGCAAACACGAGTAGCCAGCTGCCGTGCAGGATGGTCGCCATGCGCGTGGCCGAACCGGCCTGCACATTCGCCGCGCTGCGCACGATCACGCCCGTCATCGGCAATGCGCCGAACAAGCCGCAGATGGTATTGCCGATGCCTTGAGCGGTGAGCTCGCGGTCGTACCTGGTGCGGGCGCCGTCGTGCATGCGATCGACCGCAGCGGCGGACAACAGCGTCTCGGCGCTCGCGATGAAGGCGAACGTCAGCGCAGCGATCAGCAGCGACGGTTCCAGCAGGCTGGAAAGACTGCTCCATGTCGGCATCGATACGGCGGCCATCAGGTTTGATGGCACATCCACCGTTTTCACTGCCAGCCCCGCGAACTGCACGGTCGCCGTCAACGCGATCACCGCCAGCAATGCGCCGGGAACGAAGCGCAGTTTCACCGGCCGCAGTTTTTCCCAGCCAAGCATGATCGCGATGGTGGCCACGCCGACGCCCAGGGCCGACAGACTGCCCACCTCGCCCTGCACCGCGTCGATCACCGCTCCCGGCAACGCAACGAAGTTCTCCAGGCCTCGCGCCTTGGGCAAGCCATCCATCAGCACGTGCAGCTGCGAGGCCACGATCAACACACCGATACCCGACAACATGCCCGCCACCACAGCCGGCGAACACATGCGGAACCACACGCCGACGCGACACAAGCCGGCCGCGATCTGGATCATGCCGGCCAGCAGTACGACCGGGCCCAAGGCGGCTACGCCATGCTCGCGCACCAGTTCGAACACGAGCACGGCAAGGCCCGCCGCCGGTCCACTCACCTGCAATGGTGAACCGGCGACGGCGCCCACGACGATGCCGCCGACGATGCCGGTGATGAGTCCTGCCGCTGGCGGCATGCCTGAGGCGATGGCGATACCCATGCACAAGGGCAAGGCCACCAGGAACACCACGATGGAACCGAGCAGGTCACGCCCGAACAGTCCCTGCTTGAAGTAGTTGCTGATCACGACGACGTCCTCAGGCAGCCGACGACGCAGGCACAGCGAAGCGCGCATGCGGCGTCGCTTCCGGAAAGCCCGCCGTGCCGGGCTCGATCTGCACGAAGCGACCCTCAAGTGCATCAAAGCCCTTCAAACCGGCATGCTCGATGTCATACACCCAGCCGTGGATGCGCAGTTGTCCGCTGGCCATGGCGGCCGCCACGGTGGGCAGCGTACGCAGGTGTTCGAGCTGGCCCACCACGTTTTCTTCGGTGAGGCGACGCAGACCTTCCGAGCCCTGCAGGCCCGGTCCGTTCTGATCTACCACGTAGCGCGCAACATCCGCATGTTTCATCCATGCCGCGACCGACGGCATGTCCTGCACCAGCTCGGGATGTTGCAACGCCTTCATCGCGCCGCAGTCGGAATGGCCGCAGATCACGATGTGGCTGACCTTGAGCACCTTCACCGCATACTCGATCGCCGCCACCACGCCGCTCACGTGCTGCGCATACGGCGGCACGATGTTGCCGATATTGCGATACACGAACAGCTCGCCAGGCTGCGCGGAAAACAGCAGTTCCGGCATCACGCGCGAGTCGGCGCAGGTGATGAACATGGTGCTGGGACTCTGCCCCGCCGCCAGCTTGCGGAACACTTCGCGCTGCGCGGGAAAAACCTCATTGCGGAACTGTTCGAAACCTTCGATCAAACGCTTCATGCGAATACTCCAGACAAGAATCGGTACGACGCCCACGGCGCAACGCGCGCCAGAGGAGGCGACGAAAAAAAAGAACAGATGGCCAACGCCAAGCACAGGCACGACGGGCGCGCCGCGCTAGCGGGTCAGTTCACTGACGGGACCATGGGAGGCGGCAGGCCTAAGCCATGCACGCGAGGAGAACGCGCCGCCTCAGCGGACGCGATTCAGGCGACTTCGGGTGGGCGCAGCAGTCGCGCGGGGTCGTGCGGGCTCAGCTCATCGTGCAGCGAGCGTGGAGCATGGTGGGGCATGGGCGCCCACAGGTAAGCCACATCGAAGGGATGGAGGATGTCGTCCATGCCGCTG
Organism: Dyella sp. 01N448; assembly: GCF_056399225.1. Classification (NCBI taxonomy): domain Bacteria; kingdom Pseudomonadati; phylum Pseudomonadota; class Gammaproteobacteria; order Lysobacterales; family Rhodanobacteraceae; genus Dyella; species Dyella sp. 01N448. The sequence continues at coordinate 770,524 of NZ_JBFTQX010000003.1, read as the reverse complement.
CTGGTGTTGTCTTCCAGCGAGCCGTGCTCGCTGTCGTCGGCCGCGCTATCGGCGACATCGTCGGCCGTGACCAGCGTGGCCAGCGCCTTGTCAGCCGACGATGCCGGTGACAGTTGCGCCGGACGAACAGGCGTGCCGACCAGCAATAGCAGGCCGAACAAACACGCCAGAAACGCGGCGAAACGAGAGCGGTGGAGACGCGAAGTCATGCCGCGACGTTATCGGAAAGCGCATGAAAATCGCAAGACCTTGCGAGAAATCCATCGCGCATTCTCTTGCATGCGCCAGCAAACATTCATTTTCGCAGGCCGCTGTCATCGCGCAGAAACACCCGGCCGCAAAAAGAAAAAACGGCGGGCCAGAGCCCGCCGTTTGTCCATCCCTGGGTAGAACTCCCTTGCGATAGCCGTACCGCCGATCCGATTAGAACGGGTAGTAGCGGAAGGAGGTGAAGAACATGTTCTCCGTGGCCTTCGGCGAAGCAAGGCCATTGGCAACCGGACCGCTCACGCCATTGATGAAGCCCTGGCCCGGGAACGCTTCCTTCTGGGTGTACGAGTACTGTGCGCCGAACTGCATGCGACCGAACTTGCCCTGGTAGAACTTCCACCAGAAGCCCGCCGTGCCCTGCCAGATCTGGCGAGCGTTGCCCACGCAGTTGCTGTTGCCGGCGATGTCGCAACCGCTGTTGTTGTAAGCCGGGTTGCCATAACCGAGGGCGACGGTGCCCGCGTTGTAAGCGGTGAAGTCCTTCTTGCTGGCAGCTTCGCGGCCACCGAACAGATAGATGTCCAGATCCGGATTGGTGTGCCAGGTCAGACCGGTCAGCATCATGTTCTCCTTGATCGGAGCCAGATTGCCGTTCGGGCTGAAGGTCACGTCGGAGAGCTGGGCGCTGCCGTAACGGCCGATGCCCTTGCCCGACATGCCGGAGAACTGCCAGTCGAGGGTCTTGTCGATCAGCGGCAGGATCACGCCCAGACCCCAGCCACCGCCGTAGGTGTTGTGGTTCTGGTAGCTGCCGTTGACGGCATAGCGGTTGTAGAAGGCGCGGCCGAGGCCGAACAGCTCGTAGTGACCGAAACCCGGGTCAGCCGCGAACTTCACCACCACATCGGGGATGTGGTTGAGCGACAGCGTATTGGCCGAGTCGAAACCCGAACCCGCGGTCATGTTGTAAGCCGTCTGCTGCACCGGCGCCTTGGCCTGGTTCGGGCTCGAATAGAACGTGGTCTGCGGGTTCTCGATGGAGACGCCCAGCCAGTACTTCTTGTCCCAATCCTTGACCAGGCGGATCTGCGCCTGACGTGCCCAGGTGAAGCCCGGGATGTACTGCGCGTCGATCTGCGGCGGCATCTGCTCGCCACGCGGCATGATGCCCTTGCTGTTGAGCGTCAGCAGCGACCAGTTCTGGCCGGCCAGCAGGTGCAGGCCCGAGGTGTCCCAATCGGACGTCAGGTAGACGTTGCGGATACGCGGGTTGAACGAGTTGCTCTCATTCGAGTTCGCGGTCTGGGCGCCGCCCAGGAAGTCCAGTTCGATGTAGCCGGCCAGATGCGTGGTCGGATCCACGTCACCCTGGGCCAGGGCCGAGAGGCGGCTCTGGCGGGCGGTCATGCGGAACTCGTTCATGTGCGCGGTCTGCACGTTCTTGTACGGCATCGAGCTGTAGTTCGATGCGATGTCCGCGCCTTCGTTGGCCGAACGGTAGATCGTTTCGGCAGCGAGGAAGCCGCCGAGCGTGATGTTCACGCCCTTGTAAGCGATCTTGTCCTGCGACTTCTTGACCGTCGCGTCGGTCGTGGCGACCTGCTTCTGCACCTGCTCCACAGCCTGGCCGGTCGACACGTTGATATCGGACTGCGCGTCAGTGCGCTGCTCGAGCTCGACGACCTTGGCCTGCAGGGCCTGCAGCTGGGCCTTCAGCGCTTCGATCTCGGCGTTCTGCGTCGACTGGGTGCTGGTCTTGGTGCTGGCGCCGGCCGGGTCGGCCATGACGTGGAAGCTGGTAACGCCCAAACCGGCAGCAATGGCCACCGCGAGCAACTTGGAACGCATGGAATATCTCCGCATGTAGGTAAGAATCACCTGGACCGCCCCCTTCGATCTCCGGCCGTCCAAGCAGGTTCGGTGGGCAGGATGGGCTTCGGGCTTTACCGTTACATGGACGTTATGTGACAGAACGGAGACATGCGTTCGCGCACGTACGGATCGTCCGCCCAACGCCGCAGTGGACCTGGGGTCGCCGCCCCGGCTGATATGCTTAGGCGATGGATAAGCTCAATAACAGCATGGCCGGCCGCATGGCCGAGCGGTTTCGCGGCTTCTTGCCGGTCATCGTGGACGTTGAAACCGGCGGCTTCGATGCCGAGCGCGATGCGCTGCTGGAAATCGCCGCTGTCATATTGCGCATGACCCCCGAGGGCTATCTGCAGCCCATGCCGGCGGTCTCGGCACACGTCCACCCCTTCCCCGGGGCCAATATCGACCCGCGCGCGCTGGAGATCACCGGCATCGACCCGGACAACCCGCTGCGCGGCGCACTGGACGAGCGCCTGGCGCTGGACCATGTGTTCAAGCCAATCCGCGACGCCATGCGCGACATGGATTGCCAGCGCGCCGTGCTGGTGGGTCACAACGCCGCGTTCGACCTGGGCTTTCTCAATGCGGCCGTGCGCCGCGTCGCCCACAAGCGCAACCCGTTCCACCCTTTCAGCTGCTTCGACACCGCCACGTTGAGTGGGCTTGCCTTCGGCCAGACGGTGCTGAGCAAAGCCGTGCAGGCCGCAGGCATTCCCTTCGATACGCGTGAGGCGCATTCGGCCATTTATGACGCGGAGCGGACGGCGGAGCTGTTCTGCACCATCGTCAACCGCTGGCGCCGGTTGGAGGAGTTCGAGCGGGACCAGATCGGCATCGAGTCGATGTGAAGGCACCAGGGGACTCGCCCGGATTTCGGGCGACGATTTAATCCCCTGCGTTATCAGTGCCATATGACAATTCCCTGCAAGTTGTCATATCGCTGAAACATTGAGCTCATTTCATTGCAACACGGCGCGCATGAAATAACGGCGGGCGGGAATCCCCCGAAACCCTTATCGCTAAGGAGCAACCGTGTTGATCTCAACCAAATCTCTGACTCGCATCGGCACGGCCGCGGTGTTCGCGACGGCCTCGCTGTTTGCCATGGGCGCGCAGGCGACCGACATCACCGGCGCTGGCTCGAGCTTCGTCTACCCGGTGCTTTCGAAGTGGTCCGCGGGCTACGCCGAAAAGACCGGCAACAAGCTCAACTATCAGTCCGTCGGCTCGGGCGCCGGCGTGGCGCAGATCAAGGAAGGCACCATCGACTTCGGCGCCACCGATGCTCCGGTGAAGGCTGAAGACCTCGCACAGTTCGGCCTGGGCCAGTTCCCGGTCGTGGTGGGCGGCATCGTGCCGGTGGTGAACATCCCGGGCATCGAAGCGGGCCAGGTCAAGCTGGACGGCACCACCCTCGCCGACATCTTCCTCGGCAAGATCACCATGTGGAACGACCCGCGCATCGCCGCGATGAACGCTGGCGTGAACCTGCCCTCCAAGAAGATCACCGTCGTGCATCGCTCGGACGGTTCGGGCACCTCGTTCAACTTCACCAACTACCTGTCCAAGGTCAGCACCGACTGGGCTGCCAAGGTCAAGTTCGGCACGGCTGTTGAGTGGCCGACCGGCGTGGGCGGCAAGGGCAATGAAGGCGTGTCGCAGTACGTCAAGCAGATCGTCGGTTCGATCGGCTACGTCGAGTACGCCTATGCCGTGAAGAACAAGATCAGCTGGGTGAACCTGAAGAACGCCGCCGGCCAGGTCGTTGCGCCGAGCGCCGATGCGTTCGCCGCTGCCGCTGCCACGGCCGATTGGGGCAGCGCCAAGGACTTCAACGTGATCATGACCAACGCCTCCGGTGCGCAGGCATGGCCGATCACCGCGACGACCTGGGTGGTGATGTACAAGAAGCCCAAGAACGCCGAGCACACCAAGGTGGCGTTCGAGTTCTTCAAGTGGGCGCTCGAGAATGGCCAGAAGGACGCCGCTTCGCTCGACTACGTCGCGCTGCCGGACACCCTGGTCAAGAAGATCGAGGCTTACTGGAGCACCGAGTACAAGCACTGAGGCTGGCGTCTCGCCGGTCACGCTACGGCAACCGGCGAGTCTTAAGCTGATGGCTTGACCGCACCACGACGGCCGCCCGACTAACCTCGGGCGGCCTGTTGCTGAAAGGCGCCCGGAAGCGCCATCCATCAACCAGCCGGCCCCCACCGGACTGGCCTGAATGCCGAGGAATCCTCCGCACATGCAAGCGAACGTAGGCGCCATCGCCTCCTCCGTGCCCCAGGAAGCGCGCGCCAAGCGCGACGCCCTGCACGACCGCCTGTTCAGCTGGCTGCTCAAGGGCTGCGCCTTGCTGGTGCTGGCCTGCCTGCTCGGCGCCGCTGGCGCCACCCTGTGGGGCGGCCGCCACGCGTTCGGCACGTTCGGCTGGCACTTCCTGGTCAGCGATGCGTGGGACCCCAGTTCCGACACCTACGGCGCGCTCGTGCCGGTGTACGGCACCATCGCCACCTCGTTCATTGCGCTGTTGCTTGCCGTGCCGGTGAGTTTCGGCATCGCGCTCTATCTTTCCGAAGTGGCGCCGCCGTGGCTGCGCACGCCGGTGGCCTCGGCCATCGAACTGCTGGCCGGCATCCCTTCGATCATCTACGGCATGTGGGGCTTGTTCATCTTTGCGCCCTTCTTCGCCGACCATATCAAGCCGTGGTTGACCAACTACCTCGGCGACAAGCCCGACGACGGCAAGCTGTCGTGGGTGGCGCAACACGTGCCCTTCGTCGGCAAGCTGTTCGGCAGCGACTACCCCTTTGGCGCCAGCATCCTCACCGCGGGCATCGTGCTGGCGGTGATGATCATCCCGTTCATTTCCTCGGTGATGCGCGAAGTGTTCCAGACGGTGCCCTCGCGCCTGAAGGAATCGGCGTATGCGCTGGGTTCGAGCACCTGGGAAGTGTCCTGGGACATCGTGCTGCCGTACACGCGCTCGGCCGTGATCGGCGGCATCTTCCTCGGCCTGGGCCGCGCGCTGGGCGAGACGATGGCGGTGACCTTCGTGCTCGGCAACGCGATGAAGCTGTCGCCCTCGATCCTCGATCCGGGCGCGTCCATCGCTTCCACCATCGCCAACCAGTTCAGCGAGGCTGCGGGCCTGCAGAAGTCCACGCTGATGGCGCTGGCCTTCCTGTTGTTCGTGGTGACCTTCATCGTGCTGCTGATTGCGCGCTGGATGCTGCGACAGATGGCCCATAAGGAGGGTCGCTGATGGCCACCGGTTCGAGTCTCTACACGCAGCGCCGCATCAAGAACATCATCGCGCTGTCACTCAGCGTGGTGGCCACGCTGATCGGCCTGATCTTCCTGGCGTGGATCCTGTGGGAAACGCTGCGCCAGGGCATCGGTGCGCTGCGCCCGCAGCTGTTCACCAAGATCACCGCCTATGGCGAGGATGGCGGCCTGCTCAACGCCATGGTCGGCAGCCTGACGGTGAACATGATCGGCATCGTCATCGCCACGCCGATCGGCGTGCTCGCCGGCGCATGGCTGGCCGAGTACGCCAGCGGCACCAAGCTGGGCGAGTCGATCCGCTTCCTCAACGACATCCTGCTGTCGGCGCCCTCGATCGTGCTGGGCCTGTTCGTGTACACCATCGTAGTGTTGCCGAGCACGGCGCTCACCGACGGCTCCACCACCTTCTCCGGTTGGGCCGGCGGCATCGCGCTGGCGCTGATCGCCCTGCCGGTGATCGTGCGTACCTCCGATGAAATGCTGCGCCTGGTGCCTTCCACCCTGCGCGAGGCCTCGCTGTCGCTGGGCATTCCGCAGTGGAAGCTGACCACGCAGATCCTGATCCGCGCCGCACGCTCGGGCATCATCACCGGCGTGCTGTTGGCGCTGGCGCGCATCAGCGGCGAAACCGCGCCGCTGCTGTTCACCGCGTTCGGCAACAACTATCTGACCTTCAACCCGTCGGACAAGATGTCCAGCCTGCCGCAGGTGATCTACCAGTACGCCAACGATCCGGGTGAAGGCCTGCATGCCATCGCCTGGGCCGGTGCCTTCGTGCTCACCATGTTCGTGCTTTTGCTGAGTCTTGCCTCCCGTCTGGTCCTTTCCCGCAACAAGGTGTCCCATGACTGAGTCCGCCGCCGCCGGCATCCACCCGCAGTCCGCGGCCACGCACGCTCCGCTTGCGCCGACCAAGATCAAGGTGCGCGACCTGCACTTCTACTACAACGGTTTCCATGCGCTGAAAGGCATCAACATGGACATCCCGGAGAAGAAGGTCACGGCCATCATCGGCCCCTCCGGTTGCGGCAAGTCCACGCTGCTGCGCATCTTCAACCGCATCTATGCGATCTACCCCAAGCTCGAGGCGAAGGGCGAGATCGTGCTGGACGAGGAGAACATCCTCGACTCGCGTTATTCCATGAACCGCCTGCGTAGCAAAGTCGGCATGGTGTTCCAGAAGCCGGTGCCGTTCCCGATGACCATCTTCGAGAACGTGGCCTACGGCATCCGCCACCACGAGAAGCTGTCGCGCGCCGACATGGACATCCGCGTCGAACAGGCGCTGCGCAGCGCCGCGCTGTGGGACGAGGTGAAGGACAAGCTCAAGCAGAGCGCGCTCGGCCTCTCCGGCGGCCAGCAGCAGCGCCTGTGCATCGCGCGCGGCATCGCACTCAAGCCTGAAGTGCTGTTGCTGGACGAGCCGACCTCGGCGCTCGACCCGATCGCCACTGGCCGCATCGAGCAGCTGGTGGAAGAACTCAAGAGCGAGTACACCATCGTCATCGTCACCCACAACATGCAGCAGGCGGCCCGTTGCTCGGACCTCACCGCCTTCATGTACCTGGGCGAGCTGATCGAATTCGACCGCACCGAACAGATCTTCACCAAGCCGGGCAAGAAGCAGACCGAGGATTACATCACCGGTCGCTTCGGCTAACCGTTATGCTCCCTCTCCCCTCCGGGGAGAGGGCTGGGGTGAGGGGTCACGAAACCTCACCCTCCCCTACTGGACTCACAAGAGAATCCAAATGAGCGGCAGCAGCAAAGAACACATCATCAAGAGCTACGACGACGAGCTGACCCGTCTCACCGGCGAAATCGTCCGCATGGGCGAGCTTGCCGTGAGCCAGCTGGAAGCCGCCATCGACGTGATCGACCGCCGTGACGAGCGCGCTGCGCAGCACGTGGTCAACAACGACGACGCCATCGACCTGCTCGAACAGGAAATCAGCCACGACGTGGTGCGCCTGCTCGCGCTGCGCGCGCCGATCGCCGGCGACCTGCGCAACGTGTTTGCCGCGCTGCGCATCGCAGCCGACATTGAGCGCATCGGCGACTACGCCGCCAACGTGGCCAAGCGCTCCATCCCGCTGTCGATGGTGGCGCCCGTGAGCCCGACCAATGGCCTCGGCTACCTGGCTGAACTTGCCGCGCAGGAAGTGCGCGACGTGTTGATCGCCTACCGCGACCGCGATGCCGAACGCGCCTACCAGGTGTGGAAGGACGATGCCGAGCTGGACGAAGCCTATACCGGCTACTTCCGCCAGCTGCTCACCTACATGATGGAAGATCCGCGCAACATCACGCCGTGCACGCACCTGCTGTTCATGGCCAAGAACATCGAGCGCATCGGCGACCACGCCACCAATATCGCCGAAAGCATCTGGTACCAGGTCAATGGCGAGCCGCTCACGGCGCAGCGCGCCAAGCGCGACTTCACCTCCAATCCTGAGCTGACAAAGCTGGGCAACAAGCCCGAGTAAGGCAACGAGCTGTCCTGTGGGAGCGCACCCTGTGCGCGACTGCCTCGGTTCGCCGGCCGGCAGTCGCGCACAGGGTGCGCTCCCACAATGGTTTCTATCGCCTTGTCAGTGCGCGCCGCCGGTAAGCTTCAACCCCAGCATCCCCAGCACCACCAGCCCTACGCAGGCCAGCCGCAACGGCGAGGCCGAATCGCCAAACAGCACGATGCCGAGAATCACCGCGCCCACCGCACCGATACCGGTCCAGATCGCGTAAGCCGTACCGATCGGCAGGCCCTTCACCGCCATCGCAAGCAGCACGATGCTGGCGATCATCGCCGATGCCGTGATCACGCTCGGCCACAGCCGCGTAAAGCCTTCGGTGTATTTCAGTCCAATCGCCCAGACCACTTCGAGCAGTCCGGCGAGCATGAGATAAATCCAGGGCATGTGGCGCTCCTCTGGATGAGAGCAGGGCCGTCCCCGCTGAAAGCACTTGCGTGCGGGGCCGTCCCCGCAGACCGGTTCCATTGCAGAACCGGTCCCGCCATTTTACCGGCAACGCCTGAATGCAGCGTCAGGGCGTGAACTTGCTGCCTAGCTCGCGGGCTTCGCGGCGTGCCCGGGCCGAATGCACGATGCCAAAGATGCCGATGGCGATCCACGCCACCTCCATCAGCAACGCAGGCCAGTTGATCGCCACGCCAAACAGCAGCGACAACACCACGCCCAGCGCGCCAAACACGTTCATCAGCTGATAGACCAGGCCATTGCCGTGCAGCTTGCGCGCCTGCAACAACAGGAAGGACGACAGCACCAGCACCACGCCGATATAACCGGCCCAGTCATACCAGAAGAACGTCATCGCTTTTCACTCCTTTGTCGCAATGCCTCGAACAACACGATGCCCGTCGCCACGGACACGTTCAAACTTTCCATCACGCCCGGCATCGGAATCTGCGCCACGAAATCGCAGGTTTCACGCGTCAGGCGGCGCATGCCCTCGCCTTCGCTGCCCAGCACGATGGCCACCGGGCCACGCATGTCGATGCTATAGACGGAGGTCTGTGTATCGCCGGCCAGGCCGGTGATCCACACGCCGGCATCTTTGAGCGTGCGCAGCGCACGGGCCAGATTGGTCGCAGCGATCAGCGGCACGCGATCGGCGCCGCCCGCCGAGGCGCGTCGCACCACGGGCGTCAGGCCGACGGCGCGATCCTTGGGCACGATCACCATGGTCGCGCCCGCCGCCGCCGCGCTGCGCAGGCAGGCGCCGAGGTTGTGCGGATCGGTGACGCCATCGAGCACCAGCACTAGCGCGTTCTGCCCGGCCTCGGTGAGAAGCCGCTCGATGTCGTTTTCCGAAGCCATCGGCGGCGCTTCGTAACGCGCCACCACGCCCTGGTGGCGGGCCTCGCCCGACACGCGGTCGAGCTCATCGCGCGAGCGATGATGCACGGGAATATTCAAAGCCTTGGCGCGGGTCGCCAGCTCCTGCACGCGCGCGTTGCGCTGGCCTTGTTCCACCAGCACTTCGCGTACGCGCGCGGCGTCGTTGCTCAGCGCGCCTTCGACCGGGTTGATCCCGACGATCCAACTGTCACTCATCGTTTGCCTTTCTTCTTTCCAGCTGTCGGTGCGTTCGTGGTGTCTTTCGGCGCAGAGGCTTTCGCCTTGCGGCCCTGGGCGGCCGCCTTCGCCTTGGCGAAAGCCCCCTTGGCAGCGGCTTTGGCCTTGGCAAAGGTGCCCTTGCCAACCGGCGCCTTGTCGCCGTCACGTGTGGCGGACTTGCGATCCGCTGGCGGCAACGACGGCAGGGACGCCGCAGGAGTGGGATTATCGCGCGCCGAGGGGCGCTCCGTCCCGCGTTTGGCCTTGGGCAACGAGTAGCGATCCCCGGCTGCAGCGTAGTTGTAGCGGCGCTCGCCGCTGGGTGGGGCCACGCCCTCCTTGCCTTCCTTGCGCGGCGTGACCAGGCGGAAGTCGATCTTGCGGTCTTCCAGGCTCGCCCGCAGCACCTGCACGCGCACGTGATCGCCGAGGCGGAACTGCGCGCCGCTGCGCTCGCCCTTCAGCAGATGGCGCACCGGATCGAAGTGGTAGTAGTCGTTGGAAAGCTGGCTGATATGCACCAGCCCCGACACCTTCGAGTCGTCCAGTTCGACGAACAAGCCGAACGAGGTCACACCGGTGACGGTGCCGTCGAACTCGCTGCCCACATGCTTGGACATCCAGGCGCACTTGAAGCGCTCGTCCACATCGCGCTCGGCCTCTTCCGCACGACGCTCGCGCTGCGAGCAATGCACGGCCATCGCGGCCATCTCGCTCGGGGTATAGCTGTACGCGGTCGGCTTGCCGCCGGCAATGGCGTAGCGGATCGCGCGATGGACCAGCAGATCCGGATAGCGGCGGATCGGCGAGGTGAAGTGCGCGTACGCCTCCAGCGCCAGGCCGAAGTGGCCGCGGTTGTCCGGCTGATACGCCGCCATGCTCTGCGAGCGCAGCAGCACCGACTGAATCAGCTCGCGCTCGGGGCGGTCGTGCACCAGGCGGAGAATGTCTGCGTAGTCACCCGGCGTCACTTCCTCAACCGGCGGCATGCGCAGCTTGAATTCGCGCAGGAAGTTCTGCAGGTCTTCGTATTTCTCAGCCGGCGGGGGTTCGTGCGCACGGAACAGCGCGGGGATCTTTTTCTTTTCGAGGAACAAGGCCGCCTGCACGTTGGCGGCGATCATGCATTCCTCGATCAGCTTGTGCGCATCGTTGCGCTCGGTGGCGCCCATCGATTCCACTTCGCCGCGCTGGTCGAGGCGGAATTTCACCTCGGGCGTTTCAAAGTCGATCGCGCCACGGCGCTTGCGCTGCGCCGCCATCAGTTTGTAGAGGCCGTGCAGATGCTCGATCTGCGGCATCACATCGGCCAGCTCGTGGCGTGCATCGGCATCGTTGAGGCCAATGGCCTGCCACACGCGGTCGTAAGTGAGGCGCGCATGCGAACGCATCACCGCGTTGTAGAACTTCGAGCGGACCACCTCGCCTTCCTCATTGATCACCATGTCGCACACCATGCACAGGCGTTCGACCTTGGGGTTCAGCGAGCAGATGCCGTTGGACAGCGTCTCCGGCAGCATCGGCACCACGAAGCCGGGGAAATAGGTGGACGTGCTGCGCTCGTAGGCCTCCTTGTCGAGCGCCGAGCCCACCTTCACGTAATGCGAGACATCGGCGATGGCGACCACCAGGCGATAGCCACCGCCGCGCTTGGGCTCGGCAAATACCGCATCGTCGAAGTCGCGCGCATCGGCGCCGTCGATGGTCACCAGCGGCAGCGAACGCAGATCCACCCTGCCCTCGCGCTCGGCGGCGGTCACCTGCGGCTCGACCTGGGCCGCGTCGCGTATCACAGCGTCGGGCCAGTCGTGCGGCAGGTCGTGGCTGGCGATCGCCATCTCGACCAGCAGCGACGGCTGCAGGCGTTCGCCGAGCACGGCACGGATCGCGCCCATCGGACCGCGATGCGGCGTCGGCGGATCGGTGATCTCGGCCACCACGATCTGGCCGGAACGGGCGCCCATGTCCTGGCCGGGCACGATCATCACGTCCTGGTGCACGCGGCGGTCATCGGGCGCGACCAGGGTGACGCCGTTTTCGATCACCACGCGACCGACCAGTCGCGGCGAGCGGCGCTGCAGTACTTCGACAATCGCGCCCTGCTTGCGACCGCGCCGGTCGATGCCGACCACGCTGGCCAGCACGCGGTCGCCGTGCAGCACGATGCGCATCTGCTGGGGCGAGAGATACAGATCATCGCCGCCACCATCCGGACGCAGGAAGCCGTAGCCCTCGGCGTTGGCCAGCACCACGCCCTGGATCAGGTCCAGCTTGTTGGCCGGCGCATAGCCGCCGCGACGCCCCAGCAACAGTTGGCCGTCGCGCACCATGGCGCCGAGGCGCTTGCGCAGGGCATTGAGTTCGTATTCGTCAAACAGCGACAGCGCTTCGGCCATGCGCGCTTCGGTCAGCAATTCGCCGCGTTGTTCGAGCAGCGCGAGGATGGCCTCGCGGCTGGGGATGGGGCGCTCGTAACGCTGCGCTTCGCGCTCCGCGTGCGGGTCACCCACCACGCCCTCGCGCGGGCGGCTCGGTTCCACCGCCGAGCGCCGGCCGCGGCCACTGCCGCTCTTGGCGCTCTTGGGCGCGGGCGCCTTGGAACCCGGCTCCGGCTTGCTGCTGCGCGGTTCTTTTTTTCTGGTCACTTCCTATGCCTTTTTAGTTGGTTTTATGGGGCTTGCGGACTCGAGGCGTGTCGGTCCGGAAAAAATCCGTGAAAGGATAGTTGACAATCCACCGACACATGCCTAATCTACGCGGCTCACGCAGCCCAAAAAGCTCACGTGACACCTGCCCAGGTGGCGGAATTGGTAGACGCACTAGTTTCAGGTACTAGCGGGTAAAACCGTGGAGGTTCGAGTCCTCTCCTGGGCACCAATTGTAGACGAAGCCCGCAGCGATGCGGGCTTTTTCGTGTCTGGCGTTTACATGCGCATGCGACACGCCACGCGCATTCACCCAGTCACGCGCAGCGCGTGCAGTCCACCTGCGAGCGAATACACGTTCTGCCTGCCTTCGTCGCGCAACAGGCGCGCGGCATGCCCACTGCGACGGCCACTGGCGCAGACCAGCAGATAACGGCCCTCGATGAATTCTCCTGCCCGTTCGCCGACTTGAGCCGAGGGCACGTGCATCGCACCAGCGACCGGCATCGGATCGCTGACCAGCTCGTCGGCCTCGCGCACATCCACCAGCTGATAGCCGGCGGCGATGGCGTCGTCGAGTCGATCGAACGCCAGATCAATCTCCTGCTCGTCCACCGAACGGGCCAACGCGCGACGCGCCACCTCGATGCAACCGCCATGCGCGGCGCAGCCGTTGGCCATATCGATCGGCAAGTGCTGGATGCTCAGGTCGATCAGATTCACCAGCGACAATGCGCCAGCGTTCGGCTGCGGCAAGCCGAGCAGATATTTCAGCGCTTCAGTGGCCTGCATCGCACCCAGCACGCCGGGCACCGGACCGAGCACGCCTGACAGCACGCAACTGCCTACCGATTCCGGCGATGGCTCCTGCGGCCACAGGCAACGCAGACAGGGCGCACCCGCTTTGGCCGCCACGAACTGCAGCTGGCCTTCGTATTGATAAATGCTGGCCAGGATCAAAGGCGTGCCGCTGATCACGGCGGCGTCGCTGCTGAGATAGCGGCTGCGCATATCGTCGGTGCATTCGATTACCAGATCGAACTGGCCAAACACATCGACTGCATTGCCGGCATCCAGCGGCTGTGTCCACACCTGCACTTTCACCGTCGGATTGAGCGCCGTCACGCGGCGCGAAGCGAGCTCGGCCTTCAACTGGCCGATGTCGTGCGCGTCGTACATGGTCTGCCGATGCAGGTTGCTCGCATCCAGGCGATCGCCATCCACGATGCCGAGCGTGCCGATGCCCGCACCGGCGAGATAACTGATCACCGGACAGCCCAGACCACCGGCGCCGATCACCAGCGCGCGTGAGGATGCGAGCTTTGCCTGCCCTGCTTCGCCAACTTCGCGCAGCCGCGTCTGGCGCGAATAGTCGGGAACGAAGGGTGCGGCATGCGCATGGCGATGATGGTGATGAGCTTCGTGCTCATGCTCGCGGTAGACATGCGTGCAGGCGACCCAGTCCGATTCACCGGTAACGTAGTGTTCCTTCTTCCAGATCGGCAGCCGGTGCTTGATCTCATCGATGATGTAGCGACAGGCGCGAAACGCTTCGTCGCGGTGTGGCGCGGAGGCGCCGACCCATACCGCCATATCGCCGATCTTCAAATCACCTGTGCGATGCACGCAGCGCGCGTCGGTGACGCCGTAGCGCTCGATGGCTTCGGCGACGATGCGCTCGCCTTCGGCGATGGCGAGTTCCGCATAGGCCTCGTAGGACAGCCCGTCGACTTCGCGCCCTTCGTTGCTGTTGCGCACCCAGCCTTCAAACGCGCAATAGCCGCCGCTGGCCGGATGGCGCAGGCGGTCGCGCTGGCCAGTGGTATCGACGATCGTGCTGGCAAGTTCGAAACGACTCATCCGCCAGCCACCGGTGGGATGAAGACGATGGTGTCGCCATCGCGCAGCGGACGCTCCCATCCGCTGAACTGGGCATTGACCGCCACCTTGAGTGCATCGGCCGCCAGCGAGAAGCCTCGGGCGATACGCAGCTCCTCATACAGCTCGCGCAGCGAACCCGCCATGGTATCGACCTGCTCCGCACTGGTGCCGGCCTGCTCGCGCAGTTGCGCGTAGTACTGGAGGTTCACCACCGTCATGCCAAAGACTCCAGACGTTGCTGCATGGCTTGCCGTTCCTCGGGTGTATTGACGTTGTCCAGCGCATCGCCTGGCGCGGGCAACAAGATGATGTTCGATTGCATCAGCGCCTTGCGCGGGCAATAGCTGCCGTTCTCGTAGCGCTGCCGCAGCAGTGCGTGGCTGCGTGGTTCCCAGATGGCGCACAGCGGTTCGGGAAGACCGTCATGGCTGCTGGCGAACACAGTGGCATCGGCTTGCGGATCGCGCGCGTCGATCAGGCGACGCAGCGTGTCGTTGTCCAGCAACGGCAGGTCGCAGGCCAGGACCAGCCATGCGGCATCGGGATGACGTTCCTGGGCGGAGAGGATGCCGGCGACCGGCCCCACCGCGTCGTAGCTGTCCACGATTTGCGGCAGCGTGACGCGCAAGGCGTCGTCGCGCTGGCTCTCGCGCACCGACACAAACGCGCGCTCGGTCACCGATTCAAGCAATCGCCACGCGCGCAATAACTGCGGCTCGCCCTGATAGTCCAGCGCGGCCTTGTCCTGGCGCATGCGCTGGCTCGCGCCGCCGCTCAAAAGCAAACCGTAAAGCGGAGCCGGTGTGTCGCTCATGCTCGCTCCGTCGTCGAGAAATCCTGCTTGCCGCCGCTCTTGGCGACCAGCCGCACTTCCTGGATGACGATGTCGTGCGACATCGCCTTGCACATGTCGTAAATGGTCAGCGCAGCGATGCTGGCGCCGGTGAGCGCCTCCATTTCCACCCCGGTGCGGCCGTTGCAGGACACGGTGCAGTCGATCAGTGCGTGCACGCCTTCCATGCGAATGCTGACGTCGCACTTGTCGATGCTCAGCGGGTGGCACAGCGGAATAAGTTGCGGCGTGGCCTTGGCGCCCATCACGCCGGCGATCTGCGCCACCGTGAGCACCGCGCCCTTGGGCGTGACATAGCCCGCCTCGTGCAGTCGCGCGGCCACCTCGGCAGGGAACGTCACCCGCGCGCTGGCCTGGGCCGAACGGCGCGTGATCGCCTTGGCGCCGACATCGACCATGCGCGGTTGCTGCTCGTCGTCGACGTGGGATAGCTGGGTGGGTATCGCTGTCACGAACAACTCCTGAGTCTGTCCCGATTATCGGTCCAGCGGCGGCGGCAAGGATGAAGAATTTGTGTTTCCCTCACCGTCATTCCGGCGCAGGCCGGAATCCAGTAGCGGTGAGTCGGCTTGTCGCCTGGCGCCCGCTGCGAAAATCGCAACGCGTCGCCACTGGATTCCGGCCTGCGCCGGAATGACGAGCAGGGTGGCCTGCATATTTCCAGCACCCTCACCCCCCGATGTAATGCATCTCGATCTTCCGTGGCGCCTTGCCATGGTGCTCCGCCCGCTCCTCGCTGTAGCGGTCGTGACGGCCCAGCCAGGTCTGGCGCAGCAGTTCGGTCAGCGCCTCGTCGCTGGCGCCCGCGCGCAAGGGGCCGCGCAGGTCGGCGCCCTGGGTGGCGAACAGGCAGGTGTAGAGCATGCCTTCGGACGACAGGCGTGCCCGCGTACAGCCGCCGCAGAACGGCTGGCTGATGGAGGAGATCATGCCGATCTCGCCGGCCCCGTCTTCGAAGCGATAGCGCGTCGCCACTTCACCGGCGTACTTGGGCAGCACGGCGCGCAACGGCCAGCGCGCGTGGATGCGCTGGACGAGCGTCGCCGAGGGCACCACGTCATCGGCGTGCCAGTCGTTGCGATTGCCCACGTCCATGTATTCGATGAAGCGCACCACGATGCCGCTGCCGCGAAAGCGTTCCAGCAGATCGATCACCGTGTGCTCGTTCACGCCGCGCTGCACCACCGTATTGAGTTTCACGCCGTGCGGAAAAGCGGCGTTCTGCGCGGCCTCGATGCCGGCAAGCACATCGTCCAGCGCGCCACGCCCGCCGCTCATGCGGTGGAACAGCGCGGGATCAAGCGTGTCGAGGCTGATGGTGACGCGGTCGAGGCCGGCATCGCGCAATTCGGCGGCGTGCCGCGCAAGCAGCACGCCGTTGGTGGTCAGCGCGAGATCGGTGATGCCATCGAGTCGGCGCAGCCGTTCCACCAGCTCGGCCAGATGCGGCCGCAGCAAGGGCTCGCCGCCGGTAAGGCGCAGCTTGCTCACCCCCAGCGTCGCCGCCAGCCGGCACAGGCGTTCGATCTCATCGAAGCTCAGGCGCTCGTCGTTGCGCAGGAAGTTGAAGTGCTCGCCATAGGTCGATTCGGGCATGCAATACGGGCAGCGGAAATTGCAGCGATCCATCACCGAAATGCGCAGGTCGTGCAGCGAACGGCCGAGCTGGTCGACCGGCCATGCCGAGGTCTGGTTGAGACTGTTGATCGCGCTCATCTCACCACCGATAAAACGCCGCCACGCTTCCCGCAGGCGCCTTGCCCTGGCCGGGCGGCAACTGCACGAATCCCTGCGTGCGCGGCAACGAGGAAAAATCACCCGAGGTCTTGGACGGTACCGGATACGCCATCAACCGTCCCTGAGCATCCGATTGCACGCGCGCTGGCATGAAGCTCGCCAGCTGCGGATTGACGTCCACGTCGCTGTCCAGGCAGACCCAATCCGGCGCCGGGGCGAGCAGACCCTGCGCGGCGAGCAACGCCGGGCGTGCATAGCGCGTGGCGCATACCAGCGCGGAGACCGGATTGCCGGGCAAGGCGAACACTGCCTGGCCGCGCGGACCGACGCCAAACCACATCGGCTTGCCTGGCTTTTGGGCAATGCGATGAAACACCTTGCGCACGCCTTGTGCCACCAGCGCCGCGGGCACATAGTCGCGCTGCCCCATCGAGACGCCGCCAGACAGCAGCAGCACATCATGGCGCTCCAGCAGATGGGCGATGCGCTCGCCGGTGACGGCCTCGTCGTCGACGATATGTTCCATCACCACGCGCGCGAACCCATCCAGCCGCAAGGCGGCGCGTACCGCGCTGTCGTTGGAGCGGCGGATCTGCCCTTCGCCCAGCGGCGCGCCCACCTCCACCAGTTCATCGCCGGTCGACACGATGGCGATCGACGGCATCACCGCCACCGCCACGGTCGCCACGCCGTTGGCCGCCAGCAAGGCCATTTCGGCCGGCCCCAGGCGCATGCCGGGCGACAGCAGCAGGCTGCCCTGTGCGCAATCGGCAGCGCGGCGATGGATGAACTGGCCGGCCACCGGTGCGCAGTCGTCGGACAGCACATAGTCCTCGCCATCGCGCCGCAGTTGCTCGATCGGAATCACGCCATCGGCACCCTCGGGCAGCATCGCGCCGGTGGTGATTTCAAGACAGTCGTTGCCGGAGGGCAGCACTTGCCTGCGCATGCCGGCCATCTGTGCGCCCGCTACGTGCAGGCGACGGGGCATGGCGGCGGACCAGCGGATCGCGATGCCATCCATCATCACGCGGTCGAACGGCGGATGATCGTGTTCGGCGTGCACCGGCTGTCGAAGTACCCGTCCCACCGCCTCGTCCAAGGGCACGCGCTCGCTGCCAAACGAGGGCATATGTTCGGCGATCAGGGCTTCGGCTTGGCTGACGCTGGTCAATTCGCTCATGGTTTGGATCATGCAAAGAAGGGTGACCGCATGGGGTCGAGCATAGCGCGCCTCTCAGATTCCCAGCGCAACGGCTTTCACCTGCGCCCAGGCGTTGCTGCCGGGCGGCAGGCCCAGCGCATGCCATGAACGCCGCGTGATGCGGGCCAGCAACAGGCAGCCGCCGGCGTCCAGTTGCACCAGCACCTGGGAGGAGTG
Organism: Dyella sp. 01N448; assembly: GCF_056399225.1. Lineage (NCBI taxonomy): Bacteria > Pseudomonadati > Pseudomonadota > Gammaproteobacteria > Lysobacterales > Rhodanobacteraceae > Dyella > Dyella sp. 01N448. Next base: position 752,578 of record NZ_JBFTQX010000003.1, on the reverse strand, counting down.
TCCGGCGTCCACGGCCGCGACGATCCGGCACGGCAGCTGGTTGAGCGCACTGGTGCCGGTCTGCGGTGCGGTGCTCAACACCACGTCGCGGGCGCTGATGCGGCAGCGCAAACGCTGCCCCACGCGTTCGTGGCGATAGGGCAACCACAGGCGTCCGCCAGCAAAAGCCAGCTCGATCAGCTGGTCGTGGGCGTCGTAGGCGACCACCTCGCCTTCGATCACGGCTCCCACCGCATCGCCCAGGGCCGGCGGCAGGTCCAGCCGGGTCAAGGTGTCCTGCAGGCCGCCCTGCGCCACCACATGGCCCGCTTCCATCAGCACCAGATGGTCGGCCAGCCGGGCGACTTCGTCCACGTTGTGGCTCACGTAGATCATCGGCACCTGCAGCGTGGCATGCAGGGATTCCAGGCATTCCAGCAAGTCCGTGCGGGCCGGACCGTCGAGCGCGGACAGCGGCTCGTCGAACATCAGCAAGGCCGGATCCGAGAGCAGCGCACGCACCATCGACACACGCTGGCGCTCGCCGCCGGACAGGCCGTCGACGCGACGCTCCAGCAAGGGCCGCAAGCCGAAGCGGTCGATCAGTCCGTCGCGATCCAGATGCGCCGGGCGTCCGGCGCGGCGAAAACCAAAATCCAGATTGCCCGCCACCGAGTGATGGGTGAACAGACTGGCTTCCTGGAACACGTAACCGATGCGCCGTTTATGCGGCGGCACGAACACCCGATGGCTGCTGTCCTGCCACACCGTCTGCCCGAAACTCACCCGGCCGACGGCCTCGCGCTCCAGCCCGGCCATCGCGCGCAAACAACTGGTCTTGCCCGCGCCGGAGGGGCCGAACAAGGCGGTAATGCCCCGCGGCGGCAGGGTCAGCTCGAACTCGAACGCCAGCGCGCCGCGGCGCCAGGCGAGCTTGGCGTCGAGCCCCAGCTGGCTCTCGCCAGCCCGCTCAGTCACGCGCCTGCCTGCGGGTACGCAACAGCGACATGGCAAGCAAGGCGGCAAACGACACCACCAGCAGGCACAGCGACAGCACATTGGCCTGGTGGTATTCGCCCGCCTGCACATGGTCGTAAATACGCATGGACAGCACGCGGGTCTGGCCGGGGATATTGCCGCCGATCATCAGGACCACGCCGAACTCGCCCACTGTGTGCGCAAAGCCAAGCACGGCGGCCGTGATCACGCCGGGCAAGGCCAGCGGCAAGGCCACGCTGAAGAACCGATCCAGCGGACTGGCCCCCAGGCAGGCGGCCACTTCCAGCGGCCGTTCGCCCACCGCTTCAAATGCGTTGTGCAGCGGCTGCACCACGAAGGGCAGCGAATACAGCATCGAGGCCACCACCAAGCCCTGGAAGGTGAATGGCAAGGCTGCCAGGCCAAGCGCAGCAAACGCACCCCCCACCCATCCATCCGGCCCGAGCAGCATCAGCAAATAGAAACCCAGCACGGTCGGCGGCAGCACCAGGGGCAAGGCCACCACGGCAGCGATCGGACGCCGCCAGCGCGAGCGCGTATGCGCCAGCCACCAGGCCAACGGCACGCCCAGCACGAGCAGCAACACGGTGACGGTGGTCGCCAGTCGCAGGGTGAGGCCCAGTGCCTCGATGTCCGCTTCGGTCAACAGGGCCATAAGGGGCGCTCAGTGCGCGGCGTCTTCCGGCAGGTTGAAGCCGTAGCGCGAAAGAATCGCCTTGGCCGGGGCACTCTGCACGTAGCGCGCAAAGTCCTGCGCGAGCGCATTGTTCGCGCCGCGCTGGGTGATCACGAAACTCTGCTTGAGCGGGTCATAGAGCGCGGGCGGCACCGGCTCGAAACTGCCTTTGACCGACGATCCGAGCACCAGCGATTCGGCCACCAAGCCGACCTGAGCGTTGCCGCTTTGCGCGAACTGCGCGGTCTGCGCGATGTTGTCGCCAAACACCAGGCGCGGCTGCACTTTGTCCCACACGCCCGCAGCACGCAGCGCCTGTTCGGCACGCTTGCCGTACGGGGCGTGCTGCGGATTGGCGATGGCGATGCGGCCGAACCGGGGCTGCGCGAGATCAGCCACCTGCACGCCCTTCATGTCGATGCTGGCGCTCCACATCACCAGGTGACCGAGCGCATAAGGCACCGGCGTACCGCTCGCCTTGCCATGCTCGACCAGTTGCTGCGGATAGCTGCTGTCGGCCGAGAAAAACAGCTCGAACGGCGCGCCCTGCTCGATCTGCGTGGACAGATTGCCCGAGGAGCCATAGACCACCTCGACGCGGCTATCGGGATGCTCGTGCCGATACGCCGCCACGACATCGTCGAGCGCCTGATGCAGGTCCGCCGCAGCCGCGACCGTGATGTGATTGTCGGTAGCGGCCGCCATCGACATCGACGATGCCGTTACCGACGCCAATACCAGCAGGCCCTGCCAAAGTCGACGCATCTTTTGTGTCATTCCTGATCGTGGCGGCCGATGCAACGGCCCAAGACTAGCCCAAGCGTAACCAGCGTCATGTCAACGCTACTGCCTCGGCGCGCGACGATGACGGACGCTGTCGCGCACGTCGACATCGAACAGCAGCTCCAGCGGATCGCCCTCTCCGCTTTCCAGCTGGAAGGTCAAACCCTCCCGCGTGGGCAGGCTGGCGGCATGGGTTCGCACCAGGGCTTGTGGGAGGTCGATCGACCAGGCGTCGGGCTGGCCGCTGAAACGAGCGGCCTCGCTGGCCACCGCCTTGAGCGTGCACGACAGCGACAGACTGCTGGTGAAACGGGTACGCGATACCAGGGGCTCGCCAGCGAGCAGCCTGGATAACTCCTCTTCGCCGATACGCACGCGCAGGCTTTGAGCTTCGATCTGCAGTTTCACGATGCGACTCCCGTTTGATCCCATCCAGCGTCCGGGTGCAGGCTGGCGACGGTCACCAATGCGCCGGCCGCCACCTCGACGGCATCCTGCTCGACCACCACCCAGGCGTTGGCCTGAGCGAACGGCTGGATGCGGAAGGGTTGCTGCTGCGCCAGCACGTGCGCGTGAAGTCGTCCCTGCTCATCCTGCGTCACCGAGGCGCGCAGGAAGTGACGCAGGCCCGGCTTGAGTTGTTGAGGCGTGTCCAGCACCGCTCGCCACAAGGGTTCCCGGGCTTGTCCGCGCATGGCGCGCACCACCGGATCGATCAGGAAGCGCAGGCCCACGGCCACGGCCATCGGCGTGCCCGGCAAGGCAAACACCAATGCATCCCCCAGCACCGCAGCAAGTTGCGGCTTGCCAGGGCGGACCGCGAGCTTGTGGAAAAGCACCTGGGCACCGAGTTTCACCAGGGCATCCGGCACGAAGTCGTAGCGCCCCATGGACACGGCGCCCGTACTGACGATGAGATCCACGCCTGCCTGCTGTGCACGCTGTACGGCGGCAACAAAGGTGTGGCTCGTATCGTCCACGGTTTCGCACGACCACACCTGCACGCCCATCGCCGCGAATGCACCAACCAGATAGGGCCCGTTGGAGCCATAGATCTGGCCATCGCCCAGCGGCTGGGTCAGATCGTCCTGCAACTCCTTGCCCGTGCAGATGATGGCGACGCGCGGCGCGCGCAGCACCTCCACCTGGGCCACACCCAACGCCACCAGCAGCATCAGCTGACTGGCCTGGATGCGCGTGCCCGCCTTGATCACCACCGCGCCCTTGGCCACGTCGCTGCCGGCGTAGCGCACATTGGCTTGGGGCGCGACGTCGTCGAGCAGCCGGATGCGTGCAGGCGAACCATCATCACGACGCTCCAGCAGCGCCGTGCGTTCCACCGGCACCACCGTGTCCAGCCCCTGCGGAAGTCGGGCGCCAGTCATGATCTCCCAGGCCATGCCAGCCGAGCCGCGCGAAACATCGCCAGCGGCCTGCGAGCCCTGCACCGCATGCTCGCTGCCGGCGGCCAACGGATCGGCCGCGTGAAGCGCATAGCCGTCCATTGCGGAGTGATCGAACGACGGCAGGTCCATCGAGCTGACGACATCGGCCGCAAGAACTTTGCCCAAGGCATCGGCGGTCTTGCATGACTGCGCCGGCAACGGCCGCACGTGCCGAAGTAGCTCAAGCAGTGCGTCGTCGTAACCGATCATGCGGAAGTCTGGCCTGCGGCAGAGTGAAGTCGCTACATGCTCGGCGTGGTGCGCATCACATTGCAAGAGTTCGATGCGCCTCGGTTGTCACAATCCGTTGCGTTGCAGCAACACAGTTGGTGCCACCTTGGCATAGTTCAGGTTCAAAGAAGATGTGTACGACCATGGTCGGGTGGCGCGACCGACATGGCGGCTCTAAACATCGCGTCTGCCATCCGGCCGCATGGCCGACGACAACCGGGGGAGATGCTCATGGTGGGTGTATCGGAAACCGATGTCCTGACTACGGCCGACACTAAGTCGGCCGTGTTGTCCCGAGAAAGCACGATTGCCGGGCCGCGCTTCAATCGCTGGCTGGTACCGCCGGCGGCCCTGGCCATCCATTTGAGCATCGGCATGGCCTATGGCTTTTCCGTGTTCTGGCTGCCGATGACCAAACTGGTGACGGAAGCGGACCCCGCGATCTGCGCCAAGCTGGGCTTTCTTGCGCAGCTGTTCACCACCGCCTGCAACTGGACGGTGCCGGCGGTCAACCACATCTTTGAAACCTTCATCGCCATGCTCGGCATTTCGGCGGCGATCTGGGGTGCGTGGCTCGAACATGCCGGCCCGCGCAAGGCCGGTTTCATTGCCGCCCTGTGCTGGGGCGGCGGCCTGATCGTCGGCGGCATCGGCGTGTCGATGCATCAGTTATGGCTGGTCTATCTAGGAGCAGGCGTGTTAGGCGGCATAGGCCAGGGATTGGGTTACATCACACCCGTCTCGACCCTGATCAAATGGTTCCCGGATCGACGGGGCCTGGCCACCGGCTTCGCCATCATGGGTTACGGCGGCGGCGCGATGATCGGCGCCCCGCTGGCCGTGGCGCTGATGAAGAAGTTCTCCATCGGCGACGTACCCGGCGTGTCGTCCGCGCTGATGTGCATGGGTGTGATCTACCTGGTGGCGATGGTCGCCGGCGCCTTCGGCTTCCGCGTGCCGCCGTCGGGCTGGCGTCCGCTGGGCTGGACGCCGCCGGCGGCATCGACCAACAAACTGATCACCCATCGCCACGTGCATCTGAACCGCGCCTGGAAAACACCGCAGTTCTGGCTGATCTGGATGGTGTTGTGCATGAACGTCACCGCCGGCATCGGCGTGCTGTCGATGGCCAGCCCGATGTTCCAGGACGTGTTCGGCGGCAAGCTGCTCGGTCTCGATGCCAGTACGGCGCTGAGCGTGGCGCAAAAGGCCGCCATCGCCGCCTCGGCGGCGGGCCTGGTCGGCCTGATCAGCCTGTTCAACAGCCTTGGACGCATCGCCTGGGCCTCGACCTCGGACTTCATCGGCCGCAAGACCACTTACTTCATCTTCTTTGCGCTGGGCATCGCGCTTTATTGCTCGCTGCCGACCCTGGGCCACATGGGCCTGGCGGGCATGTTCGTCATCGCGGTTTGCCTGATCCTGTCGATGTACGGAGGCGGCTTTGCCACGGTGCCGGCGTATCTGTCGGATATTTTTGGCACCCAGATGGTGGGCGCGATCCACGGTCGCCTGCTCACCGCATGGTCGGTGGCGGGCATTGCGGGGCCCTTCCTGATCGCCGCGGTGCGCCAGGCGCAACTGGATGCGGGCGTGGCCAAGAATCTGGTCTACGACCGCACGCTGTATATCCTGGCCGTCCTGTTGCTGGTGGGCATGATCTGTAACCTGCTGATCAAGCCGGTCAAGGAAACTGCGCTGATGAGCGATGCGGAACTTGAGCACGAAAAGTCCCTGCAACACGAAACGCCCGCCATGTCGGCCCGCGCACAGGAAGCAGCGCGCGGACCGTTCGGTGTCGTCGGTGCGGCGTCCTGGGCCTTGGTTGGCATTCCCTTCCTGATCGGCGTATGGATAGCGATTACCAAGGCTGCTGCACTGTTTTAACGCATAGAGAATTTGATTGATGAAACGCGCGGTTACAGGCTCGTCGTTGCCGGATATTCCCGAATCGGTCCGGGTCGTCGTGCTCCAAGTCACAGGGCGTCTGAAGGATTTGCCAGGCGCCCTGCTGCCGGTGCTCCATGGCATTCAGGATGCGCTCGGCTACGTACCTGAAGCCGCCGTGCCCCTCATCGCCCGCGAGATGAATCTCTCGCGGGCTGATGTGCATGGCGTCATCAGCTTTTATCACTACTTCCGGCAGCAGCCGGCGGGCGAGCACGTGATCTATCTGTGCCGTGCCGAGTCGTGCCAGGCGATGGGCGCCGTCACGCTGGAAAAACACGTCAAACAGCGCCTGGGCGTAGACTTTCACGAGACGACCCAGGACGGCCGCTACACGCTGGAGCCGGTCTACTGCCTAGGCAACTGCGCGTGCTCGCCGGCCATGATGGTGGATGGCGAGTTGAAGGGTCGGGTCACGCCCGAACGTTTCGATGCGTGGCTCGCTGCGGAGGTTTCATGAGCTTCACTGTTTTTGTGCCGCGTGATGCCAGTGCCCTTTCGCTGGGCGCTGAAGCCGTGGCCGTTGCCATCACTTCTGAAGCCGAGCGTCGTGGCGTTGACGTCCAAATCGTGCGCAATGGTTCGCGTGGTTTGTTCTGGCTGGAACCGCTGGTCGAGGTGGCGACATCGGAAGGACGCATCGCCTACGGTCCAGTGCAGGTCGAAGACGTCGCTGCACTGTTCGATGCCGACTTTCTGCATGGCGGCGCGCACGCACTCGCGCTTGGCCTCACCGAATCCATTGATTATCTGAAGAACCAGCAGCGCCTCACCTTCGCACGCGTCGGCATCGTCGATCCGCGCAGCCTTGACGACTATATGGCGCACGGCGGCTATCGCGGACTGGAAGCGGCGTTGCGCATGAGCGGCGCCGAGATTGTGCAGACCGTGACCGATTCAGGCCTGCGCGGCCGTGGCGGCGCAGCCTTCCCCACCGGCATCAAGTGGAAGACCTGCCTGGATGCTCAGGCCGTGCAGAAATATGTCGCCTGCAATGCGGATGAAGGCGACTCGGGCACCTATGCCGACCGCATGATCATGGAAGGCGATCCGTTCGTGCTGATCGAAGGCATGACCATCGCTGGCATCGCGGCGGGCGCCACGCGCGGCTACATCTATCTGCGTGTCGAGTATCCGCATGCGCACCATGCGCTGAAGGAAGCCATCGCTGCCGCCGAGGCAAACGGCTATCTCGGCGACAATGTGCGCGGCAGCGGCAAGGCCTTCCATCTGGAAGTGCGCCTTGGCGGCGGCGCGTATATCTGCGGCGAAGAAACCTCGATGCTGGAGTCGCTGGAGGGCAAGCGCGGCCAGGTGCGCGTGAAGCCGCCGCTGCCGGCCATCCATGGACTGTTCGGCAAGCCCACGGTGATCAACAACGTGGTCACGTTTGCTTCCGTACCCATCATTCTCGACAAGGGCGCTGCCTACTACCGCGACTACGGCAGCGGCCGCTCGCGTGGCACGCTACCGATCCAGCTGGCCGGCAATCTCAAACGGCCCGGACTGGTGGAGCGTGCTTTCGGGCTTAGCCTGCGCGAACTGATCGAAAGCTACGGCGGCGGCACCGCCAGCGGCCGACCGGTGCGCGCGGTGCAGGTCGGTGGCCCGCTCGGCGCCTATCTACCTGCATCACAGCTCGATGCACCGATCGACTACGAAGGCTTTGCCGCCATCGGCGGCATGCTCGGCCACGGCGGCGTGGTGGTCTTCGACGATACGGTGAACATGGCGGCGCAAGCGCGCTACGCGATGGAGTTCTGCGCGATCGAATCCTGCGGCAAGTGCACGCCATGCCGCATCGGTTCCACCCGTGGCGTCGAGGTGATCGATCGACTGCTCACCAGCGACAATGCCGGACGCCAACGCGAGGAAGTGCTGCTGCGCGACCTCTGCCAGACCATGGTGGCAGGTTCGCTGTGCGCGCTCGGCGGCATGGCGCCCTTCCCCGTGCTGAGCGCGCTGGACCATTTCCACGAAGATTTCGCGGGCTCGGCGGAGCCGGTGAACTGAGAGACTGCACCATGTCCTGCGTAAACTCTGGCGCCCCACTCACCGTCATTCCGGCGCAGGCCGGAATCCAGGAGCGGCACGGATCGGTCGCCGCGACAGAGCTAGCCGTGCTCTTTTGCGATAACCGCGCACCCTCGCTACTGGATTCCGGCCTGCGCCGGAATGACGGCGAGGGAAATGAACGCTCGGCCAAAAAATTGAAATAGGCCCCCTGGAGTCACCCTATGCTGTCCATCGTCGAAATCGATCTCGGCACACCCAAATCGACATCGCAAACCATGGTGTCGCTGGACATCGACGGCCGCCGCATCGAAGTGCCCGAAGGCACCTCGGTAATGCGCGCTGCCGCGCAGGCCGGCATCAGCATCCCGAAGCTGTGCGCCACCGAGATGCTCGATGCGTTCGGCTCGTGCCGCCTGTGCCTGGTGGAAATCGAAGGCCGCAAGGGCTATCCCGCCTCGTGCACCACGCCGGTGAGCGAAGGCATGAAAGTAGCCACGCAGACGCCGAAGCTTGCCGATATTCGCCGCGGCGTGATGGAGCTCTATATCTCCGATCACCCGCTCGACTGCCTCACCTGCCCCGCCAACGGCCACTGCGAGCTGCAGGACATGGCCGGCGTGGTGGGCCTGCGCGATGTGCGCTACGGCTACGACGGTGCCAATCACGTCAAGCCCAAGCAAACAGACGGCACCGCCAATCCCTTGTTTGCAGCCAAGGACGAATCCAACCCGTATTTTACGTTCGACCCATCCAAGTGCATCGCCTGCTCACGCTGCGTGCGCGCCTGCGACGAAGTGCAAGGCACCTTCGCGCTGACCATCCAGGGTCGCGGCTTTGAGTCCAAGGTTTCGGCCAGCCAGAACAACCGCTTCCTGGATTCGGAATGCGTCTCCTGCGGCGCCTGCGTACAGGCCTGCCCCACGGCGACCCTGTCGGAAAAATCGCTGATCGACAAAGGCCAGGCCGAACACAGCGTGATCACCACCTGCGCGTACTGCGGCGTCGGCTGCAGTTTCCGGGCGGAGATGAAAGGTCAGGACATCGTGCGCATGGTGCCAAACATGGACGGCCATGCGAACCATGGTCACTCCTGCGTGAAGGGCCGCTTCGCGATCGGCTATGCCACGCATCCGGATCGCATCACCACGCCGATGATCCGCGCCAAGATCTCCGACCCGTGGCGCGTGGTGAGCTGGGAGGTAGCGATCGGCCACGTCGCCAGCGAGTTCAAGCGCCTGCAGGCGACCTACGGTAAGCACAGCATCGGCGGCATCACCTCTTCGCGTTGCACCAATGAGGAAACCTATCTGGTGCAGAAGCTGGTGCGTGCCGGCTTCGGCAACAACAACGTGGACACCTGCGCGCGCGTCTGCCATTCGCCCACCGGTTACGGCCTCAAGGCCACGCTCGGCGAATCGGCCGGCACGCAGGATTTCGATTCCATCCGCAGCACCGACGTCGTGCTGGTGATCGGTGCCAACCCCACGGATGCCCACCCGGTGTTCGGCTCGCAGATGAAGCAGCGCCTGCGTGCCGGGGCCAGGTTGATCGTGGTCGATCCGCGCCGCATCGATCTGGTGCGCACGCCGCATATCAAGGCCGACTATCACCTGCGGCTGCGCCCGGGCACCAATGTGGCCCTGCTCGATACGCTGGCCCACGTGATCGTCACCGAAGGCCTGGTCGACGAGGACTTTGTCGCACAGCGATGCGAACCCGAAGCGTTCGCCAAGTGGCGCGCGTTCGTGTCGCAGGAAAAATACAGTCCCGAGGCCATGGAAAGCGTCACTGGCGTGCCGGCAGACTTGGCGCGCGGCGCTGCCCGCCTCTATGCCACCGGCGGCAACGGTGCCATCTATTACGGCCTGGGCGTCACCGAACACGCACAAGGTTCGACCTCGGTGATGGCGATTGCGAACCTCGCCATGGCCACCGGCAATATCGGCCGCGAAGGCGTGGGCGTGAATCCGCTGCGTGGACAGAACAACGTGCAGGGCTCCTGCGACATGGGCTCGTTCCCGCACGAATTCCCAGGCTATCGCCATGTCAGCGACACCACCGTCCGCCAGTCCTTCGAGCAGGCCTGGGGCGTGCCGCTGCTGGGCGAGCCCGGTCTGCGCATTCCCAATATGTTCGAGGCCGCGATGGATGGCAGCTTCAAGGGCTTGTACATCGAAGGCGAGGATATCGCGCAGTCCGATCCCGATACCCAGCACGTCACCGCTGCGCTGACCTCGATGGAATGCATCGTGGTGCAGGACTTGTTCCTCAACGAGACGGCCAAGTTCGCGCATGTCTTCCTGCCCGGCAGTTCGTTCCTGGAAAAGGATGGCACCTTCACCAATGCCGAGCGGCGCATGTCGCTGGTGCGCAAGGTGATGGAACCCAAGGGCGGCTACGCCGACTGGGAAATCACCCAGTTGCTGGCGCAGGCCATGGGCTATCCGATGAACTACACGCATGCCTCGCAGATCCTCGACGAAATCGCAGAACTGACTCCGACGTTCCATGGGGTCAGCTTCGACAAGATCGAAAAGCTGGGTTCCGTCCAGTGGCCGTGCAACGACGAGCATCCCGACGGCACGCCGGTGATGCATGTCGATGAATTCGTGCGCGGCAAAGGCCGCTTCATGCTGACGGAATACGTGGCGACCACCGAGAAAGTGAGCGCCGAGCACCCGCTGATCCTCACCACCGGCCGCATCCTCAGTCAGTACAACGTGGGCGCCCAGACACGCCGCACCGCCAACGTGATGTGGCACGACGAAGACCGCCTCGAAATCCATCCGCATGATGCTGAGGAACGTGGCATCGTCGACAACGACTGGGTCGGCATCGTGAGCCGCGCCGGTGAAACGGTGCTGCGCGCAGTCGTGTCCGAGCGCATGCAGCCCGGCGTGGTCTACACCACCTTCCACTTCCCGGGCTCCGGCGCCAACGTGATCACGACCGAGAATTCGGACTGGGCCACCAACTGTCCCGAATACAAGGTGACCGCAGTGCAGGTGACCCGCGTCAACCAGCCGTCCGAGTGGCAGAAGCGCTATCGCGCCTTCACCGAGGCGCAGGAAGCGTTGCTCGAACAATCGGCGAAGCCCGCTTGACCATGGCTGACGAAGACGAAGCGATGCGCGGCTATGCCGTGCGTGCCGTCGACCGCTGGCGCAATGGCGAGGCGACGCACGAAGAGGATTTCGTCGCCGAAGAAATACCCATCGCCATGAACTACAACGGCGCGACCTTCGCCGTGATGATGGCGACGCCGCACGACCTGGACGATTTCGCGCTGGGCTTCTCGCTCACCGAACGCCTGATCAGCGAGCCCGCGCAATTGCTGCAATTGGAAGTGCACGCCTTGCTGGAAGGCATCGAGCTGGCCATGCGGGTCACCGACAATGCGCATGGCGCCCACCTCGGCCGCGAGCAGGAACGCCTGCTGCCCGGCCGTAGTGGTTGCGGCATCTGCGGTACGCGGGATCTGGAGAATGCTGTTCGCCACGATGGCTCCGTGGGCGACGGCCCCACCGTGACGCGCGAGGCGCTGGAAATCGCCCTGCACGAACTCAAGAGCCGCCAACCGGTGAACCTCGCGACGGGTGCGGTGCACGGAGCCGCCTGGGCCGACGCGTCAGGCCGCATCCTGCTGGTGCGCGAGGACGTTGGTCGCCACAACGCCTTGGACAAGCTGATCGGCGCGATCACACGTGCGGGCATCGACGTCAACGAAGGCTTTGCCGTGGTGACCAGTCGCGCCAGCTACGAAATGGTCACCAAGGCCGCCAGCGCCGGCATCGCCATGCTTGCCGCCATCTCCGCACCCACCGCGCTCGCAGTCGAACTGGCGCGCAGCGCCGGCATCACCCTGGTGGGTTTTGCGCGGCCCGGCAGCCACAATATCTACAGCCATCCCGGCCGCCTGCTGCCGCCGGTGTCAGAGTAAGCACGATGCGCATCGAACGACTCGTCACCATGGCGAACGACATCGCCACCTATTTCACCGTCGAACCCGATCACGCGGCGGCGGTGATCAGCGTGCGCGACCACCTCAAGCGGTTCTGGGATCCGAGCATGCGGCGACAGTTGAAGGCCTATGTCGCGGAAGGCGGCGAGGGTTTGATTCCGCTCGCGCGAGAAGCTGTGAGTGAGTTGGAGCTGCCACCGGTAGACGTGCGCTAAACCTGCGACACCTTGTGGGAGCGCACCCTGTGCGCGACCGCGGCACAACGGCGGCAACGCTCCGTCAGGTTGTCGCGCACAGGGTGCGCTCCCACATGGCGCTTCGCCTCGTCACGGACGCGTGGTCGTCCCACCATCGACGACTTCAATCGCCGTCACGTTCCGCACCCAGCGCGCCGGCCGCTTATCCCCCGGCACCAGCAAGCGCACCGGACCATCCTTGTCCAGCGCCTTGCCATCGCGCATATCCACCAGCAGCACCTGCGTATGCCCCAGCGTGGGATCAAGATCCGCCAGCCCAAACACCACCTGATACTGATCAGCCGCCGTCACCCGCACGAACGAAGCCAGCGCGCGGCCACGCAACGGCTTGTCCAGCGACACGCCTGCCCGCGCCAGCACATCTTCCAGCTTCACGCCCCGCCACTGGCTGGCCGCCTCATCGTGCGCGGACGCCGTGACTTCTTCATGCGGCATCGCGGCCAAGGCCTTGGCATCCAGCGATAGTGCTGGCTTGCCCGCGACCGATACTTCTATGGCTGTCGGCGCAGCGGACGAAGGTGCGTCAGCGCCATGGGCAAAAAGGACCACCCAAACCCCAAGCAACAGAGCACTAAGGGCATATCGATGCCACCTGCGGATTGCCATGCCTAGCTCCCTATGTGCGGTGAATTCACGCGGCTTTCACCGCTGCGGAAAAACGTGAAGCGTACACTCGACTTGTTGCATACAAGCATGCCTTGTCAGTGATCGCCAATACGGATGGCTGCTCTGATCCAGGTCAGGGGGCCAGGGGAATGATCGGTTTAGCTTAACGCGCAGATCTGGGAAGTAACGTCCAGCCTGTGGGAGGTGCGCGTGGAACCATCGGCCAACCCAAGCACCCGCAAGCAGGAGCGCACCACGTTCCTGTTGCTGCTTTTGCTCTTCCCCGTGCTGTCGGTGATGTTTATCGCCGCCTTTGGCTTCGCCGTGTGGTTCTGGCAGATGTTTGTCAGCGGCCCGCCGCATGTCTGACCTTGGCCAAGCACAGGGGACTGCCATGAGGGATGAGCATCACATCTCCAGCCTGGTCGTGCTGCATCGCCCGGATGCCGCACCAACGCTTAGCGCCTTCGTCAACGATCACGACGCACTGGACATCGCCATACAAGGCGAATGCCGCTGCGTGATGGTGTGCGAAACCGACAACCAGCGCGCCGTGATGGATCACATCGACGCACTGCAGATGCTGCCCGGGGTCATCAACGTATCGCTGATCTACCACCACGTGGAGCCCGCCGCCGTCATGGACGAACTGGTGTCCACGGGCGCAATACATCAAGGAGCCGAGCCATGACCCTGTCCATGACGCGCCGCGAATTCATTCGCAACACGGCCGTTGCGGTTGCCGCCAACGTGGCTGGCCTGGCCGTGCCCGCCGCCGCCACCAATGTGCTGCTCGAAGGCGACATGGTCCAGCTCAAGTGGAGCAAGGCGCCCTGCCGCTTCTGCGGCACCGGTTGCGGCGTCAACGTGGCGGTGAAGGATGGCCGCGTGGTGGCCACGCATGGCGATCAGCTCGCCGAAGTGAACCGCGGCATCAACTGCGTGAAGGGCTATTTCCTCTCAAAGATCATGTACGGCGCGGATCGCCTGACTGCGCCGATGCTGCGCAAGAAGAACGGCGTCTACGCCAAGGACGGTGCCTTCACCGAAGTCTCGTGGGACGAGGCGTTCGACGTGATGGCCGAGCAGTTCAAGCGCGTGCTCAAGGAGAAAGGCCCCGAAGCCGTCGGCATGTTCGGCTCCGGCCAATGGACCGTGTGGGAAGGCTACGCAGCCAACAAGCTGCTCAAGGGTGGTTTCCGCAGCAATACACTCGACCCCAATGCACGCCACTGCATGGCTTCGGCTGTGATGGGTTTCATGCGCACGTTCGGCATGGACGAGCCCATGGGTTGCTACGACGATATCGAAGCGGCCGATGCGTTTGTGCTGTGGGGTTCGAACATGGCGGAGATGCATCCGATCCTGTGGACGCGCGTCACCGACCGGCGCCTGTCCAATCCCAATGTCAAAGTCGCCGTGCTGTCCACCTTCGAGCATCGCAGTTTCGAACTGGCCGATATCCCGATCGTGTTCACGCCGCAGACCGATCTGGTGATCCTCAACTACATCGCCAACCACATCATCAAGACGAATCGCGTCAACAAGGATTTCGTCGCCAAGCACACCAGTTTCAAACGCGGCGTCACCGACATCGGCTACGGCTTGCGCCCCGACGATCCGCTGGAAGAAAAAGCCAAGAACGCGAAGGACCCGACTGCCAGCGAGCCGATCGACTTCGACCAGTTCGCCGCCTTTGTGGCGCCGTACACACTGGAAAAAACCGTCGAGATGACCGGCGTGGACAAAGGCTGGCTGCAGCAGCTGGCCGAGCTCTACGCCAATCCGGACATCAAGGTGGTGTCGTTCTGGACCATGGGTTTCAACCAGCACACGCGCGGTGTGTGGGCCAACAACATGGTCTACAACATCCACCTGCTCACCGGAAAAATCGCCACGCCCGGCAACAGCCCGTTCTCGCTGACCGGCCAACCGTCCGCCTGTGGCACCGCGCGCGAAGTGGGCGTGTTCAGCCATCGCCTGCCCGCCGACATGGTGGTCACCAATCCGGAGCATCGCAAACACGCCGAGGAGATCTGGAAGATCCCGCACGGCATCATCCAGCCCAAGCCCGGCTACCACGCGGTACAGCAGAACCGCATGCTGCGCGACGGCAAGCTCAATGCCTACTGGGTGATGTGCAACAACAACGTGCAGGCCGGCGCGAACCTGATGCAGGAGACGTATCTGGGTTACCGCGATCCACGCAATTTCATCGTGGTGTCAGACGCCTATCCCACCGTCACTGCGCAATCAGCCGACCTCATCCTCCCCGCCGCCATGTGGGTGGAGAAAGAAGGCGCCTACGGCAACGCCGAGCGGCGCACACAGTTCTGGCACCAACTGGTGAAGGCGCCGGGACAAGCCCGCTCGGATCTGTGGCAACTGATGGAATTTTCCAAGCGCTTCACCACCGACGAATGCTGGCCGGCGGAGATACTCGCCGCCAATCCGCAGTTCAAGGGCAAGACTCTGTTCGACGTGCTCTATCGCAACGGCAACGTAGACAAGTTCCCCACCACCGAGATGGAAGCGGGCTACGACAACGACGAAGCAGCCGCCTTCGGCTTCTACGTGCAGAAGGGTTTGTTCGAGGAATACGCCGCGTTTGGACGCGGCCATGGACACGACCTCGCCCCGTTCGACGATTACCACAAGGCGCGCGGCCTGCGCTGGCCCGTGGTCGACGGCAAGGAGACGCGCTGGCGTTATCGCGAAGGTGCAGATCCTTATGTGAAAGCAGGCACAGGCTTCCAGTTCTATGGCAATCCCGACGGGCGCGCGGTGATCTGGGCCCTGCCCTACGAGGCACCGCCCGAGATACCCGACAAGGAATACGACCTCTGGTTGTCCACCGGCCGCGTACTCGAGCACTGGCATTCCGGCTCGATGACCATGCGCGTGCCGGAGTTGTATCGCGCCTTCCCCGAAGCCGTTGTATTCATGAATCCGGACGATGCGCGATCGCGCGGACTCAAGCGCGGCGACGAGGTAAAAGTCATTTCCCGTCGCGGCGAAATGCGTTCGCGGGTGGAGACGCGTGGCCGCAACAAGCCGCCGCAAGGCCTGGTGTTCGTGCCGTGGTTCGACGCCGGCCAGCTGATCAACAAGGTGACGCTTGACGCGACCGATCCGATCTCCAAACAGACCGACTACAAGAAGTGTGCGGTCAAGGTCATAGCGGTTTAGGAGAGACATGATGCGCGACAAAGCCCTCATCGTCCTCGCCGTCATCGTGGTGCTGGTGGCCGCCGCGGTTGGATTCGCGGTGGGCAAGAAATCCTCGCCCGAGCCGCATGTGGCCGCCGTACCGGCCACGGCGCCACCGGCGATCGCAAGCACCGCCGAACCCGTGGCCGCAGGCGACCAGATCGACGCCATCCGTCGCGGCGCCCCGGTGAACCAGGAAATCGCCGCCCCGCTGATGGCCCGCGTGGAGAACGCAGACATCAAGCGCGTGCGCGCCTATCCGATGCAGCCACCGACGATCCCGCACTCCATCGACAACTACCAGATCGACAAGAATTCCAATCGTTGCCTGTTGTGCCACGCGCGCGCCAACGCCGACAAATTCCAGGCGCCGCCGGTCAGCGTCACCCACTACATGGATCGCAACGACCAGTTCCTCGCCACCATTTCCCCGCGCCGCTATTTCTGCAACCAGTGCCATGTGGTGCAGACCGACGCCAAGCCGCTGGTCGCGAACAACTTCAAGGACATCGACACCGTGCTCTCCGAGCAGCCCGAGCAGAAGGCGAACTGATATGTGGCCGCGGCTCAAGGAATGGCTCGTTGCCTTATGGCGGACGATCCGCCGCCCCAGCGTCCACTACAGCCTCGGCTTTCTCACCCTGGGCGGCTTTATCGCGGGCGTGATGTTCTGGGGTGCGTTCAACACGGGACTTGAGTTGACCAATACCGAGGCGTTCTGCACCGGTTGCCACGAGATGCACGACAACGTCTTCCAGGAACTGAAGTCGACCATCCACTACACCAACCGCTCCGGCGTACGCGCCACCTGCCCCGACTGCCACGTGCCACATCAGTGGACCGACAAGATCGCGCGCAAGATGCAGGCCTCCAAGGAGGTCTACGGCAAGATCTTCGGCACCGTCAACACGCGCGAGAAGTTTCTCGACCACCGCCTGGAACTGGCCGAACACGAATGGGCGCGATTGAAAGCCAACGATTCGCTGGAATGCCGCAACTGCCATAACTACACATCGATGGACCTCACGCGCCAGTCGACGCGCGCGGCGGAAATCCACAAGCGCTGGCTGGGCTCGGGCGAGAAGACCTGCATCGATTGCCACAAGGGCATCGCGCATCACYTGCCRGATATGACCGGCGTGCCGCAGGGCTGAGSAGSCCGCCCCCCTGTGGGAGCGCACCCTGTGCGCGATCGTATCGCGCATCACCTGCCAGATATGACCGGCGCCCCGCGGGGTCGTCGCGCACAGGGTGCGCTCCCACAAGGGCGGTCAGGTAGTCGCAGGCGGCCCCTTCAACTCCACCATATTCCCCTGCGGGTCGTACAGGTAAATCGACGGACCCTCGCCCTTCGCCCCGTAGCGCGAACCGATATCCCCCACGCGCACGCCATGCGCCTTGAGATGGGCCACGATCGCCGCCTCGTCGTAGTTCTCCACCTGCAGGCATAGGTGATCCATGTTGTGACCCTCGCCGCCCGGACCCGCGCCACCCAGACGGCCGAGCTTGCTGTCCAGCGCCACCAGGTCGATCAGCGAGTCGCCAGCGCGCAGTTGGACCAGGCCGATCTCGTCCTGGCGGCGCTCTTCGTGGCAACCCAGCACGTCGATATAGAAGCGCTCCATGGCCTCGGCATCGCGTACGCGCAGCACCACGTGGTCGATCCGGGCCAGCTGAAACGGGGGCTTGGGCATGGGGCGGCTCCTGAGGCGGGCCTTTCATCTTATGCCGTTTGAGACAAGGGCCGCACGGTGGGCGACGCCCCGGACCGCCAGGGAGGAAATCCCGGCCGAGGCAGCTTATAATCGTCGTTTAGCGTGTGGTGGGAGAAGCGGTGAGAACCGCTGCCGAAGGCGCAACGCCCGTAATCGCTCAGGCCCCAGACCATCACACGCACAGAAACTCTGGAGAGACCGGTTAAATCCGGCGCCGAAGGGGCACGAAGCGTGGGCTCGTTGAGCCTGCTCTTCCAAACTCTCAGGCAAAAGGACAGAGGGGCGCTTCGCGTGCGGCATGCACGTTCGGCCTTTATTGGCCATTTTCGGAAGCCCCTGCCATGAGTCAGAACGCCCATCCTTCCCTGCGTGATCTCGAGCACCACGACGCCTTCATCGAGCGTCATATCGGCCCCAACGACGCTGAAATCGCCAAGATGCTGGCGCTGCTGGGCTTCGACTCGCTGGAAGCGATGACCGACGCCATCGTGCCGGGCAAGATCAAGTCGCCGGCGCCGCTGGCCCTGCCCTCGCCGATCACCGAAGTGGAAGCGCTGGCCAAGATCCGCGCCATCGCCGACAAGAACCAGGTGTTCCGCAGCTTCATCGGCCAGGGCTACTACGGCACGCTGACCCCGAACGTCATCCTGCGCAACATCCTGGAAAACCCGGCGTGGTACACGGCCTATACGCCGTACCAGGCCGAGATCTCGCAGGGCCGCATGGAAGCGCTGATCAACTTCCAGACCATGTGCGCCGACCTCACCGGCATGGAGATTGCCAACGCGTCCCTGCTCGATGAAGGCACCGCCGCCGCCGAAGCGATGACGCTGGCCAAGCGTTCGACCAAGTCCAAGTCCAATCTGTTCTTCGTCTCCAACGCCGTGCATCCGCAGACGCTGGAAGTGATCAAGACCCGCGCCGAAGCGATGGGCATCGACCTGCACATCGGCGACGACAGCGAAGCCGCCAGCGTCGACAGCTACGGCGTGCTGCTGCAGTACCCCAACACCTTCGGCCAGATCAACGACTACAAGGCGCTGGCCGACGCAGTGCACGCGCGCCACGGCGTGGTCTGCGTGGCCACCGACCTGCTCGCCCTTACCGTGATCGCCTCGCCGGGCGAATGGGGCGCCGACATCGTGGTCGGCAACACCCAGCGTTTTGGCGTGCCGTTCGGTTTCGGTGGCCCGCATGCCGCCTTCATGGCTTGCCGCGACAGCTACAAGCGTTCGATGCCGGGCCGCCTGATCGGCGTCTCCATCGATGCCGAAGGCAAGCCGGCTTATCGCCTTACGCTGCAGACGCGCGAGCAGCACATCCGCCGCGAGAAGGCGACCTCCAACATCTGTACCGCGCAGGTGCTGCTCGCCGTGATGGCCAGCATGTACGCCGTGTACCACGGTCCGGAAGGCCTGGTGCGCATTGCGCGTCGCACGCATCGCCTTGCCGCGATCCTTGCCGGCGCGCTGCGTGATGCCGGCGTCACCGTTGGCCCGGACTTCTTCGACACGCTGCACGTGGTCAACGTCGATGCCGCCGCCATCCATGCGAAGGCCAAGGCCGCCGGCATCAACCTGCGCCAGATCGACGGCAAGAGCCTGGGCATCAGCCTCGATGAAACCACCACGCGCGCGGACGTCATCGCCGTCGCTGCGCTGTTTGGCGCCACCATCGCCGATATCGACGCGCTCGACGCCAAGACCAACGACGCCCTGCCCGCCGGCCTCGCCCGTACGTCGAAGTTCATGACGCACCCGGCGTTCAACACGCACCACAGCGAGCACGAGCTGCTGCGCTACATGCGTTCGCTGGCCGACAAGGATCTGGCGATGGATCGCACCATGATCCCGCTGGGCAGCTGCACCATGAAGCTCAACGCCACGGCCGAAATGATCCCGGTGACGTGGCCCGAGTTCGCCAACATCCATCCGCTGGCCCCGGCTGATCAGGCCACCGGCTACAAGCAGCTGATCGACGAGCTGGAAGCGATGCTGGTGGAATGCACCGGCTACGACGCCGTGAGCCTGCAGCCGAACTCCGGCGCGCAAGGCGAATACGCCGGCCTGCTCGCCATCCGCGCCTATCACCGCTCGCGCGGCGAAGGCCATCGCGATATCTGCCTGATCCCCGAATCCGCGCACGGCACCAACCCGGCCTCCGCGCAGATGTGCGGCATGCAGGTGGTGGTGACCAAGTGCGACGCCAACGGCAACGTCGATGTGGAAGACATCAAGCGCGCCGCCGAGAAGTTCAGCGATCGCCTCGCCGCCCTGATGATCACCTACCCGTCCACGCACGGCGTGTTCGAGGAAGACATCGTCAAGATCTGCGAGATCGTGCACGAGCACGGCGGCCAGGTGTACACCGACGGCGCCAACATGAATGCGCTGGTCGGCGTGGCCAAGCCGGGCAAGTGGGGTTCGGACGTCTCGCACCTCAACCTGCACAAGACCTTCTGCATCCCGCACGGCGGTGGCGGCCCGGGCGTGGGCCCGTGCGCGGTGAAGTCGCATCTCGCCCCGTTCCTTCCTCGTACTTATGCCGACATCCCTGTCGGCGAAGATCAAGAAGCTGCCATCCATGGCAGCACTCCTCACAAGAGCGCTGGCTCCGTAGGCATGGTCTCCGCGGCGAGCTACGGCTCCGCCTCGATCCTGCCGATCAGCTGGATGTACATCACCATGATGGGCGCCAGCGGCCTGCGCCGCGCCACCCAGGTCGCGCTGCTCAACGCCAACTACATCGCCAAGCGCCTGGCACCGCACTACGAGACGCTCTACACCGGCCGCAACGGCCTGGTGGCACACGAGTGCATCCTCGACCTGCGCCCGCTCAAGGACGCCACCGGCATCGGCGCAGAAGACGTCGCCAAGCGCCTCATCGACTTCGGCTTCCACGCACCGACGCTGAGCTTCCCGGTTGCCGGTACGCTGATGGTCGAACCGACCGAAAGCGAATCGCAGTCCGAGCTCGATCGCTTCATCGACGCCATGATCCAGATCCGCGACGAAATCCGCGCCGTGGACGAAGGCAAGCTCGACCGCGAAGACAACCCGCTCAAGCACGCCCCGCACACCGCCGTGATGGTGTCCGCCTCCGAGTGGACCCACGCCTACACCCGCGAACTGGCCGCCTTCCCGCTACCCAGCCTGAAGTTCCAGAAGTACTGGTCGCCGGTCGCCCGCGTGGACAACGTCTACGGCGACAAGAACGTCTTCTGCAGCTGCGTACCGGTGGAAGCGTTCAAGGGCGAGATCGAGGCTTTCAGCGAACCGAACGTCGCCTGAGCTTGCCCTCAGCGTGAATAAAAAAAGGGCTCCGCATGCGGAGCCCTTTTTTTTGTTGAAAGCCATGCAGCACGTCAGACGCTTGCGACTGCTGGCTCCTGCGGTTTGGCCGCGATCATGCGATGGTAGGCGAAGGTGCCGCGCACGCCATTGATAAAGCAAAACAACAGCACCACGGCCATGAAGATGCCAAAGTAAGCCTGCGGCTGCGTGGCAAACTGGAAAATCTTTTCCAGCACAAACAACACCAGGCCAATCACCGCGAACACCCGCGAGCGACGCCGGATGCGCCAGGCAATGATGGCCAGGAACAGCGCGTCGGCGTAAGCGAACGCATTGATGCCCATGACGCTGTGGTTGGACAGCAGGCTGATGGTGGCGACAACTGCCGTCACGACCGCACAAAACACTGCGGCCCAGAATCCCTGATTGGATGCCTGCTCGGCATCGGCGATGTTTCCGAACGTCGGCCAGTACCAGCGTTCCTGCTTGTAACGCGATCCCATAACTCCCCCTGTGATTTCTTGCGCCGGCACCCCCGTGCCGGCTCAGCGATGGTAAGGGCTATCTGCTGTTTCGGCACCTGGTCAGATCGCCATGCCGACCTTAGACAACGTTGTCAGAAAAGTCTCAACGGAAACGGCTAGCCATCCAAACGTCTGAATCGTTCTAGTCGCAACGCACCATCCCGCATCGCCATAGACCTCAAGCAATCCGCCGTCGAACGCGCTGCAACGCACGAAAAACACGGCACGTCGCGCCATATAACCATCCATCCATAACGATCGATTTGGCGTCCCAAATTCACAACCCCCATCACAGTTCCCATCGTCTTTTAAGGACAACGTTGTCAAGAGTGGACACAAAGACGACATCGTCATGACCACGGCAAGTCATGACCCACAGGGAAAGCACGGGGACGCCCACCGCCGATCGGACTCGGCTCGTCGCCAGGGAAACCTTCCGCCTTAGTGATGCAACACAACCAGGAGACGCTTCCATGCACTTGAAGAAGTCGGTTGTTTGGCTACGCACGGCACTCAACGCCATCGGCACCACCGCAGGTGGTGCGATGGCCATGAGCTTGATGACGCTCGCTCCCGTTCAAGCCGTACACGCGCAGGCCACCTGCGCCGCGGCGTGGAGCGCAAGCACGGTTTACACCGGCGGCCAGACCGCGAGCGAGAACGGCACCAACTACCTCGCCAACTGGTGGACGCAGGGCAATGACCCCGCCACCAACAGCGGCGGTGCAGGCTCCGGCCAGCCGTGGACCTCGCAAGGCGCGTGTACGGGCGGATCCGGTGGTGGCGGCACAGGCGGCGGTGGTACTGGCGGTGGCGGCACGGGTGGCGGTGGCACAGGTCCCACCAATCCGCCCGGCACCGGCGCGAACCTGGTGTTCAGTCCCTACAAGGACGTGACCATCAACCTCAACTGGAACACCAATGTCATGCAGACCGCGGCGGCCACGGGCTCGTCGATACCGGTGGTCGGCAGTGGCAGCCTCAAGTCCAACTACGTGACCAACCTTGGCGCCATCACCCTCGCCTTCGCCACCGGCGAATGCGGCAGCGAAAACTGGGGCGGCGTCCCGGGCGCCAGCTTCGCCAGCGCGAATATCTCCGCGCTTTCCAATGCCGGCGTGTCCTACATCGTCTCTACCGGCGGCCAGGCAGGCACCTTCACCTGCGGCAGCACCGCCAACTTCGCTACGTTCCTGTCGCGCTACATGTCGCCGAAGATGGTGGGCGTGGACTTCGACATCGAAGGCGGCCAATCGCAGGCGACCATCAACAACCTCGTCGCTGCCGCCGTGTACGGCCAGTCGCTATATCCGAACCTGCGCTTCTCCTTCACCCTCGCCACGCTCGGCGCATCCGACGGCAGCTACGGTGGCGTCAACAGCCTCGGCGATATGGTGGTGAAGGCGATCAAGGCCTCCTCACTGACCAACTACACCATCAACCTGATGGCGATGGACTACGGCTCATCCGCCGCCTCGTACTTGTGCGTGGTAGCAAACGGCAGCTGCGACATGGGCCAATCCGCAATCCAGGCGGTGAAGAATCTCGAACACACCTACGGCATCTCGCCGAACAAAATCGAGATCACCCCGATGATCGGCATCAACGACGCCGCGAGTGAAAACTTCACCATCGCCAACGCCGACGCCATCACCACCTACGCCGTCGCCAACGGCCTCGCCGGCATCCACTTCTGGTCGCTCGACCGCGATACGCCGTGTAATCAGAACTACGCATCGCCGACGTGCAACTCGGTGCCGTCGACGACGCCGTTGCAGTATACGAAGCGGTTCTTGAGCGATTTGGGGCGGTAAGCCATCGGATCACGGGTCGGCGCAGACGCCGACCCGTGATCACTGCCCGAAGCTCAGTCCCACCAGAGAAAGACCGTGTGCGTGCGCTCTATCTCTTTCTGCAACGCATCCACCGTCAAAGTGCCTTGATCCACGATGTCCGGGCAGAATGCATACAGGTCCTTTGCGAACGCGCGCATATCACGCGGCGGCTTCTTTAGGCGAAACTGGATGGTGTCCGTTTCCGCCTGAAAAATATCGATGCCATACGCGGCATCCCATGTCCGGAGTTTCTTGATCAGATCTTCCGTACCCATGCCGTGATTGACCGCATCGGATGCAGCAATCCGCAGTACGTCGAATTGCGACGTTCCCTTTCCGATCACAATCTCGGCCCCGACCGAAGGCGGGGCGGCAAGGCTGTTGGTTGTTCCGATGAACGCCACAAGGCCCGGCCCAAGCCTGCCACGAAGATCGCGCAAGAGTGTTTCCGCAAGCTCCGGCTTTACCACCACGGAACGCGCGCCCGAATACTGATCCCGGCCGAAGTCCCTGGTCGAATAGTGGCGAACCTCACCGAGGTTCTGCTGTTCAAGGTAAGCCGAAGCTTCATCAAGAGTACGCAAGCTTTGTACGCCGGACGCGGATGCGCCCGAGGCAAATACCAACCCTGCAATCCATGTCCAAATACGCTTGCTCATGTTCACCTCCCCTGAGATGCGAGTCGTCATCGATGACCACGCGCATGATGCCGCATTCAGCGCTCGCCAAAAACAAGGCCCCGCATGAAGCAGGGCCTTGGTGTTCGGCACACTAATCGTGATCAGGCAAACGGATCATCCAGCACAATCGAGCAAACGGGACAGAGGTAGTTAGTTCGAACAATGACGGTGGGACTTAGCTGCCTCTGTCCCTTTCATCGGTCCCGCTTGTCGTGCGTTTGCCCTTAATCAACAAGAGGCCGATAAGCGCGCACCACAGGCTTTGCCCTTTCCAGGTCGTATCGCGCCTGAAGTGCCAGCCAGTAGAAGGCGGTGGTGTCGAAAGCGAGGGAGAGGCGGATGGCGATCTTGGCGGTGATGGGGTGGGTGTCGGCGATGAAGGCTTTGATCTGATTGGACGGTATGCCGGTGCGGCGGGCGAGTTGGGCGGGATTGAGGGCGTTCGGAATCAGGTAGGCGTGCAGCAGGATGTCGCCGGGGGCTCGCAGCGGTTGCGAGGGGTCGATTTCCGAATGCGGGGTGAGCTGGATCAGTTCCATGGTGGTTCCTCCCTGTCGGACACGGCCGCACAGCGGATAGGCGCTTACAGCGCTCCGTGTCAGTGAATGCTTGGCAGCTTCGTCGGTGATTGCCCGAACGCGGCGCATCGCCATGCCGGCCGATGCGCTGCAACGGCGATCATCGGAGGCGTGTGGTGTTCGCTCGAGGCTCGTCACCGAGCAGGCGGCTGTACTGCTGCAAGCAGTGAATGGCCGTGCCCAAGCTGGCCGTGACGGCCGCGGGAAGCGGCCATGGCAGCGCTCTGCCGGGGAATCCTCGCGCCTGCGCCTGGCGGCACTGCTCGCTGTCGACACGCAGGCGCATGAGGGCGAGCACCGCCAGGGCGATGTCGCCGCGAGTGCTATGACGCAGGGTTTCGGGCCATGCCACCGCCTCGGATAACGAGTCGTCAGGCGGAGGAGCGAGGGTGTCGTCAGGGGGAACGGACGAGCGAATGCGTACCGTATGATCGCGGGTAGCCATGATCAACTCTCTTGAAGTTGGTGATGGTTAGCGGGCTGTGGGTGTTAGTCGCACTCACGGCCCGCGCCTCATGACTTGGTAGTCATGGTCATTCGCGAGACGTGCAACACGACAACGCGAGTGACTGGCTGACCCTAACAATCAGGCTTGCCATCGTCTGTCAGGGATGGGCGAGATGGATGTCCGCGTGGCCACAGGTAAGCGTGAGGGCAAAGGGCTATCTCGGAGTCAACCTTTCCGGCTAGAAATCGAGGTCCAGAAGAGGTGAAAGTGCACTCTGCCCCTGTTTTGGCGAAAGATTTCCGGGTCAATGAGGTGATGTATGTTGGAATTTGAAAAGTTGCGCTTCGACGACGCTGAAATATCCAGCGTCACGTTAGTTGGCGATGAGCTACATGTCGCCTATCTCAACTGGAGAGAGCAAGAGTCCGAACTGGTCTTTAGGCAAGTTGCGGGGTATCAATGGTTCAGTCCTGAAGGCAAGGCGCTAAGCCACGGGACTATCGAGATTGAAGATCCTTTCCTATCGTTGGCCTGTGACATGGCCGATGAGGATTCTGTTGAAGGGTTTAAGGTTTTTTCGTTTGTGTCTGCATGGAACGACGCGAAAATGCTTCGAATTGTGGCTAAGGAAGTCGCCTCTTCAGGGAACTAATGGGCTAACGTAGTTAGACGACCCGTACTACAACAACGACTTTCTGAAAACGGGACGGAGGTAGTTAACACCTCATGTTGTAGCCAGTAACGCTACGCTCGTAGCCAACATGGCTACGCTTTCGAGGCGAACAGACTCCAACGCCATCCGGTAGTAAAAAGAAGCCCCGCGATTGCAGGGCCTTTTTGTTTGCCTTGCCTACGCACTAACCGATCAAGCGAACGGATCATCCAGCACGATCGTGTCATCACGATCCGCACCGGTAGCCACCAGCGACAGCTTGCAACCCGACAGCTCTTCCACCGCGCGCAGATAGGCACGAGCAGCAGCAGGCAGCTTGTCCCATTCGCGGATGCCGGCGGTGGATTCGTCCCAGCCCGGGAATTCCAGGTAGACGGGCTTGCACTCGGCCCAGCCGTCCGCGTCGAGCGGGGCCAGTTCGCGGCGCTTGCCGCGGTATTCGTAGGCGATGCAGACCTTGATGGTCGGCAGGCCGTCGAGCACGTCGAGCTTGGTGATGGCCAGGCCGTTGATGCCGTTGATCTGCACGGCGCGCTTGAGCGCGACGAGGTCGATCCAGCCGCAGCGGCGCGGACGGCCGGTGCTGGCGCCGAACTCGTTGCCGACCTTGCGCAGGCGCTCGCCCATCTCGTCGTTGAGCTCGGTCGGGAACGGACCGCCGCCCACGCGCGTGGCGTACGCCTTGCAGATGCCCAGCACGTAGTCGATGTCGCCTGCGCCAACGCCGGTGCCGGCGAGCGCGCCGCCCACGGTGGTGTTGGACGAGGTCACGTACGGGTAGGTGCCGTGGTCGATGTCGAGCAGCGCGCCCTGCGCGCCTTCATAAAGGATGTGACCGCCTTCCTTGCGCACGTCGTGCAGGATGGTGGCGACGTCGTCGACCATCGGGCGGATGAATTCGCCATAGGCCAGCGCATCGTCCAGCACGGTCTGGAAGTCGACCGGCTCGGCCTTCAGCCACTGGGTGAGGATGAAGTTGTGGTACTCGACGGCGGCCTTGATCTTCTCGGGCAGCTCGTGCGGATACATCAGGTCGGCCACGCGCACGCTGCGGCGAGCCACCTTGTCTTCGTACGCCGGGCCGATGCCGCGGCCGGTGGTGCCGATGGCGCTCTTGCCGGCAGCGATTTCGCGCGCCTTATCGACGGCGATGTGGTACGGCATGATCAACGGCGTGGCCGGGCTGATCTTGAGGCGCGAACGCACTTCCACGCCCTGCGCTTCGAGCTCTTCGATTTCCTGCTTGAGCGCCTGCGGCGAAAGCACCACGCCATTGCCGATCAGGCACAGCGCGTCGTCGCGCAGAATGCCCGACGGGATCAGATGCAGCACGGTCTTCTTGCCACCGATGACCAGCGTGTGGCCGGCGTTGTGACCGCCCTGGAAGCGAGCGACGGCGCTGACCTTCGAAGTCAGCAGGTCGACGATCTTGCCCTTGCCTTCGTCGCCCCACTGCGCACCAAGGATGACTACTGACTTGCCCATGATGATGTTGCTCTCGTCAATTTGAAAAATCGGATGGCCCAAGGGCCGCGAATTCGGCTGGCTACCTCAGCGCGTCATGCCAGCGCCTTCGACGTCGCTGGATCCCGACACCAGCCGGGATGACGATGAGGAAACCGTGGCGGTTTCCGATGGGTTGAACGGCCCATCGCCGCATCAAGTCAATGCACCAACTGCAAGGCCACAAGGCCAATGCCGATGGCCAGCGCGCCAAACACGCGCAGCGTGCGCGGGCTCATGTTGACTGCCTCGCGCATAGTGGCTTGCCACCCGCGCGGCGCGGCAAACAGCACCAGCCCTTCAAACACCAACACCAGGCACAACGCGCCTGCCAATTCCTTCGACATCGTCCCTGCCACTCAATGCTTGGACGATGCGCCGTCGCTGAAATACTTCAGGAATTCCGAATCCGGTCGCAGCACCAGCACGCCCTTGCCGTCCTTGAAGGAGGTACGGTACGCGGCCAGGCTTCGATAAAACGCGAAGAACTCCGGGTCCTGGCCGTAAGCCTGCGCGTAGATCGCCGCGGCCTGGGCATCGCCCTCGCCCTTCACCTTGGCCGCATCGCGCTCGGCTTCCGCCTTCACGACTTGGGCCTGGCGATCGGCGTCGGCCTTGATGGTTTCGGCGGCCTGCTGACCGGTGTAGCGCAATTCGTTGGCGAGCTGCGTGCGCTCGGCGCGCATGCGCTTGTACACCGACTCGCTCACTTCGTCCGGCAGATCGATACGCTTGATGCGCACGTCGACCACGGCAATGCCGAAATTCTTGCGGGCGGCCGTGTCGGTCTGCTTGCGCACGCGTTCGGTGACGTCCTTGCGGCCGGCCGAGACCAGCTCCTGCAAGGTGCGACCATTGAATTCAAAACGCAGCGCGTCCTTCACGATCGGCGTGAGGCGATTGGCCGCCTGCAGCTCGTCGCCCGCAGTGGCGCGGTAATACGCGGCGTTGTCGGCGATGCGCCACTTCACATAGAAGTCGACGTTGACGCTCTTCTTCTCGGAGGTGAAGTAACGCTCGGGCGGCGCTTCCAACGTGAGGATGCGGTTGTCGAACGTCATCACCTGCTGGATGAACGGCAACTTGGCGTGCAGGCCGGGCTGGTCGCCGGTGCGCACGATGCGGCCGAACTGCAGCACGAGTGCGGTCTGCCCTTCGTGCACGACAAACAAACTGTTGAAGCCGAGCAACACGATCAGCACGGCGATGATGGCGGAGACGATCTTCATGGCTGCTTCTCCTTGCCGCCGAGGCTGCTGTCGCTGCCTGCCGATTGCATCACCGAGCCCACGTTCGGCACATCCTTGCCGGTCGCGCGATCGAGCGGCAGGTAGATCATGTTGCGGCCGCCGGAGCCATCGAGCACCTTGGGATTGTTCGACATCACGTCCTCGACGGTTTCCAGCCACAGGCGACGGCGCGTGACATCCGGCGCGGCCTTGTATTCCTTGAGGATGAGGTTGAAGCGCGAGGCATCACCGGTGGCGGTGGCCACGCGTGCAGCGGCATAACCCTGGGCCTCGGCAGAAATGCGCGAGGCATCGCCACGTGCCACCGGTACGACCTGGCTGGCGTAGGCGCGTGCGTTGTTCTCGGTGCCCTGCTTGTCTTCGCGTGCGGCGTTGACGTCGTCGAAGGCGTCCTTCACTTCCTGCGGCGGGGCCACGTTCTGGAAGCTCACGTCGGTCACCACGAGGCCGGCGTCGTATTCGTCCAACGTGGCCTGCAGGATTTCGCGCGTCTGCTGCTGCAGGGTGTCGCGCGTCTGCGCCTTCACGCCGGTCACGGGTACAACGGCCGGGGTCGCCACGGACGAGGCGCCCGCCACGGTGCTGGCAGCGGCGGGCGCGACGGTCTCGCCTTCGCCCTGACTGGTGAGGATGTTGTCCATCACATTGGCGCCCACCACCGTGCGCACGGCGGCCTCGGAGGCCTGGCGCAGCGTGTCTTCCGGCGGGCCGCTGAGCGAGAAGAGGAACTTGCGGGCGTCGGCCACCTGGTACTGCACGTTGAAGTCGACCGAGATGATGTTCTCGTCGCTGGTCAGCATGCGCACCTTGTCGGACACCGATCGGATCTCGGTGGTGCCGACCTTGGTCACCGTTTCAATGGGGCTCGGAAACTTCAGGTGGAAACCCGGCGGCAGGGTGCGGGAGTACTGGCCAAAGCGCAGTACCACGCCGGCCTGGCGCGCATCCACGATGGTGAAGCTGCTCATGGCGATCCAGACGATCAGGAAGGCCAGCAGGATGGTGAAGATGCCGCCGGCGCCGCCGCCAAGCTTGCCCAGCCGGTTGCGCAGCTGCCTGAGCATGTCCTCCAGACCCGGCTTATTGCCAGGCTGGCGGTTCCTGTTCCACGGATCACGTTGCCCGTTACCGGGTTCGTTCCAGGCCATGGTCAGTCTCCTTAAGGCCGCTGGGAGGCCGGCTGCGTTGGCCGGAAAGCGCGTTGAACGGGTTTGGACATAGGGTCGGCTGCTTGAGATGGGTACCGCGCGAGCGCGAATGGCCGCACACAAACAGCGACCATTCTAACAGAGCCCGCCAGGGATTCCTCCCCATGGAAGCGCTCCACTTGTGGGAGCGCACCCTGTGCGCGACTGGCGCCGCAAGGCCACCCCGACAACCGGTGTTCGCCGGGCGCTCGGGCGCCTGTCGCGCACAGGGTGCGCTCCCACAGGGGGTTCGCTGGTTAGAGGGTGCCGTCCTGCAAGGCCTCTTCGGCCGTGCCAAGGATGGGCTGGAGCAAGGCTGCCTCGCTGGCGCTACCGCCGCTCAAGGGCGCAATCACGCTGCGCGGCGCATCGATGTTCAAGCGCCAGCCATCCTCGTCCACCTCTTCGCCCACGATGGCGCCGGCGGCCTTGAGTCGGGCATGCAGGCGGCCGGCGGTATGCGGCAGGCGCAGTTCGGACTGCACGCGCTCGCCGCCCAGCAGCTCGCCCAGGGCCTGCCGAAGCAGGTCCAGGCCCTGCCCGCTGGCGGCCGACAGCCACACGGTGGTGGGGCGACCTTCGGCGTCGCGGTCGATTCGCGGCTCGGTGCCCGCCAGGTCGATCTTGTTCATCACCCGCAGCTGCGGCAGGTCGCCGGCGTCGATTTCCTCGAGCACGTTGTCGACCACGCGGGCGAGGCGCTCGCGCTCCTCGTCGGCCGCGTCGCTCACATGCAGTAGCAGATCGGCATCGCGCGCCTCGGCCAGGGTGCCGCGGAAGGCGGCGACCAGGTCATGCGGCAGCTCGCGGATAAAGCCCACCGTGTCGGCCAGCACCGCCGGCCCGCAGGACAGCCCGTCGAGCTTGCGCACGGTCGGGTCCAGCGTGGCGAACAGCAGGTCGGCGGCGAACACTTCGCCTTCGGTCAACACGTTGAACAGGGTCGATTTGCCGGCATTGGTATAGCCCACCAGGGCGACCCTCGGCACGGTGTTGCGCAGGCGCGCGCGGCGCTGCTGGACGCGCTGGGTCTGCACCTTTTCCAGACGCTTGGTGAGCATCTTCACCCGCTCGGCGAGCAGGCGGCGGTCGGTTTCCAGCTGGGTTTCGCCCGGGCCGCGGTTGCCGATGGCACCGCCGCGCTGGGCGTCAAGGTGAGTCCAGCCGCGCACCAGTCGCGTCGCAAGATGCTTGAGCTGGGCCAGCTCCACTTCGAGCTTGCCTTCGTGCGAACGGGCGCGCTGGGCAAAGATGTCCAGGATCAGGCCGGCACGGTCCACCACACGCACATTGAGCAGCTTTTCGAGGTTGCGCTCCTGCACCGGGGTGAGCAGGTGATCGACCAGGACCAGGTCGGCTTCGAGCGCCCGGGCGGCCTCAGCCACCTCGTCGGCCTTGCCGGTGCCGATGTAATAGCGCGGGTTGGGCTCGACGACGCGTGCGGGGATGCTGCCGAGGATCTCGGCGCCTGCCGAGCGCACGAGCTCGGCGAATTCTTCGGCGCGCCGCGCCGTATCGCCCTCTCCACGGGAATGCGGGAGCACGAGGACGGCGCGTTCGCCTTTCTTTTGACGATCAAACACGAGGGCGGGAAGACCTTTATGAAGACGCGATGCCGCGGACCTTAAGACGGTCCACGGCACGGATCGGAGTGGGAAGTGTATGTGGATACGCCGCCGGCCGATAATGCCGCGACGCCTACCCTACTCAGATGGGTCGACCACCCGTCGTAATCAAGCTTCCGCTTCGGCGGCACCGCCCGGCGCATCGCCCGGACCGTCGTGGCCATTGCCCATGCGCACATTGCGGCTGGGTACTACGGTGGAGATGGCGTGCTTGTAGACCATCTGGCTTACCTGGTTGCGCAGCAGCACCACGAACTGATCGAACGACTCGATCGTGCCCTGCAGCTTGATGCCATTGACCAGGTAAATAGCGACCGGAACGCGTTCACGGCGCAGCGCATTAAGAAACGGATCTTGCAATGATTGCCCTTTGGACATTTCTTGTTCTCCCCTCGCAACGGACGGACCGGGATAAAAGACGCGTGACGCGCCCCGGTCCAAGGCGGAGGAATATTAACCACTTTTAAATCGTTGATGAAAGGGCGAATGCAGCTTTCGTCAGGTGTGAAAATGGTGTTTAGAGAACTGAGCGGCACACTATTGTTCGCCGAGATACAAACGCAGGGCATCCTCGGCAAGATTCCACGTCGCAGAACCCTCCGGATCAAGCATCCGTGCGTCGAGCACGCTGCGCAGCCAGGTGATCTGCCGTTTGGCCAACTGACGTGTCGCGAACACGCCGCGGTCGCGAAATTCTGCCTCGCTGGTTTGGCCGTCCAGATAATCCCAGGCCTGTCGGTAGCCTACGGCGCGTATGGCCGGGAGATCGGCATGCAGGTCGCCGCGGGCGCGCAGGGCGCGAACTTCGTCGAGAAATCCATCGCGCAACATCGTGTCGAAACGTTGTGCGATCCGTTCGTGCAAGGGCGCACGGTCCTGCGGCACCAGCGCCAGCTTGAGCACGCGCCAGGGGAAACGCTCGCCGCTGCCGCCGCGCTGCTGCTCTGACAACGGGCGACCGGTGAGCTCGATCACTTCCAGCGCGCGCTGGATACGCTGCGCGTCGTTGGGCCCGATGCGTTCGGCGGCGGAGGGATCGAGTTGTTGCAGACGCGCATGCAGCGCAGGCCATCCATCATCCGCCGCCTGCGCAGTGAGGCGCTCACGCACCGCCGGATCGGCTTCGGGCAGCTGCGAAAGGCCTTGTTGCAGCGCGCGGAAATAAAGCCCCGTGCCGCCAACGAGCAGTGGCACCCTGCCCTGCGCCGTGATGTCCTGCATGGCGGCTACGGCGTCACCGCGGAAATCCGCGGCCGAGTAAGGCTCGGCCGGATCGCGGATATCGATCAGTCGATGCGGGTAGCGCGCGAGCGTCGGCGCATCCGGTTTGGCCGCGCCGATATTGAGGCCACGATAGACCAGGGCGGAATCGACGCTTACCAGGTCGAGCGGGAACTGATCGCTCAAGGCGCATGCAAGCGCGGTCTTGCCCGACGCGGTCGGGCCCATCAGGAATACGGCGAGTGCGACCGCAGCGCCCTGTCGATGCCTCGGTCGCGCACAAGTGCGCTCCTACAAACGGCGGCATGAGTCTAGGTGTAGAACTCCACCTTGCCGCCAACGAGGTGATACATCGAGCCGACGATCTTGATCTTGCCGTCCTTCTCCAGGCCGGCCAGCACATCGCTGCGACGGCGGATCTCCGCCACCGTCTGACGCACATTGGTCGCGGCCACGGCATCAACGAAAGCATCGTTCTTGCTGGTGCGTTCGCCACTGAACTTGGTGGCTTCGACGGCTGGCTTGATCTTGTCGAGAAGGCCGGTGAGGTTGCCGAGCTTGGCGTTGTCGATGGCGCCCTTGATCGCACCGCAGGCCGTGTGCCCCATCACCAGCACAAGCTTGGCGCCGGCAAGCGCGCAGGCAAACTCCATGCTTCCTAAGAGATCGTCGTTGGCGACGTTGCCGGCGACGCGCCCATTGAAGGTGTCGCCGATCCCTGCATCCAGGATGATTTCGGCCGGCGCGCGCGAGTCGATGCAGCTGAGGATCACCGCTGCCGGGTATTGCCCGCCGGCGCTGGCACGCTTCTGTGCCAGATAGTCGTGTCCCTGCATCTTGCCGGCACAGAATCGCTCGTTGCCTTCCTTGAGCATGGCGATGACCTGGTCTGGCGTCATCGCATCGCGTTGCTCCTTGGTCAACGCGGCGGCCTGTGCAAGTCCAGGCATGAGCCAGGAAACGCCGCCCACCGCGGCAAACGCGGCGGCACCGATGGCAGATTTCAACAGCGAACGGCGCGCGGGATCCGTCGCGCCGGCGCAACAAGCGTCGTCATGCTGCATAACGTCCCCTCCCTAATGGAAGGAACTACTGCACGCCTGGGGGGATGAAACCGGTGTGAACCTCAGTTCGTCGGCTGTCTGTGGGAGCGCACCCTGTGCGCGACTAGCGCCGCGACAGGGTGAGGCCCTCGCGCACAGGGTGCGCTCCCACAGTGGGGGAATCAGCGCCTCGGCACACCCATCTCATTCAGCAACTGCGGGGCCGGATAGACCTTGTCCATCAGCCAACGCATATATCGCAGATCAACATGGATGGCGCGCTTGTAACGCGGATCGAACATCCAGCTCGCACTCACCGCCTCCCAGTTGCTGTCGAAATTGAGGCCTACCAGCTCGCCCTTGGCGTTCAATACGGGCGAACCCGAGTTGCCGCCGGTGGTATCCAGATTGCTCAGGAAGTCGACCGGCATGGCCTTGGTCTTCGCATCCGCATAGCCCTCGTAGTCGCCCTTGGCGATGGCGTCGAGCAAGGGCTTGGGTGCATCGAACGGTTCCGCGCCGGTGTTCTTCTCCACGATGCCGGCAGTCGTCGTCTGCGGTTCGTAGGACACGGCATCGCGCGCCTTCAACGGTGTGACCTTGCCGTAACTCACGCGCAGCGTGCTGTTGGCATCGGGATAGACAGCGCGCCCCTGCTTTTCGCGATAGGCAATCAGCGCATCCATATACGCCGGACGAAGGCGCAGCAAGTCGCCTTCGCGCGACTTGCGCTCGCCTTCCACGCGCAGCAGCGCAGGTTGCAGCTGGGCAGCCAGCGCGAGCAGTGCATCATCGGACTTGCTCACCGCCGCAGGCTCTGCCTTGAGCCACGCCAGCCGTTTCGCTTCGTCACCCAGCTGCGTGGCGCCGTAAACCTGCTCGAGCTTGTGCGACAAAGTTTCAGGCGTACGCCCGAACGCAGCGTCGAATTCAGGCAGGCGTTGCGCATCGGGCAAGGCCTGATAGCGCGTGAGCAAGGCCCGCAACAAATGTTTCTCGACCGCCGGATCGTAGCGGCGCTGAACCTGGCGCAGCGTGCCGGCGATCAGTTCTTCATCGCGCTGTTGATAGCCCGCCTCGCGCTGGGCATCCGCCTGGCCGCGCTCAATGGCGAGTCGCTGCAGCATGATGGCCGAACGCAACAACTGCGTTTGCGCCTGCATCATGCCCAACAGCAGATCGCGTTCGCGCATCGCATTGCCGGCGGCAATCAGGCGATTGACCTCGTCGATCTGCGGACGCAGCGTGCCAGCCTGCGGCTGTGCTGCCAGCCACGCCATCATCGCGTCCTCATCCGTGCGGCGGATCGTCACCGCATCACTGCGCTTGAGGCCATCCAACTCGCCCTCATAGCGCTTGATGTTGTTCTTCAACGACTGCAGTTGCGAGGCATAGCGGATGGCTGCAGGCCGATCATCGCGTCCGGCGTCTTCAATCACATGCTGCAGCTGCTGCATCACCGCCACCGTGGTCGGCAAGCGCCACTGCACCTGATCGGCAAACTCCGCCGCCGTGCGATGGCGATACGTCGTACCGGGATAACCCGCCAGCATCACGAAATCCCCATCGCGCACGCCATCGCGTGCCACCTGCAAGTGCGCAGGCGGGTGATAGGGAACGTTGTCCTTGGCGTAATCAGCCGGCTTGCCGTCGGGGCCGACGTAAGCGCGCAACAAGGTGAAGTCGCCCGCGTGGCGCGGCCACACGAAGTTGTCCACTTCGTCGCCGTAGTTGCCGATGGCGCGCGGCGGCGCGTAGACCAGGCGCAGGTCGCGCAGTTCAAGTTGTTTGACCAGGTAGAAGTCGCGGCCATAGAACATGTTGACCACGCTGCAACGCACGCCGGCTTCGCGCTCGCAATCGGCCACCAGGGTCTTGCTGATGGCGTCGATCGCATCGAAATAGGCCCGCCCCGTCTTGCCCCTGGCGGCCGCCAGCACCTGCTCGCTGACCTTGTCGAAACCGGTGGTCACGCGCAGGCGGAAATCAGGGTTGGCGGGCAGCTCTTCCGTGCGCTCGTGCGAGACGAAACCGTTCTGGATCAGATCGCGCTGCGCGTTGCTGTTGTACTGGATCACGCCGAATGCGACGTGGTGGTTGGTCAGCACCAGGCCGTCGTCGCTGATGAACGAACCCGTGGCCCCGCCCACCTTCACCACCGCGCTCAGCGGCGCCTTGGTCAGGTCAGCCAGGTCGGCCGGATTGCCCTGGAAGCCCGCCGCATGCAGCTGCTTGCCGATGGAGGGCAGCTGCGAGGGCATCCACATGCCTTCGTCAGCGTGGCTAGGAATGGCCATCATCAAGCCCCATGTTGCCGCCAGCAGCGTGAATATCCGTCGTTTCATGCCTGTTCCCGACCCGGGTTGTCGCAAAAAATTGCGACCATAATCCCTGGCCGGCCCGGGGGCAACGCTGCACTGCACGAAGGCGGCGCCCTGCCCAGGCTTCTATAATGTCCGTTTTCCCGCCCTTCCCCCACGGAAATACCATGCCTCAGATGATGAAAGCCCTGGTCAAGCGCAAACCCGAACAGGGCATCTGGATGGAAGAAGTGCCTGTTCCCGAGGTCGGCCCCAACGAGGTGCTGATCAAGCTGGAAAAGACCGCGATCTGCGGCACCGACCTGCACATCTATAAGTGGGACGAGTGGTCCCAGCGCACGATCAAGCCCGGCCTCACCATCGGCCATGAGTTCGTCGGCCGCATCGTGGAGATCGGCCCGGGCGTGACCGGCTACAAGATCGGCGACCGTGTCTCCGCCGAAGGCCACATCGTCTGCGGCCACTGCCGCAACTGCCGCGCCGGCCGCCAGCACCTGTGCCCGAACACCGTGGGCATCGGCGTGAACCGCAATGGCGCGTTTGCCGAATACATGACCATGCCGGCCTCGAACCTGTGGCCGATCCCGGACCAGATCCCGTCGGAGCTGGCCGCCTTCTTCGACCCGTATGGCAACGCTGCACATTGCGCGCTGGAGTTCGACCTGATCGGCGAAGACGTGCTGATCACCGGCGCCGGCCCGATCGGCATCATCGCCGCGGGCATCGCCAAGCATGTGGGCGCCCGTAACGTGGTTGTCACCGACGTCAACGACTACCGCCTGAAGCTGGCGGCGGACATGGGCGCCACGCGTGTGGTGAACGTGGCCAACCAGTCGCTGAAGGACGTGATGAAGGACCTGCACATGGAAGGCTTCGACGTGGGCCTGGAAATGAGCGGCAACCCGCGCGCCTTCAACGACATGCTCGATTGCATGTACCACGGCGGCAAGATCGCGCTGCTCGGCATCCTGCCCAAGGGCGCCGGCATCGACTGGGACAAGGTGATCTTCAAGGGCCTCACCATGCAGGGCATCTACGGCCGTCGCATGTACGAGACCTGGTACAAGATGACCCAGATGGTGCTCACCGGCTTCCCGCTTCAGAAAGTTCTCACGCACCAGATTCACATCGACGATTTCCAGAAGGGCTTCGATCTGATGGATGCGGGCAAGTGCGGCAAGGTCGTCTGCTCCTGGAGCTGAGCGAACCCTGTCACACCTCGGAATTTCCTGCGGGAAATCCAACCTGAAAGGTCGGCCGCCCTAGTACACTTCGACCAAGGCGGCCGACTAATCGCTGGGATTGTGAAGGTATCCGGCCCAAGGGCTGGATACGGTCGGCGCGCGATGGCACGGGAGCATCGTCCGCATGGCTGATCTGTTCAGCAATCGTCATCTGGCCGCGGGACGCGACCGCGCCATCGCCGTCTACCAATCGCATCGCACACGCAAGATCGCCTTGATCGTTGCGATCGTGGTGATTGTCTTCGGCATCCTCGGCTTTCTTGCGGCGCCATCGATCATTCGAAGTCAGATCGAAAAGCGCGCCAGCGCCGCACTGCAACGCCCCGTCACGCTGGGTGCCGCGCATCTCAATCCGTATACGTTGCGGCTGCAGCTGGATCAGCTGCATATCGCCGACAGCGATGGCAAGTCGGCCTTCGTCGATGTGGACCAGGCCGTGATCAATGTGTCATGGGCCTCGCTGTTCCGCATGGCGCCCGTGCTGGATGAACTGGTCGTGCAGCATCCGCGCGTCCGCATCGTGCGCACCGGCGACCAGCGCTTCAATTTCAGCGACATCATCGATCGCTTCAACGCCACGCCGTCCGACCCGAAGGCGGCACCGGCGCGCTTTGCGCTTTCCAACATCAGCGTGCACAACGGCGATATCCAGTTCGCCGATGAGGCGATGAAAGCCAACCATCACGTGGAAAAGCTGGAGCTGGGCATTCCCTTCATCGCCAACCTGCCCAGCGATACCGATGTATTCGTGCAGCCGCTGTTGTCGATGAGCGTGGATGGCAGCCCGCTGCGCGTCGAAGGCCACACCAAGCCGTTTGCCGACAGTCGCGATTCCACCATCAATTTCCGCCTGGATCGCCTCGATCTGGCGCGCTACATCGGCTATGCGCCCACCACCCTGCCGGTGGCGATACCCAAGGGACTGCTCAGTGGCGATCTGGTGCTGCATTTCGTGCAGGCCAAACCGACGCCGCAGCTCCAGCTCACCGGCAAACTGCAGATCGACGACTTCGTGCTCAACAGCAGCAACGGCCAGTCGATCCTGAGCCTGGGCAAAGGCACGGCCGAGCTCAGCGACGTGCAGCCGCTGACGTCGCGTTATGTGCTGGGCGCACTCGTGCTGGACCGTGCGCAGCTCTTTTACACCGCTGCCGCCGGCGGCCACAGCAATTTCGACGCGCTCACGGCGGCCCCCGCCAAAGCGGATGCAGACAAGAAGGCCGCACCCACCGATCTGCGCATTGCCTCGATGACGCTCGCCAACAGCGCCATCCATTACACGGATGCTGCCGGCAGCAAGATCGACCTGGGCAATCTGCGCGGCAATATGCAGGGCCTGAGTCTGCAGGCAGCCCCTGTGGCAAAGCTTGATGTGACGGCGCAGTTCTTCGGCGGCGACCTCGGTATGAAGGGCACGGTGGATCTGGCCAAGAACAAGCTGGTCGCTGCGCTGACGCTCAAGCAGGTCGACATGGCGCCGCTGCAGGCAGCCACCTATCAAGGTATCAATGCACGCCTGACCAAGGGCAAGCTCGATGCCACCGGTCAGCTGCAAGTGGATTGGGGCACACCGTTCAACGTCCACCTCGCCGATGCGCACGCCACGGTGACCGACTTTGCGATGGAGCCGCAGTTCAAGGGACATGGTTCGCCCGTGTCCTGGAACACGATGGAAGCGGAGATCACCCAGGTCGAC
The DNA here is from genome assembly GCF_056399225.1 of Dyella sp. 01N448. Lineage (NCBI taxonomy): Bacteria > Pseudomonadati > Pseudomonadota > Gammaproteobacteria > Lysobacterales > Rhodanobacteraceae > Dyella > Dyella sp. 01N448. The sequence continues at coordinate 713,632 of NZ_JBFTQX010000003.1, read as the reverse complement.
CTGGTCACGCAACAGGCGCAGCTGGGAACCGTCAAAGCCACCGGCCTCAGCCTGGACGTGCAGCGCGACAGCAAGAAGTACATCAGCCTGGTCGATCTGTTCGCTGCCAAGGACGCGCCGAAGAAGCCCGTAGCCGCCAGCGGTCCGCCGTGGCACTGGAGCGTGGCTCACCTCACCTTCGACAATGCCGCGGTTGCGTTCACCGACATGGCGGCCGGCGACAAGCCGGTGAAGATCAAGATCGATTCGGTCAGCGGCTCGATGGACAACCTGAGCGACAAGCTCAACGAACCGCGCGATATGAAATTGTCGGGCACGGTGGCCAAGGGCAGCTTCACCGCCAACGGCAAGCTGCAACCGCTGCCTACGATGGCCGACCTGCAGATCGATACCAAGCGACTGGATATCACCAATTTCCAGCCGTATATCAGCGTGCCGTTGAACGTGGTCATTTCCAGCGCGCGCGTCACCAGCAACGGCAAGCTGCATTACGACGGGCGCAGTGCGGAACCGAAGTTCACCTATAAGGGCAATGCGGCGCTGGAACAGGTGCGCATCCAGGACAAACTTACCGGCGATGATTTCCTGCGCTGGCGCACGCTCAGTGGCTCGAACCTGGATGTCGCCTATGGCTCGGGCGCGCCGCGCATGCATGTGGCCGGACTGGTGCTCAGTTCGTTCTACGCGCGCGTGATCGTCAATCCCAACGGCACCTTGAACCTCTCCGAAGTGGTGGCCAATCCCGAGGTGGCACCGGTGTCCGTCACGCGTGCCGCCAACGAGCAGCCTTCCGGTGCAGCGGTGCCGCCCACCCCGGCACCAGCGGCAACGGCACCAGCGCCTGCCGCTGCGACCGCCGCTGCGCCGTCCAAGACCACCAAGGGCACCACCACTACGGCGGTCGTCCCTGCCACCAACGCACCGGCGACACCGGCTGCGGATGTGCGTATCGGTGGCATCACCCTGGTCAACGGCCAGCTCAACTACACCGACAACTTCATCAAGCCCAACTACACGGCCAACCTGACCAAGGTCACTGGCAAGATCGGCACGATTGCGACCACGCCTGGCGATCCGCCGGCGGAGCTGTCGGTGCAGGCGGCGCTCAACGACAACTCGCCGGTGGATATCGACGGCACCATCAATCCGCTGCAGCCGGTGGCCTTCCTCGACATCAAGGGCAAGGCCAACGAAGTCGAGCTGACCGGGCTCAGCGCCTATTCCACCAAGTACACCGGCTATCCCATCACGGCCGGCAAGCTGACGATGGACGTCCATTACACGCTGGACCAGCGCAAGCTCAACGCCGACAACCATATCTTCATCACCCAGCTGACTTTCGGCGATCGCGATGAAAGCCCGGGCATCAAGCACATGCCGGTCAAACTGGCCGTGGCCTTGCTCAAGGACACGCAGGGCAATATCGACGTGGACGTGCCGGTATCGGGTTCGCTCGACGATCCGCAGTTCAGCATGGGTGGCTTGATCTGGCGCGCCATCGGCAACCTGATCGCGAAGGCCGCCACCGCGCCGTTCCGCCTGCTCGGTGCAGCCTTCGGTGGCGGCAGCCATGAGGATCTGGGTTACGTGGAGTTCGATGCGGGCTCGGCCGTGCTCGACAAGAATGCGCAGGATCGCCTGGGCAAGGTCGTGGCCATGCTCAACCAGAAGAACACCTTGAACCTGGACATCATCGGCCGTATCGATCCGTCCAAGGATCAGGACGGCCTGCGCAAGGTGACCGTGGACAACATGGTTCGCCGCGCGAAGGCGCTCGACCAGGACGGCAAGAATGCCGATACGTCGGATGCCGCACTCGCCTCGGTCAACGTGACGCCCGACGAGTACGAAAAGTACCTCAAGCGCGCCTATAAGGACGATGACTTCAAGGGCAAGCCCAAGAACATCATCGGCCTGAAGAAATCGCTGGAACCGGACGAGATGCGCAGCCTGATGGAAACCAACATCTCCGTCGACGATGCCGCCATGCGCGACCTGGCGCAGCGTCGTGCCACCGCGGTGCAGGCGTGGCTGAAGGGCAAGATCGACGACAAGCGCGTTGCGATCAAGGATCCGAAGCTGGATACCAAAGACATTGACGACAAGGGCAAGACGACGCGGGTGGAGTTTGGGTTGCACCAGGGGWGAGGGGCTTCTTTGCTCCCTCTCCCCTGCGGGGAGAGGGCTGGGGTGAGGGGCCGGCCTAGCCTCATGCTTTGATGGATGCGAACTCGGGGCTCTGAAGAGCCACCCAGGCTAAAGAAGAAACGCTGTCGCGAGCACCCGCCCCTCACCCCAACCCKCTCCCCGCAGGGGAGAGGGAGCAAAAAGCTCGCCTTCCCAGTCCGCTCTTAAAGGCTCAAAATAGCCTTTTGCCCCAGCGGAACTATCCCCATGAGCTACCCCGGCCAGTCTCGCTACGCCAGCGAACTCGAATCGATCCGTGAGCAGGGCCTGTTCAAGGCCGAGCGCATCATCGTCTCGCCGCAGTCGGCGAAGATCCGCCTCGACAGCGGCAAGGAAGTGCTGAACTTCTGCGCCAACAACTACCTGGGACTCGCCGATCATCCCGAGGTGATCCAGGCAGCGAAGGACGCGCTCGACACGCATGGCTTCGGCATGGCGTCGGTGCGTTTCATCTGCGGCACGCAGGATCTGCACAAGGAACTGGAAAAGAAGATCTCGGAGTTCTTCGGCAAGGAGGACACGATTCTCTACGCCGCCTGCTTCGACGCGAACGGCGGTCTGTTTGAGCCGCTGTTGGGCGAAGAAGATGCCGTCATCTCCGACGCGCTCAATCACGCCTCCATCATCGATGGCATTCGTTTGTGCAAGGCCAAGCGCTTCCGCTACAGCAATTGCGACATGGCCGATCTGGAAAAGCAGCTGCAGGCTGCCGATGCTGCAGGCGCGCGTACCAAGCTGATCACGACCGACGGTGCATTCTCGATGGACGGCTTTATCGCGCCGCTGGATCAGATCACTGCGCTGGCCAAGAAGTACAACGCCCTGGTGCATATCGACGAATGCCATTGCACCGGCTTCCTCGGCGACACCGGCCGCGGCTCGGCCGAGGTCAACGGCGTGCTCGACAAGATCGACATCATCACCGGCACGCTGGGCAAGGCACTCGGTGGTGCGCTGGGCGGTTTCACCACCGGCCCGCGCGAAGTAATCGAGATGTTGCGCCAGCGCTCGCGCCCTTACCTGTTCTCCAACTCGCTGCCGCCGCACGTGGTGGCCGCCGGCACCAAGGTGTTCGAGATGCTGGCCGCTGCAGGCGATCTGCGTGACAAGGTCAAGGAGAACACCCGCTACTTCCGCGAAGCGATGACCAAGGCAGGCTTCGACATCAAGCCCGGCGTGCATCCCATCGTGCCGGTGATGATCTACGACGCCAAGAAAGCCCAGGCCATGGCGACCGAGCTGCTTGATGAAGGCATCTATGTCACGGGCTTCTTCTACCCCGTGGTGCCGCAGGGCCAGGCGCGCATCCGCACGCAGATGAGTGCGGCGCATACGCGTGAGCAGCTGGATCAGGCGATTGCGGCGTTTACGAAGGTGGGTAAGAAGCTGGGCGTGATTTAAAGCGGATTGGAGCTGCGCCTTTCCCGATGGGAGAGGCGCGGTCTCTGGCTTTCTGTAGGAGCGCACTTGTGCGCGACCGCCGACCACATCCCTTGCGTGAGAGGCTGGTCGCGCACAAGTGCGCTCCTACAAGGGAGAAACAGGTTATCCGGCGCCGCCTAGAGATCGCACTTCTTCTGCGGTCAGATGCCGCCACTGCCCCTTCGGCAATTCGCCAAGCGGCATCGAACCAATCGCCACGCGGATCAGCCTCAGCACATCGATCCCATGCGCTGCCAGCAATCGCCGGATATGGCGGTTGCGTCCCTCATCGAGCACGATTTCCAGCCACGCATTCTTTTCGCCATGTCGCAGCAAGATCGCGCGACGTGCAGCAAGGCGTTCGCCCTCTTCCACCACACCGGCGACCAACTGATCCAGTAGAGCCTGATCGGGAATATCGTTGACCTGCACGTGATAGGTCTTGTCGACGTGATGCCTCGGTTCGGTCAAGCGCGCCGCCCAGACGCTGTCGTTGGTCAGCAAGAGCAGGCCTTCGCTGGCCTTGTCCAGTCGCCCCACCGGTCCCAGCCATGGCAGGCCGGCATCCTTCAGCAAGTCATACACGGTGTCGCGACCGCGCTCATCGGCAGCACTGACGACTATCCCGCGAGGCTTGTTGATCGCGATATAGACGCGCGTACTGGCGGCAATGGGTTCGTTGTCCAACAAGATGCGTTGGCGCTCCGCATCGGCGGGACGCTCCGGATCGAGCACGACCTTGCCGTCGACGCTGACGCGTCCTTCGCGTATCGCCTTCTCTGCCTGGCTGCGCGAACACACGCCCAGCTTGCTGAGCACGCGCGCCAGACCATGGCGAGGCGCCGATGGTGTGGACGGGCGTGAAGCGGGACGAGGCGGACGCATGAGTGAAACTCGCAAAACAGATGACGACACCACGCATGGTAGGCGATACCTGCGTGTCCACAAAAGAAAAGCCCGGCTTGCGCCGGGCTTCTCCGTACAGCTTGTAACAGATCCTATTACTGCTGGACCTGCAGTTCGGTGCGACGGTTGCGAGCGCGACCGCTGTCCGTGTCGTTGGAGTCGATCGGGTCGTTCTTGCCGTGACCGATCGGGCCAACCAGACGATCAGCCGTGATGCCGTGGGCCGTCAGGTACTTGAACACGATCGCAGCGCGACGCTCCGACAGATCCTGGTTGTACTGGTCCTTGCCGACCGAGTCGGTGTAACCGGCAACCGTGACCTTGACCTGCGGGTAACGCTGCAGGGTGTCGACAGCCTGGTCGAGGATGGCAACCGAGTCGGTGGTCGGCTCAGCCAGCGCCTTCTTGATGTCCGTCTCGCCCTTCTTCGGGCGGTCGAACTTGAAGTTGACGCCGCGCAGGTCGATCACGACCTTCTGCGGGCAGCCGTCCGGACCAACGATCGTGCCTTCCGGCAGATCCGGGCACTTGTTGTCGCACAGGTTCACGCCGTTGCGGAACTGCTTGGAGCAGTCCGGAGCGGCCGGAGCCACCGGAGCGGCAGCCACGGGAGCAGCAGCCGGCTCGCCGAAGCGCGACACGATGCTGAAGCCCAGGAACCAGTCGCCGTAACCGTTCTTCTCCGGCTGGGACTTGTCATCCCAGTCGTAACGGTAACCACCTTCCACGCGGAAGTCGGTGCTGTCGGTGACCGTCTTGGAGAGGCCGACGCCCACTTCAGCAGCCGGCGACCAGGCGTGGTCAGCCGGGTTCATGTGGTAGCTGCCCATCACGCCCACGAGAGCGTACGGACGCCATGCGTTCCAGTCACCGTAGTAGAAGCGAGCAGCAACGCCGACGTTGTTGTTGGCCCAACGATCCGAACCGCCGTCGATGGTGCGCTTGGTGCGGTCGAAGAACACGTCGATCGAGGTGTTCGGCGCAATGAAGCGACCAAAGCCCAGACCGTAATAGACCTGGCGGCTGTTGGTGTTGCGATCGGTATCGTTGTAGTAGCCGCCCACGGTCGGGGCGATGTACCAACGGCCGTCGTAGCTCGACGTCGTCGACGTGGTGGTGCTGTCTTGCGCGTGAGCGGCACCTACGCCGCCCAGAGCCAGGGCAATCAGGAAATACAGGCCCTTACGATTCATCAGGTGTCTCCTCATATTATTGGTATTCGCGTCCGTTCCACCCCAGACGGAAAACGCGCGTCTCCTACTACGGGACGTTTCCTGTCCCGTGCTTTGCGTCCCGATCGGGGGAAATGTCACAAGACTTCAAGCGCGGCGGAGTGTAGCAAAATCGTTAAGAGCATCGCACGGCTCGCAAGACGCTGTTGGTGAGCCACTGTTCAGGCAAAGAACGCGTCGATGACGATGTTGTTGAACAACTGCGACAACCTGTCACTGCAAAACAACGCCTTACTTCGATAAGCCATATTGCAAAAAAGAAAAGCCCGGCTTTTGCCGGGCTTTTCCTACATCTAACGCAGTGGTTCGATTACTGCTGAACCTGCAACTCCGTACGACGATTGCGGGCGCGACCAGCATCCGTGTCGTTCGTGTCGATCGGATCGTTCTTGCCGTGACCGATCGGACCTTCCAAACGACTTGCATCGATACCGTGCGAGGTCAGGTAGTCGTACACGATCTTCGCACGACGTTCCGACAGACCCTGGTTGTACTCCGCCGTACCCACGCTGTCGGTGTAACCGGCAACGGTGACGTGCACCTGCGGATAACGCTGCAAGGTATCGACAGCCTGGTCGAGCACGGCCAACGAATCCTTCGTCGGCTCAGCCAGCGCCTTGCTGATGTCCTTCTCGCCCTTCTTCGGACGATCGAACTTGAAGTTGACGCCGCGCAGGTCGATGACGACCTTCTGCGGGCAACCATCCGGACCAACGATGGTGCCTTCCGGCAGATCCGGGCACTTGTTGTCGCACAGATTTACGCCGTTGCGGAACTGCTTGGAGCAGTCCGGAGCCGGCGGCGGCGGCGGCGGAGCCGGCGGGGCCGGCGGCGCACCGATGCGCGACACGATGCTGAAGCCCAGGAACCAGTCGCCGTAACCACTCTTGTCCGGCTGGGTCTTGTCGTCCCAGTCGTAGCGGTAGCCGCCTTCGAAGCGGACGTCGGTGCTGTCGGTGACGGTCTTGGATACACCAACACCCACTTCAGCCGCCGGCGACCAGCCGTGCTCGAAGTCGCTGATGTGCTGGCTGCCCATCACGCCGCCCAACAGGTACGGACGCCATGCGTTCCAGTCGAGGAAGTAGTAGCGAGCTGCCACGCCGTAGGTGTTGTTCGACCAACGACCGCCGCCGGCAGCGGTATCCACGGTGCGCTTGGTGCGGTCACCGAAGAAATCCAGCGAGAAGTTGGGCGCGAAATAGCGACCAAAGCCAATGCCGTAATAGAACTGGCGGCTATTGGTGTTGCGGTCGGTGTCGTTGTAGTAGCCACCCACCGTCGGCGCGATATACCAGCGGTCGTCGTAGCTGGACGTTTCGGTGGTGGTGACCGGTGCCGCAGTGCCGGTGTTGTCCTGTGCATGGGCGGCGCCTGCGCCGCCCAGGGCCAGGGCAATCAGGATGTACAAGCCCTTACGTTTCATCAGGTGTCTCCTCGTTTATTGGTGTACGCGTCCGTTCACCCCAGACGGGAAAAGCGATCAAGCCTCGATTCCTACTCCTAGTGAATCTCGGACCTGACTTCTAACCTAGTGCTTGTTTACCCGAAACGGGCGCGGAGTAGCTTAGCAAAAGTTAAGCAATTGCAAATCGACCCCAAACGCCCGTTCATTTTCAGCTCACGCCGTCTTTACAGCGTGAAGAAACCAAGGAACTGCTGGATTGGCATGGCGTCTAGCTTAACGGGGTCTGCCGTGGCGTTCAGGATGGTTTTGACCTGGTGGGAGGGCAACTGGCTGCGCATGGCGGCCTCAAACTTCTTTAACAACACCGGGATACCCTCCCCCCTGCGCTTGCGGTGGCCGATCGGGTAGTCGATGGATACCTTCTGGGTGCTGCTGCCGTCCTTAAAGAAGACCTGAACCGAGTTGCCGATATAGCGCTTTTCCGGGTCGTAGTAGTCCTTGGTGAACTGTGGATTCTCGCTGACCACGGTCTTTTCGCGCAGGGCGTCGATGCGGGGATCGGCGGCCACCTCGTCGCCATAGTCGTCGGCGGTCAGGCGGCCGAAGATCAGGGGCACGGCCACCATATACTGGATGCAGTGGTCGCGGTCGGCGTAATTGGCCAGCGGGCCGGTCTTGTCGATGATGCGGGCGCCCGCCTCCTGGGTCTCGATCACCACCTTGTCGATCTGCCCAAGCTTGCCGGCGACCGCGCCGTGCAGCTGCATGGCGCATTCCACCGCCGTCTGGGCGTGGAATTCGGCCGGATAGCTGATCTTGAACAGCACGTTTTCCATCACATAGCTGCCGAACGGGCGTTCGAACTGGAAAGCGTTGCCCTTGAAGGCCACGTCGTAATAGCCCCAGGTCTTGGCGCTAAGGGCCGAGGGGTAGCCCACCACCCCGCGGTAGACCGCATTAATGGCATGCATGACGGCGCGGCGGCAGGCGTCGCCGGCGGCCCAGCTCTTGCGCGGGCCGGTGTTCGGGGCGTGCCGGTAGGTGCGCAGCGCCCCGTTGTCGACCCAGCTATGGGAGACCGCGGTGACGATCTGCTCCTTGCTGCCCCCCAGCATCGCCGTGGCGACGGCCGTGGAGGCCAGGCGCACCAGGATCACATGGTCCTGCCCGATGCGGTTGAAGCTGTTCTTGAGGGCGTAGCAACCCTGGATCTCGTGGGCCTTGATGGCATAAGTCAGCACGTCGCGGACGGTCATCGGCTGCCCGCCCTCGCGCTCGGCCTTGCGACTGAGGTAGTCGGCCACCGCCAGGATGCTGCCCAGGTTGTCCGAGGGATGGCCCCATTCGGCCGCCAGCCAGGTGTCGTTGAAGTCCAACCAGCGGATCTGGCTGCCGATGGCAAATGCCGCCTGCACCGGATCGAGCTCGTGGCTGGTGCCCGGTACGCGGGCGCCGCCCGGCAGGTTCGCCCCCGGCACGACCGGGCCGAGGTGCTTGACGCACTCGGGAAACTTCATGGCCATCATCGCCGTCGCCAGCGAATCCAGCAGCATGTAGCGCGCCGTGTCATAGGCCTCGGTGGAGTCGATGCGGTAATCGATCACATAGTGGGCGACGTCCACCATCGGCTGATCCGGATCGGGACGCTGGGCGGAGCGGATGTCATGCGCACTCATGGGGACCTCGCGGCTGGGGACGATGCTGCATGGAGGATCGGAGCGATCATCGCATTAACTGATAGCCGTCACCCGCAGAGCCAGCCTGAGGCGGGTCGGGAACGCTGCGTTACAATAGCGGGCTTCATAGTGCGATTTCGGCCTGCGGTCAGCCGCGCGATTACTCCAGGGTTCTTGATACTTATGAATACCGTCTACCGCCAATCCCTTCCCGGCACGTCGCTGGATTATTTCGATGCGCGCGCCGCCGTGGAGGCGATCGAAGCCGGCGCCTATGACGCGCTGCCCTATACCTCGCGCGTGCTGGCAGAGAATCTGGTGCGCCGCTGCGATCCGGCGATCCTCACCGCGTCGCTCAAGCAGATCATCGAACGCAAGCGCGATCGCGATTTCCCCTGGTTCCCGGCGCGCGTGGTATGCCACGACATTCTCGGGCAGACCGCCCTGGTCGACCTGGCCGGCCTGCGCGATGCGATTGCCGAGCGAGGTGGCGATCCGGCCAAGGTCAATCCGGTGGTGCCGGTGCAGTTGATCGTCGATCACTCGCTGGCGGTGGAGTGCGGTGGCTTTGATCCGAACGCGTTCACCAAGAATCGCGCGATCGAAGATCGCCGCAACGAAGATCGCTTCCACTTCATCAACTGGACCAAGAAGGCGTTCGAGAACGTCGACGTGATCCCGCCAGGCAACGGCATCATGCACCAGATCAATCTGGAGAAGATGTCGCCGGTGATCCAGGTGCAACACGCCGATAACGGCAGGGGTGTGGCCTATCCCGATACCTGCGTTGGTACCGACAGTCATACGCCGCACGTCGATGCACTCGGCGTGATCGCCATTGGCGTCGGTGGTCTTGAAGCAGAAAACGTGATGCTCGGCCGCGCGTCGTGGATGCGCCTGCCCGACATCATCGGCGTGGAGCTTACCGGCAAGCGTCAGCCTGGCATCACCGCCACCGACATCGTGCTCGCGCTCACCGAATTCCTGCGCAAGGAAAAAGTCGTCGGTGCGTACCTGGAATTCCGCGGTGAAGGCGCGGCCAGCCTGACCCTGGGCGATCGCGCCACCATCTCCAATATGGCGCCCGAATACGGTGCCACCGCCGCGATGTTCTTCATCGACGGCCAGACCATCGACTACCTGCGCCTCACCGGTCGCAGCGACGAGCAGGTCAAGCTGGTGGAGACCTATGCGAAGGCTGCCGGCCTGTGGGCCGACACACTGGCCCATGCGCAGTACGAGCGCACGCTCACTTTCGATCTGTCGTCGGTGGTGCGCAACATGGCCGGCCCGTCGAATCCGCACAAGCGCCTGCCCACCTCTGATCTCGCCGCACGCGGCATTGCCGGCGAGTGGACCGAGCAGCCGGGTCAGATGCCCGATGGCGCGGTGATCATTGCCGCCATCACCAGTTGCACCAACACTAGCAATCCGCGCAACGTGATCGCTGCTGCCTTGCTGGCGCGCAATGCGAATGCGCGCGGCCTTGTGCGCAAGCCGTGGGTGAAGAGTTCGCTCGCGCCCGGCTCCAAGGCGGTGGAGATGTATCTGAAGGAAGCGAACCTGCTGTCGGATCTGGAGCAGCTTGGCTTCGGCATCGTCGCGTTCGCCTGCACCACCTGCAATGGCATGTCCGGTGCGCTCGATCCGGTGATCCAGCAGGAGATCATCGATCGCGACCTGTATACGACCGCCGTGCTTTCCGGCAACCGCAACTTCGACGGCCGCATCCATCCGTATGCCAAGCAGGCGTTTCTCGCTTCGCCGCCGCTGGTGGTCGCCTATGCGATCGCCGGCACCATCCGCTTCGATATCGAGAAGGATGTGCTGGGCCTCGACGCCCATGGACAGCCGGTGACGCTCAAGGACATCTGGCCGTCCGACGAAGAGATCGATGCGATCGTGGCATCGAGCGTGAAGCCCGAGCAGTTCCGCAAGGTCTACGAACCGATGTTCGCGCGCAGCGGCAGCAAAGGCACCAGCGCTGCGCCACTGTACGACTGGCGCGCTCAGAGCACCTATATCCGCCGTCCGCCGTACTGGGAAGGCGCGCTTGCCGGTGAGCGCACGCTCAAGGGCATGCGTCCGCTGGCGGTGCTCGGCGACAACATCACTACCGATCATCTGTCGCCGTCGAACGCGATCATGCTCGACAGCGCCGCAGGCGAATACCTCGCCAAGATGGGCCTGCCGGAAGAGGACTTCAATTCGTACGCGACCCATCGCGGCGATCACCTCACCGCGCAGCGCGCCACCTTCGCCAACCCTACCCTGAGCAATGAAATGGCGGTGGTCGATGGCGCCGTGAAGAAGGGCTCGCTGGCGCGCGTGGAGCCCGAAGGTAAGGTGATGCGCATGTGGGAAGCCATCGAAACGTATATGGAGCGCAAGCAGCCGCTCATCATCATCGCGGGCGCCGACTACGGCCAGGGCTCGTCGCGCGACTGGGCCGCCAAGGGCGTGCGTCTTGCCGGCGTGGAGGCGATTGCGGCCGAGGGCTTCGAGCGCATCCATCGCACCAACCTGATCGGCATGGGCGTGCTGCCGCTGGAGTTCAAGCCGGGCACCGACCGCAAGACGCTGGGCATCGACGGCACCGAAACCTTCGACGTGATGGGCGCGCGCACGCCGCGCGCGGATCTCACGCTGGTCATTCATCGCAGCAACGGCGAACGCGTCGAAGTGCCGGTGACGTGTCGCCTGGATACCGCCGAAGAAGTATCGATCTACGAGGCGGGCGGCGTGCTGCAGCGTTTTGCGCAGGACTTCCTCGAAGCCTCGCAGGCGGCGTGATCACATGTTGATGCGCGGGGCGGCAACGCCTCGCGCCTGGCGGCTCCTGCCTGCAACGCGGTGAGCCCTGGTCATTACAGGACAATCCATTCATGGCATCGCTTCCCCAGATCCGCATTCCCGCCACCTACCTGCGCGGCGGCACCAGCAAGGGCGTGTTCTTCCGCCTTGAGGACCTGCCGGCAACGGCGCAGGTACCGGGCGCGGCGCGTGATGCGCTGCTGCTGCGTGTGATCGGCAGCCCCGACCCGTACGGCAAGCAGATCGACGGCATGGGCGGCGCCACCTCCAGCACCAGCAAGACGGTGATCGTGTCCAAGAGCACGCGCCCGGACCACGACGTGGACTACCTGTTCGGCCAGGTGGCGATCGACAAGGCCTTCGTCGACTGGAGCGGCAACTGCGGCAATCTCTCGGCAGCCGTCGGTCCGTTCGCCATCGCAGGCGGCCTGATCGACCCTGCGCGTGTGCCGCGCGACGGCATCGCCATCGTGCGCATCTGGCAGGCCAATATCGGCAAGACGATCATCGCCCATGTGCCGATGACCGACGGTGCGGTGCAGGAAACCGGCGATTTCGAGCTGGACGGCGTGACCTTCCCCGCCGCCGAAGTGCAACTGGAATTCATGGATCCGGCCGCCGAGGAAGATGGCGCCGGCGGCGCGATGTTCCCCACCGGAAACCTGGTCGACGAGCTGGATGTGCCGGGCGTCGGCACGCTCAAGGCGACCATGATCAACGCCGGCATTCCCACCATCTTCATCGAGGCCGCCGCGATCGGCTACACCGGCACGGAGCTGCAGGACGCCATCAACAGCGACGCCGAGGCGCTGGCAAAGTTCGAGACCATTCGCGCGCACGGCGCGCTGCGCATGGGCCTGATCCCATCGCTGGATGAGATCGCCACGCGCCAGCACACGCCCAAGGTGGCCTTCGTTGCCGGCCCCGCCGATTACGTCGCCTCGAGCGGCAAACCGGTAAAGGCGACCGACATCGACTTGCTCGTTCGCGCCATGTCGATGGGCAAGCTGCATCACGCCATGATGGGCACGGCAGCCGTAGCCATTGGCACCGCGGCGGCGATCCCGGGCACCCTGGTGAACCTGGCGGCGGGCGGCGGCGAGCGCCAGGCGGTGCGCTTTGGCCACCCGTCGGGCACTTTGCGGGTGGGCGCCGCGGCGGCGCTGGTGGATGGGTCGTGGACGGTCACCAAGGCGGTCATGAGCCGCAGCGCACGCGTGCTGATGGAAGGCTGGGTGCGCGTGCCGGCAGCTTGACCCACGCACGCCATGGCATCGACAATAGATAAATACTGATCCCAAAAGGGAGTAGTTCAGGACACCGGTTCCATCGGTGTCCTTGCAGTGGTCGTCATCACGAGCGTCAAAAACGCTCCGGTCACTGCGGCGGTTCTGCCGCGAACGAGACTTTTGCAGTCATCACGGGCCGCGCGCGTCCGTCTTGATTGCATTCGTCTTGACGCGCAGAGACCCGCACATGGACCTTGCTGTTACCGAATTCCTCTCCGGCCTGATGGCCATCATCCTGCTCGATCTGGTGCTCGCGGGCGATAACGCCATCGTGATTGCACTGGCTGCGCGCAAGCTTCCCCGCGATATCCAGAGGAAAGCGGTGCTATGGGGCACCCTCGGCGCCATCATCGTGCGCCTGGCGCTCACCGGCGTGGTGGTCTATCTGCTCAAGCTGCCCGGCCTGATGCTGATCGGCGGTGTGTTGTTGCTGCCGATCGCGTGGAAGCTGATGAAGCCGGATGACCACGCGTCGCATCACGTCGGCGCCGCCGGCAGCTTCTGGGCAGCCATGCGCACGATCATTGTTGCCGATGCGCTGATGGGCATGGACAACGTGCTTGCCATCGCGGGCGCCGCCAAGGGTCATATGGCGCTGGTGATCATCGGCCTTGCGATCAGCGTGCCGCTGGTGGTGTGGGGCTCTTCGCTGATCCTGCGGCTGATCGAACGCTTCCCGGTGATCATCTATATCGGCGCAGGTGCCATCGCATGGACGGCCGCGCGCATGATCGCGCACGATCATTGGGTATCGCCGTGGTTCGATGCGCATGAGTGGGCGCGTTACGTGCTCGATGCGGTACTGGTGATCAGCGTGTGCCTGGGCGGTTGGTGGATGCAGCGCCGCCGCCTGCGCGCGCAAGCGTCGGCTTGAGCTGCAGGCACCCGGCGGGCGACACTTCAAGGCTGACGCCACCCAAGGAATTCCCATGAAGTTGTACTACCTGCCGGGCGCCTGTTCGCTCGCCGACCACATCGTGCTCGAATGGATCGGCCAGCCGTACGAAGCGCATCGCGTCGCGCGCGAAGAACTGGGCTCGCCCGAGTATCTGCGCATCAATCCCTCGGGCGTGGTCCCTGCCCTGCAGGAAGCGGACGGCTGGGTGCTGACCGAGAACGCGGCCATCTTCAATTACCTGGCGGACAAGTTTCCGCTCGCCGGTCTCGGCGGCGAAGGCGCGCGCGGCCGCGCCGAAGTCAATCGCTGGCTGGCCTATCTCAATTCGGATCTGCATCCGACCTTCAAGCCGGTGTTTCGTCCAGAGCGCTACATCGATGGCGAGCACGCGCAGGAAAATCTTCGCAGCAAGGCGGTCGATCGGCTGCGCATCTACTACCAACGCCTCGATGCGCAGTTGCATGGTCGCGACTGGCTGACGGGCACGCGCTCGTTCGCCGATCCGTATCTGTTCGTGGTGCTGCGCTGGGCCATGGGCAAGGGCGTGGATCTGTCAGGCCTGGACAATCTGACCCGCTTCCATGCACGCATGCAGGACGACGCCGGCGTCAAGGCGGCGATGCAGCAGGAAGGCCTCTGAGCGGGCCTGCGTGCGAGGCTTAGAACATCATCGGCACGCGCACCGTCACCGTCGCATCCGGCGTGTCGCGCGTGACGCCTACGCCCAACGTGAAGTTGAGGGTGCGCTTGTCGCTGAAGCGCCATGAGCCACCGATCAGCAGCGTGCCCAGCACGACCTTGGTCGAACCGGGAACATTGTGATTGTTCTGTTTCGTCGCGCCGACGAAGCTTTGGTCGTAACCAATACTGATCGACGCCTTTTCGTTGAGCGAAAGACCCATGCCGATGCTCACGTCGACGATATCGCCCAGCTTGACCTTGCCCAGATCTTCCGTACCGCCCAGGAGGATTTTGCGGGTCACGTTGTCGCGCGGCACGTTGTAGAGATAACTGAGGTTGCCGAAGAACACCACCGGATCGGTCGGATACAGCCAGGTCACGCCTGGCTGTATCGCCCAGAAGCCGGTACCCACCGGCTGCGACAGGGGCAGGCCCGTGCCGGTGGCCGACAAGTCCACTTCGTTGATCACGTTTTCCACGCAACGCTGCACGCAATCGGTGGTGACCTGGAACGGGTCCCTGCCCGTGTTCGACTTCACGCGCAGCCAGCCCACGTAGTACGCCTTGTCCGGGCCACCGACATTCAACTGGTAGCGCAAGGTGGCTTCGACGTCGCCGAGGCCATGTCCGCTGTTGCCAAACGCCTTGTCGGTGGCGCTGCCGGTGAATATCTCGCGGCTGGTCACGTCTTCATGCGCATAGACATAGGGCACGCGGACTTCCACTTCCATCCGGTTGCTGATGCCGTAGCGGCCGGTCAGCCAGCCCACTTGCGTGGTCGTCCTGACCTGCCGCGCATCGATAAGGCCGATGAGGATGGCGGGAATCACCGTATATCCCACCAGCGCCACGCGATCGACGTTCGAATAGCCGAACTGATACGCCGGCTCGATGATGAACTTGCCCTTGGGCGTGAGTACGCCGGGCTGCTGGAAGATGGGCGCCACTTCCGGCGGACGCGTATCGGCCTTGGGCGCCTCGCCGACCGGCTGTTGCTGTTGTTGCTGGGGTGCGTTGGCTGCCACCGCATCGCCGGCCGGCATCGGTTGCGCGGATGCCATCGGGCCGCCGGCGGCGATGCTGCCTGCACGTTGCTTGTCCAGCACGTCCATGCCTACGGCATGCCGCAGCGATTGATAGTCGGCCTCCTGCTCGGCCAGCGCACGTTTCATTGCATCCAGTTGCGCGATCTGCGCACTGATCTGGCTGCGCATGGCATCGATGCGGTCGCCCTGTTCGGCGACCTGTTTGCGCAAGTCGGCTGGATCGATTGGCGCGGGTTTCGCGGATGGGGCCGCCGCAATGGCGTTAGCCGCTACCGCCGGCGTCGTCCCGGTATTGGCCTGCTGGGACGGCGACTCCTGTTGGGCCGCGACAGGCATGCCGAGCGCCACCAGCCCCGCACATCCTGCCGACCATACGTATCGCAACGCTGAGTGTCGCATCATGCTTCCTCATGCCCGTTGTTCAAATCGCGCAGACGAACGCGCCGCGGCGAGAGCCGCGGCGCGTTCGCGGAAAGGTCCAAAGCTTGGCGGTGCGCGTCCCATGTCAGTGCCCCAGGGACTGCAGCTGCGCCTGTTGCAACGCTTCCTGGAGACTTCCTGCCCGGAATGCGTTGAGCGAATTGGTCGCTGCGTTGATCGTGGTGATGTTCTGGATGTTCTGATTGTTCAACGTGTTCTGGATCACCGTGCCGCCCATCTTGCCGGCCAGGGCGGACGGATCGAAGCTGTTGTTCGGGCCGATCTGCGTCACTTGCACGGTGTTCAGCGCCGACTGCATGGCCTGCGCCTGCGCTGTCGTCATATGCGCGATATCGGGCACGTAGAAACTGGTCGAGGACACCAGGTTGCCGTTGACGTAGACCGCGCGATCGATACCGAAGGAGGCCACCAGGCCGTTGCCAAGGTCGAAGCCGCCGCGTGTCTGATCGAGCGTGTCCTCGCCCACCGGCGTCCAGCCCGGCATATCCTTGGAGGTGGGGATGCCGGCGACCACCGTCTCCAATGCTGCCGTGGGCGCCGCCGCAGTCGCCATCGCCGGCGGCGACGCCAGGGTGGAAGCACTGTCCTGCGCCTGTGCTCCCACCATCCCCGATACGCATGCCACGCAAAGGACGGCGAAACCAGCGATGTGTGCGAGCGGTTTCATCATCCGTCCTCAAATGTCGTCCGGCCCGTGCTTGGGCATCACGGTGTTGTAGAGACCGTTGCGATCGATCGCGTTGCTGATGGGCGCCGCTGGCGCCACTCTCCAATCGTTGGGACTGTTGAACACGGCCAGGTTGCGACGGTTGTGGATGACGAACACCAGGTCGTTCTTCCACAGCGCCTTGAACTTGGCAGTCGACATCACGCGCGTGCCTAGCGCGGGATCGCCCACCAGCAGCCGATCGTTGCGCATGCCTTTGACGACGACGAAGTGGTGGTAGCCCTTCTCGTCGATCAGCACGATCGCCGGCAGGTTTTCCTGCGCCAGCTTCTCGATGGGCACCTTGAAGCCATCGGCTTCGAAACCATTGGCGGCAAGGAAGCGCTTGATGTCCAGCAGCGAAAAGCCCTCTTTGCTGATCTTGGCCTGGTCGCCGTGCGTGTACATCTGCTCGAAGGCAACCTGCTCGTTGACGGGATAGCCGTACTGATAAGTCAGCAGCGTCGCCACCGCGGCCGATCCGCAGCTGAAGTCGTATTTCTGGTGGATGGTGGCCTTGTAGCGGGCCTCTTTGAGGCTCGTCAGATGCACGGTGTAGTTGCCGGGGCCGTTGCTGACCACGCTTACCGGCGTGGACGCATGACTCCCCGGCGGCAGCGCCGCGATGAGGATCAGCAGCGCCGCGAGCTTGTTCATTGCTTGAATTCGACGTTGAGTACCGTCGCGTTCTGGATCAGGACGTTGTTGCCCGAATTCTGGATGATGGTCGGGAAACCTGTTGCCCCTGCGACGGATCCACCGGTGATCGTATTGTCGCCCGTGGTGAGATGGTCAGCCGAGTTGTCGGACACGGTGCCCGTAAGATTGGTGTTCTGCACGATCAAGGTGCCGCCGCTGAGCTTCTCCAGCGTCGCGCTGTCGACGCTTTCGCCCAGTCCGGACGCTACGCCCTGGTGATCCACCTCGACCGCCGCGTTGTAGATCGCAAGAGGAGAATCCGCGCCCTGCACCATATACGCGGGAGGAATGCCTGCGTCTTCCGCGCAGACAACCGCAGGAAGAGCGAGCGCGCTTAGCGCGGTGATACCCAGTAGCCACTTGCACGATTGCACGGCACTTCTCCCTCACGCATGAGCTAACCCATGACCGACGCCGATATCGGCGAGGCCATTCCCTTTGAAACCGACACGAGGGAACGCAAGCGTTCCCTCGTGCCAGCCGCCCTATGGCTCAGTGCGCGAAGTTCAGGTTGGCCTGAACGTTGACGCTCTGCTGTACCAGCGCTGCCGCGCCGCTGTTCTGCGCAAGGATCGACACACCGGCTGCCGCCGCTGCCGAGCCGTTCATCTGGTTCGACATATCGAACGCACCAGTCGTCGACGATGCCGTACCGCCTGCGCCGCCAGCACCGCCAGCCGCACCTGCGCCGCCCGTGCCTGCGCCACCCGTATTGGTGCCGCCTGCGCCGCCCGCACCGCCGGTGCCTGCCGTAGCGGTATCTGCACCGCTCGTGCCGCCCGTCGCGCTTGCTGAGCCGCTGGTTCCGGTCGGTGATGCTGCACCTGCCGTGCCACCTGCGCCTGCGCCGCCCGCTCCACCGGTACCACCGGTGTTGGCGCCGCCACCTGCCGTACCGCCACCGCCGCCAGCACGATTGTGGTTACGGATGCCACCGGCGTTGCCGCCGTCGCCGCCGTCACCGCCGCCAGCCAACGAAGCACCCCAACCACCGGCGTCGCCCGAATCGGCGCCCGAACCACCGGCGCGACCGCTGTGAGCACTGGCGCGACCGCCATTACCGCCGTCGCCACCGTTGGCGCCGCCGGCCTTGCCGCCGTAGCCCTTGCCGCCATCACCGCCGCTGCCTCCACGACCTCCGTTCGCGTTGCCATCGTTGTAAGACGAATTGCCGATGCCCCACACGGCTACTTTGGTGACTTCGCCGTTGAGGGTGCTGTTCGCTACTGCCTTGCTGGTGTTGAAGGAACTGGCCGTGCCACCGCTGCTAGCGGCTGAACCATTCGCACCAGCCGCTGAGGTGGTGTAGGTGCTGGTGTCAGTCCGTGTACGGGTGCTCGAATCGGTATTAGTAAGCGTGCTTGAACCTTTCGAAGTGTTGTTGTCGTCTGCAAACGCAGGGAGCGTAAGCCCCAGACCCAACACAATCGCGGTCGCTATTAGAGTCTTGCGCATAGTCTTTCTCCTGGAACGATGCGGTGACCCCCTGTGTTGCCGGAGTTGCAAATCCAGCACGCTCTTGTCGCAACATGCGTGCCACGGCTTGTGCACGTCAGCTCACAAACATGAAGACCATGAAATCAGCCACTTGAAGAGAATCACGGAGGCTGAGTTTGACTACGGTCAGGGAGCTGGAAAGCAGGACTGCATCAAGGCTGTTACACCGCGTCGTCGACCAGGCCTTGCACCTGGGACATAAACGCTCGTGCATGAGTCTATATTTCAGCGCTTTAGCGCGTGTTGCTGTCTTCTCATAACGCTGTGGAACACATGTATCAGGTGGTTTACACCGACGCATACGAAACCATAGCAATGTCGTACAGGGTCCTGAACCATAACGAAACTTGGAAAGAATGAAGGAGCCTTTCGGCTCCTTCATTCGACATAGGCCTAGGCCGCGATCAACGCTTTTCGATCGGCACGTAGGCCAGATCTTCCGGACCGGTGTAGTTGGCGCTGGGGCGGATGATCTTGCCGTCCTCGCGCTGCTCGATCACGTGGGCGCTCCAGCCAGAGGTGCGGGCGATCACGAACAACGGGGTGAACATGGCTGTCGGCACGCCCATCATGTGATACGCGCTGGCCGAGAACCAATCGAGATTCGGGAACATCTTCTTCTGCTCCCACATCAGCTTCTCGATCTTCTCCGACACGTCGAACAGGGTCGGGTTGCCGCCTTCCGTGCACAGCTTGCGCGAGACCTCTTTGATGATCTCGTTGCGCGGATCGGACACCGTGTACACCGGGTGGCCAAAGCCGATGATGATTTCCTTGCGCTCGACGCGGGCGCGGATGTCCGCTTCCGCCTCGGCTGCATTGCGGTAGCGCGCGATGATCTCCATCGCCACTTCGTTCGCGCCGCCGTGCTTGGGACCGCGCAGCGCACCGATCGCACCCGTGATCGCCGAGTACATGTCCGACCCCGTGCCGGCGATGACACGCGCGGTGAAGGTGGACGCGTTGAACTCGTGCTCGGCGTACAGGATCAGCGACTTGTCCAGCGAATGCGTGCACAGCTCGCTCGGCTTCTTGCCATGCAGCAGGTGCAGGAAGTGACCGGCGATGGATTCGTCTTCGGTCTCCGTTTCAATGCGCTTGCCGTTGTGGCTGAAGTGGAACCAGTACAGCAGGATCGAACCGAAGCTCGCCATCAGGCGGTCGGCGATGTCGCGCGCGCCGGTGACGTTGTGGTCGTCCTTCTCCGGCAGCACCGTGCCCAGCACCGAGCAACCGGTGCGCATCACATCCATCGGATGCGTGGCGGCGGGCAGCAGCTCCAGCGCGCTCTTCACCGGCGCCGGCAGGCCACGCAGTCGCTTGAGCTTGGCGCGATAGGCATTGAGCTCGGCCCAGTTCGGCAACACGCCGTGCACCAGCAAATAGGCGACTTCCTCGAAGCAACCCTTGGCCGCCAGGTCATGGATGTCATAACCGCGGTAATGCAAGTCGTTGCCGCTGCGGCCCACCGTGCACAGCGCGGTGTTGCCGGCGGCCACGCCCGACAGCGCGACGGATTTCTTGGGCTTGGGAAGAGTTTGCTCAGTCATTCGGTACATCTCCTGAAGACATGCTTGCGTCAAACGTGGGCGGCACCGCGGTGCCGGTTATCTCGATGGGGACGATCAGCTCTTCTTTGAGAAAAGCTCATCCAGGCGGCGCTCGTACTCGTGATAGCCGATGCGGTCGTAAAGCTCTTCACGCGTCTGCATGGTGTCGATCACGTTGCGCTGGTGACCATCACGGCGGATGGCCTGATAAACATTTTCCGCCGCCTTGTTCATGGCGCGGAACGCGGAAAGTGGATACAGCACGATGCCTACGCCCGCGCTGGCGAGCTCTTCCACGCTGAACAGCGGGGTCTGGCCGAACTCGGTGATGTTGGCCAGCACCGGTACCTTCACGGCATCGACGAAGCGGCGATAGGTCGGCAAGTCATACGCGGCCTCGGCGAAGATGCCGTCGGCACCGGCTTCCACGCAGGCGATGGCGCGCTCGATGGCGGCGTCCACACCGTCGACGGCAATCGCGTCGGTGCGGGCGATCAGGAAGAAATCGGCATCGGTCTTCGCATCGGCCGCGGCCTTGACGCGATCAGCCATCTCGCTGGTCGACACGATCTCCTTGCCCGGACGATGACCGCAGCGCTTGGCGCCCACCTGGTCTTCGATATGGCAGGCGGCCGCGCCGAACTTGATCAGGCTCTTTACCGTGCGGGCGATATTGAATGCGCTAGGACCAAAGCCGGTGTCGATGTCCACCATCAGCGGCAGATCGCACACGTCGGTGATGCGGCGCACGTCGGTGAGCACGTCGTCCAGCGTATTGATGCCCAGATCTGGCAGACCCAGTGAACCGGCCGCCACACCGCCGCCCGAGAGGTAGATCGCGCGGTAGCCGGCGCGCTTGGCCAGCAAGGCGTGGTTCGCGTTGATGGCGCCGATCACCTGCAAGGGGTGTTCGGCCGCCAGGGCCGCGCGGAATGCCGCGCCAGGGGATGCGATGTGGGCCATGAAACCTCCGCTTAAAGGGGAGATTTTAGCGCAGGGTTTGTAAGGGGGCTGTTGCGCGGCAGCATGAATGGTTTCGAAGGGAGCGTGTAGTGGATTGGGGGGTGGTTTTTTTCTTCGTCGCGCGGCGGGGTGGCGATTTGTTCGTCGTCTGGGCGCACCCCACAAGTGGGGGCGAGGGCCGGCGCTTTTCAACAGCCGAAGGCTGGTTATCCGGAGGCTCGGTTTCTGGTTGTTGCGTTACCGTCAGGGTGCCGCCTACGACGCGAAGCTAGTCCCTGTGGGACGCGGCGGGCGTTTCGATCGGCTGCCGCCGCTCGAGTCACTTTTCTTTTGCTGGCCCAAAAGATCCCACAGGACTAGCTTCGCGTCGAAAGTAACCCAAAGAAAATGGCCTGATGACGCCCGCAGCATCGTGTTTGGATAAGCCCGAACGCTCGAGGCGCGCTGTTGTGGGACAACCTCCGAGGGTACACAGGGGGTACTKCAAAGCGCTGCGCAACGCGCCCGAATCSCTGAGGACTTAAAGCSGRGCCTCGCTGCGCATCGGCTKTRGKCAKCCCKTCTTCCGTCTGCCGCGCCTGCTTGTCTGTGGGAGCGCACCCTGTGCGCGACAGCCACGCTGCGGTGTACCGCTCCGTAGGTTCGTCGCGCACAGGGTGCGCTCCCACAAAGAGCCGATCGATACTGGCTTGCGCGATCCCTTGTAGGAGCGCACTTGTGCGCGACCGCGGCGTCGCAGTGCATCGCTCCGGTTGGTCGCGCACAAGTGCGCTCCTACAAAAAGACCTGCTCGGCCCCGCAACGCCGGGTGTTGGGCTCTTGATGTGGCTCTGCCCCGGGGTCCCCGTATGACGCGGCGGGCGGGTGGAGGAAAGCCCGAAGGGTGGCCGCAGGGATGCGGCCAGTTTTTCGACAGGACAGGGATGTCCTGTCGAAAAACCCCGTAACCCGTCCGCGCACCTGGAGGGCGCAGCCCGGAAGGCGCGTCATCCGGGGGGCCCTTTCTTTTGGTTACTTTTCTTTGGGCAAGCAAAGAAAAGTTACCCGGCCTCCGGCAGGAGGTCGGAAGCCCGCGGCAGGCGAGCCAGGTCGCGGCAGCGCGACAACTAAATACCGAGGCTCTGGATCCCGGCCTACGCTGGGATGACGAGCAGAACGAAGATTGTGGCACTGCCACACAATGGGGCTAGGTTGGCCCCTCACCCCAACCCTCTCCCCGGAGGGGAGAGGGAGAAACTCAACCTTGATCGGGCCCCCTCTCCAACGCCCTGCGAATCTCCTCCAACGCCGCCGGATCATCCAACGTAGAAAGATCCCCAGGATCCGTGTGCTGCACCAAAGCCTGCAGCGACCGTCGCAGCAGTTTTCCGGAGCGTGTCTTGGGCAACGCATTGACCACATAGATGCGCGCCGGCTTCGCAATCTTGCCCAGTTGATCCACCACGCATTGCTGCATGCCTTTGGCAACCTCCACCGAAGCCTCCGTCACGCCTTGGCGGAGCGTGGCAAACACCACCGGCACCTGCCCCTTCACATCGTCGTGCATGCCGATCACCGCAGCTTCCGCGCAGGCAGGATGCATCGCTACGGATTCTTCGATTTCGCGCGTGCCCAGGCGATGTCCCGCCACATTGATCACATCGTCGGTGCGTCCAAGGATGGTGGTATAGCCATCCTCGTCGCGGATCGCCCAATCCAGCGAGCTGTAGAGCAGTTCCTTGAAGTGGCTGAAGTAACTTGCCACGTAGCGTTCGTCGTTGCGCCATACCGTGGTCAGGCAACCGGGCGGCAGCGGAGGAACAAATACGAGCACGCCCTTCTGGTGCGGTGGCAGTTCCTCGCCGGTGTTCTCGTCGATCACCTTCATGCGATAGCCGGGGCTGGGCAATCCGGGCGAGCCGAATTTCAGCCTTTTCAAATCCAGGCCGGGCATCAAGGTGATCGCGGGCCAGCCGGTTTCGGTCTGCCAGTAGTTATCGATAACGGGTACGCCCAGGCCTTCGGTGGCCCAGTGCGCGGTGGGTTCGTCGAGTGGTTCGCCGGCGAGGAACAACCAGTGCAGTTTCAGCAGGTCGTACTTCTTGAGCCAGCTCGGGTCCTGTTTCTTGAGCACACGCAACGCCGTGGGTGACGAGAACATGCTGTGCACGCCGTAGCGTTCGCACAGACGCCACCAGATGCCCGGATCGGGGTGTGCCGGCAGACCTTCGTATAGCAACGACGTGGCGCCGCCGATCAGCGGCGCGTACACGTTGTACGAATGGCCCACGGCCCAGCCCACATCCGAGGTGGAGAACATCACCTGCCCCGGCTTGATGTCGAAGATCGCGTCGATCGACATCGCCATGGCGACAGCGTAGCCGCCCACGTCGCGCTGTATGCCCTTGGGCTTGCCCGTGGTGCCCGAGGTGTAGAGCAGATAGCTGGGCTCGTTCGATTCGAGCCACTCGACCGGCACTTCGGCGCCCTCATAGGAGGCGCGCAAGCTGGCGTAGTCGAGATCGCGTCCGGCGACACGCGTCATCTGGGGATCGAGTCCACGATCGATGATGAGCACGTTTGACGGCTGGTGTTTGGCTTCCTCGAGCGCAGCGTCGACCAAGGGCTTGTACGGGATGATCTTGCCGCCACGCATGCCCGCGTCAGTGGCAATGAGCAGCGCGGGCTCGGCATCATCGATGCGCAACGCGAGGTTGTGCGCGGCAAAGCCGCCGAAAACCACCGAGTGGATTGCACCCAGGCGCGCGCAAGCGAGCATGGCGAACACCGCTTCGGCGATATTGGGCAGGTAGATCACCACGCGATCGCCCTTGCCTACGCCCAAGGAGGCGAGCACGGCAGCGAAGGTGTTCACTTCACGATAGAGATCGCGATAACTCAGCTCGCGCGTGATCCCGGTTTCGCTGGAGATCGCCACCAGCGCGAGCTGGCCGCCGCGCTCTTCGAGATGGCGGTCGACGGCGTTGTAGCAGAGATTGGTGGTGCCGCCGACGAACCACTGGCGGAACGGCGGATGGGAAACGTCGAGGATGCGCTGGGGTGGCGTATGCCAATGGATGCGCTGCGCCTGCTCAGCCCAGAACGCTTCGGGCTGCTCTATCGAACGCTGATAGAACTCCTCATAGCGCATCGCGATCACCCTCGTTTCAACGGCTGATCGGTCTAGCCTAGATCAGCGCTGCCCAATGGGCTTTGCGACCTTGGTCGAGTCGTGCGTGGACGATCGCCATGCGCGGCGATCATCCACGCGCATAACTTACAGGCAGGACACCGCCGCGTCGCGATAGGCGGAGTTGTAGTCCTTCTTCATGTCCTGGCCTTCGTACATCACGACCAGGGCGCCGGTGCCGTCAGCCGTCACGTTGATCAGTTCATGCGCGCCCTGCTTGTCGTTGCCAGACAGCTCGCCCGACTGGTCCTTGTGCGACATGCTCACTTGGGCAGTTTCGGCCCACTTGGCGCGCACGCATTCCAGATAGGTCGGAATGTCCTTGTTGGTACGGCTGCTCATCTTCGGCGTGGTGTCGCGCAAGCCGTGGGTGCCACCGCAGGCGGTGAGCAGGGCGCAGAGGGAAAGGGTCGCAAGAAGTCGCTTCATGTCTGGGTTCCGGTTAATGCTCCGCCGATTCTACCGTTCCCAGGGCACGCCGCCAGCCACCCCCGGGGAAATGGCTGCCCTGCCCCCAAAAAGAAATGGGCAGCCGAAGCTGCCCATTTCGATCATCGCAAAGCTTGCGCGTGCGACTTACTTCTTGGCGAACAGGTGCTCGACGCCGGCGCGCTCTTCGCGCAGTTCCTTGTTGGTGGCGTCCATGCGGGCGCGCGAGAAATCGTTGATTTCCAGGCCCTGCACGATGGCGTATTTGCCATCCTTCACCGTCACCGGGTAGCCGTAGATCACGCCCGGCTCGATGCCGTACGAACCGTCGGACGGGATGCCCATCGAGGCCCAGTCGCCTTCCGCGGTGCCCATCGCCCAGGTGCGCATGTGGTCGACGGCAGCCGAAGCAGCCGAAGCGGCCGAGGAAGCGCCGCGCGCCTTGATGATCGCCGCCCCGCGCTGCTGCACGGTCGGGATGAAATCGCTCTCGTACCAGGACTGATCAACCAGCGACAGCGCCGGCTTGCCGCCCACGGTGGCGTGGTGCAGGTCCGGGTACTGGGTGGAGCTGTGGTTGCCCCAGATGGTCATCTTCTTGATGTCGGTGCTGTGCTTGCCGGTCTTCTCGGCCAGCTGCGACAGCGCGCGGTTGTGGTCAAGACGAACCATCGCGGTGAAGCACTTCGGATCCAGATCCGGTGCGTTCTGCTGGGCGATCAGCGCATTGGTGTTGGCCGGGTTGCCAACCACCAGCACGCGCACGTCGCGCTTGGCGTGATCGTTCAGCGCCTTGCCCTGCGGGCCGAAGATGGCGCCGTTGGCTTCGAGCAGATCCTTGCGCTCCATGCCCGGGCCGCGCGGACGCGCGCCGACGAGCAGCGCGTAATCGACGTCCTTGAAGGCGACGTTGAGGTCGTCGGTGGCGACCACGCCGGCCAGCGTCGGAAACGCGCAATCGTTGAGTTCCATCACCACGCCCTGCAGCGCGGGCAGCGCCGGGGTGATTTCCAGCAGGTGCAGGATCACCGGCTGATCCGGACCCAGCATGTCGCCCGCGGCGATGCGGAACAGCAGGGCGTAACCGATCTGGCCGGCAGCGCCGGTAACGGCAACACGAACGGGGGCTTTCATCGGAGAAACTCCTTCAACTTGGCTAGCGTACAAAAGACAAAGGCCCACGCCGTACGGCGCGGGCCCAAGACCATCAGGTCAATTCTGCAAAGAACGCCTGGATGCGTTCCAGCCCGGGCTGCAATTGTGCCGTTGGGCAGGTATAGGAAATGCGCAGGGCGCGCGGCTCGCCAAATGCCGAGCCTGGCACGCAGGCCACGCCCGCCGCTTCGAGCAGCACAGCGCACAACTCGACGTCGTCGTTGATGCGCGTGCCCTTGTAGCTCTTGCCGAATGCCACCGAGATATCGGGGAACGCGTAGAACGCGCCCTGCGGATACGGGCACACCACGCCGGGAATCGCACGGAGCGCATTGACCACGATGTCGCGCTTCTCGGCAAATTCCTTGCACTTGGCCTGCGGAATATCCTGCGGTCCGGCAAACGCGGCGATGGCGGCGGCCGTGATCACTTCGGGCAGACTGGTGATGTGGTTGGAGTTGAGCGTGGTGATGGCCTTGGCCACGATTTCCGGCGCGGCGATCAGGCCCACGCGCCAACCCGGCATGCCATAGGTCTTGGACACCGAGTCGACGAAGATCAGTCGATCCTTCAGCTCCGGCCTGGCATGCACGAAGTTGTGATAGCCGATGCCGTCGAACACCATCGAGTTGTAGATGTCGTCGGTGATGATCCAGGTATCCGGATACTTCGCCAGCACGTCGGCCAGCGCGGCGATTTCGTCGCGCGTATAGACCATGCCGGTGGGATTGGACGGATTGTTGAACAGGAACACCTTGGGCTTGCGCGCGAGCGCCGCATCGAGCTGCGCCGGCGTGAGCTTGTAGTTCTGCTCGGGGCCGCAATGCAGGATGTTGGCCTTGGCGCCCAGGATGTCGGCGATGTCGCGATAGGTGGTCCAGAACGGTGCGGCGAAGCAGATTTCATCGCCTTCGTTCAACAGCGCTTCGCCCAGGTTGTACAACACCTGCTTGGCGCCGATGCCGATCGAGAGATTCGCGCGGCCATAGCCGGTGAAACCGAGCTTTTCGATGTGCACCAGGAAGGCATCGAGCAGCGCATCCGCACCGCGGTTGCTGCCGTACTGGCCGGAATCACGCTGCAGCGCTTCGCGTGCGGCGGCATACACATGCTCGCCAGGTAGAAAATTGGGAACGCCAATCGAGAAGCTGATGATGTCGCGACCGGCAGCCTTGAGCTGCTTGGCCTTTTCGGCGATGACCATGATCGCGCTGGGCTTGGCGCGACCGACACGCTGGGCAAGCTGGGGCATGACTTCCTCGTGTATGGGGAACGAAGACAGCAAACCCCACGATTTTAGCATGTGACAGCGCGCCATCCGACGCCCCGGGTTCACCCGATGGTCTAAAGCCCCGCCCATGCGTGAGATGGTCAGGCCCATGCCAGTGACGTTCGTGACTTGCAAAACCGTGCCGTCAACTGGCTGATCTGCCTATGGATTGGCGCACGATGTAAGCCTAGATTCGACCCACCAATGGCCGCCAAGGAACGCATATGCACTGGCTCTGGGTATTCATCGTGGGTCTGGTCGTGGGTCTGATCGCCAAGATGCTGATGCCGGGCAAGGATCCGGGCGGCTTCATCATCACCGCGATCCTGGGCATCCTCGGCTCGGTCATCTCCACCTATATTGGCGAAAAGCTGGGATGGTGGGGCGAGACGGGCCTCGCGCATTTCCTCGGATCGATCGGCGGCGCGATCGTCCTGCTGCTGCTTTATCACCTGCTGTTCAAGCGCAAAGCCAACGCCTGACCTCCTGGCGCAGGGACGCGAAACCGGCGACGCCTTGCGCGTCGCCGGTGTTTTTTTCAGTGCCTGGACTCAGGCCCGGTTGGCCCCGCCGAACAGCTTGCCTGCCAGCGACGCCAGCGAACCCAGGTCGAAACCACCCTGCCCCTGCGCCGGCAACTGGCCCTCGGGCGTCAGATGATCGACCGCATGCGGCAACACCTGCGAGAGCTGGCCCAGCAGCTGGCCCTGGTCGACACCCAGCTTGCCTGCCGCCTCTTGCAGCACGGTGCCGAGCCCGCCGTTCTGCAGTGCCTGGCCGAGCTGGTCGCCCGACACCGCCTGGTTGCCACCGGTACCGACCCACGACTGCACGGCATCGCCCAGACCGTGCTGCTGCAGCATGGCCACCAGGCCCTGCACACCGCCGGCCTTTTCGATCAGCTGGCCCGCCACGGCCACCAGGGATGAACCACCTGCCGGATTGCCCTGACCGCCGCCGAGCAGATCATTGAGAAAGGACATTACTGCATCTCCTTGGGAATGGGATTGACGCACATCGCTTCTTGCGTGGAGCCGTCCGATTCTAGGCCCCTGTTTCCCACATCGCCATGACAGCGCAGCCACAAAAAAAGCCGCCGTCGATGACGACGGCGGCTTCTTCACGCAATGACGACGAACGGACTCAGCCGCGCTCGTCGAGCACTGCGTTCCATTCCTTCACGCGGTCGGCCTGGGCGGCCAGCAACGCATCGACGTCGCCTTCCACAGTGACTTTCTCGACGATGTCGCCCTGGCGGATCGCATTGACCACGGCCTGATCTTCCGGGCCGAGGATTTCGCCGAACACGCTGTGCTTGCCATCCAGCCACGGCGTGGCGCCATGGGTGATGAAGAACTGGCTGCCATTGGTGCGCGGGCCGGCATTGGCCATGGACAGCACGCCCGGCTTGTCATGACGCAAGGATGCGTCGAATTCGTCTTCGAAACGGTAGCCCGGGCCGCCGCGACCGCTGCCTTCCGGGCAGCCGCCCTGCACCATGAAATCGGCGATGACGCGATGGAACGACAGGCCATCGTAATAGCCGCGACGGGCCAGGTTGACAAAGCTGGCCACGGTCACCGGCGTCTTGTCATCGTGCAGGCGCAGATGGATGGGACCGCGGTTGGTGGTCATGGTGACGTTGATGGTCATCAGGGGATCCTTCGTTGAAAGGCAGCGCGCAACCACAGGCGCCCTGCAAGCACGCAAGGATACCGCAGCTGGGATGAGCCGCCAGCCTCTGGTTCAGCGAGGGGCCTGGGTCCAGGTGGCGGGGAGATCCAGCGCATCGCGAGCCAACGCGTTCGAACCGCGCGGCCGTGGCGATGGCGTCGGCACCAGGGCGGGCCACGGCGCGCCTTCATAGATATGCGACCACAGCCGATCCAGCGCCGCATAGCCGTACGGCAGCAAGGGCACGTGGCGGTCGCCGAAACCGGGGATGGCGAGAAAGGCATCGAAATGCTGGGCGTGCGGCACTTTCCAGTACAGCGGATGGCCGCCCTTGCTGCGCAGCCAGGTGACATAGGGTTCGGAGGTGAACGCCGTCGGCAACAAGCCGTCGGAGGCGCCATGCACCACCCATACCGGCAGGCTGGCGCGTGGTGCTTTCACCGTGGTCGCGGCGACGCCATCGCGCAGCGCCTGCGTGCTCGCATCCCGGTCTTCCCATAGCGAGCGCAAACACAGCACGCCGGGCAGCGTGGGATCGCCGGAACGATCGGCGCCGCCAAACAAACCCACGCCATTCCCGGGCGGAATGCCCGAGGCATCGGCCCACCAGGTGGCACGTGCCGCTGCATCGACCGGCACCGATACGCCTGATGCAGCCACGCCGCCGTAGCGAAATCCGCAAGGCATATCGTCGGGCCCACGACGCATATACGCGGAGGCATAGGCGACCGTGATGGCACGCCACAGATCCAGCGAGGTGGTGGAGGCTGCGGTGGTCATCGCCTCGTCAGTCCAGCCGCTGGCGCGCAGGTGCTCATACGCCTCGGCAGCCTGCGCCGCCACGCGTGTGCCGCTGACCAGCTGGCGCTCATGAAGTTGATGGCAGCGCTGTGCCCAGCGCGGCGGCACCTCACCCTGCGGCGTGCGTGCCATCGGTGCCGCATCGAATCGCGCATCGGCGAGCGCACACGGCAACCAGATCGAGGCATCGGTGGCGTAATCGAACAACGCACGCCCCTGCTCAGGCACGCGCACATTGGGCTCGAGCGCCACGACGCCAGCGAGCATGCGGCCGTCATCCAGTCCCGCCGCCTGCAGCACCGCACCGCCACCATTGGAAAGGCCGGTGGCAATGATGCGTGTGTTGTCCGGCGTAAAAGGCGCCTGGTCGGGGAAGGCGCGATTGAGCATGGCCAGCCCAAATTGCGCTGCCTGCAGGACATGCCGGCCCCAGTCGGCCTCGGGGCTGTCGCCTGAATGGGCGTGCTTCACACCTAGATCGACGCGACTGGCGTGGGAGGTCGGTTCGAATTCCAGTGTGGTCGTGCCGCGCTTGACCCGCGTGCCGTCGAGCGCGACGCCTGAGTCGTTGGCGGGGTCGAAATAACCTGCGCCAGCGGCCTTGTCCGTATAGGCCACCGCGCAGCCGCGCGGCAGGCCCCAGGCGCCAGCCAGCGCAATCGCCCCATAGATGCCGCGCGAACCCGACGACGCCGTTACCACCAGACAACGGCGCGAGCGGTCGAAGTTGTCGGGCGCCTGCAACAGCACGCGGTGCGGCGCGTTTGCCCCCGAAATCCAGGCGAACGCCTGGTATTCGCGGCCGGGCACATCGGGCACTCCACCATAGACATGGCCGTAGCCGCCCAGCGGTCCCAGATCGGCAATGCCCTTCCAGCTCGCCTGGATCGCACGGCGGCGCAATTCGGCGGCCGTGGGCTGCAAGGGATGTGCGATCGGCGATGGCGGACCGGCCAAGCCATCCAGCCCCAGGCCCGCGCTCAGAAGGTCGTCGCCCTGGCGATGCTCGGTCTGGAGCACCTCGCCACGCACGAAATCGGGGGCATGCATGCCGGAATCCTTGGTCAACGGCGGTGCGGCGCACGACGCCAGCAACGGTGCGACCAAGCATATCCACTGGGAAAGGCGATGGCCCATGCCCTCCATCCCTCTCGGGCGACAGGCCGCCCTCGGGATCAGTCCAGCACAGGTTCGGTCGCTCCCGGGTGACGAACCCCTCCCGGAGCGGCCTTAAACCGTCGTCGAGTCACGGTCTGAACAATTTACTAAGACTTTTCAAGCAAGCTGTCACATAACCCCGTATAATTCTCGGGTTATCCCTCCAGAAACCTCACGCGGCGGCTTTATCCCGCCCGAGCCGACCTCATGTCCATCGAAAATCTGCGCAATATCGCCATCGTCGCCCACGTCGACCATGGCAAGACCACGCTCGTCGACCAGCTGCTCAAGCAGTCCGGCACGCTCAATGAGCGCACCGTGCTGGCCGAGCGCGTGATGGACAGCAACGACCAGGAAAAGGAGCGTGGCATCACGATCCTGGCCAAGAACACGGCCATCACCTGGGAAAACAAGAAGACCGGCGCCAAGAACCGCATCAACATCGTCGACACCCCAGGCCATGCCGACTTCGGCGGCGAGGTGGAGCGCGTGCTGTCGATGGTGGACACCGTGCTGATCCTGGTCGACGCGATGGACGGCCCGATGCCGCAGACGCGCTTCGTGACCCAGAAGGCGTTCGCCATGGGCTTCAAGCCGATCGTCGTGGTCAACAAGGTCGACCGTCCGGGCTCGCGTCCGGAGTGGGTGGTCGAGCAGGTGTGGGATCTGTTTGAGAAGCTCGGCGCCACCGATGAGCAGATGGACTTCCCGATCGTTTACGCCTCGGCGCTGAACGGTTACGCCTCGCTGGACGAGAACGCCCGCGAAGGCGACATGACCCCGCTGTACGAAGCGATCATGCAGCACGCGCCCAAGCCGGACGTCGATCCGGACGGCGCCTTCCAGATGCGCATCAGCCAGCTCGACTACAACAACTTCGTCGGCGTCATCGGCATCGGCCGCATCCAGCGCGGCACCCTGAAGAAGGGCATGCCGGTCTCCGTGATCGACCGTGAAGGCAAGAAGCGCCAGGGCAAGATCGGCCAGGTGCTCGGCTTCCTCGGCCTCGAGCGCATCGAGCAGGAGTCGGCCGAAGCTGGCGATATCGTCGCCATCTCGGGCATTTCCGAGCTGACCATTTCCGATACCGTCACCTCGCTGGAAGTGCCTGAAGCGCTGCCGGCGCTGAGCGTCGACGAGCCGATGATCAGCATGACCTTCCAGGTCAACAACTCGCCGTTCGTCGGCAACAAGGATCTGTCGGGCGGCAAGTTCCTCACCAGCCGCCAGCTGCGTGAGCGCCTCGACCGCGAAAAGGTGCACAACGTGGCACTGCGCGTGGAAGACGGCTCCGACGCCGACAAGTTCCTGGTCTCGGGCCGTGGCGAACTGCATCTGTCGGTGCTGATCGAAAACATGCGCCGCGAAGGCTACGAGCTGGCCGTGTCGCGTCCGGAAGTGATCATCAAGGAAATCGACGGCCAGAAGATGGAGCCGATCGAACAGCTGGTGGTCGACATCGAAGAGCAGCACCAGGGCGGCGTGATGGAGCGCCTGGGCATCCGCAAGGGTGACCTGAAGAACATGGTGTCGGACGGCAAGGGCCGCGTGCGCCTTGAATACCTGATCCCGGCCCGTGGCCTGATCGGCTTCCAGAACCAGTTCAAGACCCTGACCCAGGGTTCGGGCCTGCTGTTCCACGTGTTCGACCATTACGGTCCGTACACCCCGGTGGCCATCGCCAAGCGCCTCAACGGCGTGATGATCGCCAACGCCGGCGGCACCACCCCGGCCTACTCGCTTGGACCGCTGCAGGATCGCGGCAAGCTGTTCGCCGCCGAAGGCGACTCGGTGTACGAAGGCCAGCTGATCGGCATCCACGCCAAGGACAACGACCTCACCGTCAACGCCATCAAGCCCAAGCCGCTGACCAACATGCGCGCCTCCGGCAAGGACGATGCGATCCAGCTCACCCCGGCGACCAAGTTCTCGCTGGAGCAGGCGCTGGACTTCATCGACGACGACGAGCTGGTCGAAGTCACCCCGAAGGAAATCCGCATGCGCAAGAAGCACCTGACGGAAAACGACCGCAAGAAGGCTTCGCGCGGCGTGGCTTGATCTTTGGATCAGCGATACGAGTAAAGAAAAGGCCGCCGAAAGGCGGCCTTTTTTATTGCCTCAGCTCTACTGTGGGAGCGCACCCTGTGCGCGACAAACCTACGCAGCGATACACCCAGGCGTGGCCGTCGCGCACAGGGTGCGCTCCCACAAGGGGTGTCGGTGTCACACGGGCGGCGGTGTCCCACGGAGGGAAACAGCGCCGCAACACGCAACTCCAGCCGTGGCCCCAGAAAGCAAATTTGAACCCCACGACATCGGGCCGATCTCGATGAATGCGTGAGCTCTAAACTGTGGGAGCGCACCTTGTGCGCGACAAACCTACGGAGCGATACACCCAGGCGTGGCTGTCGCGCACAGGGTGCGCTCCCACAGGGGTGCCAGGTACCTCGTAGAGGGAGATATCAAGCGGGTGACTGCGCGCGCTCCAGCGCCGCAACGCGCCGTTCCAACCGCGGCCCCAGATAACAATGCGACCCGCACGGCATCAGGCCCACTTCGTTGAACGCCTTCAAATACCAGGACGGCGCGCGTGCATGGAAGCCGTCCATATCGCCATCCACCCCGTCCTTGCTGGTGAACACTTCCAGGAAGGCGACGCCCTCGAGCATGTCGCTGATGCCGGTCAGGCCCGCTCGAATTTCCGCAGGCTTGAGGTAGTGCAGCACATCCGTGCAAACGATGATGTCGAAGCGCTGGTCAAAGCGCAGATATTCCAGTTGCCCAAAGCGCGCCAGGCCGATATTGCGGCTGCGCCCATAACGCGCCACGGCGTATTCACTCGCATCGATGCCCTGGTAAAGCAGGCCGGGACGCAGCTTGAGCAGCGGCGCACGCCACACCCCTTCCCCGCAACCCACATCAAGCACTGAGCGTACCGGCCGGCCAAGGTAGTACTCGGCCTGTGCCACTACCATGGCGACTTTACGGCGCAGCTCAGCGGCTGATGCCACGGTGTGGTCGGGGTGGCGATACCACTTGTCGAAATAGTCGCGGTCGTAAATCTTGGGCACAAGCGATCTCCGGCTTAAGGATAAATAATAGCCCAGCGACGGCGATCACCTGGCCTGAACATGCCATGCAGCAGCATTTACGCAGGAACCTGGGAGCCGCCCCTGATGCCCACGATCCGCATCCGCATGACCGGCACGCGCGACGATGCCGATACCTTGCTCACGATCCTGCACGGGATCGATGGCATCGAACACGTCGAGGAAATCGACGACGAGACCGCCTACCCGCGCGACGATTCCAGCTCCACCGAACTGCCCGACGACAACGGCAGTGAGCTCTTCATGATCGAGGTGCTTGCCTCCGATCGTTTGCACAGTGACGCCGTGCGCGCGGTGACCGAAGTGGAAGCCTCCCTGCTTGGCGCGGTCGTCGAGTTCGTCGACGAATTCTGACGACGCCCGCGCTGCCAAGGCACGCTCGCCACCAAGGACTTGCGCGACGAAACCTGCGGCGTGTCACAGCGCCTACCTGCTTCGTGCATGGACCATCGGTTACAACCCCCGCTGCGTCTGGCTTTCGCGAGTATGACGAAATCGAACCAAACGCCTCGCCGACGGGGCGCGCCGCATGAATCCGCGCCGAACAAAATCGCGAGAGCCGTGCACCCCACGGTAAGCCGGGCGTGCGGAACTGCGTTCCCATGACTGAATCCCAGCCCTCACCTCAGGACATCCGCCGCATGCGTGATACCCCGAACCGCCCTGGCATTCGCCCCTGGCTGGCCGCCTGCAGCCTGTTGTTGGTACTCGGTCCCGGCGCCGCAGCGGCACGCGATGCGCATGCGCTGTCACAGGACGATGTGGACTGGCTGCGCCGCGACAGCTTCGAGCTCGACAGCGCCACCGTCGCCACATATCGCGACCTGGGCCGTTCCCGCCTGCTCGACCGACAACTCGATGGGCGCATCAGCGACGACCTGCCCGCGCCGATCCAGTCGCTGATCAACTCCTACGAAGCCGCCAATACGCCGACCGAGCAACTGCTGGGCAACCTGCGCGACGAGCAGGAGAAGATCAAGAACATGCCCGACGGCGATGACAAGACCGCCGCCAAGAAAGCGCAGCAACAACACGCCAATGATCTGCTGCAGCAGGCGCAGGAAATCGAACTGCTGCACGCCATCTACGGACCGAACCAGCTGAAGGAACAGATGGTGTGGTTCTGGCTCAACCATTTCAGCGTGTACGGCGCCAAGGGACGTGTGCGCTGGGTGGCGGCCGACTATACGCAGAACGCGATTCGCCCCCACGCGCTGGGCAAGTTCCGCGACCTGGTGATGGCGACGCTGGAAAGTCCGGCGATGATGGAGTTCCTGGACTACGCGCAGAATGCGAAGGGCCACGTCAACGAAAACTATGCGCGCGAGCTGATGGAGCTGCACACGCTGGGCGTGGGCTCGGGCTATACGCAACAGGACGTGCAGCAGCTCGCCCTGATTCTTACCGGCGCCGGCGTGGCGCCATTGCGTGACCCCGGCGTCATGCGCCCTCGCCTTGCCGAGATGGTCGTACGCAATGGCCTGTTCGAGTTCAATCCCAAGCGCCACGACTATAGCGACAAGATGTTGCTCGGCCACACCATCAAGGGCAGCGGCTTCGATGAAATCAGCGAAGCGGTGGACCTGATCACCAAACAGCCGGCGTGCGCGCAGTTCGTCTCGAAGAAAATCGCCGAGTACTTCGTTGCCGATGATCCGTCACCCGAACTGGTGGCGAAGATGGCGCACACCTTCCAGCACACCGATGGCGATATCGCCCAGGTGTTGCGCACGATGTTCGAGTCCAAGGAATTGGCCGCCAGCTATGGCAAGAAGTTCAAGGACCCGATGCAATTCATGGTGTCCTCGGTGCGCATGGCTTATGACGGCAAACCGATCGCCAACGCCAAACCGCTGCTCAACTGGCTCAATCAGCTGGGTGAGCCGGTGTTTGGGCGCCTGACGCCGGACGGCTGGCCGCTCGACAGCGCCGGTTGGTCCAGCTCCGGACAGATGGCCAAACGTTTTGAGATTGCCGGCGCCATCGGCACCGGCAACAACCGCCTGCTGACGCCGGAAGGCCAGCCCAAGAGCGGTGGCGATTTCCCCATGCTCACCACGCGCCTGTATTACGACACGTTTGATACGACGCTGAGCGCGCCCACGCGTGATGCGCTGGCCAAGGCGACGACTCAACAGGAATGGAACACCTTCCTGCTCTCGTCGCCCGACTTCAATTATCGCTGAGGCATCGCCATGAATCGTCGCGAATTTTTGCTTGCCGCTGCCACCGCTGCCGTTGCCGCACCGGCGATGTCGTTCTCCGGCAAGCTGTTTGCCGCACCGGCGAATACGCCGCGCTTTTTGCTGGTGTTTCTGCGCGGCGGCTACGACTGCAACAACCTCTTGGTGCCCTATAGCAGCGATTTCTACTACGAGTCGCGTCCGACCCTGGCCATCGCCAAGCCAGATCCGTACAACACCAACAGCGCCATCGGCCTCGACAGCAACTGGGCTTTGAACCCGGTGCTGCGCGATTCCATCTATCCGTTATGGCAGAAGCGCCAGGTCGCCTTCGTTCCCTTTGCCGGCACCGATGATTTGTCGCGCAGCCATTTCGAAACGCAGGACAATATCGAATCGGGCGAGCCATCGGCACAACGCAGCAATTACCGCTCGGGTTTCATGGCGCGGCTGTCGGGACAGATGAGCACGGTGCCGTCGATCGCCTTTACCGACGCGCTGCCGCTCAGCTTCCAGGGCAGCGGCCGCGACATTCCCAATATCTCGCTGCGCGGCAATCCCAAACCGGTGTACGACGAGCGCCAGGCAGGCATTCTCGCCAGCATGTACCGCAATACCTCGCTGGCCTCCGCCGCGGCGGATGGCCTTGAACTGCGCCAAAGCGTGTCCAAGGAGCTGCAGGACGAGATGGTGAAGGCCAATCGCGGCGCGCCGAACGCCAAGAATTTCGCCGACGAGACCCAGCGCATCGCCACCATGATGCGCGACCAATATCGGCTTGGCTTCGTCGATGTCGGCGGCTGGGATACCCACGTCAACCAAGGCAATACCACCGGCCAACTGGCCAACAATCTCGCCAACCTCGGCAAGGGACTGGCCGCCTATGCCGATGCACTGGGCGACGAATGGAACAACACCGTCGTGGTCGTCGTGTCCGAATTCGGCCGCACGTTCCGTGAGAACGGCAACAAGGGCACCGACCATGGACACGGCACGGTGTACTGGGTGCTGGGCGGCAAGGTGAACGGCGGTCGCATTGCGGGCGAGCAAGTGGCCGTGAATGCGCAGAGCCTGCT
This sequence comes from Dyella sp. 01N448, assembly GCF_056399225.1. NCBI lineage: Bacteria > Pseudomonadati > Pseudomonadota > Gammaproteobacteria > Lysobacterales > Rhodanobacteraceae > Dyella > Dyella sp. 01N448. Next base: position 676,192 of record NZ_JBFTQX010000003.1, on the reverse strand, counting down.
GCAGAATCGCGACTATCCGGTGATCAACAATTACCGCGATGTGTTGGCTGGGGTGATGGGAAGAATGTGGGGATTATCGAACAGCCAGTTGTTGTCGGTGTTTCCGGGGGCAAGGCCGCGAGATTTGCAGCTTGTCTGATCGCCGAGTCGCGCACAGGGTGCGCTCCCACAAGGGTGAGCGGCAGCCCTACCCCTGTGGGAGCGCACCCTGTGCGCGACGCTTTTCACCCACAACGGCCATAACGCCCCGTCATCACCAACTCCCAACTCACGCCACCATCAAACGAACTCTCGAGCTTCAGCGTAAACACCTCATCGCTCTCGAACACGTACACATGTCGTGTCTGCCCGCGCGGTGAACTGCGCACGAAGGTCAGCCGCTCGCCATTCCACAATCCCGGCGCCGGCGTGCCCGGCACGAAGCCGTAGCTATCGAACCAATAGAGGCTGTACTGATCATGCTCGGGTTCGGCCACGAACACTGCGTGTACCCGCAATGACGGCTTGCCGTCGCGTTCCTCGCGGTAGTCCTGGATCAGCACGCGCCCATTGAGTTGCATGTGCGCCGAGAACCAGCCCATCGCCACTCCGCCTTGTCCCCAGCGCGTGGTGGCGATGGTTTCCTCGCCCTGCCATTCGCCTGCGAGGCGGGTCAGCATGTTCGCGGACATGACTCAGGCGCCCTCGTTCACGCTGCGCACCAGCAAGCCCTTGGCGATGGCGCCGTGCAGTTTGCCCAGGCCGCGCACCATATGCAGCGTTGCGAACAACAGGAACACGCCGCCGATGCAGGTGAGTATGGCCAGCGGCCAGTAATTGTTGTCGCACAGCCAATGCGGGATGCCGCATTGCAAGTAGATCACATCGGCCACGCTGAGCGCCTTGAGGATCGGCGTGGCGATCAAGCCCAGCGAGATGCTCAGGAAGGTGATGGTGAGCGTGAAATACAGGATGCCAAGCGGCAGCATCAGGATCATGTAGAACATCGTGGTCCAGGTGCGGCCATCGGTGAAGATCGCACCCACGCGCCCCCAGAACGACTTGCTGCCGTTCGTCGGATACGGCGGGCGACGCGGCATGCGCACGCCAAGCATGGTTTCCACGATGCGCCCTTCCAGCAGCGACAGCGCACGCACTGTGCCGAGGAACAAAATCATGAAGGGAATGCCGATCACCAGCACTGCCAGACCCAGCGAAAGCGAAAGCCCGGTCACGGCCCACGTGAAGTAGAAGATGCCCGTGCCCAGTGCCAGCAGCATGTAGAACAAGGCGCCCCAGGTATGGGAATCGACCGCGACGCCAAAGAAGCGGCCCAGTGCCGAGCGACGACGCGGCACCGGCGGCGGACGCAGCGCGCGCTGGATCTTGATCTCCTGGTCGCGATAGATATCGGCAACCTCTTCCGGCGCGCCATAGGTGCTCACCACGTGGGCCAGCATGTCCGCTTCGCTGCGCTTGGGGTCTTCGGCCAGCTCGGCGCGCAAGTGTTCCTCGGCGTCGTACAGCGCATCCTGGATCAAGGCCGGATCCGCGCCCTTGAGCGCAGCGCGCAACTGATTCAGATATTCGGCAATCGTGCGTGGTGCGTTCATTACACCCCTCCTTGCAAAACCCCGTCGACAGAATCGCGCGTGGCCGCCCAGGCTTGCACCCAGTCGCGCAACACCTCGCGCCCTTGTTTGGTGATGCGGTAATAGCGCCGCGGCGGACCGCTGATGGAAGGCTCCACCTCGCTGGCCAACAACCCCGCCCCTTCGAGATTGCGCAGCACCGGATACAGCGCGCTCTGCTTGCCGGCGAGCACGCCTTCTCCCACCTCTTCCAGCCGCTTGGCGATCTGGTAGCCATACATCGGCTGCCGCGACTGCCCCAGCACCGCCAGCAGCACCAGCGACACCGTGCCCGCCGACAGCTCCTTCTGGAATTTCTTCAGATGGCTGCTGTTGTCTTCCACGCCCCACCCGCACTGCTACTCATCATGGAGTGAACAATAGTGTGAAGTTCGTACTAGTGCATGGGTATGAAGTCATGGGAGGCCGCTCCAGATACAAACATTGGTGTCAGAGGGGGGTACAGACATTGGTGTCAGCGCGCTTAGGCGGCTGAGGGGACACGCGGCACCTCGGGACTCGGGGATCAGTTCGCGTGGGTCGGGCGACGGGCTCAGCTCGGCCGCCTAGCTCCCGGACTTGATCGCCTAGGCCGATTTTGACCTTCCCCACCGTCGATGCCGAATGCGATCCCATGCTGTATGTCGTGGTCGCCGGACGCGCGCCGGCCTAGCACCCCGAGGCGAGATAGCTTGTATTAACTCCTACAGATACGTAGAGTTCGTGACCATGCATAAGGCACGAAGCTGGCTGCTGTTGATTCTCACCTTGCCGACCGAGAACGCCACGGCGCGCATGCGCTTCTGGCGCGCTCTGAAAGCGATGGGCTGCGCGGTGCTGCGTGACGGGGTCTATCTGCTGCCCCAGGCCCCTCAACACCGCGAGGCGCTGCAGGAGCTGGCCGACGCCATCGTCGAAGCCGGCGGCACGGCCATGCTGATCGACACCTCAAGCCGCGATGAGACCCAGGACATGTTGTTCCTCGGCCTGTTCGATCGCAGCGAGGCCTACACGGAATTCGGCCAATCGCTGTCCACGGTGCGCAAGTCGCTATCGGGCCTGTCCGCACCCGAAGTGAATCGCCTGCTACGTCGTTTGCGCCGCGAGTACGACGCCTTGCGAGCCATCGATTATTTTCCTGGCGAGGCTACGGTACGCGCCGAAGCCACGTGGAGCGATTTCGTAGGCGTCGTCGATATGCTGCTTTCACCCGACGAACCACACGCCGCCCATGGATCGATTGCACGGCGAAATATCGGCGACTACCAAGCTCGTACATGGGCGACGCGGCGGGGCCTGTGGGTAGACCGCGTTGCCAGTGCCTGGCTGATCCAGCGCTTCATCGATACACAAGCGCGCTTTCTATGGCTGGAGAAGCCCTCGGCCTGCCCAAAAAAAGCGCTGGGCTTCGACTTCGACGGTGCAGCCTTCACCCATGTTGGCGAACGCGTGACCTTCGAGGTGCTGCTGGCCAGCTTCGGGCTGGACGACGATCGCGGCCTGTTACGCCTGGGCCAAATGGTGCACGTGCTCGACGTCGGCGGTGCGCCGGTGCCGGAGGCGGGTGGCTTTGAAGCCTTCCTCGGCGGTGCGCGCGAACGTGGCCTCAATGACGATCAACTGCTCGAACAGGCGGGCTACGTACTCGACTCCCTCTATGCCCATTTCGGCAAAAGCGATACCCAACAGAAGCGCTCATGAGCCGCTCTCCGCGATGCTGCATGTAGCGATGCCATGAATGTTTTCCGTCCCCAAGGAAATAACGCCATGAACAATGATTCTCGCCGCCAATTCCTGCAAACCGCCTCAGTCGCCGTGGCCGGTGCCATGCTAGCTGGCACGGTTCAGGCCGCCGACCAAGTCGGTGCTGCCGCTGGCGCGACGACAGTCGCCAATCCTGCTTTCACGCCGCGGCACCAGCCCAAACCGCTGCCGTTCGATCCGACCAAACTGCACGGCATATCCGAAAAGTTGATCCGATCGCACTGGGAGAACAACTACGGCGGTTCGGTGAAAGCGCTGAACACCGTCAAGCAGAAGCTGGCCCTGGCCCTGACCGACAAGGAAACGCCGCCCTACGTCTACGACGACCTCAAGCGCGAGCACCTGATGCGCACCGGTTCGGTGGTGTTCCACGAACTCTATTTCGAGAACCTCGGTGGCGATGGCCAGGCCGACGAGACGCTGCGCCGCGCCATCGGCGAGGCCTTCGGGAGCTACACGGCCTGGGAGGAAGAGTTCCGCAAGATCGGTGCGGGCCTGGGTGGTGGATCGGGCTGGGTGATACTTGGCTACAACCTGCACACTGGGCAGATCGAAAACTACTGGCTGTGGGACCATCTGCACGGTCCCGCCGCGACCTGGCCGCTACTGGTCATGGACATGTACGAGCATTCCTACCAGATGGATTACGGCGCCGCCGCGCCCAAATACGTCGATGCCTTCTTCCAGAATATCCGCTGGAGCGTGGTGGCAACGCGTTTGGCTAGCGCGCACCGCTTTGCCGAGGCGAGTTAGACCTTCCTAAGCCGATCGCTGGCGTAACTTGCTGGCCTTCGCCCGACCGTTGCCCGTCGTTAAGTGAAAAGAATTTAGGCGACGCGAGCTGGAACGCTCAGAAGTGAACTGCGATCAGCTTCGCGATGAGTGCGTCGGGCGAAATTGCGTCGACCACGGCATTTCTTCGGGAAGCTTCGGTTAGCGCTCGGCTAGGAGATCTTCGATGCAAATCGGAAGATCAAGCACGCTTTACCCGTAGCGAGAGCAAACGGGACGGAGGTAGTTAATTCGAACAATGGCGGTGGGACGCAACTATCTCCGTCCCGTTTGTCGTGTCGCGCGTTTGCCCTCAATCAACGAGCGGACGATAAGCGCGGACCACAGGCTTCGCCCTTTCCAAATCGTATCGCGCCTGAAGTGCCAGCCAGTAGAAGGCAGTGGTGTCGAAAGCCAGGGAGAGGCGGATGGCGACCTTGGGGGTGATGGGGTGAGTGTCGGCGATGAAGGCTTTGATCTGATCGGAGGGTATGCCGGTGCGACGGGCGAGTTGGGCGGGGTTGAGGGCGCTGGGAATCAGGTAGGCGTGCAGCAGGATGTCGCCGGGGGCTCGCAGGGGTTGCGAGGGGTCTACTTCCGAGTGCGGGGTGAGCTGGATCAGTTCCATGGTGGTTCCTCCCTGTCGGACACGGCTCCGCAGCGGCTCAGGCGCTTACAGCGCTCCGTGTCAGTGAATGCTTGGCAACTTCGTCGGTGATCGCCCCGATGCGGCGCATCGCCATGCCGGCCGATGCGCCGCATCGGCGATCATCGGAGACGTGTGGTGGTCACTCGAGGCTCGTCACCGAGCAGGCGGGCGCACTGCTGAAGGCAGTGGATGGCCGCGCCCAGGCTGGCCGTGACGGCTACGGGAAGCGGCCATGGCAGTGGCCTGCCGGGGAATCCCCGCGCCTGCGCGTGGCGGCACTGCTCGCTGTCGAGACGCAGGCGCGTGAGGGCGAGCACCGCCAGGGCGACGTCGCCGCGAGTGCTATGACGAAGGGTTTCGGGCCATGCCACCGCCTCGGATGACGAGTCGTCAGGCGGAGGAGCGAGGGTGTCGTCAGGGGGAACGGACGAGCGAATGCGTACCGTATGATCGCGGATAGCCATGATCAACTTCCTATGAGTTGGGGATGGTTAGCGGGTCGTGGGTGTTCTCAGCACTCACGGCTCGCGCATCATGACTTGGTCGTCATGGTCACCCTCTAAGCCTTGCAGTACGACAGCGAAAGTGACGGATCGACCCTAACAAGCAGGGGCGGCATCGTCTGTCAGGGTTGAGCGAGATGGACGTCCGCGTGGCCGCAGGCGAGCGCGAGGTCTCTGGGCCGGCGAAATGTCAGCGCCCTTCCCTTTGAAAGCAGAAGAGAGCATGCGACTTTCTGCGGAGCAAGCGGGAAGGAGATAGTTTATTCGAACCATGGCGACGGGACTTAATTACCTCGGTCCCGCTTGTCGCGCTCTCGCATCAAATCAGCCTGATTCCCAGCGGGCGCACGGCCCACGCAAACAAGGCAAAGCACACGATGGTGATGACCGCGCTGAGACCGAGTGCCGGCCAGAATCCAAATCGTGCAAAGAGGCGCGGGAACGCCAAGAACATCGGCAAGGTCGGCACCACATACCAGAAGGTGTACCAAGCATGGTTGGTGATTTTCTCAGCCGGCTGCTTTTCGATGTAAAGCCATGTCAGCGCCAGTAGCGTCACCAATGGCAGCGACGCCAGCAGAGCACCCGCCCGATCGCTGCGCTTGGCGACTTCTGACACAGCCACGACGATGGCGGCTGTGATGAAGTATTTCGTAATGATCCAGAGCATGGTCGGAGTCTAACGCGCGGCGGGATCTGCGGATTGAAAAACGTCCGCTATGGATCGAAGGCAGACCCTGTGAATCAAGCTGCCTCGCTTCAACAAGCAGGTGATCTGCACGCGGCGGGAACGTCGTGACAACGGAATCACGCTCGCGGTGCTATTGAACGGTGCGAACCGCCCGAGACACCAGGGGACAGACCACGAGAGGAGGTGTCAGTAATGGCTACGATCACCACGCCGGACGGCGTAGAGATCTTTTATAAAGACTGGGGCTCCGGTCAGCCGATCGTCTTCAGTCATGGGTGGCCCTTGTCGGCCGACGACTGGGACGCCCAGATGACGTTTTTTCTTCAGCACGGCTACCGGGTGATCGCCCATGACCGGCGCGGGCACGGTCGGTCCGAGCAAGTCGGCACCGGCAACGACATGGACCACTGGGTCGCTGACCTCGCTGCACTGACCGAGTACCTCGACATCCACGACGCTATCCACATCGGGCACTCGACCGGCGGTGGCGAAGTGGCCCGCTACGTCGCTCGCCACCAGAAGCGTGTCGCCAAGGCAGTGCTGGTGGCCTCGTTGACACCGAACATGGTGAAAACCGACGCGAACCCTGGCGGCCAGCCGCAGGAGTTTTTTGAAGGGGTCAGGTCAGGCGTGCTTGGCAACCGGTCGGAGTTTTACCGGGCCGTCCCTGAGGGTCCGTTCTACGGATTCAACCGTCAGGGCGCCAAGCCGTCCGAGGCGGTGATCGCGAACTGGTGGCGCCAGGGCATGGCCGGCAGCGCTCAGGCCCACTACGAAACCGTCGCCTCCTGGCTGGAGGACTACACCGAAGATCTGAAGAAGATCACGGTGCCGGTCCTGGTCATGCATGGCGAAGACGACCAGATCGTCCCATTCGCCAGTGCGGTGCCGCGCGCGGTCGACCTGCTCGCGAACGGTAAGCTGAAGACATACCCTGGCTACCCGCACGGCATGCTCACTACCCACGCGGACGTCCTCAACCCCGACCTTCTCGCATTTATCAAATCCTGACGGGACACCCGCCCGAACCAGAGCCAGGCAATTTGAGTGGCGCGCCCATGGGTGTGCCACTCAATCTAAGTGCCGCTTCGCGTCGGAAACGGGGACATCTCGATCGACCTTATGTAACCCCGCAACGGCCGCAATGTTCTACCGTGTACGGCCACCGTCGGCCATTTCGTCGGTACGGAACATGGTTTGCCAGCGCAGTGTCTCTGGCTCCGACGGGTAGGTGGCGTCCGGGCTCCGCGCTGGGCGGGGCTCGATCACCCTGAGGCGATGACCCAGATCCCGCTTGTCCATTGTCTGGATAACTACGGAACGGCAGTCGTGCGAAACGCCGGCATCGAGCGACACGATGCGGCTCCCTGACAGCACCGGCTGCGGGCAGCCTTCATCCGTGGTCACGAGCCAGACATCCTTATGCGATCCGTCCACGGTATAGACGGCAATACGATGATCGCCGAGCGGATCCACGCTAGTCACGACGGCGGTATCGGCGATGCTTTCCACCGCATGGCCGGCGGACTTCATGTAGGCATCGCGCTCGGCGGCCTGCAGATCTTTTTGCGGACCCGCCATGGCAACGCCACTCGCTATCAGCCATGCGAAGCAGGCCAGACTCCAAACCTTTCCCTTGCGCATCTTCATGACGACGCTCCCTGGGACGATGCTCGGTTACCTCTTCTACAAGCCGCGCCCCGCAGGATCAACCGGCGGCGCATGAAGACTGTTTCATGCGCTGTCTCGAGGGATGAGGGCATGGCAAACCAATCGGAAAAGAGACCGAGGTAGTTAACCTAATTAACTGCCTCCGTCCCCTTTTCCGACTCAGACGGCTCCTCGGATGCCGCGAGAATGTCACCCCCTTTGGGGATCTGTACCAACGCGGCGGTCGACAAACCTGACGACGACATTGGCGGCAATGCGAACGAGAGCGGCGCTCCGTTCCACGTCCCCAAGTGAACAAGCTCGTGCACAACATTGCGATGCAGCAGCGTACGGCCACTGTTCTCCCCCGCGCGAACATGGACACTGACCGCACGAGGGTCATAACGCACCAGCCACACGTCGCGGGGCGACGATGCCTGGCCGGCGCCTATCGCAAGTTGGCCTCTGTCCCAGCTCATGGAGGGGCCTTGGCTGGAGGCATGTTCAATGGCCTCGTCGAGCTGGCGGCGATTGGTTCCCACCAGGTCGACCTGACCGTTGATATAGATCTGTGGCGTCCAGACGTTATCGTGCTTCTTGTTATGCGCGTAGTCCCACTGCCTTTGTGTATAGGCGTCTCGAGCAAACGTATCTTTCCACCCGAGGTTATCCCAGTAGGTCACGGCAAAGGACAGCGCAAGAATCCCTGGCTTTCCGGCAATGGCATTGAGGTTGTCCTGCGCGGGTGGGCATGACGAACAACCTTGGCTCTGGAATAGCTCGACAACGACCAGTGGACGCTGTGGCGTCGGCGGCCCGTCCTGTGCGTGGCTTAGGGCTGCGAATCCCCCTGCCCCGATGATGCTGACAAGCAACTTCAGTAACGCTCGAGCAATCATGGCCATGCCCCTCCGAGTCGGTTGTCAGGTCAGCTACGCCTAGTGCGCGCCTTCGTAAAGTACTTCGTTGCGGCCGGAGGCAAAGTTACACGAAGCGGGATGCGCGTATCCGGCCCAAGTCATTGGAGCGTGATACTCGACGAGCGGATAGCCAAGATCCCCGAATGATGGGATGTCGATTGTTCCCGGGGCCACTTTGGGTCGACAGCGGACATTCCCTTCAACGCTTCAACGGACTACGCGACAAGTCGATGTTCTGCACGCAGCCCGCTTCGGCCGCAGACCAGCTGACTCCCTTGTTGACATGGCGCTCTTCAGGAAATCGCGTCTGAGCACACCGTTCTCACGAGGCGCGGAACTGATCAGCGCGGCGGGGGATGGTGTGCTTCATCGCCATTCCTTCCATGCGTCGGTAGCCGCCGTATGTTTACGATCGGCCTGCGAGCAAGTCATCCAGTTGTGCGAACTGTTCGGGCAGGCCTTCCGCCGAACCCGCGAGGGCTTCGTCGAGTGCCGCTTCTGTGGGGTAGAGTTCGTGAAAGGTGACCAGCGTCTTGCCGGCATTTTCTTCGAACGTTACCGTGGTCAATGCGCCTTGGTCGCTATCTTCGTTCGTCCATACGAGGCGCCTGTGCGGCGTTACTTCTCTGTAGGTGCCGAAGAACGCCATCGGTTGATCGAAGGCCGGATGGCTGAACACGAGGCGATACGTGCCCCCGGTGCGAACATCCATGTCGCACGAGACCAGCGACATGCCCACCGACTTCGGAACCCACCACTGCTTGAACAATTCGGGTTTGCTCCACGCTTCGAAGACGATGCGCGCGGAGGCATTGAACGTTCGCCTCACCACGAGTTCGCGGTCGGACATGCGTTCCACGGTGGTGCGGTTCGTGGCGGCGGGACTACCTTTTTCTTCGTTGGGCATCTGCCTTCTCCTTGGATTTCAAGTGCTCGACAAGCTTGTCCAGTGCATCGAAGCGTGCGCTCCATAGTTGGCGGTGCTGCTCGATCCAGGCGGCCTCTTCTTCAAGTCGGCGCTTTCCGAGCTTGCAGGTTCGTACACGCCCGACCTTCTCCGTAGTCACAAGGCCCGCCTGCTCCAGGATGCTGACGTGCTTCTTCATGCCCGTGAGCGTCATGTGAAACCTTTGGGCGAGCTCGGAGATCGAGGCGTCTGAACCCCCAAGCTGCTCCAGCACGCCGCGTCGGGTGACATCGGAGAGAGCGGCGAACGTTGTGTCGAGGCGGGCTTGATAGTGAACCATATGGTTCACTGTATGGCACGCATTGCGGGTTTGCAAGCGGATGATCCGCGGGAGCAAATCGCGCAGTTTGGGCTCGGCCGCTCCGGGCCCAAACTGCGCATGCCTGGCGCAGCCAACGTTCCGACTGGCGCCCTCGGCCTTCCGCGCTGGATTTTGTTCATAAGAGCAGCGTCGCCACTGTGCGCCACTCGCTGGATCATAGGCGTGCCGGTTGGCGGGAACACGATGCCTTGACGCCACCTTCTCGCACGACCGCCATCCGCCTCACACGCCAGGCCGCACGCTCCGTCTACTCTTCCACTCAACGCGAGAACACCGTGGACGCCATCCAATTGCTGAAATCCGAGCACAAAGAAGTCAAAGAGCTCCTTGTTGAGCTCACCGAAACAACATCACGTGCTGTCAAACGACGCGCGGAGCTGATCGCGACGATTCAAACCAAACTGTCCGCACACGTCGCCATCGAAGAAGAAATCTTCTACCCGGCCTATCGGGATGCGGGTGGCAAGGAGCAGGAGAAGATGTATTACGAGGCTCTTGAAGAGCATCGAGCTGCGAAGGACCTGGTTCTAGGCGACCTCTTCAAGACCGAGCCAGATTCAGAGAAATTTTCGGGTCGCGCAAAGGTGCTCAAGGAGCTCATTGAGCATCACATCGAAGAGGAAGAACAGGAGATGTTAAAACAGGCCAAGGAGCTGCTCGACAAGGACCAATTGCGGTCCCTTGGCGAAGCGATGGCAGAGCGGAAAAAGGAATTGGTCGCCGAGGCCAAAAAGCAACAGGCAGCCTGAGCAGGCACTCCCCAGTTGGCAAAGCAAAGCCGGTCGAACAGTTCAGTCGCCGTCTTTGCTCGGCGAGCACATCGACGCCAAACGTGGCGCGTATCTTTATATCGCCGGCCACCCGTCCGGCTCCAACTCATAGCCGCCGCGTAGCAAGGTAGCCTCGATATAGAGCTGCAAGGTCACGTGCATTCTGATATCCGGATCTGCTAACGGCGACCAGTCGTTGCGGACCGAACCCAGCGCTTCGGATGTTTGTCCGTCGTAGTGAAACCTGGCGTGCCAGTGCGTTTGCCCGTCTTGCTCGCGTGATGTCGCTCGATACGAGACGGTGCGGTGCACACCTCTGATGTCGCCCATGGTCGATGTCCTGTAGGGCACCCTGCCGTTGGAGTTTATCCAGACGGTTGTAGGGCATCGTGAAACACGGCGGTATTCACCGTTAACAGGGGAGGCGCACGTCGCTAATGCTCAGCGACTTCTAAAAATGCGTCAAAGCCGTATACCGCCCGTATTTTCTCACGTGCATCGACGGCGTTATCGACTGCGTCGGACTCTAATGTGAAGGGCCCCACGTCGGTCTTATGATGCGCATAATTGGTCACGACCCAGTAGCCGCTATAGTCTTTCTCGCAATACACGTCCCAATGCATGTGGACACTGTATGCCTCCATGGAGCGCTGTGCGGGACGAGGGCTATCGATCTTCAGCTGCCGGTCGGCTAATGATGGCCAGGGTTGCCACGCTTTGACGAAGGAGCTCGCGATACGACGCGCGCATCAAAGCCACGAGGAGTCCGCATGCTTCATGTCAGGTCGAACCATGCCTGTTCGATATCGTTAGCGACGGCTTGGTCGGTTTCGACTACCGTAAAGGTACCGACGCCGAAGACCCTCCCGTTGCGCCTTCCGCTATAGACCCCGTCCTTACGATAGGTCGCGGCCCAAACGACACTGTTCGAGGCTGCATGGGTGTACAGCCCAGTGAAGCTGACTCCATCACTGGTATTGCCGGCTACATCGAACATGGAATAAATCTCTAGAAGGACGCACTGCAGACGCTGCTCCCGCGAGCATGCGTACCCAACCTCGCGCTCGTGCACCAAAGGGCCGCGCAAAGGCGGCCCTCATGGCGATCCAATGGTCGTTACTTCTTCGAATGTCCCGGGTTATCGGACGGCTGTCCCTTCGTGTCCTTTTCATCCTTGGATCGATCGGTACGCTGCGCTTCCTTTTCTTGAGGCGCTTTGGACGGATCCGTCTGCGGGGTGCGGGGTGCATTCATGTTGTTGGCGTTGCTCATGTACTACTCCAGGGCGGTAGGTATGCCGCGGGGTCCACACTGGCCATTGGAGGGTCGCGGCAGCGTGACATCTCTGTTGGGGGCTGATGTTTGCATTCATTCCTTCCGAGTTGTCCGCAACGAAATGCAAAACCTACACACCCATCACGTCTCCTGTGCGCCACCGTGAACTGCAAGGAGAAGTCAGGTCAATTCGCTCGCCGAGCACTTCAAGCGTACGCACCGTGAAAAAAGCAGGTGCAGTCGCACGCCGCAAACGACTAATCTTCCTGGCTCGCTTCCTCCGAATCCGTGCTTGCGAACCGACACGTCCCCGTTTGTGTCACTCTCAACACAATCGCCACTTGGCATAGAGGTCTCGACATGGCTGAGCGTCACGAACGGATTGAGACTGTAGACAACAGCGGCAAGCGTGTTGCCATCACCAAGGTCACGCCGCGGCTGCCGGCAGCATCGGCCAGCGACCCGCACGCCAGCTCCGAAGGTCCACCGACTTACTTTCTAGCCGATGGCACACGGCTCCATCGAACACCTAACGGCTTCGAAACAGTGTGCGGCACGTCCTGGTTCACTCGCGTGTAGCTCCGTGGTCACCATGCCAAGCCACCCGCCGCGAATCGGCCAGAGTGGAACGGCGCTACCCCGTTGCCAGTAGATCTTCGATGCGTACGGGAAGATCACGCACGCGTTTACCTGTAGCGTGATAGACCGCATTGGTAATCGCCGCGGCGATGCCCGCCAGGCCGATTTCGCCGATACCGCGCACGCCCATGGCGTTCACCTTGGTATCGGGGTAGTCGAGGAAAATGACCTCCATCTCTGGCGGCATATCGGCATGGCTGGTCATGATGTAGTCGGCCAGGTTGCTGTTGACCGCCATGCCGTTGCGCGCGTCGTACTGCGTTTCTTCGAACAGGGCCATGCCCATGCCCATCACCAGCGCGCCTTCGATCTGGTTTTTGCCGGTCAACGGATTGACGATGCGGCCCGCATCGATCACAGTCACCACGCGATGAACGCGTAGCCGCGCCAGCTCAGGCTGCCAGCGCACTTCGACGAAGTGTGCGCCGTAGGAGTGGGTGGAATAGCTCTTTTTCTTCTGCCCGAAGGTGCCCTCGGCCTTGCCATGTCCTTCGACCTGTCCCAGACGCGCCTGGCGCAGCAGGTCGGAAAAATGCGTGCCTGAGCCCGGCTCCTGGCCCTGGCGATGCACCCTCCCCTGTGTAAAGGCAAGCTGGTCGGGCGTGGCGCCCGAGAACGACTTGGCATCTTCGGCGGCGATCTGGATAAGTTGATTGCCCGCCTGCTCGACGGCCTGCACCAGCGCGGGGACCATCGATCCGGTGGCCATCGAACCGCCAGACCATGGGCCAGGCGGCAGCTGGCTGTCGCCGATGGTGACCTTGACCTTGTCGACATCGACGCCGGTAAGGCCGGCGACCATCTGCGCGATCACGGTATAGGTGCCCGTGCCTATGTCCTGCGTACCGCTGGCGATGCGCACTGAACCATCCGCGAGCAACGTAACGGCGGCCTCCGCACTGAATCGCTCGGCGATCCAGCTACACGCGGCGACGCCCCAGCCAAGAATGCTCTCGCCCTCGCGCATCGATCCCACCTTGGGATTGCGGCGAGCCCAGCCGAAGGATTCGGCGCCTCGCGTGAGGCACTCCTCAAGATGCCGCGACGAGAACGGGATGTTTTCCTTCTCGTCGATCTTGGGCTCATTCTTGAGACGCAACGCAACGGGGTCCATCTTCAGCGCGATGGCGAGTTCGTCCATCGCCGATTCAAGCGCATATAGCCCAGGCACGGCGCCGGGCCCGCGCATGGAGGTGGCCGGTCCGACGAAGTGCTCTGCGTAGGTGCCGGTCACGCGCAGATGGGGCGTGCTGTACAGGAAGCCCGTGGCCTCGCCGCAGTCCTCCTTGTAGTCGGCCAGCAGTGCGCGCTGGTAGACGTAGTCCTGCCGCAACGACGTGAGCTTGCCGGACGCATCGCAGCCAAGGCGTATGCGTTGTTTGGTGGATGGTCGGTGGCCCACGTTGTGGAACATCATCTGGCGATCGACGACCAACTTCACGGGACGATGAAGATCGCGTGCCGCAGCCGCGGCGAGCAGCGCCTGCGTCCACGGCCATAGCTTGCCGCCGAAGCCCGAACCGAGATATTCGGTGATGACGCGCACATGGTCCGTCGGGACACCGAGCATCTGCGCCATCACGGCGCGAAAGTTCATGATGGCCTGAGTCGTTTCATACAACGTGAAGCGCACGCCATCCCAGAGCGCCAGGCTGGCGTGCAGCTCGATGGGGTTATGCGTTTCCACTGGCGTGCTATAGGTGTGGTCGACCTTGATGGCAGCATGCTCGAACGCGGCATCGGGATCACCGCGCTCGGTCTCGGTCTGCGGCGGCTGGCTGGAGTCCAGTGTGGGCGAAACGGATGGCGTCTCCACGTTCGCGTAACGGACCGCTACGGATCGCGCCGCTGCAGTGGCCTGTTCGAAGGTATCGGCAACGACTAGCGCGACGTACTGACCGTAGTAGCGCACCTCATCGTCGTCGAGCGGCGGCCGGCTCTCGTCGATCTTGGCCTTGCTGCCTTTGGAGACGCGATAGAAGCGTCCGATATTCTCTCGCGTATAGATCTTGCGGACACCGGGCAGCGCTTGCGCCCGCACGATATCGATGTACTCGATGTGCGCCTTGGCCACGGTGGCGCAAACTGGTACGGCGTAAACCATGTTGGGGAAGGAGAAATCAGAGGCATAGCGAGCGGCGCCACTGACTTTCAGAGGGCCGTCGATGCGACTCATCGCTTTGCCGACGATCGGCAGTTCGACGTAGTTTGCGGGCTGACTCATGCTCAGCGTCTCCTGTCACGCCGCCGTGGACACGTCGCTCATGGCCTTGATCAGGCAACGGCGGGCCAGTTCCACTTTGAATCGGTTGTCCGCCTGCGGCTGGGCGTTGGCGAGGAAAGCGTCGGCGGCGCGCTTGAACAAGTCGGGGCTGGGCGCGTTGCCGCGCAGCACCTGTTCGGCGGAAGCGGAACGCCACGGGCGCGTACCGACGCCGCCCATGGCCATGGCCACCTGTTGGATATGGCCATCCTGCAGCACGAGCACGATGGCGACGGAAGCGAGCGCGAACTCATAGGAAGCACGATCGCGCAATTTCAGATAGAGCGATTTCGCATGGTCCGTCGCCTTGGGCAGACGAACCCCGGTGATCAGGTCACCCGGCTCCATCACGGTCTCGCGCTGCGGCGTCGCGCCGGGCAAGACGAAGAACTCCGCCACCGGTACATCACGCCGTCCCTGCGGCCCTTGGATGGATACAACGGCATCGAGCGCCGTGAGTGCCACATTCATGTCCGACGGGTTGGTAGCGATGCAATGCTCGCTACCGCCAAGGATGGCGAGATTTCGATGATAGCCACTCAACGCCGAGCAGCCGCTGCCAGGCTCGCGCTTGTTGCAGGCGCTGTGAATATCACGAAAATACACGCATCTGGTGCGCTGAAGCAGGTTGCCGCTGGTCGTGGCCATATTGCGTATCTGTCCCGACGCCCCGGCGAGGATGGCCTGGGACAACACCGGATACTTGGCGCGAATCTCGGGATGATTGGCGAGATCCGAGTTACGCACCAAGGCGCCGATCGTGAGGCCACCCTCCGCGCTCGATTCAATGGACGACAACGGAAGCCGGTTGATGTCGACCACCTGCACGGGGTGCTCAACGTCCAGCTTCATCAGATCAAGCAGGGTGGTGCCACCAGCGACGAAGCGAATCTCGGCGCCTTGCTGCGCCGTGGTGGCCTGCGCGGCGGTCGCGATCGCCTGGTCGATGCTCTTTGCGCGTGTGTAGTTGAATGCCTGCATGGGGATCGCCTAGGCAGATTGGACCTGTTTGATCGCTGCGAGTATGTTTTTGTACGCGCCGCATCGGCAGATGTTTCCGCTCATCGCCTCGCGGAGGCTGTCATCGTCCCTGCCCCATGGCTCTTTCAGCACGGCGACTGCCGACATGATCTGTCCAGAGGTGCAGTAGCCGCATTGATAGCCGTCGTGATCGACGAACGCCTGCTGCATCGGATGCAGCGAGCCGGGCTGACCCAGGCCTTCGATCGTCGTTACGGTGTCGCCGTCGTGCATCACGGCGAGACTCAGGCACGAGAGCACGCGGCGACCGTTGACGTGGACGGTGCAGGCCCCGCACTGGCCGTGATCGCAACCTTTCTTGGTGCCCGTCAACTGAAGATGGTCACGCAGCGCGTCCAGCAGCGACGTCCGGCTGTCGACCGACACGTTTCGCGTCTGGCCATTCACCGTCAGCTTGATGGTTTCCCGCCCCGAACCTGCCGTTTTTTCCGGTGCGTCTCGTGTGGGCACCGACGCGGCAATCAAGTTGAATGACGCGAGCCCTGACGTGGCTCCCGCGACCGTGATCATCTGCAAAAATTTGCGGCGGCTGAAGGGCAGTCCCGCAAATGGCAAGTGTTGTTGGTGAGCCATGCCAACACCTCACAAGGGAATGGCGTCATTCCAAACCAGAAAGAGTTAGCGCGATGTACAGGGAGGGCGAAAGTCAGCTCGCGCGAGTCACGTTGGACGCATGTGCATAGCTTCCAAAGCCCTCTTCCGCTCCATCACGCAAGCAGGCGCAGCTTGGGCTCGCGATCCCACTGTCGCGTCTTGGCAGCCTTGATGAAGGCCTTGATATCGGCTGCCTCGACCACGCCGGCGTCCCGGCCCACGTTGCCAGCCTTGAGCACCTGCTGGCCGCCCGCATCCATTGCGATGGCCTTGAGGTGAGCAAACGCATCGCGCGCGAAATCCACCGCCGATCCATTCTTGGCAAGGCGCTTACCGGCCTCTTCGGAAAGGATCAGGGCCACGGCGTCAAACACGGTCGATGGGGTACCCGCGAGTTGGGCATCGGCGTTCAATCGCTTACCGTCACTCAGGGTCGTGCCCAGCTTGGGTGCCACCAGTTTCACGGTGGCGCCGGCGTCCGTGGCTGCTTTCCGCAGTGCCTTGACCGCGGCAGCGTCGGAGCCATCATCAACGAGGATGCCGACGGCACGACCCTCCAGCGTGTCCTTCATCTTGCCGATGATCTGCAGGGCCGGCGACGGCGCCATATCGATGGGCTGGACGGCGGCGGGCGGAGCTGCAGGCAGCGAGGCCAGTCCGAGCCCATTGGCCACGCGCTGGGCCAGGTCGGGATCGACATGACGAAGATGACCAACGATAGCCTCGCGCACATGCGGCGTGCCTACCTTGGATAACTCGAAGGTGATGGCGGACGCGATATGCGCCTGCTCCGTCTTGCTCTGGCTCCGGAAGAACAGCCGAGCCTGGCTGTAGTGATCGGCGAAGCTATCGGCGCGGATACGGCCTTTGGCGCCCTCTTCTTCCGGCACAGCGGCGCTGCGAAAACCGTCAACCGTTTCACGCGGCGAATCGGCCTGCAGCGAACTCGGCTCGTAGTTCACCCGCCCTTTCGGCACCTGCATTTGCATGTGGCCATCGCGCTGCAGATTGGCGAACGGACACTTGGGCGCGTTGACGGGAATCTGGTTGAAGTTGGGCGAACCCAGCCGCGAGAGCTGCGTATCGAGATACGAAAACAGGCGCCCCTGCAGCAGCGGATCGTTGGAGAAATCGATACCGGGCGGAACGTTGGCAGGGCAGTAGGCCACCTGCTCCGTCTCCGCAAAGAAATTGTCCGGCCAACGATCCAGCACCATGCGCCCGATCATGGTGAGCGGCACCATCTCTTCGGGGATCAACTTCGTCGGGTCAAGATGGTCGAATGGGAACTTTGACGCGTCTTGTTCCGTGAACAACTGGACGGCCAGGTTCCACTCCGGGTAGTTCCCGCCCTCGATCGCTTCGAACAGATCGCGGCGATGGAAATCGTTGTCAGCCGCCTGCAGTTTCACCGCCTCGTCCCACACCGTGGACTGGATGCCCAGTTTGGGCCGCCAATGGAACTTCACGAACGTCGATGCCCCATTGGCATCCACCAGGCGGAAGCTATGCACGCCAAAGCCTTCGATCATGCGCAGGGAGCGCGGAATGGTGCGATCGCTCATCGCCCACATGATCATGTGCATGGCTTCGGGCATGAGCGACACGAAATCCCAAAAGGTGTCGTGCGCCGAACCTGCCTGTGGGAAGGCGCGATCCGGCTCCATCTTGACGGCATGAACAAGGTCCGGGAACTTGATCGCATCCTGGATGAAGAACACCGGGATGTTGTTGCCCACCAGGTCCCAGTTTCCTTCCTTGGTGTAGAACTTCACCGCAAAACCGCGTACATCACGCGGCGTGTCGACTGAGCCGGCGCCACCCGCCACCGTGGAAAAACGAGTGAACACGGGCGTCTTCACTCCTACTTCGGTGAGTATTTTTGCTCTCGTGTACTTCGCCAGCGATTTGGTGAGTTCAAAGAAACCATGAGCGGCGCTACCGCGCGCATGCACGATGCGCTCTGGAATGCGCTCATGGTCAAAATGCGTGATCTTTTCACGAAGAACGAAGTCCTCGAGCAGCGTCGGTCCCCGCGGTGTGGCGCGCAACGAGTTCTGGTTGTCCGAAACGGGAAGGCCCTGGTTCGTCGTCAGCACCGGATGATCGCCACCGGCTTGCTCGTGCAATTCATCCCCTGACCCGCGATTAGCCGCCTGCCGGTGGGAGGTTGGGGTTTTCTTGCCTGGCTTGGGCGACAATTTCTTCGATGCCATGATCTCAGCTCCGATATCCAACGATGGGTGACGGTCGAGTCCACCGAGAAAAAAAGAGTGTCCCTGTCCACGTGAAACCCATGTCGTACTCGTGTTTCCTACTCAGGGCCAGAAGAGCGCTGTGGCTGAACCTTTGTGCGCTCGGCTGCGGGGCTCAATCGGCGTCGTGGCTCGAGAAATATTCGCTTGATCTCGGGATGGTGGGTTCGGATGTGGTCCTCGATTTCGGCGATGACTTGCTCAAGCTGGGGGACCGTAAGGCGATCGCTGAACTTGATGCTGGCCGTGAGTAGCACGTCCTCCGGCGCAAAATGCATGGTCAGTACGCGGTGTACATCCTCAACGGCAGTGTTCTGGTACAGGAGTGCGCAGATCTGCTTGCGCACCGCTGCGCTGGCCGCTTCGCCCGTGAGCAGGCCCCGGCACTCGTTGGCGAGCAGCGTTGCCGTGGCAGCCAGGATCAATCCAATGACGATGGAAGCCACGGCGTCATAGATCGGCTCGCCCGTGAGCTCCGACACCCAGATGCCTGCCAGTGCGACAAACAGGCCCAGCAAGGCCGCCGTGTCTTCGAACAGTACGGTGAATACGGTCGGGTCCTTGCTGGAGCGGATGGCTCGAATCCATCCGAGCTTGCTGTTCGTGCGGCGAAATTCGCGCAAGGCGAATGTCCAGACGGCGCCTTCAAACACCACCCCTACGCCCAGTACCACGTAGTTGACCCAGACGTTCCGAATGGGCTCCGGATGGAGGATCTTCTCAATGCCCTAGTAGATAGAAACGCCCGCACCCAGGCCAAAGATCATGATGGCAACGACAAACGACCAGAAATACAGCTCCAGGCCATGCCCGAACGGGTGTGTCTCCGAGGGTGGCCTCGACGAACGGCGCATGCCCAGCAGCATCAACCACTGATTGCCCGTATCGACCAGCGAATGGACGGCCTCGCTCCACATCGCGGAGCTCCCGGTGAAGCTTGCTGCGATGACCTTGGAGATCGCAATGGCGAGATTGCCGCCCAACGCCGCCCAGACCACCGCCTTGGAGCGATGGGCCTGACTTTGCGGCTGGGACGAGGTGCCGTCCATATCGCTCCTTTACAGGGATTGGATTGCCAGCCTGGCAGCGGTGCCTAGGCTTTCCTTTTCAGTTCGCGCTCCACGTCCTCGGACATGACCCCCACTTTGGCGATGGCGTCGCAGATCTCTTGTTCGGTGACGCCGAATTCCTTTGCCCAGGCGCGAAGTTCATAATCCTCGTGAATATTGATGCGCTGCCTGTCCCTGATGCCTGTTCCGGATTTGTCATTGCTCATTGCGCACCCTCCATGTTCTTGCAACGAGCAATGACACAGCGCTTGTAAAGCGAAGCACTCACCCGTGTGAAGCGCAGGTCTTCAATCACGGCCGGGTCAGGTTGGCTGCCGCCGGGCCTGTTGCCGCGTGCACCCAAGCGAACTGACGTTGATTGCGCGGTCCGCTCGCTTTGTGTATCGCTTCCATCAAGTCCCGGCGCCCAAACGGTTTCGGCAACGCACGACGTCAGATCCGGACCCCGAGGGCAGTTCGGCGCCCCGTTCCTTTGGACGATTCAGAGCCCGATGCCGAGGCGCCGACCGGAACGCCGGCGTCTTTGCGCGGCCGCGAGCTGATCGAGGGCGTCAATCTATCGTTCGCAGGCGATGGATTTGTCGCAGCAGCCTGCCAGGTGACGACACGCGACAACTAGACGTCCGCCTTGCCCACACTCGCCCTCAACTCATCCAGATGGGCGAGGAACAGCTGGAGAATCGGCGATGGATTGGACTCGCTGTAAGCCACCACCAGGTCGATGGTCGGCGCCTTGCCCGCCAACGGTCGACTGACCACCGACCAGGGCATCAGCGGTTCCACGTAGGACGGAATAAGTGCGATGCCGCGGGTAGACGCCACCAGGGACATCACCATCGCGGGGTTGTCGACCACTTGCGCAGGCGTGATCTCGATGCCGGCATCTTCGAGGTATTGGTCGATCACCGCGCGCAGCACTTTCGCCTTGCTCGCCATGGCAATGAACGGCAGGCCGACGAGATCCTTTGCACGTACGGAAGCACGCGCGGTCAACGCATGGTCGCTCGGCATCAGGGCCACCAGAGGTTCCTTCGCTACGCGCCGGTAAGTCAGCTCCAACTCCGGCTCGGCTCGCATGAAGGCCACATCCAGTCGCCCGCGGGCCACTGCTTCGCCGAGATCGGGCGAGTAATCGCTCGACACGATGACCTCGATATTGGGCAGTTCGGCGCGAAGTACACGCATGACTTCAGGCAGCCACGTCATCTCCTGACCGGTCAGAAACCCAAGGCTGAAACGTTGTTTGGCAGGTTGCGCAGCACGCCGTGCTGCCTCCACCGCGGCATCCACCTGGTGGAGCGCAAGTCGTGCGTGATCCAGGAATGCCTTGCCGGCCTCGGTGAGGGTAACGCCGCGCGCACTGCGGTTGAGCAAGGGCGTGCCGACCTGGTCTTCAAGATCCTTGATCTGGCGGCTCAGTGAAGGCTGCGAGGTAAAGAGCTTTTTCTCGGCGGCCACGGTAAGGCTGCCTGTCTCGGCGATGGCCACGAAATAGCGAAGATGGCGAAGCTCCATGGCGGCTCGACTTGGCCATGCCTGCTCGGCATGGGGAGGAGCTTACAAAGTCTTATTCAAAAGCGCCATGAAGGCCTAAATTTCGCGCCATCGGAAAACGCATCGCGCAGCGGCGATGCCTCAAAGGCCTTCCCGCCCGCACCAAACGCAGCCCGCCCCAGACACCGAAACCAACGGCACGTGTTGCCCAGGAGGATCGACCATGAACCAGCCTCAGCCATCCACCACCCGCACGATCAGAGAGCCCGGACCCGACCATCCGATCGACATCGCCCCCAATGCCCGTCGAGTCGTGGTCACCGTCGCTGGACGCGTGGTTGCCGATACTCATCGTGCCTTGACGCTCAAGGAAGCCGGCTATCCGGCCGTGCAATACATCCCGCGAGAGGACGTAGCCATGTCCTTGCTCGATCGCTCGGCTCACACCACGTACTGCCCGTACAAGGGCGAGTGCAACTACTTCAGCATCCCGTCCGGCGGCGAGCGCTCCATCAACTCGGTATGGACTTATGAAAACCCCTACCGCGCCGTTGCTTCCATCAAGGACCACGTCGCGTTCTATGCGGATCGCGTCGATGCGATCGAAGAAATCCTCTAACGCCCCACACTGGCAGGATTCAACCATGTCGACGCTTACTGGCAAGACTGCCCTGGTCACCGGGGCATCCCGCGGCATCGGTCGCGCTGCCGCACTCGCGCTCGCCAAGGAAGGCGCGCAGGTCATCGTCCACTACGGCAACGCGCAGAAGGAAGCCGATGCCGTCGTGAAGGAGATCCTCGCCGCGGGCGGCCGCGCGCAGAAGGTAGCGGCCGATCTGAGCAAGCCCGACGGCGCGCATGAATTGGCCAGGCAGGTGCGCGACATAGTCGGCCACCGCCTCGACATCCTCGTGGCCAATGCCGGCATCTCCAAAGCGGCATCGATCGAAGAGCTCACCGTGGATGAGTTCGACCAGCTGTTTGCAGTGAACGTACGCGCACCCTACTTCTTGGTGCAGCAGCTGCTGCCGATCATGTGCAAGGGCAGCAGCATCATCTTCACCTCATCGCTGGTGGCGCGTGCCGTTGCCGGCACGCTGTCTGCCTATGCGGCCACCAAGGGCGCCGTCGACACGCTGGTGAAGCACTTTGCCGCAGCGCTGGGCGAACGTGGCATTCGCGTCAACGCGGTGGCGCCGGGCGTGGTCGATACCGACATGTCCAACTTCACCAAGACCGAGGAAGGTCGCGACCGCGCACTGTCCATGCAGGCACTCAAGCGTCTCGCGACGCCGGCGGACATTGCCGACGCCATGCTGTTTCTCGCTACCGACGGTGCGCGCTGGGTGACCGGCGAGACCCTGCGCGTCGATGGTGGCTCCAGGCTCTGAGCTTTGTCATCGCCCGGACTGCGCGCAACGCAGTTCATCTACGCAACATGCAATCCCGTTCTTCTCAACCCCCCCTCCCCCATGAAACCCGAGGAAATTCCATGTCCAAGTTAGCCAAGAAAGTAGCCCTTGTAACCGGTGGTTCGCGCGGCATTGGCGCAGGCATCGCCAAGCGCCTGGCCGCCGATGGAGCAAGCGTGGCCATCACCTACGCGAAGGACGCCAGCATGGCGACCGCCGTGGTTCAAGCCATTGAAGCCAATGGCGGCAAGGCTATGGCCATCCAGGCGGATGCCGCCGACGCCGACGCCGTGAAGAGCGCGGTGGGAAAAGCGGTTGCCGCGTTCGGCCGGCTCGATGTACTGGTGAACAATGCCGGCACGGCCATTCCCAAGCCGTTTGAAGAAACCACGCTGGAAGAATTGGATCGCGTGATCGATATCAACGTCCGCGGTGTCTTCATCACGACGCAGGCAGCGTTGAAGCACATGAATGACAACGGCCGCATCATCATGATCGGCTCGTGCGTGGGCGAACGCGTGCTGACGCCCGGACTGGTGCCGTATGCAGCGACGAAGGGCGCCGTGAAGATGTTCACCCAGGGCCTGTCCCGTGAAGTGGGCAGTCGCGGCATCACCGTCAACAACGTGCAGCCCGGCCCGATCGACACGGATCTCAATCCCGCCGCAGGCGAATGGGCGGTGCCGCAGAAGGCAGCCACGGCGCTCAATCGCTACGGCCAGGTGGATGAAGTCGCCGCGCTGGTGGCATTCATTGCTAGCCCGGAGGCCGCCTATATCACCGGCGCTAATCTGACTGTTGATGGCGGGACGAACGCGTAAGCGCACGCGCCAAGTCGTCTGTAAGCCAGCATGGGCGCGGAGCGGATCGAAAGACCCGCTCCGCGCTGCGTAATGAAACCCCGCCCAACGACGGCGTCGTGCCGCCTTTCGCAAGCCATTGTCCACGCGAAATCGACACCGCTGGAGCGATAAACGCTTACCTAGACACGGACGCGCCGCCATGGCCCTGAGCACCTGTCCTGAGTGTGGAGCAGAGGTTGGCGAAGGTGAGCTCGTCTGTCCTTCCTGCGGGGTGACCCTTTCGAAAGCGGCATCCACACCTGCGGATACCGTCACCGGAAAGAAGTCCTTGGGATCGTTCCCCCTGCTTCCGGTGCTCGTCGGCGCACTGCTCGTTGTGGGAGTCATCGCTGCAGTCTGGTCCGCAAACCACTACCGCAAAGCTGCCGATGCCGCCATGGCGCCCTCTGCAGAGAAGCGCGAGCGGAGCGACGCTGACGCGAAACGCCATGATTCAATACGCCGAGCCATGCTTGGCAGCATCATGCTTCACGATGCCCAGCTCCACACGGATGGCTACGGCGTGGATCGCGCGATGCTCATGGATGATGGCACCGTGTGTTACAGCTATCACACCCAAAATCCATCCGGCGGCACGGACGCCAAAACTGCTGTCTTATTGCCGGATAGCCAGGTGCTCAAAGCCGATGTCGGCAGCGAACAAACCTCTTGGGCGAAGTCATGTGCGCAGCAGACGGGCATGGATGTGACTGCCCGTGTCCGCTTGCAGTGACAGATATCATTCGTCGCGCGCAGATCGAAGACCGTCACGCAAGGCGACAGTCGCTTACAGCAGCCGCGAGAAATCCTTCTTGGCGCTCGATGCTTAGCTATCGAAGGTGCCAACAATCAGGCTCGATGCCTTGATGATCGCGACGACGGGCGTCCCTTCGCGCAGGGCAAGCGAATCGAGGCTCGCAATGGTGATGATGGAAACGAGGGCGTTGCCGCCATCCAGCTCGATGCCGACTTCGGCATTCACCGCGCCGCGCTTGATCGAAGCGACTTTTCCCTGCAACTGATTGCGTGCGGACAAGCGCGTCGATTTATCCGGCAGGCCGATGATGACGGAGGATGCCTTGATCAGTACAAAGGCACTCTTGCCTGCTGCAAGACCGAGGTTCTGGGTGCTCTCATGGGTCACGGTGGCAACCAGCTGCTGTCCACCCTGGATGTCCAGCTGGATCACGTCGTTGACGACGCCGGACTCCACGGCTGCCACCGTACCGGCCAATTGATTTCGTGCACTCGTCTTCATCGTGAAGCGCCTCACCAGGTCGATATCGGAAAGCGGGTTGTCCGCAATCTGGGACAAATGCTTGAGGAATTGCTGATGGACGGCTTCCATGCGCTGAAAGACGTCGATGAGCCGCCGCGCGCGCGCCGTCAGCACGGTGCCTCCGCCGCTGCGTCCACCGACGGCCCGAAGCACCAGGGGCTCGCCCGCCAGGTTGTTCATGGCGTCAACAGCCTCCCACGCGCCCTTGTAGCTCATGCCCACTTCACGGGCAGCGGCTGCGATGGAGCCTGATTCGTCGATCTTCATCAGCAACGCGATGCGTTCGCGCCCGCCGAAGTTGCGGCCATCGGCTTCCAGGCCGAGTGTCCCTTTGATGGCTAGCATGGGGCTTGCTCCTTCTTCACGCCCGACACGTGCGTCCCCGCGCCGAGGGTGCCGGGGTGCGACCGTCCTAGCGTACATCCCGTGGATGCAGGCATCGACCGGCCACGCCCCACGCACCGTCGCGCCTGCTCAGGCCCCGACCTCGACGCCCCCGATAGCTGCCTAGACAAATAATTGCGCAGCAGACGCAAAAATTTGTCGCAAGAAGCTGATGCAAGCCTGATCTTCGCTATATAGTTACCTACATAACGGTAGGGCAAGGCTACCCCGCCCTCACGTGCGCCAGTCCACCGCTGTGTCGACCAAAAGGACTCAACACCCATGCGTCGTGCACCTCTGTTTGCCGCCATGCTGGCGTGTTCGACCACGATGGCCGCCTTCGCCCAGCCCGATGATGCGCCGGCACCAGCACCACCGCCGCCCGCCGACAAGAACGACGCCGCTACGCTCGACAAGATCACCGTCACCGCCCGCCAGCGTGAAGAGGAGCTGCAGAAAGTTCCGGTTGCCGTATCCGTCGTGAGCGGTGAATGGCTCGACCGCTCGTACACGGTCAACACCCAGCAACTGAGCCTGCTCGTACCCTCGCTCTATTACAACTCCGCCAACCCACGCAACACCGCTTACACGATACGCGGGCTGGGCTCGAACACCTTGTCAGTCAGTGCGGCCAACGATGGCATCGAGCCGGGCGTGGGTTTCTATGTGGATGGCGTCTATCACGGCCGCCCGGCGACGGCCGCGTTCGACTTCACCGATATCGAACGCATCGAAGTGCTGCGCGGCCCGCAAGGCACGCTGTACGGCAAGAACACCACGGCCGGTGCGATCAACATCACCAGCCGTGAACCTACGTTCGTGCCGGAGGGCAGCGGTGAGCTTTCGGTCGGCGAGAACGGCTTCCTGCAGGCCAAGGCGAATGTCTCCGGCCCGCTCAGCGATACGGTCGCCGGTCGTTTCGCCGCGCAATTCACCGAGCGCGATGGCGTCTTGCACAACGTCAACACCGGCAAGGATGAGAACTCACTGGACAACTACGCCCTGCGCGGCCAGTTGCTGTTCAAGCCCAACGACGATCTCAACGTGCGCCTGATTGCCGATGTGTCCAATCTCGATTCGGACTGCTGCACGCAAAACTATCTGCGCGTCGGCACCAGCCTGAAGAGCGCGGCGCGGCAATTCGAAGGACTCGCCCTCAACCTGCCCGCGCATGGCTTTCCGGTGTATGTGCCGCCTAGCCGCAACGTCTACGATCGGCTCACCGATATCGACGCGCCCTTGCACATCAATACGCAGGATGGCGGCGTGTCGCTGAATGCGGATTGGAATCTTGGCGCCGTCACGCTGACCTCGATCACGGCCTGGCGCTACTGGAAATGGGATGTCGCCAACGATCGCGACTACATCGGCCTGCCGATCCAGACAGTGCAGCGCATACCGTCGCGGCAGGATCAGTACAGCCAGGAGTTTCGCGTTGCCTCCAACGGCGAGGGGCCTTTGAGCTACGTCGGCGGCCTGTATTTCTACACACAGGAAATCAATGGCAAGCCGATCAGCGTGTATGGTCCGGCCGCCACGTACTGGCTGGTGAGCACCACGAATTTCCCGCGCATGCCGGACAATCTTGCCGACGGCTATGGCCAATACGGCAACTCGCATTTCGAAATGAAGAGCTATGCCGCCTTTGGCGAGGCCAACTACCGCATCACTGACAAGCTGACCGCGACGCTGGGCCTGCGCTATACGTACGAAGACAAGAATGGCGACTATTCGACCACGGTGTCGGGCGGCCTGCCGACCACGCCGGGCAGCATCCAGGACAACGCCAAGCTCTCGCTGTTCCGGCCGCAGAGTTACTCGGCCTCCGACAGCGGCGGCAACGTTTCAGGGCGTACGAATCTGGCCTATCAGTTCACCGACTCGCTGATGAGCTACTTGAGCTATGCACGCGGTTACAAATCCGGCGGTCTCAACATGTCCGGCCTGCCACTGGACGCCTTGAACAATCCGGCGCTCGCCACGGCCGTGATCAAGGACGAAACGAACAAGACGTGGGAAGCAGGCCTGAAATCGGCGTGGTGGAACGGCCGCGCGACACTGAACCTCGCCGCTTATCACACGACTGTCGACAACTACCAAGCCAACATCACCTCCAGCGTCGAGACGGCAGCACTGCGCACGTATCCGGCGAATATCCCCGAAGTCACCGTCAAAGGCTTCGAAGCGGACTTCGCGGCACAGGTGTTCCAGGGGTTCGTGCTGCATGCATCGCTAGCCTATGCCGATGGCAAGTACTCCGATTACCCACTGGGGCCCTGTCCGCTGGAATGGCAGAACCCCAATGCCACGGGCGGCTGCCAGCCGTTCAAGGCGCCGGCCTCGCTGGCCAACAAGACGTCCAATCCCCGTGGCAACCCGAACGTGCCGGGTGCCTACGTGCTGACCGGATTGCCGTTGGCGGGCTTGTCCAAGTGGGCGGGTTCGCTGGGCTTCGACTACGTGTTGCCGTTCCGTACCGGCGCCTTCCTCTTCCATGTCGATTCGAGTGCGCGCAGCGGCTACAACAGCGATACCAGCAATTCCATCTATACGAGGATTGCCGG
Source organism: Dyella sp. 01N448 (assembly GCF_056399225.1). Classification (NCBI taxonomy): domain Bacteria; kingdom Pseudomonadati; phylum Pseudomonadota; class Gammaproteobacteria; order Lysobacterales; family Rhodanobacteraceae; genus Dyella; species Dyella sp. 01N448. The sequence continues at coordinate 648,463 of NZ_JBFTQX010000003.1, read as the reverse complement.
CTACAACGTCACCAATGCGAGCGTGGGCTACCGCTTCAACGACCATTGGGAAGCAGACGTGTTCGCGCGCAACGTGTTCGACAGCAATTACATCACGGCACTCACCATCCAGACGGGCAATTCCGGCCTGATCCTGGGACAGCCCAGTGATCCGAGGATGGTGGGCGTGACGGTGCGTGCGAACTTCTAGGTTTTTTTCGCCCGGGCAGCTTTAACGCTGCGCGGACCGTTGACTCGGCCCGCGCAGCGATCGATCACGATGGCATCGGCGAAAAGAGCAAGACGATTTCCGATTGCCCGCCGCAGATCCCGTCAGACCTGCGCCTGACCGCCGTCCACGAACAGCTCGGTCGCGGTGATGTAGCTGGCTTCATCGGATGCAAGGAACGACATCGCGCTGGCGATTTCCTCGGTAGTTCCCGCGCGGCCCAGCGGCGTGATCTCGGATACCTGGGCGACGAATTGCTCGATCTGCTCGTCGTTGAGGCCAAGTTCCGACTTGTACGCCGGCGTCACCACGGTGCCGGGGGCGACGATATTGACGCGGATGCCCCGACCCTTGAGGTCCGATGCCCATGTGCGGACGAACGAACGCAAAGCGGCCTTGGTCGCCGCGTACACGCCAAAGGCGGGAGCCCCTTTGACCGCAGTGATCGACCCGGTCACCACGATCGAAGAGCCCTGCCCCATCAACGGCAGTGCCTTCTGGACAGTGAAGAGCGTTCCCTTGACGTTGATGTTGAAGTACTTGTGGAACTGCGCTTCGGTGATCGCGCCCAGTGGAGCAAACTCACCGCCGCCGGCATTGGCGAAGAGCAGATCCAGGCGGCCTTCGGCGGTCTGGATGACCTCATAGATCCGGTCGAGATCGGCGTTGTCCGACACGTCTCCCTGGATCGCCGTCGCGTGATGTCCGATCTCGGCGACTGCCGCGTCCAGCTCGGTCTGGCGACGGCCAGTGATGTAGACCTTGGCGCCCTCCAGGGCCAGACGCATGGCGGTGGCCAGCCCGATGCCTGAGCTCCCGCCAGTCACCAGGGCGATCTTCCCCGCATGACGTTCGACATTGATTTTGCTGCGATTTACGGTGTTCATGTGCTCTCCTGTGGGTCAACTCGCCCGGTGAGCTCAGTTAATGGGTGTCCAATCTGGTGAATAAATGCCGCTTCGGTGGTTTGTTTATCCACGCGTGTGGATAATCGAGCGAAGTTCTGGAGCCTCCCATGGATCATTTGCAAGCCATCCGAGTCTTTTGTCGCGTGGTCGAAACTGGCGGCTTCAATCGAGCCGCCCAATCGCTGCAGATGCCCAACGCCACCGTGAGCAAATGGGTGCGCTCGCTGGAGACCCACCTTGGCGTGGCCCTGCTTGAGCGCAACACGCGTCGGGTGCAGGTCACCAACGAAGGCACGGCTTACTACGAACGCATGCGCCAGTTGCTGGCCGAACTGGACGATGTCGAGTCGACGCTCGGCCGGACCCATGCCAATCCGCGCGGCCGCCTGAGGGTCGACACCGGAGGTTCAACCGCAAGCGGCATCCTGATACCCGCCCTGCCGGAATTTCGCGAGCGCTATCCCGACATCCATCTCGATATCGGCGTGACGGATCGCGTGGTGGATGTCATCGGCGAAAATGTCGACTGCGCCATCCGAAGCACGGCCAATGACGGTTCGCTGATCGCCCGTCGCATTGCCAAACTCCGTTGGACCACCTGCGCCAGCCCCGCCTATATCGAACGCTACGGCGTGCCTGGCCATCCTCGCCAGATCCTCACCGGCAGCTATCCCGTCGCCGGCTATTTCTCCGCGCGAAGTGGCCTGGTCCAGCCACTGCACTTCCAAGACCAGGACGGTGCGTTCCAGATCGAGCCGGTCACCAGCGTGACCGTTAACGAAAGCAATGCGCATCTGGCCACGGCACTTGCTGGTCTTGGCCTGATCCACACGCTTGATTTCATGGTGCGACCCTCGATCGCGCGTGGGGAGCTTGTTCCCATGCTGGAGCCATGGCGCCCCGATCCTTTGGACGTCTATATCGTTTACGCCCCGAGTCGGCAATTGAATGCCAAGGTCCGGGTCTTTGTCAGCTGGATTACCGAGGTCTATGCGCGGTATCAGGATGCTTAGCAGCGCAGCTTGCTTGTTGCAGACCAGCCGTCGATGATGGCGAATCAGTCGTCGGCATGCACGGTGGAGGCTCCATGAACAAGATCGACGCACCTGTCTTATTTCTCGCTCTTTCCCTGAGCCTCGCCGGGACCATCCAGCCCGTGCATGCGGAGGATGCCACCAAGAATGCGGCCGCCATCGCCGACGCCATGCCGGCTGGCTACCGGGATTGGAAGCTGGTCTCCGTGGCCCACGAGGAAGGGAGTCTCAACGATATACGGGCCATCCTTGGCAACGATATCGCGATCGAGGCCTATCGAACGGGCAAGCTGCCCTTCCCTGACGGCGCCATCATTGCGCGAATCGCCTGGCAATACGTTCCGTCGGAAGAGAACAACAAGGCGTTCGGCCGTGCCCAGTCTTTCGTCGCGGGCCAGCCGACGAATGTTCAGTTCATGATCAAGGATTCCAAAGCCTATGCGTCATCGGGCGGCTGGGGATTCGTGCAGTTCAACGATGGGAAACCGGCCCACATGGATGCGCACGCCTGCTATGCGTGCCATGTGCCGGTCGAGAAACGTGACTTTGTGTTTACGCGCTATTCGCCCTGAGCATTCAGGCGGAAGCCTGCTGTCATCAGGGCTCGAACTCAGTGGCAACACGCGATGCCAACCTGCTTGCAGTCGTCAGCCGCTGGCCGCCTAGCAGACGTGGGTGCGCATGAAGATCAGGAACTGCACGATGCGAATCGAAGCGAACAGGTAACCCAGGCCCAGGGCGATCTGCAGCACCACATGCCAACGCAAGCGAGCCAGCTTGCGCAGTCCGTCGAGAAAGTTGAGCGCAACGAGCGCACAACCGAGCCCCGCAACGACATAGCCAGCGATCAGCGGATACGGGACACCAATCAAGTCAGTCAGGTCCTGGGTGCGGGCCGTGCCGAGTCCCGCTGCCACGATAAGCGTGGCGACCACCGCATTTCTGGCATGGTCGAAGATGGCTCTCAAGCCGCCTCGATCAAACAGCCCGGCGATGAGAGAGTCAGAAGTCGTACGCATGAATGCCACTCGTTAGCGTCGGCCGAAAGAACGACCACAGCGCCACTCCGGTTCGGCCCAAGGGCGGGATTGAGAGCAATGCAGCCAGCGTGGCCGATATCCGCCAGCTTGCGCGCTCAGTCAGCCAGCTTGCGATACAGGCGGACGATCAGCTCTTCGGCGACCAGCATCACCACGACCACAACGATAAGCGCGACGATGCCGTGGAATGCACCGTAGAACCGCACGTCCTCGCCAAAGAGCTGGACGATCGCCTCCAGTATCACGAACTTCGATCCGAACAGGATCAGCCACGCACAGAAGAACCGGAGGAACTTCATCCACCCACCGGGCTTCTTCTTGAAGTAGCCGCCGACTTTATGTTCGAGGGCTACCGTCAGTTTCAGCAGAACCTGCAACACGATCGCGCAAAGCAAGGACGTCGTGAAGGTATCGACGTAGACATTCTTCCAGTACTCGGCAAAAAGGTTGAGCACCACCAGGTCCATCAGGATCCCGGTGTAGTAGCGCACGAACAGACGCTGCCTGTTCGACGGTGCTTCACCTGTGACCGGCAGGAGCGCTTCGCTCGTCATGGCTATTCCCCAACGGTGTCAGTTCAAGGCGCATGGCAGCCCATCTGCGGATACGACAACCTCCCGCGCCGTTACCCCAAGATAGCGCAGAGTTTGTCGATGCGGTGGTTAGCTGATTCGCCCGAGGCGAGTGGATGCGCATGCCTAATCGATGCATGTTGGAGAACGCGAAAAAGATATACGTAGTGATTTTAGGTAGATCTACTGAACGCCGCGTCATCAAGACGGGATAGCTCAGATTACCCATGCGCATTTTTGATGGGAGCGCGATCGATAGCGCGCAAATTCACGAGGATGCTACGTCACGCGTCTCATGATTTGGTAGGGATCTTCCATGCGATCGGGGTGTCGCGTGAATCATCTGACCACGACCGGCTGTGCGCATCAGCGCATGGTCAACGGGTAGTGATTCAACGAAGGGGGATATATGAAGTATCCACTCATCGCCTTTGCGCTGTTGTCCTGCGTGCTTGCCGATGCGCTAGGTCCCGCCTTGGCCGACGACCATCCGATGCTCGATTACATCGCCGTCGATGCCGGCATTTTTTCCAATGACCTGTCTGCGACGATGCGTGTCGACGGTGACATCAAGCGTTCCGGTACCTCGCTCGATTTTTCTCGCGACCTTGGCCAGGGCGGAACCAAGAGCCTGCCTTTCATCTCGGCGAGCTGGCGCCCGTGGGAGCGCCATGAATTTGAACTGACTTACTTCCATGACGACAGCGACCATTCGCGCACGGTCAACCGGACGCTGGTGTTCAACAACCAGACCATTGCGGTCGGTAGCACCCTGAGTTCCAAGTTCACGCTGGATGCGGGCGGGTTGACGTACCGGTATTGGATCTGGATCGGCGACAAGGGCGCCTTTGCTCTCGCCGGCGGCTTGCAGAATTACAGTTTCGACCTGCGTCTGAAGGGCACGGTCAACGCGGCCGGTGCAAGCGGCAGCGCCTCGGCGACGCGCACGGTCTCGGCCAGCGCATCCACCGACTTGCCTGATCCGTCCGTTGGCGTGTCCTATCGTTACCAGTTGGAAGATTGGGCCCGCTTTGTCGCTGATGCCGGCGCCTTCAAGGCCAATATCGGCGACATCGACGCCAAGCTTTACAACGCGCGCCTGGGCGTGGAGTTCTATCCATGGCCAAACTTCGGCGTCGTGACCCAGTACGCCTATAACAAGATCAACGCCGACATCGACAAGAGCAGCTTCAAGGGGCACACGAGCTTCAAGTTCAATGGATTCCAGCTGCTGCTCAAGGTCCGCTTCTAGTGGCAGATCCCACAGCATGTTCGTTTCCGATCGCCCGGGCGAACGTGCGACCTGGCCACCCGTGGTCTTGAGCCAACGCGAGAGGGGGAAGCGTGAGTCGCAAGCCGCGAATCGACCAGCTCCCCTTAGCCATCGCGATGATCGTCGTCGCGATGGCATGCGTGGGTTCGGGCTGCACACTCGGCCCCGACTATGCACGGCCGACGGTCGATGCGCCGCAGGGCTATCGCTTTGCCGATGCCGCCAAAGGCTACGCCATACCCACGGCGACCCTGGCTGATGTACCCGCCTGGTGGCGCAGTTTTGGCGACACTGAGCTCGATGCGTTGGTGGATGAAGGATTGGCGGCCAACCACGATCTGCGTATTGCGACGGCTCGCGTCGATGAATTCGCCGCGCTGGTGATCAGCTCTCGGGCGCAAGGTCTGCCGCAAATCGGCTATGGCGCCAATGCCAGCCGCCAACGCGTGAGCCAGAGCACGACGCCGCTGCCGGCGGGCGCCAATCCCGAAATCACCAGCTATTCCGCCCTGCTGTCGGCGAGCTGGGAGCTCGACCTTTGGGGGCGTATTCGTCGTGAGAACGAAGCGGCGCGAGCCAACCTGTTCGCGACTGAGGAAGCGCGCCTGGGCGTCGCCCTGACCCTGGTGTCCAGCATCGTCTCCGGCTATATCACGCTGCTCGATCTGGATCGCCAGCTGGAGATTTCCCAAGCCACGCTGGATGGCCGCAAGCGCACCGTCGAAGTGTTTCAGCTGCGCCTGGATGGCGGCGCGGTATCGGAGTTCGAGATGATGCAGGTCACGGCGGAGTATGAAACCGCCGCGTCCGCGATCCCGGTGCTGCAGCAGGCCATTGCGCAGCAGGAGCATGCCTTGTCGGTGCTGATCGGTCGCAACCCGGGACCAATCAAGCGCGGACACACCCTGCAGCAATTGAGCGTGCCGCGCGTACCTGCCGGCTTGCCTTCGGAGCTGATCACGCGACGTCCCGATATCCTGCAGGCAGAGCAACAGCTGGTGGCGGCCAATGCCCTGATAGGTGCAGCACGCGCGCTGTACTTCCCCACCCTCTCGCTGACTGCTGCCGGCGGCGGTGCAAGCCCGGAACTCAATGGGCTGTTCTCCGGACGTTCCCGCACATGGTCGTATGCGGGCCAACTGCTCGGCCCCATTTTTTCAGGTGGCGCCATCGATGCCGCCAACCGTCAGGCCGAAGCGCGCCGCGACCAGGCGCTGGAGGCCTATCAGAAGACCATCCAGAGCGCCTTTCGCGATGTCGACGATGCGCTCGCGGCCATCCAGGCCAAGCGCGTCCTGGTCGCCTCGCTGGAACGGCAGGTGGCGGCGCTGACGCGTGCCGTCGAGCTCACGCGGGAACGCTACGACAACGGCTATACCGACTATCTCGAAGTGCTCGATACCGAACGCAGTCTGTTCTCCGCGCAACTGTCGTTGAGTTCGGCGCGCGGCGACGGCTATCGCTCGCTGGTGGATTTGTACCGTGCGCTGGGCGGCGACTGGATCGCCCAGGTGGCGCCGCTGCCGGTAGCCACCAAGGCGAACAGCCAAGACCATGCCACCGACGCATCGCGCCGTCCCGGCGCCCGGCCCGCTTTACCGTGAGTCACGTGACGAGAGCGCCCATGCCCACCGAGCCATCCAACGAGAGCCAAGAGCGCGCCCAGAGCACAGCGAAGGAGTCGCCATCTCCTGCGCCGGCACCCGCCGCCCCAGCAGCAGGCGCGTCGAGGGAACGCCGTATCGTGCTGGTGACGCTGCTGGTGTTGCTGGTGATCTTCATCTATCACATGATCGCCGATCGCTTCACGCCGTACACATCGCAGGCAGCGATCGACACGTTCCTGGTGCAGATCGCACCGGAGGTTACCGGACCGGTGGTGACGGTCGAGGTGTCCGACAACCGCCGGGTGAAGCAAGGGGACGTGTTGTTCCGCATCGATCAGCGGCCGTTCCAGATTGCGCTGCGGGCAGCCCAGGCCAACCTGGTGCTGGCGACGCAGGCCGCCGACGCGTCGGTGGCCGACGTTCAAGTGGCCGAAGCGCAACTGAACCGGCAGCGCGTGGATCTGGCCGCGTCCCAGCAATTGGGCAAGATCGTGCTGGATCTGTCGGCCAAGCGCGCGCTCTCGGAGACTTCGGCCATCCGCGCCCGCTCCGATATCGCCAAGAACATTGCCGATATCGGCCAGGGCGAGGCGCAAACCGAACGCGCACGCATACGCATGGGCGAGACCGGTGCCAGCAATGCGCAGGTACGCCAGGCGCGCGCTGCCCTCGACCAGGCCGAACTCGACCTGCGCCACACGACCGTGGTCGCCCCGAGCGATGGCGTGGTCACCAACCTGCGTCTCTCGCCCGGCCAGTTCGCCAGCCGCGGCCAACCCGTGATGAGTTTCGTCGCCGACGGTCCGCGCTGGATCAGCGCGGCCATGCGCGAGAACCAGCTCGGCCATATCGCCACGGGCAACCGCGCCCTGGTGGTGTTCGACGACCAGCCGGGCAAGGTCTTCCCCGCGCACGTCGACAGCGTGGGCTGGGGCATCGCACAGGGCGATGAAGCGCCGAACGGCCAGCTGCCCACGGTCAATGCACCCAGCGGATGGCTGCGCGAGCCGCAGCGTTTTCCGGTGCGCATCATGCTCGATCCACCCCGCAGCCCGGACCAACAGCTGCCGCCCGGCCGCAGTGGTGCGCAGGCCAACGTGGTGGTCCTCACGCGCGAACACTCGCTGATGAATCCATTGGCGCGGGTGTGGATCTGGATGATCGCCATGCTCAGTTACGTGCGATGAGCGCCTCGCGCACCGAGGCTCCCACACAAGGCGATGTGACCTTGCATGCCACCTTGCGCTTTGCGGTGGGTGTCACGGCGGCGTTCGTGCTCAGCGAGATGCTGCAATGGGCGCCAAGCTTTCTGGGGCCGGTGCTTGCCGCGGTACTACTGTCGAACCTCCCGATGCGACCGCCGCTGAAAATGGCGATAGGCCTGATGGCGGTGATGTCGGTGACGTCGCTGTTCGCCTTTGCCATCGCCTCGCTGTTTCGCGACACGCCGGTGGTGCTGTTCGGCTTAATTGGCCTGGGCGTGTTCCTGGCCTTTCTTCGCATACTCAGGGGCTCGCCACCGCTGCCGCCGCTGCTGCTGTTGATCAGCCTGGCCACTATCCCCGTGGTCGTGATGGTGGCGCCCGCCCATGCGGGCATCCTGCCACTCGCCTTCATTCGCAGCATGGCGGTCGCGCTGCTGGCGATCTGGCTGGTATACGCCGCGTGGCCGCTCACGGCGGCGCCCAAGCCGCCGGCCAACGCCGCACCGGGCCGGGAGGCGCCCGTAGCCATGGCCGTGGCCGGCGTTGCCATCGTAATGCCCTTGATGCTGGTCTATCTGCTCTTTGGCCTGACCGATGTCTTGCCGGTGATGATTGCCACCGTGATGCTGGTGGCCAATTTCGACCTGCAGCGTGGCCGCGCCCACGCGATGGGCATGATCATCGGCAACTTTGCCGGTGGTTTGCTGGGCTTGTTGATGCATACGTTGTTGCTGACATCGCCCAGCCTGCCCTTCCTCGCCGGATTGTTGCTGGTGGTGCTGATCGGCTTTGGACAGCGCGTCTGCGCCGGCGGGCCGGCCGCCGCCGTGGCCGTGCTGGCGTGCAACGCGATGTTGATCATCCTCAGTACGTCGATTTCCTCTGACACAGGCACGCTTTGGCTGTGGCTGACTCGCGTCATCCAGTTCGCCCTCGCCGGTGCTTTTGCGGTGGGCATGATGACCCTGGCCTGGCATCGCGCGATGAGTCGGCCGCTCGCGAAACACCCTTCCGCCACTCATTGAAGGGTATGGGGCGGTATGAGCCTGCGCAGGTCTACGAGCGGGGCGTGGATAATCTTCGCGCGGTGAGCCGCGTGTTGGGATCGCGTGATTATGTGTTCGGCGCAAGGCTGCGTTCGCTCGTTGCATGAGGACATGGCCAAGCGCCAAGGCTGAGAACCGACGCGCGTAGTGCCAACCTGTGGGAGCGCACCCTGTGCGCGACAAGCCGACGAAGCGATACACCCAGGCGTGGCAGTCGCGCACAGGGTGCGCTCCCAAAGGGGCTTTTCGCACGCCGCTGCATGGCGGATGAAATGACCTGGGCGGCTCCCTTGTAGGAGCGCACTTGTGCGCGACAAACCGACGGAGCGGAACACCACAGCGCTGCGGTCGCGCACAAGTGCGCTCCTACAAAGGGGGCGCAGGCCGGCGAATGGTGGGTCAACGTTGCCGTTCGGCCATTTGTGGGAGCGCACCCTGTGCGCGACAAGCCTACGAAGCGATACACCCAGGCGTGGCAGTCGCGCACAGGGTGCGCTCCCACAGGGGTGACCCTACGGTGTTGGCTTTCGAATGAAAGGACGCAGCCGCTCCCTTGTAGGAGCGCACTTGTGCGCGACAAACCGACGGAGCGGAACACCACAGCGCTGCGGTCGCGCACAAGTGCGCTCCTACAAAGGGGGCGCAGGCCGACGAATGGTGGGTCAACGTTGCGGTTCGGCCATTTGTGGGAGCGCACCTTGTGCGCGACAAACCGACGAAGCGATACACCCAGGCGTGGCAGTCGCGCACAGGGTGCGCTCCCACAGAGGTGACCCTACGGTGTTGGGTTGCGAATGAAAGGACGCAGCCGCTCCCTTGTAGGAGCGCACTTGTGCGCGACAAACCAACGGAGCGGTACGCCACAGCGCTGCGGTCGCGCACAAGTGCGCTCCTACAAAGGGGGAGCAGGCCGACGAATGGTGGTCAACGTTGCCGTTAGCCCATTTGTGGGAGCGCACCCTGTGCGCGACAACCCGACGGAGCGGTGCACCCGAGCGTGGCCGTCGCGCACAGGGTGCGCTCCCACAGACAAGCAGCGGGGCCCGACTTACGCGCAATCATATTTTTATACCATTGCGCACAAAAACTCTTGACTTCCCGCCGCCACTGATTATTATGCGTACTTGTACAAAATAAGACGCGCCCAGCAGGGATGCGGATTCAATGCAGGGAGCCAGCTCGGGGCGGTCGTCGCCACCATCTATCGGAACCCTAATCATGAACGTCACTTATTCATCTAACTACCGCAGATTTTCAGCCAGGCGCCTGGTTGCAACCTCCATGATGTTGGGGGCTGCCTTGGTCGCCACCCCGCTGCTTGCGGAACAAAACGCCCAAGCCGAGGCCGTGGCGCAAGCCGCCGTGCAAGCGCAATCCCTGGCCGCCGCCCACAACAGCGAGGCTCTTGAAGTGTCGAGCAGCCGCATCAACGGCCGTATTGACTGGGATGTGGACTACCCTTCCCAGCTCGCGCCGCAACCGGTGCAGTCCGCCAGGCATGCTCAAGACGTCGCGGTGTTTGCCACCACGGCCGCGTCTACACAGGTCACAGTGCGCTGAACCATCTGAAGCCGCGACTGACCGCGGCGCAACCAGCAACGACACGACGGGTCTGAAGCGATGGCGCGAGTGTGATTCGTCGCCCTGTGCGGTGACGCGCCATCGCGGATGAAGATCACTTGTCGGGCCGGGCGGCGGTGATCGCAGGCTTCACCACCGCCACGGGCAACCATGGCGGCTACGAGCAGCGCTGCGGCGGAACAACCTCAAAGGCGCAACATCGCGGCGCCCATATCCCGCCTTCGTGTTGTTTCAATACCTCAAGTTCAACTCCGGCACATGCGGCCGGTTGCGCTCGAACAGATCCTGGAACTCCTCCTCGCTGAGTTCGTCGGGCGCATACACAGCCACCGGATCCCACACGCGATCGGTCGTCTGGGGCTGGCGCGGTCCGCCACGCAACGAGAACAGCACGCCATCGCGCTCAAGCAGCTCGGGGGCATCGTCGACGCGCTCGGTTTTCACGTCGTGGGGGGCAACAAGGAACACGGCGAAAATCATGGGTCACTCCTCGTGCAACTACATCAGGCCGTTACCGGCCGATGTTACCTGCTTGCGCGATGAGGTGCCGGCCATGCGACAAGCCGCTCCTGCCCACCGCGTCGATACCAAAGTATCGGTGACACTTTGGTGCAATGGTGCCGGCCAGATGGCCTGCCTATGGTGCCCCCTTGGGTGACAGCGTCTTTCGGGGGCAAGCTCAGGCGTGGCGTCTCGGATAGCGCGTTCTTCGGGAAACATCCGGCGCAAGCCGTTCGTCAAACCGCAGCGCTCCATCGAGGCCTTACACCATGGCAGTGAGCAAGTTGCCCGTTGTTCCTGCGAGCTTCTTCGGCATCGTGCTTGGCATTGGCGGCCTGGGCAACGCCTGGCGGGCGGCGCATCAGGTTTGGCAACTGCCTTCGTGGGTCGGCGAGACCCTGCTCGCCCTGGCGGCCCTGGTATGGATCGGTTTGATCGTGCTGACCTCGGCCAAATGGATCTATGCGCGACCGGCCGCGCTCGCTGAACTAAGCCATCCCGTGCAAAGTTGCTTCGTGGGACTTGCCGGCCTCACCACCATGGTGATGGCTGGCGCCGTATTGCCCTATTCGCGCGCCACCGCGCTGGTGCTGTTCGTGCTCGGCTTTCTTCACACGGTGAGTTTCGCCGTGTGGCTGACGGGTACGCTTTGGGTGGGTGGACGGGACAAAGCGTGCACCACCGCCGCGCTCTATCTGCCGGTGGTGGGTGGTTCGTTCGTGGCGGCAGCCGTGGCAGCGAACCTGGGCTACGCCGACTGGGGCCAGCTGGCATTTGGCGCCGGCGCGTTCACCTGGCTGGCGATCGACGCGGTGCTGTTGCATCGGCTCTATACCGCCGACGCCATGCCGCCGATGATGCGCCCCACCCTGGGCATCCAGCTGGCGCCGCCGACGGTCGGCGCGATCGCATACATCAATCTGAGCAGCGGTCCGCCGGACCTGTTCATCCACGCCATGCTGGCCTATGGCCTGATGATCGCGGTGGTGTTGCTGCGCCTGCTGCCGTGGATACGCGCCCAGCCTTTTGCAGTGAGCTACTGGGGCTTCACCTTTGGCGTGACGTCCCTCACGGCGGCACCACTGCGCCTCATCCAGCATGGCGAACAAGGTCCGTTCGCCCTGATGGCGCCGTATCTGTTCATCGGCGGCAACCTGGTCATCCTGATCATGACGGTGGCGACTATTCGTCTGCTCGTGCCGGGGAAACGTTCGTCTCCGCAGTGAGTCGACTCCATGGGCGCCGAGGCTGCCCCTGATGTGCGCGGAGTTGTCAGCCATGAGCCACGTCGTATCCGTCAATGTCGGCCTTCCCGCAGAAGTGTCGTGGCGCGGCAAAGTCGTTCGGACGGCCGTATGGAAACGCCCCGTGAGCGGACGCGTGATGGCGCGCCGGCTCAATCTCGATGGTGACGGCCAGGGCGACCTGCAAGGCCACGGCGGCGTGCATCGTGCGGTGATGGTTTACCAGGTTGCCTCGTACCGATACTGGGAACAGGTGCTGCAGCGAACGCTGGGCGAATACGGCATGTTCGGTGAAAACCTGACGGTGGATGGACTGCCCGACGACGACGTATGCGTCGGCGACCGTTATCGCATCGGCGGAGCCCTGTTCGAAGTATCGCAACCGCGAGTCACCTGCTATCGCGTCGGTATACGCATGGATGAACCGCGCATGCCCGCCCTGCTCGTCTCGCATCGTCGGCCAGGCTTTTATTTTCGGGTGATCGAGGAAGGCGAGATCGGCTCTGGCGACGAGATCGTGCGCGTCGAGCGGGGACGTGAAGGCATGACCGTGGCCGAAGTAGATGGCTTGCTCTACCTACCTGATCATCCCAAAGACCGGCTGCAACGCGCAGCCAGCGAGCCTTCGCTCAGTCCTGGCTGGAAGCAGTCCTTCGATGCCTTACTGGCGAATACCGAGGGCCTGCCGGGCAACGCCGGGCTCGCACCAGTGCTGCCACCGGCTGCGTGGCCGGGCTTTCGCACCTTGAAAGTAGTGAGCGTGGTGGAGGAAAGCAGCGAGGTGAAGTCCCTGCTGCTGACCGCGACGGAGCCACCCTTTCTCGCGCCGCCGGCCGCAGGATCGTTCGTGGTGTTGCGCCTGCCTGCGGCCGATGGCGGCAGCGCGGTCACGCGCAGCTACTCGATCTCCAATATCGGTGAAGACGGCTGCTATCGCGTGAGCATCAAGCGCGGTTCCGGCGAGGGCAGCCAATATATCCACAGCCAAATTCATGCGGGGGACCTGCTTGAGGTCAGCGCGCCACGCGGGACGTTTACGCTGCAGGCGGGTGATGATCCGGTAGTGTTGGTGAGCGCGGGCATCGGCGTTACGCCGGTGCTCGGCATGCTGCATCAATTGGTGGCGGAAGGAGCGGCGGCCAGGCGCGAGGTCTACTGGATCTATGGCGCACGCAACGGCGCCGAACGTCCGTTTGCATCGGAAGTCCGCCACCTGCTTGGCGCACTACCGCATGTACATGCGCTCGTCGCCTTTAGCCAGCCTCGCGCTGAAGATCAGTTGGGCCACGATTTCGATGTCGCCGAACGCATCAGCGCCGCGACGATCCAGCGACTGGGCGTACCCGGCAACGCCCAGTTTTACCTCTGCGGCCCAACTGCCTTCATGTCCGACCTGATGGACGGACTGGCAGCGGCGGGTTACGCGTCCACGCATCTGCATACGGAGATCTTCGGCAGCGTAGGGTCGATCACGCCGGGCATCGCTGCAGGGCCCGCCAGGTCTCCGCATCTGCCGCAAGGTCCGGCGGGGCAAGGCCCCACGGTGTCTTTCAGTCGTAGCGGCCTGGCGCTGCCCTGGTCCGATCGCTATCAAAGCCTGCTGGAATTTGCCGAGGCCTGCGATGTGCCCGTGCGCTGGTCGTGCCGTGCGGGCGTGTGCCACACCTGCGAGACCGCGCTTATCGCCGGCCAGATTCGCTACGACACCGAACCGGTGGGCGCGCCCGCCAGTGGCAGCGTGCTGATCTGCTGTGCACGCCCCACGACCGACATTGAGCTTGATCTCTAAGGCAGTCCGCCCACTTACTTACGCCGCGGCACGAACCCAGGAACACCAGTCTCGACCACGGCATTCAAGCGCACCGAGGTGGTGATGTCCTCTTTCATCTGGCGCATCGCTTCGTCGGGCAGTGAATCGATGGCGAAGTTCTCCTCGATATGCGCGGGGTTGGTCGAGGTGGTCAGAAAGGCCGTGCCGCGTTGCGCCGCCCAGGCCAGCGCCACTTGCGCCGGCGTCTTGCCAACGCGCTGGGCGATGCCGGTGATCACCGCGTCGTCGGTGATGCGCGGCTCCATGCCATGACCCAGCGGCGCAAACGCGAGCAGCACGATGCCATGTTGCTGGCAGTACTCCAACAGCTCCCATTCGGGCAGATACGGGTGGCACTCCACCTGCACCGCCGCGGGCTTGATGCGCGCCACGTCGACAATCTCCTTGAGCTTGGGCAGCGTGACGTCCGATAGCCCGATGGCGCGGCACTTCCCTTCGTCCACCAGGCGTTCCATCGCGCGCCAGGTTTCCACCAGGGCCACGCCGGTGTCGTAGATGGGCTGGTCGTGCTCGTCACGGGGATCCATCTCGTCGCCCGGCTTGAACGCAAACGGCGTGTGGATCAGGTAGAGATCGATGTAGTGGAGCCGGAGCCGGCGGAGGCTCGCTTCAAACGCAGGCCTGACGCGTTCCGGGCGGTGATTGGTGTTCCACAGCTTGGTAGTGACGAAGAGCTCCTCGCGCTTCACGGTGCCGGCCGCAAACGCCGCTTGCATCGCCGCGCCGACGACGTCTTCGTTGAGATAGCGTTCTGCCGCATCGAGATGACGGAAGCCGGTTTCCAGTGCCGCCTTGATGGCCAGCCTGGCGGCATCGCGGTTGGCGATCAGGGTGCCGAATCCCACCGCCGGCATGTCACCGGTGCCGTGGGCCAGGGGAATGGTGGTGTGACGAAGATGGTCGGACGAACGCATGTCGTGCTCTCTGGTCGTATGGGCGGCTTGCACAGGGCAGCCGCCGCGTGAGTTGAAGATTTCTATCGGCGCCGCTGCTCAGGGTTGATCGCGCGACGCCACGCGCTGCTCGGAGACGCCGTTGGCGTTGCCACCCAGGGCGATCGAAAGCTGCACGCTGTCGAGGTGGCGTGCCGTCTGTGCCTGGATATGGCCAATCAAGGCACGCTGGTAAGCACGCTCGGCATCCAGCACTTGCAGCACGCCGATCTCGCCGACCCGATAGCCCTGCTGGTTCAATTTCAAGCTGGCCTCGGCCGCGTTCAAGGCGCGCTCCTGCGCTGCGTATTCCTCGGTGTCGTGGTTGATCGCCTGCAGCACGTCCGCCACCTGGCCCAACGAGGTGATGACGGTTTGCTGGTAACCCGCGAGCGATGCCTTATAGCCGTCGACGGCGCCGCGCCGGTTGGCCTTCAGGGTGCCGCCGTCGAAAATCGGCCCGGCCAGCGCGCCGGCGAGTCCAAACAGTGTTCCGATGCCAGGACCCGCCTGGGTGAGCGACGCGGACAGGGTCAGATGCGGATACATATCCGCCGTAGCCACACCAATCTCGGCGCTGGCCGCATGCAGTTGCGCCTCAGCCTCGAGGATGTCGGGGCGTTCGCGCGCCAGCTCAGAGGGCAGCGTCACGGGCAGGCTTTCCGGCAGCGCAAAATCGCTGAGATCGAAATCCGGTGCGGTCCAGTCGCCTGGGCTCTTGCCGACCAGGATAGCCAAGGCATGCCGCGCAACATCACGCTGCTGCGCCAGCGGCGGCAGCAGGGTTTCGTCCTGCGCCAGCTGCGTGGTGGCCAGCGCGATATCCACTTGCGTGGCCGTGCCGTATTCGTGCGCCTTGCGCACCAGGTCCAGGTTTTTCTGGTCGTCGGCAATCAGCACTTGCACTGCCTTGATCTGTGCACGGGCCGAAGCCAGTGCAATCGCTTCGCTGGCCACATCGCCGGTCACCGTGAGGTAGGCCGCATCGAAGCGATGCTTCTCCAGCTCGGCGAGCGCGGTGCGCTCTTCGACCTTGCGCTTGGTGCCGCCGAAAAGGTCGAAGTCAAAACTCACCTGCGGCCCGACGGCATAAAAGTTGGACGTGCCAACTCCCGCACCGTTGCTGCCCTTCTGGCGACCGCCCGTGGCGCCAAATCCCACTTGCGGACTCAAGGCGCCGGCAGTGGCAGCCACCGCTTCATTCGCTTGCGCGATCGTGGCATCCGCGGCCTGTAGATCAAAATTGCCAGCGATGGCTTTGCGCATCACTTGATCGAGCTTGGCCGAGCCGAGCGTCGACCACCAGTCGCCCTGCATGGTTTTGCCAAGCTCGACGTGCGCCGTGCCCGCCGACGCATGGCTGCCGTCGAGCGCCTGCTCGGCCTGGGCGTCGTAGTGCTCGGTGGTCGGCGCTGCCGGACGTTCAAAGTTGGGCCCCACCATGCACGCGGACAAAAGCGCGGGCGCAGCAGCGGCCAGCAGGAGCGTTCGGACAAAAGGCCCCAACGCGAGTGAGTTCATCGATTTCATGGCGTGACTCCAGAAGATCAGTTGCCGGCACGCGGCTTGCGCAGGAACAGAGCCAGCGGACTGACGATCAGCATGGCTATCATCAAAAGCTTGAACTGGCCGATCACCGCGACCACCGCCGCCTGGCCGGTCACCAGTTCATTCATCATGGCGAGCGCCTGGCCCGTCAGAGGACCGGTACGATGCGGCGTGAGGTGGTTGGCGAGCGCCAGGTGCATGCTCTGTGTGTTGCAGTAGAAGTAGATCTGCACGATGGCGATGCCGATCGTGCTGCCGTACAAGCGCGAGAGGTTGAAAAGCACGGTGCCTTCCGCGCGGAATTGGGGATCGAGCGTACTGAAGGCAGCACGGGTAAGCGCCGGCATCAGCACGCCGAGCCCTGCGCCTTGAATGGCGCCCGCGACGGCGACCGGCCACCAGTCCATCAAGGGCGAATAGCCCAGCATCCGCCAGTTGCCGTAGACCACCAGCGCCAAACCGCCGAGGATCAGCCAGCGATTGTCCAAGCGCGACGGTGCGCGCCAGGTCAGCAGCAAGGCTGTCACCAAGGCAGCACCGCGTGGAATGCTGAGGTAACCCGCCGTGTCGGCTGGATAGCCGAGCAGTTCCTCGAGCATCGGTGAGGTCAGCGCCAGGGTCGGCAGCAGCACAAAGCCAAACGCAAAGAACATCACCGTCGCCACGCGGAAGTTGCGGTCCTTGAACAAGGCCTTGTGCAGGAAGTGATGGTCCCTGGTCAGCACGTGCACGATGTAGAGATAGAAGCCCAGCGCCGAAGCGATGGCTTCCACCCAGATCTCCGGCGACGCAAACCATTCCAGTCGTTCGCCGCGGTCGAGCATCATCTGCAGACCGGCGATGCCCATGGAAAACGTCACCAGCCCGAAGAAGTCGAAGTGCTCAAGCTTGTGCAGCTTCTTTTCCTTAAGGTACGCACTCATCGCCAGCGCGATAAACGCAGCCATCGGCAGGCTGAAGTAGAAGATCGCGTGCCAGCCGACATATTCGCCCAGCCATCCGCCGATCGCCGGTCCACTTAAGATGCCCAGCAAGGCAATCACGCTCCAGGCCATGCCGATGCGGCCATGACGCAGGGGCGGCAGTTCATGCAGCAGGATCGCCATCGACAGCGGCGCCAGCGTGCCGCTCGCGGCACCTTGCAGGATGCGCGCGGAGACGAATTGCAGCGGCGTCGTCGCCAGCGTGTCGAGGATCAGTGCCACGGTGAACAGCGCCAGCGAGACCAGAAACACTTTCTTCCTGCCAAACCGGCCAGCCAGCCAATGCGTCAACGGCATCACGATGGCGCTTGCAGCGATATACGAAGAAAACACCCAGCCAATCTCGTCGTCCGTCATCGACAGGCCGCCCTGCACGTGCAGTACCGCTGCGTTCGGGATCGAGATGTTCACGGCTTGCATATACGTCGCCATCAACGCGGCGGCGACAAGGCTCCAATGCGCCCGCACCTCGCTGTTGTGGGCATGGGCGGCATTCACTGCCTTGCTCCCCCGGCTTGCCGACGCGTATCGACTTGCGCGGTGACGCTCATGCCCGAGTACAGCGGCCAGTTGGGATCGATCGCGTCCAACTCCAGGCGCACCGGCAGGCGCTGCACCACCTTCACCCAATTGCCGGTGGCGTTTTCCGGCGGCAGCAGCGCGAATTCCGAGCCGGTGCCGGGACTCATGCTCACTACGTGGGCCTTGAAGCCGTGACCGGGATAGGTATCGACATCGATGATGGCTGACTGGCCCGGCCGCATATGGGTCAGGCCGGTTTCGCGGAAATTCGCTTCAATCCACACATGCCGGCTCGACATCATCGAGAACACGGTGGCGCCGCTGCTGACGAAATCGCCGACCTGCAGATCGTCCACCTTGGTCACCACGCCATCGTCCGGCGCCAAGACGCGGGTATAGGAAAGATCGAGTCGCGCGCGGTCGAGCTGTGCACGCGCTTCGCGCACGGTCGGATGGCGATCGACGTCGATATTGGGATCGCCATTCAAGCCCGCGACGGTGTTGGCGACATCCTGCTGCGCCGATGCAATGTGCTGACGCGATACCTGCATGTCGGTTTCGGCACGCTCGTAGGAAGCGCGCGAGGCGAAATCCGAGGCGAGCAATTCCTTCTTGCGCGCGTATTCGCGGCCGTCGAAATCCGCCGATGCCTTGGCCGATTGGAGATCGGACAACTGGCGGCGATAAGTCGCCTTGAGCGCTTCCACCTGCAGGCGTGCGCTGTTCAGGCGCGCCTCGGCCTGTTCCACCGCAATGCGGTAAGGCTCGGGATCGATCTCGAACAGCAATTGGCCGGCCTTGACCGGCTGGTTGTCGATCACCGCCACTTTCACCACCTGGCCGGGAATGCGGGCATTGATGGAGACCTTGGCGGCTCGCACGAACGCATCGTCCGTCGCGACATCGCGCTCTCCATGCAGATATCTGGCGCCACCGCCGACGAGCAACAGCAGTGGCAAGGCCGCCATCAGGGGCCAGCGCAGCCGCTCCTTCAAGCTTCGGCCCGCCGTCTCGGCACTGCCTGAGCCCAGGCCGTCGCTCGTTTCATCAAATTGCTTACGCATGACTTCGATCCCGTTGACTGGCCACCGCTGCGAACCTCCGCGCAGTGCCTGTTGAATTTTGTACTGATCAGGATAATAATCCCGGCACAGACGAGAGGTCAAGTTTTTTATGCGATCAGGAACAAAAATAGAGAAGACCGAAAAAAGGCCCCGCGGCCGGCCCCGTGCCTACGAACCGGAAACGGCGTTGCGGCAGGCCGCCGAGGCGTTCTGGAAGACTGGCTACTCGGGCACCTCGCTGGACGACATCTCCGCCGCGACCGGCATGAACCGCCCCAGCCTTCGGGCCGCGTTTGGCGACAAGCACGACATCTACGTCAAGGCGCTGAACGACTATTGGGAACGCAAGTTCAACCTGATGCACAAGGCCTTCGCCAGCGGCGGCAGCCTGGCCGAGACCTTGATGAAGGTTTACGACGCCGCGCTGTCGATTTATTTCTCCGGCGACGACCAGGTGCTGGGATGCTTCGTGGTGGGCACGGCGATTACCGAGGCGCCGGGCGATCCGCAGATCCAGAAGCTGGCCGCGGATGGTTTTCGCAAGCTGGATGCCGATTTCGAAGCGCGCTTCAAATTGGCACGCAGCGCAGGCGAGTTGAAGCCCGATGCCGATCCCAAGGCGCTCGCCCTGCTCGCCTCCGCCACCATGCACTCGCTGGCCGTGCGCGCCCGCTCCGGCAGTTCAAAGGCGGAGCTGCGCAAGCTGGCGCAGAAGGCGGTCAGCGTGATGTGCGAGTGACGGGCCGATCGTGAGCAACGAGCTCCCCGACCTCCTGGCCGACCGGCTCGAGGTCGTCTTCTGCGGCATCAATCCGGGCATGACGGCGGCCACGGCCGGCCATCATTTCGTGAGCGGGAGCAATCGCTTCTGGCGGGTGCTTCATCTCGCGGGATTTACGCCCGAGCAGATCGCACCCGCGCGGGATCGCAGCATCCTGCGCTATGGCTATGGACTGACGACGGTGGTGTCCCGGGCGACGGCAGCTGCCGATGAGTTGTCGCCCCGCGAATTCACCGCGGCCGCTGCAGCATTCAAGCGGAAGATCGCGAGCCACGCGCCGCGTTTCGTGGCCTTTCTCGGCAAGGCGGCTTATGCGGGACTTTCCGGCCAGCGTGAACTCAACTGGGGAAGACAAGCGATGGGCTTCGAAGGCGCGATCGTGTGGATACTGCCCAACCCCAGCGGCAGGAATCGCGCTTTCACCCTCGACGGTCTGGTGGCTGCGTATCGCGAGCTTTATCTGGAAATGATGGCGCCCGCAGCGCACAACGTGCGGACGGAGAACTAGGGTGGGTCAAAGGAAAGCTGCGCCGATCAGCTGGCCGGGCAAGCCCTTGTCGCGTGCCTTCTTCCAGCGCCCGGCCACCACGTTGGCGCCGCGACTGCTCAATAAAGTGCTGGCGTCCGCGGATGGCCGGGCGGGACGGATCGTGGAAGTGGAAGCTTATCTCGGCGCGCTCGATCCGGCAGCGCACACGTACCGCGGAAAAACGCCGCGCAATGCCGTCATGTTCGGACCGCCGGGGCATATGTATGTCTACTTCACCTATGGCATGCATTGGTGCAGCAACTGCGTCAGCGGTCCGGTGGGTAGCGGTTGCGGCGTACTTATCCGCGCCCTCGAACCCATCCACGGCCTCGCACAAATGCGTGCAGCGCGGCCCCACACCTTGCTCGATCGCGACTTGTGCCGCGGGCCCGCCCGGCTGACGCAGGCGATGGGTATCGACAGCGCACAAAACGGCATCGACCTGGTGGTGGGGCTCGAGGGTTTCGCCATCGTCGACGATGGCGTGGCGCCGCCCAAAGATCCGCTGGTAAGTCTGCGCATAGGCATCAGCGTGGGCAAGGAACATCCATGGCGCTGGAGCGTGCGCGGCAGCCCTTACGTCTCCGGCTCGTCGGCACAGCGCGGCTGACAGATCACGCGCGTTAACGGCGATTGCACATGGATTGCATCGGAACTAACACAAGGCCGCGTAGTATCAATCTGCGCTTCAACCATAGGCTCTCCAGGCACCGCATGTCTTGGCAGATGCTTCGGTAAGCGCAACGGGGCAGTGTCCCAATGCGTTTCATGGGACCCACTGCCCCTCTTTTATGCGCGGCGCGAAAGTGAGATCACTTCCCAGGCATGGCACTCGTCATGGAAGCCGCAATGTCCCGATGCGTCGCCCGCCACTGCGCCAGCGAAAAGGCGTGGATATGTTGATCCTTGCCGCTGTAATAGAGCGTGGAAAGATCGGGCGTAAGCCGCGCCTCGATGCCCATCGGGCCCAGCGGCTGCGGCGCACTCCAGCCCTGCGGCGTGGCGACGCTGATAAGTAGCGCGCTGCCACTGGACGCCGTCGCCGGTGGCCGCGACGAGCTGAACACCAAGAAGGACTGATCGGGCGCGACCGCCGGGTCATAGTCGCCCGCCGTCCCGTCGCTGAAACTCAAGGGACTCGGCGCCTGGTACTCACCGTGCTGCCAGCGACTGAGATACAGCCGGAACTTGCCGGTGCCGGGATCGGGCTTCATGAAATACAGGCTGCCATCGGCCGCGATGGCCGGCGAGAAGATCGCGTTGCCGTCATTGATGATGTCCGGCAATCGCTGCGGCACGCCCCACCCTTGCGCCGTGCGATCGACCCGCCACAGGTTGCCACCACGTCCGGGCCTGGGCTTGCCCATGAAATAGCCGTCCAACGCCGCGCCATCGTTGTGCGCCGGCCGGTTGGATGCAAACACCATGTACGAGCCATCCGGCGCCATCGCCGGCTCCAGGTCCATCCACGAGGCGGAGAACGGCGCCAGCGTCGCCGGCATCCAATCCGCCGTGCCACGCTCGGCGACATAGAGATGCCGCTCGGCGCCCTCGCCACGGGAGAACACCACCGATCGTCCATCAGGAGCGAATGCGGGCGAAGCATCTTCGACCTGTTGCCAAGGGTCGGTGGCATGGGCTGTACCAGCGACGAGGAGAGCAGCCAGCAAGATCGTAGGGCGCATGGTGTGGGTCCGTCGGGAGATTCGCCAAGGCTAGGGGCGATCTCGCCGGACGGTCCACGCATCTGTGTCGACCGGCTTCGCTTGGGTGACCAACGGCCTGCGCTGGAGGCCGAGCGGTCTGCAGCGATGATGGGCGCCGAGGTATACGCCTTGCGCTCGGAGATCTCGACCGAGAACAGCGGCGCATCATTCATGCGATGTTGCAGGACAAGGTTGCCATGCACATCCATCACGGACACCGCGACCGGCACCTTGACTCGCGCTGCCTCGGCTTCCACGCGTTCCGCCAGGGCCTTCGCTGTCGCAAGCAGGTCCATACGTCACTCCTTTCGAAGACAGTCACTGGCCCAGTTGGCCGATGTAGTAGGCAAGACGTTCTTCCACATCGCCCGGCTTGTGGAAGCCCTTGGCCATCAGCGCCTTGATGCTCTGCTGCGCGTGCTCGCGGCCAATCGAGGCCATGCAGGTATCCCACCCGGCGCCGATCTCCACGTCCGGCGGCAGCTGGGTATTGACCAGGCGCTTGGTATTGGCCAGCGCCCATTTGTCGAAGCGCGAGATGCGCAGCGCAAGCGCCTCCACGAAGTCGTCGAGTTCGGCATCGGGCAAGGCGCGATTGACGTAGCCATAGGCGGCCGCCTGATCGCCGCCAAGATCTTCCGAGCTCAGCAGCACTTCCAGTGCACGATTGCGGCCGATCAGTTGCGGCAAGCGCGCCATCGGCCCACCACCCGCCACCAGGCCGACGCCCGCCTCCCACTGCGAGATGATGGTCTTTTCGCGACTGGCAAAACTCATATCGCAGGCGAGCGTGAGTTCGCTGCCATTGCCCGTCGCGCGACCGCGTATGAGCGCAATCGACGCCACGGGTGCATGCGTGAGGCGCACCAGCACGTCCGGCCATGGCGGCAAGCCGGTAGGCCCGTTCGGCATGCTGGTCAAGTCCTCGAACCGTGCGTTGAAATCGGAGTGGTTGAGGAAATAGCCGTCTACGGCACTGTCAAATACCACGACCCGAACCTGCTCATCCGCTTCGATCGCGTTGATGACGTCCTGGAAGTCTCGCACCATGGGCGGGCCCATGACGTTGATGGGCGGGTTGTCGATGGTGACGCGCCAATACGCGGGAGTGCGACGCGTGATGCGAAGTTGCGCGGAAGGCTGGCTGTCATTCATGGCGGCTCCTGTCGCTGGCATGGGTGAAGGCAGCTGCCAGTGTCCCGCCAGCCATGGCGCCAGGCCACCACACTTTGGTATCGCTACGAACCCGTCACGCTGGCTGCGATCGCGCAACACTCATTGGGCGACACCTTGGTGCCATGGCGTGCACCAAGGCGTCTGCCTGGCATCGCGTCTCGACACGGCGGCGGCGATTTTGTGGGAGCGCACCCTGTGCGCGACAGCCTTTGGCGAGGACGCCCGGGACCGTGGTACACCGAAGCGCCGCTGTCGCGCACAGGATGCGCTCCCACAAGAAGCGCGGCACCTCGCGCCAGCCTTCCTGCTCGCCACCGGCTTATTCGTCCATGGCGGCCATCGGCACCAGCAGGCCGCGCTTGAGCGTGCTCAGCGCGACGCGCGTGTGGAACCGGCGCACATTCGCGTTCTCGGCAATCATGCGTTGCATCGACGCTTCGAAGTCATCCACGTCGCGCGCGATCACGATCAGCACGTAATCACCTGCGCCCGTGACGTACCAGGCCTCCTGGATGAAGGACTGGGCGGCAATCCACTGCTTGAGGCTCGCCAGCAGCTCCGGTCGTTCGCGCTCCACTTCCACATCGACAATCATCGTCAACGGGTGACCGACGCTCATCGGGTCGACTACCGCCACTTCCGCCGTGATGACGCCCTCGTCGCGCATCCGCGCCATGCGGCGCTGCACGGCCGAAGCCGATAGTCCGACATCCGCGCCGATCAGCTCGGCCGGACGGCGTGCGTCCTTTTGCACGATGGCCAGGATGCGTCGATCGATCTTGTCCAGCGGCGGGGCCATGGGCGCGAAACCTCCGTAAGGCGGGGAAAAATCCTGTCTTGCCTTGCACAATCGCGGCCTGGCCGCGCGAGCGCACCCTAGCATAGCTCGCACCGTCCACCACCGAAGCGTGCATTCGTCTCATGAGGCTCCTGTATCAGTCCCATTCGCCATATGCGCGAAAAGTGCTAGTCGCCGCGCACGAAATCGGTCTCGCCAACCGGCTCGACGTGATCCATCACGAAACCAGCCCGACCGTGCGCAACAGCGAGGTGTTTGCACTCAATCCGCTGGGCAAGGTCCCCGTGCTGATCTGCGATGACGGCACGGTCTTGTTCGATTCCAGCGTGATCTGCGAATACCTGGATGGCCTGCATCAGGGCCGCCCGCTCATTCCTGCCGAGCCAAAACAACGCTTCGTCGCGTTGCGAAATCAGGCCATCGCCGTGGGTATCGCCGATGCCGGCATCGCCGTGCGTTGGGAAACCACGCGCCGGCCCGAGGCGTTCCGTTGGACACCGCTGCGGGATGGGCATCTGCAAAAGATCGAGGCTGCCTGCGATTTCCTCGAAGCGCATATCGGCCATGAGCCAGACATCGACATCGGCGATATCGCACTGGCGACGGCGCTCAGCTGGATCGAATTTCGCCAGATCCTCGCCTTCCGGAACGGCCGCCCGCGGCTGGCCTCATGGTACGAGCGCATCGGCGAACGTCCATCGATGAGGGCCACCGGCTTCGCAGGCGACACCGTCGATGCTGCGCCAGTCGCCGATGCCAACACGGGAGGCTCGCATGCGCTGGCCGTGGCTTGACCTGCTGTTCCTGCATGGCCATATCGTTCAACCGTTGCCCACGCCCGCTGCCGAGGCGGATGAAAGCTCGGCCAAGTCTGGCGAGACGGAGCAACCAGCGTCCCCAGGCTTCGGTCGATGCAGCCTGGCCGCCTTGCGGCTCTGCCTGGGTATCGGCGATGGCGCCATTCGCACGCAATAAGTCCATCCGGCGGTCGTCACGGCGCGAGTGAAGCATGCACAGGGCAGCCACCGCATCAAGCGGATGGCTCCGCATCGCTGCGGAGCCAGGTCATGCTCAGTGCCGGTGATCGGACAACTTGGGCGTCGCGATGAAGCCGTGACGCTTGCCGGTCGTATCGAAGTACTCGCCCGCGACCACGCCGAAATTATTGATCGCCGTGACGATCGTTGCTGCGGCGCCCGGCAGGTCGAGTGTCTGGAACTTGCCCTTGGTTTCGACGAAGCCGTGGATCGCCCCGCTCGGCTCGGTGTAGTAGCCCGCGATCACACCGTTGTCGGTGATGCCGAAGGCGACGCTGCTCGCGGCGCCGGGCACATCGACGTTGGTGATCTTGCCGTTGGCGCTGCGATAGTAGCCGTGCGTCACTGCCGGATCGTTGTCCCAGTAGCCGACGATCTCGCCGCTGCCATTGATGCCCAGCGGATAGGTATCGCGCGCGCCGGGCACGTCGATCGGCGTGTCCCAGCCAAAGCCGCGGCGCAGGACGCCGTGATAGATGCCGTCGGCGTCCCAATACACGCCGGCGATGGCGCCAAATTCATTGAGACCGTCCACGTTCGAGTTGAGATGGCCGGGGAAGTCCACCGTGACGGTGCGCTTGCCGATGATCACAAAGCCGTGCTGCCGCCCTGCTGCGTCCGTGTAACCGCCGAAGGTCTGACCCAGGTCGGTGGGGCCGCCGGCTGCACTGAAGTAGGTGCCCATCAGCGCGGGATCCAGTGGCTCGAAATGGCCGTGTCGATAGGCCATGGCGTGCGAGGTGCCTCCATTGACGGCGTATTGCCCCGCCACTTCGCCGAAATCGTTGATGCCCCAGAAGATCGTCAACGACGAGCCCGGTACATCCAGCGTTTGATAGCTATAGGTCACGGCCTGGTTGTTGGACGACGCTGCGGCAACGCTGGTGTCCGCCATCGCGGCGGTGGAAAAGCCGGCCAGCGCAATCGCCAGCAGTCCAGCGGCCCTTGTGAGAACGCCGTGCGTAGAGCGATGATTCCACATGATTTCATTCCTCTGTAGGGTGCGACGGGCGATGGCCTTCCCAGGGTGTGCAGCCGTTCCGAATCACGCCATCTCTCCCTACAGCGCAAAGCGGGAGCATTTACCGACACGCTCTGCGCAAAGTCAGCCAGCGGATATCCAGGGCGCATGACCGCCGACTCGCCCATCACCGAAGTGCTCGCGCGCGCCGCCCACGGTGACGCCGCCGCGCTCGACACGCTGATCCCCAAGATCTATGCCACGCTGCATCGCCTCGCCCGCCACCAGCGCGCGCGCGAAGCGGCGCACACGCTGGAAACCACGGCCCTGGTCCACGAGGCCTATCTGAAGCTGGTCAGCCAGGACGCCGTCTCGTTCACCGACCGCGGGCATCTGTATGCGTATATGAGCCAGGTGATGCGCCACATCCTGATCGACCACGCAAGGCGCAGGAAGGCGCAGAAGCGCCAGGCGCCCGAGATGACCGCGGGCCAGGATTCGTCGGACATCATCGACGTGCTGGCCATCGACGAAGCACTGACCCGGCTGGCAGCGACCGACGAGCGACTGGCTCGCGTGGCGGAACTGCGCCTGTTCGCCGACTTGTCCAGCCCGGATATCGCCGAGGTGCTGGGCGTCAATGCACGCACTGTCGAACGGGACTGGTTGAAGGCGCGTACCTTTCTCAGCGCCTGCCTGATGCCCGAGCCGAGTTGATGTCGGTAGTCGCGCGGTAAATACGCTATAGAGGTAGGTCACCGAACCGGAAATGCGCCGCCGATGATTTCCGCCTTCTCCCAACGCTGGCACGAGATCGAACCGCTGATCGACCGGCTGTTCGACGTGCCCGTCGCCAAACGCACCGAGTGGCTGCGCCAACACTGCGCAGACGCCACCTTGCGGACCCTGGTCGTGCAGGCGCTGGACAACGCATCGGGCATCGAAGCGCTGGAACGCGGCATGGCGCAGTGGCTGCCTGCGCTCGCCGACGAGGCCGCGCAGGCGCTGCCGACCATCGCCGGCTATCGCGTGCTTCGCTTTGTGGGCGCCGGCGGCATGGCCAGTGTGTTCGAGGCCGAGCGCGAGCTGCCAGGCGGTCCGCAGCGGGTGGCGCTCAAGCTGTTGCGCATCGATGTGCACGATGCGGACGAGCGTCGTCGATTCCTGCAAGAACAGCGCATTCTGGCGCGGCTGCAGCATCCGCATATTGCCCAACTGCTCGATGCAGGCTTTTCGCCCACGGGCACGCCGTTTCTCGCCCTCGAATATGTGGCGGGCGACAACCTGGTCGCCCATGCCCAACGCATGCACCTGTCGCGGCGCGAACGGCTGGCACTGTTTATCGATGTCTGCGCCGCGGTGGAGCACGCGCATCGCGCCCTGATCGTGCACCGCGACCTGAAACCCAGCAACGTGCTGGTGGGGGCGGATGGTGGCGTGAAGCTGGTGGATTTCGGCATCGCCAAACTGCTCACCGGCGATGGGGAGCGCACGCGCACCGAGGCACGACGTCTCACGCGTTCCTATGCGGCACCGGAGCAGTTTGCGGGCGACGTGGCGACGACGGCGATCGACGTCTATGCCCTGGGCATCCTGCTTGCCGAGTTGTTGGAGGAAAAGGCGCCGCGCAGGGACGGCGAGCACGGCATCGACGAAGAGGCATGGCGGCGAACGCTGGGCGTCGATCTGCACGCCATCGTGCAGCAGGCCACACGTGCAGAACCCGCTCGCCGCTACGCAGGCGTCGCGGCCTTGAGCGACGATGTCCAACGCTATATGGATGGCAAGCCGCTGCAGGCGCGCGCCGATACGCTGAGCTATCGCGTTCTCATGTTCACCCGCCGGCATGCACTCGCCGTGTCGCTGGGCGCAGTGATTGCCGTGCTGCTCGCTACCGCGACGGCTGTCGGTGTGTACGAAGCGCGCGAGGCCAGTCGCGCTGCGAACACAGCGCACGCACAAGCGATCGCCGCCGAGAGCGAAGCGCAGCGTGCGGGCGCGCTCAAATCATTTCTGGAAGGTCTGTTCGATAGCTCATCGCACGGCACGGAAGCAAATGAGACGGCACAGGAACTGCTTGCGCGAGGACGCGAACGCGCCGACCGTGACTTTGCCATGCAGCCTGCCCTGCGCGCGGAAATCATCGCCCTGGTCGGCGATCTCGAACGCCGCAGCGGTCATCCGGAACGCGCCTGGCTGCCGCTGCAGGAAGCGGCTGCACTTGCCAACATGCAGTTTGGTCCCACCGACCCGCGCACCCTGCACGTCGAATACCTGCTGGCCAAGGAAGCCGACGAGCTGGGCCGCGTTCGCGACGCCACCGCAAGATTGCAGCACGCCATCGAGGCGTTCGAGCGAGGCCCGCATCGGGATTCCACCGAAGAGGTCCTCGCGCTGGCCTGGCTGGCCGGGCTGGACGAGCGTATCGGCGAATCCGCCAAGGCCATCGAGGTGGGCGACAAAGCGCTCGCCCTTGCACGGCGCTCGCTACCGGTGGACAGCGATGCACTGACCGAGGCGGTGATGAATCTGGGCTGGATCCAGATGGATGCCGGCCACGCCGACAGCGCCGCGCCGTTGCTGCGCGAAGCGCTGGCCCGCAAGCGCAGCCATCTGGGCGCCGGCCATGCCGAGGTAGCCGATGCGATGACCATCCTGACCTCGGACCTGGTCAAGCAGGGCCGCTATGCCGAGAGCGAACAGACGATGCGCGACGCGCTCGATATCGATGCCAACGCCTACACGCACCCCAATGCGCACACGGCGTGGCACCTCAACGACCTGGCCAATGTGCTCGCCTACGAAGGCAAGTTCGACGAGGCCAGCGTGTTCTACGCCAAATCCGTGGCCATCGACCAGGCGCTGGCGCCGGCCGGCGCGCTCAATGAAGCCATCAGCATCGGCAATCTGGCGCGGCTGCAATTTACGCAAGGCGCATATGCCGCCGCCGAAACCGGGCTCAGGGAGTCGATCAACCGCAAGCAAAGCTTGCTGGGCGCCGACTATGCCGACAACGGGCGCAGCTATGATCGAGCCTGCCTCGCGCAGGTGCTGATTGCACGCACGCATCTGGACGAGGCGCGGCTCATCATCGACAGCGCGCTGCTGGAAGCGCGGCAGCGACACCGCGACGCCCACCCCGACATCGCGTTTGCGCTTACCGTCGAAGCCCAATTGATGGCCGCGCAAGCGGCGAAAGAGCGCGCTGCCGCAGTCGCGGGAGAAGCGGTTGCCATGTATGCCGGCCTGGACGACCGTCATTCGGAAAAGGCCATACGCGCGGACCTGCTGTTCGCCGACACGCTGCATGCGCTGGGTCGCAACGACGAGGCTGCCGCCCAACTGGGCAAGGCTTTGGATGCGGCCAAGGCGATCACGCCACGAGCAACCGCACTGATGGCCTTGATCGATGCGCATCTGGCCCGTGTCGATGATGCGCTGGACCAACATGCCGAGGGCGATCAACGGCGCGCTGAGGCCACGTCGCTGCTGGCCGAGCTGCAAGCAGGCCCCAACAGCGACCGCGACGCCGCGACACGCTGGCTTGCCGGCATCACGACCAGGCCACGCAGTCCATAAAAGCTCCGGTTGTTACCCTGCCCGATGCGGTGCGACCAGGCTCGTATCCTGGCGATTCGCCCACCGGTTCAACCAGGCACACAACACCAGCAGTACGGCAGTGACGAAGAACACATCGCGCAATCCCACCCACGCGCCGATCTGGCCGCCGATCAGCGGCCCTATCACTTGACCGGCAAATTGCGCGGATTGCAGATAACCCAGCGTCTTGCCGGTCTTGCGGTCCTCGACCAGGGCGCGCACGCCCTTGGCCACCGCGGGCAGCATGCCGGCCATCGACATGCCCATCAGCCCGCGCAGCACGGCCAGTTGCCACCACTGCGTCACGAACGCCTGCGGCACCATCAGCAGCGCCGTGACCAGCAGACATCCGATGATCACCTTGTTGCTCCCGACGCGATCGGCCAGGGAGCCAAGCCGCGCTGAAGTGAGCATGCTGCCGAAGGCGGACGCTGCCATCACGATGCCGGCCATGCGCGCGAGGTGGTCGTGCGGCACGCCAAGCTGGGCGATATAGACCGTGATGATGGGCTCGATCGACATATTGGCAAGCAACACCATCATGGCTGTAACCAGCAGGGTGACGATCAAGCCCTTGTGCGCCATGCCGGTGGTGTCGTCGCTGCTGCCCAGCGGCGCGCGAGTGTCCAACTCGTGGTTGAAATCCTCCCGCACGAAAAAAATCGTGACCAGGGCCGCCACGCCGATCACGCCGCCGCCTACGAAGAACGTGCCGCGAATACCGACGAGATCCGGCAGAAAGCCGCCGACCAGCGGTCCGATCAGACTGCCGGACAGCGCACCGATCGACAGCACGCCGAGCGCCCAACCCGACCGCTCGCGTGGCGCCTGCGTGCCGACCATCACGGTAGCCGCCGACGCATAGCCACCCACCAGGCCAGCCACCAGGCGCAGCGTCACCAGTTGCGTGACGGTATGCGCGGTGCCGATCAGCGACATGACAATCGCCATGCCGATCGCCGCGCGCACCAGCATGGGTTTGCGGCCGTAGCGATCCGCCAGGTGGCCCCACAGGGGCGCGGTCAGCGCGGTGCCAAGAAACGTCGCGCCGAAGGCGATACCCGACCACTGCACAATCGCCGATGGTGTATGAGCGCCCAGCTGCTCCACATAAAGCGGCAGGAACGGCAGCAACATGCTCAGACTCACCAGCGTGGTGAACGAACCAAACACCGCGATGGCAAGATTGCGCTTCCAGTAGGCCTCGTTGCGTTCGGCGTAGCTGGCGGTAGCGCGATTCAATGGGACGGACGGCTGGGATGCAATGATCTGGGCGGACATGCGTTCGGTTCGACTTTCGTGGCAACGTTGACTCGGCGCAAGCGTTCGATGGCGCGATCGCTCGCGCCACCGCAGGCGTTATTTCTTTTCCGCGGCGCGTTGCGCTCGGAATTCGGCGGCTGGCAGTCCACCCCAGCCCCAGTTTTCCATCTCCACTTCATCGATGACGACGAAGGTCGAATCCAGCGGCTTGTGCAGCACGTCGAGCAGCAGCTGGCTCACGCCCTTGATCAGCAGCGCCTTCTCTTCGGCGGTCACTGCGCTGCGGCCCGGCGCGGAACCCTCACGGGTGACCTTGATGTTCACGATAGGCATGGTCTTCTCCTTGAAGTAATGCACGGTGGACGAAATGCCACCTCGTTACGGCGGCAAGGGGTGGACGTTTGCCCACCCCTCGTGAGGACTTAGTGACCGGCGCTCTGGCCACCGTCGACGTGCAGGATCTCGCCGGTGACAAAGCCCGCGTTGTCGAGGTAGATCACCGCGTCGGTGATGTCGGCGATATCGCCCATGCGACCCACCGGGTGCAGGCCCGCCAGCGCACCGTGCGTTTCCACGCCGTGCATCGGCGTCTTGATCACGCCCGGCGCCACGGCGTTCACGCGGATGCCGCGCTTGGCGTACTCGATGGCGAGCGAACGCGTGGCGGCGTTCAGGCCACCCTTGGTGAGCGAAGCGAGCACCGAGGGCACGCCGTCGATCGCGTGATCGACCAGGCTGGTGGTGATGCTGACGATGTGGCCGCTGCGCTGCTTCTCCATCTCCGCAATGGCGAACTGCGTGATGTGGAAGAAGCCGTTGAGATTGACCGAGATATTGTCGGCGTAGTCTTGCTCGGTGAATGCGGTGAACGGCTTGGCGGTGAAGATGCCGGCGTTGTTCACCAGCGTGTCGATGCGACCGAAATGCTTGATCGCCTCTTCCACCACGCGCTTGGCCACGGCACGGTCGCCGATATCACCGGCCACCGTGATCACGTCCGGATCGCTGGACGGCTTGATCGAACGCGAGTTGGCGACCACGCGATAGTTGCGGTCGCGGAATGCCTTGACCAGGCCCGCGCCAATGCCTTGCGACGCACCAGTGATGACGGCGACTTTCTGCTGATTGCTCATGAGTGTTTGCTCCAGATGGGGTTGGGGGATTCAGTTGAAGACTGATCGGCTTCGTTTGCCGACACCCACAATTTAGGAGCGCAACAGGCGTTCGAGAATTCCTGCTACTCGGCAGACACTCTTCCGCGTGGCGGTTGAATCAGCGTTTCCGGCGGGGAGGCCGCGTCCTTGGCCAGGGAGGCGAAGCGTGCGCGCAGGCGCGGCAAGGCGAAGTCGACGAAGGCCCTCACCTTGGGCACGGCAAGTCGTCCGTACGGCGACACGATGTTGACGGGAAACGGCGCCGGCTCCTCATCGGCCAGCAGCACCTGCAACTTGCCCTGTTTGATTTCCGGCGCCACGTGGTAGGACAGCAGGCGTGTCACGCCGTATCCATCCACCGCCGATTCAACCGCTGCGCGAATGTTGTTGACCACCAGTCGCGCCGTGAACGACACCGAACGCGACACGGACGAGCCTTCCAGTGGCGGAAAACTCCAGGAATCCATGCCCATGTTCTCCATCGCGATGATCTGCTGCTTGCCCAGGTCGGCGATGCCGGCAATGCGCGGGTGCGTGGCCAGGTACCGCGGCGACGCCACAATCACGCGGCGCACCTCGCCGATGGGATGCGCCACCAGGGTGGAGTCGGACAGATGGGTGATGCGCAGGGCCAGGTCCATGCCCTCCTCGACCAGGTTGACCGGCCGCTCGAGCAGATGGAGCCGCACATTCACGGTGGGAAATTCATCCATGAAGGCATCGACGATGGGGCGCAGGATTTCCACGCCGGAAAATACCGTGGCGGAAATCGTCAGCGTGCCGCGTGGCACCGAACGTTCGCCAGCCGCATTGCGATCGGCTTCCTCAAGATCCGCCAGCAGCTTGCGGCAGGCGATGGCGTAGCGCTCGCCTGCTTCGCTCAATTTGATCGAGCGTGTGGTCCGGTGCAGCAAGGGCACGCCCACGTGGTCTTCGAGAAACGCGATGGCGCGACTCACGGCCGCCGCCGAACGCCCGGTCTTGCGGCTCGCGCCGGCGAGGCTGCCCTCGTCGAGCGCGGCGACGAAAACCTTCATGGCATCGATGCGATCCATAGGACGAGCCTTGCCTGTCAGCGCGAAAACGTGGGTCGGGGAAGTGTCCTACAACTGGTCCAATCGCGCATCGAACCCTTCAACTCAGCCCGTGGCTTGCCGCCATTCGCCGATCAAGACCTGCATCAATGAGCGCGTGGACATGGCGCGCGCCAGCGGCGCGCCCTGCCCGGCCCAGTGTGCGCCATAACCTGCTTCACCGGCCGCGCGGCCCGCTGCATTCAGTGCCTTGCCTGCGTCGTAGGCGATCGGATAGTCGGGTACGTCGGCGTTGGGCACGCTGGCGCCCAGCCGCGTGAACAGGCTCGCCAGGCTGCGCGCCGGTCGACCGGAGACGGCACGCGTCATCACGGTGGCGTAGGCAGCATCGCTGGCCAGCGCCTTGCGATAGCCGGCATCGGCGAGGGATTCGTCGGTGGAGACAAAGGCCGTGCCCAGTTGCGCCGCGGCTGCGCCCAGCTTGAGCACGGCGGCGATGCCGGCACCGTCCATGATGCCGCCCGCGGCGATCACGGGAATGCGCACGTTTTCCACCAGCAACCGGGTCAAGGCCAAGGTGCCCAGCTGGCTGTCCTCATCATCGGGATCGAACATCCCCCGATGACCGCCCGCCTCATAGCCCTGCGCAATCACCGCATCGATGCCGGCGGCTTCCACCGCCTTGGCTTCGCGCACATTCGTGGCCGATGCCATCAGGTAAATGCCGGCGCCATGGAGCGCCTTGATCTGTTCGGCCGTGGGCAGACCAAAATGAAAGCTCACCACGGCCGGTCGTTCCTCGACCAGCATGGCGAGCATGTCGTTGTCGACCAGGAAAGACGTGTAGATCTCGCCCAGCGACGATGGCGGGGTCGCCCCGAAGCGTTGGAACTCCGGCGCGAGTCGCGCGATCCAAGCCGCCTGCCTGGCGGCATCCGCATGCGCCGGCCGGTGCACGAACAGGTTCACATTGAGAGGGCCCTTGCTCAGCTGGCGAAACGCGTGGATGGCTTCACGCGCCTTGCCTGCCGTCATGGCGCCCACGCCCAGCGAACCCAGGCCGCCGCTATCGCTCGCCGCTGCCGCCATGGCCGGAGACGATATGCCGGCCATGGGGGCCTGGATGATGGGCACGCTGATGCCGATCGCGCGGAGCAATGATGAAGACGCGGCATTCGCCATGACGGGCCACTCCAGGCTCTGGGGGGATGCATGCGACTTTACGCGCCCCGCCCGTCACCTCGAAACCATCAGAGCCGGCAGTCAGTCTTCCATCGTGCGGAACAATCCCCGCACGCCGCTTCAGGCCTTGGCCACGCCGTAGCGCGACGCGGGCTGCGAATGGGACAGGTTGGGCATCAACTTCTGGCGCGCGTCTTCATAGGCGCTCCAGTCACCCGCATCGGGCAAGGCCGGCACGGTGAACACTTCGCCCTGGTCCAGGCCTGCCAGCGCCGCGTCCACCATGTCGGCAGCCGACATCACCCATGCCGGCGGCAGGTTGCTGACCGGATGGCCGAGCACGTCCCAGAACTCCGTCGCGGTCGCACCCGGCAGTACGGCCTGCACACGCACGCCCTTGTCCGCCAGCTCGTGCTGCAGGGAGCGGGTGAAGGCGAGCACATAGGCCTTGCTGCCGCCGTACACGCCGTTGAGCAGTTCCGGCGCCACCGCCACGATCGAGGCGATGTTGATCACCGTGCCATTGCCCCGCTCCACGAGGCCCGGCACCGCTGCATAAGTGAGGCGCGTGAGTGCGTTGACGTTGAGCGAAATCATCTCCGACATGCGCGCCACATCCGACTGCAGCAGCGGCGTGGCGGCGCCGAAACCGGCGTTGTTCACCAGCACGGTGATGCTGCGATCGGTGCGCAGCAAGTCTTCCACCTTGGCCAGATCGGCGGGCTCGCTGAGGTCGGCGGGAAAGACCTGCACGCTGCGGCCGGTCGCGTCGGTCAGGCGGCGCGCCAGCTCGGCCAGGCGTTCGCGGTTGCGCGCCACCAGGATCAGGTCATGGCCGCGGCGAGCCAGGCGCTCGGCGTAAATGGCACCAATGCCCGAGGAAGCGCCAGTGATCAGGGCGGTGCCCTTGGTTTGCGTCGTCATATCGATACTCCACAGCGTCCGGCGGGATGCCGGCGTCTGGAGAACGTTGTAAGCTCTGCGCTTGAAGACTTAAATGTCGCATATGCCACCTTTTAGGCCATAGCGAGGCCGAGCCATGCAAGTCATTGGTTTTGTAATGTTTCCTCAGTTCCAGGCGATGAGCCTGGCGGCGGCTTCGGCCTTCGAATTCGCCAATATCGAGCTGGGCGAGACGGTTTACGACGTGCGTTTCCTGTCCGAAACCGGCGCCACCATCCGCAGTTCGTTCGGCATGGCCACCCAGAGCGAACCGTTTTCAGCGCAGCCGATCGATACCTTGCTGATCTGCGGCGGCGTGGGCGTGCCCGAATCGACGCCTGCGCTGCTCGACTTCATCCGTGAGGCGCCCGCCCGCACAAGACGCATCGCTGCCATCTGTACAGGCGCGTTTCTGCTGGCCGAAACCGGCCTGCTCGATGGACGCCGCGCCACCACGCATTGGCTGCTCGCGCGCGACCTGGCCGAGCGCTTTCCCAAGGTGCAGGTGGAAGAAGACCGCATCTTCATCATCGACGGGCCGATCTGGACCTCGGCCGGCATGAGCGCCGGCATCGACCTGGCGCTGGCCATGGTGGAGAAGGACCTGGGCGCCGAAGTGGCGCGCCAGGTGGCGCGCAAGCTGGTGCTGTATCACCGGCGCGCAGGCGGACAATCGCAGTTTTCCACGCTGCTGGAACTGGAACCCAAATCGGACCGCATCCAGAGCGCGCTGACCTACGCCAAGAGCCATCTGCAATCGGCACTGTCCGTGGAAGAGCTCGCGGCAGCCGCCAACCTCAGCGCTCGCCAGTTCAGCCGCGCGTTTCGCGCGGAAACCGGGCAATCGCCGGCGAAAGCGGTGGAGCATCTGCGCATCGAGGCGGCGCGACTGATGATGGAGCAGACGCGCCATCCGGTCGAAGTGGTGGCGCGTGAAGTGGGTTTCGCCGATCGCGAACGCATGCGCCGCGCATTCCTGCGCGCGTTCGGGCAGCCGCCGCAGGCGATCCGGCGACAGTCATCGCTGCCTGAAGCGGACGAGCTGGCGACGGCCTAGGATGCGGGTCGATCAGCGCGGGCGTGCATGCGGCCGTAAGCGCCGGGCGGCGCGCCGTAGCGCGTCTTGAAGGCGCGCGTGAAAGCCGCTTCCGAGGCATAGCCGGCGAGCTCGGCCGCCCTGCCCGCCGACAAGGTGCCAGCGCGCAGCGATTGCGCGGCCACGGCGAGCCGCACGCCATTGACCCACTCCATCGGCGTCATGCCGCTGATCTCGCTGAAGTGCCGCGCAAAGCTGGCGCGCGAGATATGCGCAAGGTCAGCCAGGCTCTGCAGCGTCCACGCCTGCGCCGGGTCCTTCAGCACGGCATCCACCACGTTGGCCAGCCTTGGATTGGCCAGCAGGCCGAGTATGCCCAGCTGCAGATGTCCGCTCGCCGTCATGCTGCGCAGGATCAGCGTGAACATCGCGCCAGTGACCATCTCGACCACCGCGCCGCCGCCCGGCAGCACGCGCGCCGCTTCATCGCGCAATACCTGGATCAGGCCCAGCAGCGCATCGCGACGATCAGTGCGCACAT
This sequence comes from Dyella sp. 01N448, assembly GCF_056399225.1. NCBI lineage: Bacteria > Pseudomonadati > Pseudomonadota > Gammaproteobacteria > Lysobacterales > Rhodanobacteraceae > Dyella > Dyella sp. 01N448. The sequence continues at coordinate 611,623 of NZ_JBFTQX010000003.1, read as the reverse complement.
GCAGCACCTTGGGCAAGCCCGTCCATAACGCGTCCGTCGCACCCGACAGCTCGAACTGGCCGCACAACATGTCCAGTGCCGGGCCCTCGCCGCCATGTTCAATCAGGGTGACGCGTCCCTGCGAGCGGCGGCGGTTTTCCAGCTCAGGCCGACGACCGTCGGCGCCTGCCACGGCGCTGCGCAGGATGTGCGCGTCGCCATAGGGAAACAGCAACACGTCGCCCGGCGCCAGTGCGGTGGTCTTGCCGTCGATCTCCAGCTCGGCGCTGCCCTGCAGGATCACGTGGTAGGGCAAATGGTTCGGCGGCAACGGCGGGTGATCGAGCGTCCACTCCCCGGCAAAGCGGCATTGCAACTCCACCGAACCGGTGGGTGCAATGGCATGGACCAGGCGATCGAGGCCATCCATCGAGGTGAGACTCCGGAGCAAGAGGTTGAGACGCGCGTGTGCGGACCAGCGCGGCCGTCGTTCCTATCATTTTCACACGGTCAAGCTTCTCCCACACCGGTTTCATCAACTCAATCTCGGAGTACATGTCATGAACCGTCTCACCACGATCAACAATATCGCCGACGCCCCTGAAGCCTCTGCCGCACTGTTCGCCGGCATCAAGAAGGCCATGGGCAAAGTCCCCAACGCCTATGCCACGGTCGGCAGCAGCGCACCAAACGTGCTGGCCAACGTGCTGCAGACCAATGCCGTGCTGAAGCAAGGCGAGCTGTCCGCGCTGGAACTGGAAGCGATCAACCTCGCCGTGAGCGAAGCATCGCAGTGTGACTACTGTCTGGCCGCGCACACCACGACCGGCAAGATGGCCGGCTACACCGCCGAGCAAATCATGCAGCTGCGCAAGGGTGGGCTGGAAGGCAACGCCAGGATCGATGCGCTGGTGAAGTTTGCGCTGACCCTGGTCACCACCAGCAACACGCTGTCCGCCGACGCCGTGGATCGCGTCAAGAACGCCGGTTACAGCGATCGCCAGATCGTGGAAGCCATCCTCGCCATCAGCGCGATCCTGTTCACCAACATGGTCAATCGCGTCAACGACACGGTGCTCGACTTCCCGAAAGCGGCGTAACGCACGGGCACGGCCGCGACCCTGATCGCGGCCGTGCCGGTTCAGATGGCCGAGCCGTCCTGGTCCTCTTCGGATCGGCCCATGCAGGCGGGATGACCGCAATGGCACTGGCCCTCGATGTGACCCGAAGCCTGCGCCTTGCGGCAATGGGAGCTGCAGAACTCACCCGGCTTCTCCACATAGCATTGGCAGGGTGGATACGCGCATTGGAAACCGGTCGGCATAGCCAAGCTCCCGTGTTGGAAAACGCTAGCGTAGGCTTCCCCGCCCCTGCATAGGTCACGGCCGCGTCAGCAAGGCGTTGCCGTTTCGATAGGTTCACTGCGACGTCTGGTGTGTCCATCGCATGTGAATCCAGCGTTTGGACAACGGTATATGCGCGACAAGAAGATGCACACACCGATGTCACACGTCCGGGAGTGCGCTGGCACTACGGTCGACGCCACTCCCCTGCGGATCAAGGTGGCAGCCATGAAACAAACCTCTCTCATCATCGCCGCGGCATTGTTGATCTCCGTGCCGGTATGCAACGACCTGTGGGCACAGGCCGCCACATCGGGCGCGTCGCCGTCGGCCAAGAGCCCGGTGTCGGACCAGGAGTTCTTCACCAAGGCATCGAGCGATGGCGCGGGCGAAGTGCAGATGGCGCAACTGGCGCAGCAGAAAGCGTCCTCGCCCCAGACCAAGGCCCTGGCACAGCAGCTGATGAAGGATCACACCGCCGCCAACAAGCAACTGGCGGCACTGGCCAATCGCAAGCACGCCAACGTGGTGCTGCAGCCGCAGCCCTCTGACGTCATGGACAAGTTGCAGAGCTTGAGCGGCAGTGATTTCGACAAAGCCTATGCCTCGGCCATGGTGGGCGGACACCAGAAGGCCATCGAACTGTTCGATGCCGCCTCGCACAGCAGCGATCCGGATGTCGCCGCTTTCGCCGGCAAGACACTGCCCACGCTCAAGCATCACCTGGAAATGGCCCAGGCCTTGTCGCCCGGCCAGCCCTTGAGCACGCCCTGAGCTGTCGCACGGCAGCAGCAAACCACGCGATCCCGCGCCACGGGATCGCGTGGTCATGGCTTGGGCGCCGTCAGTGCGTAGACGCAGCCGGAGCCGGTGAGCTCTGCGGATACGCCGGGCTGGGCGTCATCGCGGTGCTGCTGGGCGACGGCGTCGTGGCGGGCATCGCCGGCGATGGCGCTGCGGAGCTGGCGGGTGCCGGCGGCGGCGAGGCGCTGTCGTCACCCTGGTGACTGCAGCCGGCAACGGCTAGCAAAGCGAGCAACAGCGGCGCACAGACCTTGCGGGTCGGGAAAACCATGTCTTACCTCCATGGGCGTTGGTTCAACTGAGTTTGACGCGATGCGCAGTGATTCACGCACGCGCCTTGCGGGTACGGGCAGCTTTCTTGGCGGCGGCGGAACGGCCTGCTGCACCTTTGGTACGCGCGGCCTTCCTGGCTGCCGCCGATCGCGATGCGCTGGTCCGTTTGCGCGCACTGCTCTTGGCCTGCCTGGACAAGGCAGTGTGGGATGCCGCCGCATGACCTTCCTTCTTCAACGCGCCACTGGTGGCGCGCGAACGGGTGGTAGAGGTCTTGCGGCGATGCTTGGATGCGGTTTCGTCCTGCGCGGCTTTCTTGCGCGTGGCCTTGCTGGCGGTCTTGCTGACCGGCGCTTTCACGCCGGCGCGGCGGGCCTTGGACAAGCCAATGGCGATGGCCTGTTTGGCCGAGCGTGCGCCGTGTTTGCCTTTGCGCACATGCTCCATCTCTTCACGCACGAACTCGCCAGCCTGCGTGCCGGCCGATTTTCCTTGCCGTTTATCGCGCGCAACGGCCTTGCGCGTTTTTGCCTCGGGCATGGGGCGGACTCCTGTTCGAGTGTGTCTAAACGTCTAAGCCACGAGATGTGCAGCTGGCGTCATCCTTTTGCACATCAAGGGAAAACATTCAGTGGACACTCATGCTGATGCCCTGCCGGTCACGCCGCGCCATCGCCCGGTTAACACCTGTCATGCAAGGCTTTGCGAGCCGAGCCATCCCCGCGGGAGAGAGCCATGAGCGCCCTTATCGTTGCCAAGTTCAGCAATCAGTTCGGCGCGGCGTCCGCGTTCGACAAACTGATGTCGCGCGGTCTTCCTCGTCGCAAAGGTGTGGTCCAGTGCGATGAAAGCGTGGGTGGGTGCGCGGCAAGCGCCAGTGCGCCGACCAGCGTGGTGTCGCGCGTCAGCCACCGCGGCGAACGCGAAGGCAAGCAACATCATCTGCGTGAACCCGCCAGCTTGCCGCCGGCGGTCGAGATCGGCTTCGCGGTGCTCAGCGTGGAAATCGATGACGATGCTCAGATCGAGGAAGTCTCGGACATCCTGCGTGGTCTGCACGCTGTCGACGTGCACGTGCTTCCCGGTGAATCGCTGCGGGAAGACGATGCGTCGCTGTGGCCGGAACAGGCCATGGGCAGCCAGACAGACGTGGATCGCGCGATTTTTGCCTCGCAGCAAGGCAAGCCGCGCCTGCATTGAGTCATCAGCTCGCCGGTGGCGCGTCGTATCGGGACAGGCCATCGAGCACGGGACCCAGGGCCTTCATCAGCTTGTTCAGCAGGCGCTCGACCTCCTCTGGTGGCGCACCTTCCTTGCAAGCATGCTGCAACTCGCCGGCGGCCGCGGCGACATCGATCGCGCCGATGTTGGCGGCCGATCCACGCAGGGTGTGGGCCATGCGATAGGCCACAGACGCGTCGTCCCCCTGCCTCGCCTGATGGAATGACTGCTCGAAGTGCGCGTTGCTCTCGAGGAACAGGTGCAGCAGCCGCCGATACAGCGAGGCGTTGTCGCCACAGGTGCGCAGACCCGCCGCTTGATCGATGCCGGGAAGCACAGCCGAGGCCACCACGGTTTCCCCGCCAGGCCCAGGCGATGCAGACTCCGCGTGACGCGGTTTGATCCATCGCGCCATGGTGGCGAACATGCGGCGGATGTCGAGCGGCTTGGCGATGTGGTCGTTCATGCCCGCCGCGATCGCCCTCTCGCGATCGGCAGCGAGCGCGTCGGCCGTCATCGCGATAATGGGCAGGGCGGTGAGGTGCAATTGCTCACGGATGGCGCGCGTCGCGGCGTAGCCATCCATCACCGGCATCTGGCAATCCATCAGCACGCCGTCGACATCGGCATCCTGCCTCAGGCGCTCCAGCGCTTCGCGCCCGTTGCCGGCCGTGACGACTTCGATGCCCGCGCGCCGCAGCAATTCGGTGGCCAGCTCGCGGTTGAGATCGTTGTCCTCCACCAGGAGCACGCGGCTACCGGCGAGCGACACGGCCTCAGGTTGCGACGGATGAGCCGTCATCTGGGTTGAGCCTGCCAAGGCCGGCGCAAGCGCGTTCCGCAACGACTCGCGCAAGCCCTTCGGCGTGATTGGCTTGGTCAGCACATCAAGGCGTGCATCCACCTCCATGGCATGGGCGATGGCAGCGTCGTCGCCCTGGACAAAGGCGATCACCACCAGTTGCTCCGCGCCCGTCGCGTGCGCGGGTTGCTTCAGTTTGTCGATGACGGTTTGGAAGCCGGGCAAGCGCGCATCGATCAGCACGACGCTGTACGGGCGTGCCGCGTCCCTGGCGTCCGCCAGCTGCTGCTGCGTCTGCTCGTCGCTCGCCACCGCATCCACCTCAAAGCCCAGCCTGCGTGCCATGCCGGCGACGACGGCACGCGTCACCGCGCCACCTTCGACGACGAGCAGCCGTGTACCTGCCGGCGCCAGCCACGGCCTCTCACCTGCCCCCTCTGGCGCCGCGCCCACGCGCACTTCGACGTGAAAGGTGGATCCTTGTCCCGGCGCGCTGTCGACCCAGATCGTGCCGCCCATCATTTCCGCCAGTGTTTTGGAGATCGCCAGGCCCAGTCCGGAGCCGCCGTATTTTCGCGTGGTGGACGAATCGGCCTGCACGAAGGGATGGAAAATGCGTTGGCACTGTTCCTCCGTCATGCCGATGCCGGTGTCGCGAATGCGGGCGTGCAGGATCACCTCATCGCCCTCCGCGCCGGACTGCTCGATGCCCACCACGATGGCGCCGTGCTCTGTGAATTTCACCGCGTTGTTGCCCAGGTTGATCAGGATCTGTCCCAGCCGCAGCGGATCGCCGATCCAGTAACGGCGCAGACCCGCGCCGTATTCGAACAGCAAGTCCAGGCCCTTCTCCTGCGCCTTGAGGCCGATGATGCCGGCGACCTGGCCAATCACGTCGTCCAGATTGAACGCCACCCGCTCCAGGCTCATGCCACCGGCTTCGATACGGGAAAAATCGAGAATGTCGTTGATGATGCGCAGCAGGTTTTCCGCGGATCGATGGATGTTCTCCAGGTAGCCGCGCTGCCTGGCATCCTGCGACGACTCCAGCGCGAGATGACTCATGCCGATGATGGCGTTCATCGGCGTGCGGATCTCGTGGCTCATATTGGCGAGGAAGGCGCTCTTTGCCCGTGTGGCCTCCTCGGCCACTTCTTTGGCGTGGCGGATGGCCGCTTCGGCCGCCCTTGCTTCGGTGACATCGAGCAACCAGGCAAGCACGCCCGCTTCGCCGTCGAAATCGATCGGCAGGAACGTCGCCACCATGTCGCGTTCGCGACGCTGCGCATCGTGCATGCGGATCTCTTCATTGGTCACCGAGCCTTCCCGCGCCAGCGTCGCCCAGATATGCGCGCGCGCCGCGGTTTCCACGTAGATCGGCGCGGTACTGTCGCCCAGGCCGGTGCCGAAGGTCTCCACGAATTTCGGATTGGCAAAGCAGATGCGTCCCTGCGTGGAGACCGCAATGCTGATGGGCGAGTTGTCGAGGATGGTCTGCAGGCGCTCCTGGCTCTGCACCAGCGCCATCTCCATCATCCGACGCTCGCTCACGTCACGCACGGCGGCGCAGACGCAACGGCCCTGCCCGTCCAGTTCGGGCAGGAACGACACGCCGATCTCCACCGACAGCTCGCTGCCGTCCCTGCGCCTGCCGCGCAGATCGACATTGCCTCGACCCATCTTGCGGCTGACGCCCTCGGCGAAGAACGCTCCGCGCAGCCCCCGGTGTTTCCCATGGATGCCGGCAGGCACGAGCTGTTCCACCGGCACGCCGTCCAGTTCGCCCTTGGCATAGCCGAAAATGGTCTCCAGACGCGGATTGGCCAGCAGGATGCGCCCCTCCTGGTCGACGATCATCATGCCGTCGGGTGCCGATTCAATGATTCCGCGATACCACGCACGGGCGGCTTCGATGGCGCGCTGGGTGGCCTCCAGCTCCCTGGTTTTCTCCGAAAGCGTGGTGGCCTGCCGCGCGGCCAGTTCGGCGTGCTCCTGGCTCTTGGCGAGCAGACTGCGCAGATCCGCGGCGCGCTCGAGCAGATCCACGTTCATCGCCAGCAGCGGCATCAATTCGTCCAGCAGTTCCAGCTGCGCCTCATCGAATGGCGACAGGCTGGCCAGTTCCACCACGCCCAGCGGTCGATCGTTGCGCAGGATAGCCATCACCACGAGCTGGGCGGGCCTGGTGCCGCCCAGGCCGGAGGCAATCTTGAGGTAGTCCGCCGGCACCTCGCGCAGGCTGAGCGTCTTGCCATCCAGCGCGCATTGTCCCACCAGCCCCTCGCCCAGCATGACGAACTCGCGCGCATCGGCGGCGGCATAGCTGCCTGTCAAACGCAGTCGCTGCATGCCCGGTTCGAAGATATAGAGCGCGCCATGGTTGATCGCCAGCAGGGGCGCGAGTGCGCAGAGGAAGCGATCGGCCAGCGCATCCATCCCGGTCAGCGATTGCAGCTCGCCGGCGATCGCTGCCACGTGTGTCTTCACCCAGCGCCGCGCCGCCATCTGCCGCGCCTCGTCCCGCAAGGTGACGATGGCGCGCGCCAGTTCGCCGGCTTCGTTTGGATACTCCGTATAAGGCACCGCGATATCCAGTTGCCCGGCGCTCAACGAATCCAGTGCGCGCCGAAAGGCGGCGGCGGGTCGCCGGATGGTGCGGCTGATCAGGCTGCCGAACAGCACGCCGGCCACCAGTCCCAGGATCAGCAACCAGACCGTGAGCTGCACGCCGAACAGGTAGCGGGCATTGGCGTTCTTGACCTCGTCGTCGGCCCCTTCCCGCTTGAGGCGTTCAACGCGCTCAAGCGCATGCTTGGCCGCTTCGTCGGCGCGCTGAAATTCCGGCGACACGATCAGATCGGCGGCGGAGCGCCCACTGTCCGCCTTGGTTTCCAGCAGTTCGGCGATGGTATCCACCCGCCGCTCATAGTCGGAGAATGCGAGCTCGAACTCGGCCAGGCTGCGCACAATGGCGTCGCGGTAGATCCTGGTCCTGGCCAGCTCGATTTCGCGTCGCACCAGCGTATGCGCTCCGGCCAGCTGGTACAGCGCCTCCGCGCGCGCCGGACCCTGGCGCATGAAGACGGCTTCGCGCAGATCCTGCCCCATGTCGGCCAGCGCGGCACGTGCCGCCTCGATATGCAGCAGGCCTTGCATGTCCTGCTCGTAGAGCCGGCGCATCTGTTCTTTCTGCAGATGCTGTACGCCAAGGCTGTACACACTCAGCAAGGTCATCAGCAGAAGGATGCCGCCAAACCCCAGCTGCAGTCGTCGACGTAGCGACAGGCGTTGCAGGCGTTCGAGCAGCGCGTTCATGGCGTAGCGTCAGGTCGCCAGGTGATGCGCCGAGCCACTGTGGGCGGCCTCGTCATCGGCAAAACGATGGGCTATACCGCGAAACGTGTCCTGGATGGAAAGAAAGGCATCCACGATGTCGGGATCGAAATCGATACCGCGCTTGGCGGCAATCGCCGCTGCCGCCGCATCGTGCGTCATGCCCTGCTTGTAGACGCGCTTGCTGATCAAGGCATCATAGACATCGGCGACCGCCATCAGGCGTGCCGAGATGGGAATCGCATTTCCTTTGAGCCCCTGCGGATAGCCGCTGCCGTCCCAGCGCTCCTGGTGGCCATAGGCCATCTCCTTGGCGATGCGCAGAAACGACACGGGCGTGGTGAGCCGCTCTTCGGCGCGCTGCAAGGCGTCGCGCCCCAGCGTCGTGTGCGTCTTCATGATCTCGTATTCTTCAGGCGTCAGGCGTCCCTGTTTGAGCAGGATGCGATCGGGTATGCCGATCTTGCCGATGTCGTGCAGCGGCGCCGACTGGAACAGCATCTGGCGCGTGACTTCATCCAGCGTCGCGGCGAAACGCGGGTGATCCTGCAACTTGTCCGCCAGCGCTTTCACGTAATGCTGCGTGCGCCGGATGTGATTGCCCGTTTCGTTGTCGCGTGTCTCCGCCAACGAGGTGAGCGCGACCACGGTGGCCTCCTGGATGGCCGTCACTTCGCGCGTGCGGCGCGAGATCTCCTGTTCGAGAAAGGCATTCTGGTCGCGCAGGAAATCCGCCGCCGCCCGCAGGCGCAGATGGTTGGCCACGCGCGCCATCACCACCGGCGGATTCACCGGCTTGGTGATGTAGTCGACGCCGCCCAGCACCAGCCCGCGCGTTTCATCCTCGGGCGCGTTCAACGACGTCAGGAAGATCACGGGGATGCCGCGCGTCTCGCCATGGGACTTCAGCTGGCGACAGACATCGAAGCCCGACATGCCCGGCATCACCACATCCAGCAGGATGATGTCCGGTTGTTCGGCGGCGGCCATGTGCATGGCGGTCTCACCGTCCGGCGCCTCGATGACGCGATAAAGCGGCGTCAGCAGTTCGCACAGGATCATCCGGTTGTCGGGGGCATCGTCCACCACCAATACGGTGGGGATGCCGGTCACGCCAGTCGCACCCATGGCAACGCTCCTTCCGCATGCGGTGTGATGAGTCGTCGTGGTTGCAGGCCATAAGGCATGTCCAATCCCCCGCGGGGAACCCTGCCGATGCCGCAAAGACGCGACGTGCGCGCTGGTTTCCCAGCCGGAATAAGCGCGCAACCGACGTGAAGATCGCGCGTAGGTCCGTGTCCTCTGCGTGAGCCTCGCCAGATCTGCATCTACTTAGGGGAAATTACTTAGTCATATGCACGTAGATGTTCGCTAGCACCCTGTGTATCCAAGCGTATGAAATAGCCCGGGTCTACGCTTCGCGGGACGCCTCCGGCGCAGGTGATCCCCGACCCCACCCGGCCTGGCGCATCGGCGGAGAACAGCATGGGAACCATGGCGAAAATCAAACACGAAATGTTGAAGATGCTGCCGCCCACCATCTTCTTCTTCGTCATGCTCAATATCGTCCTGCTGGTGCGCGCGCTGCTGACACGGGGAACCGGCCTGTCGCTGCCCACCTTCGCCACGGTGCTCATTTCCGCGCTGATCCTGGGCAAGGCGGTGCTGCTTGCCAATATGCTGCCCTTCATCAACCGCTTTCCGGAAAAACCGCTGATCTGGAACGCGGCATGGAAAACCGTGATCTACACCGTGGTCGCCACCTTCATCCACTACCTGGAGCGTCTGCACGAGTTCTGGAAGGACACGCACGATCTTTCCGCCGCCAATCACCAGCTCGTCGCCAGCATGAACTGGGCACACTTCTGGGCGATCCAGATCCTGCTGCTGGTGTTGATCTTCAACTACTGCGTGTTTGCCGAACTGGCGCGCGTGATCGGCGTGGAGCGGCTGCGCGCGATGTTTCTCGGCCCGCTGCCGCCCAACCCGAATGCGCTGGGTGGTTCTTAGGAAGCAGCCGCGTCCCGGGCTTCCACCACCGTCACCGTGGCGCTGCCCTCGGCTATCGCCAGGCATTGATCGGCTACCGCGGCGACGCCGGCGCGATGGGATACCACAATCAGCACCGTTTGCGACAAGCGGCGCTTGAGCACGGAAAGCACGGACAGTTCCGACTCCGCATCCAGCGCGCTGGTGGCCTCGTCCAGCAGCGCGATCGCCGGCCCGTGCAGCAGCACCTGGGCCAGCAGCAAGCGCTGCAGCTCGCCGCCAGACAGGCGGCTGGACGAACTGTTCAAGGTCGTATCCAGCGCGGTGGATGCATCGGCGAGGCGCTTGCCCAGGCCAACGTCGACCAGCGCCTGCAGCATCATCGCCTCCGTGGCATCCGGCGCGGCCCACAACAGGCATTCGCGCACGGTGATTTGCCACGGTCGCACGCTCTGGCTCACATAGGCCGACTTGCGCACGAGTGCGGCGTAGCTGGCGAAGTCGATGGATTTGCCGCCGACCCTCGCACGGAACATGGCGGGCGTCACCATGCCTGCGAGCACATCGACCAGGCTGCTCTTGCCGATGCCCGAATCGCCGCAGACCAGGGTCAGTTCACCGGGCACCAGGGTGAGTTCGCGCAAGTCCAGCGCCGTGGGCGCCTCAAGCCGAAGCTGATGGATATGCAGGGCCTCGTTCAAGCGTGCCGAAGAGGCCGCCTGCGGTGCCTTGGCCGCAGCCATGCCCACATGGCGAAGCCACAGTTCGAACGCCGGTATGGAAGAGCGAACCTGCTGGAACCCTTGCCGGGTGGAGACGAGATAAGGCAGCAGACGCCCCAGCAACAGGCATACCGCGATCAGGGCGGCACGGTCCACGCCGTGCCATCGATTGGCGATCAGGAAGATCGACGCAATACCGAGCGCTGCCAGCATCTCCAGCGCGAGCCGACCGGACGCGATCAACTCCTGCTGACGTCGATAGCCGCGGCCAAGCCGCTGCGCGATATCGGCGTAATGGGCCTTCTCGGCGTCTTCGCGCCCAAAGGAGCGGATATGCCGCCAGCGCCGCGGGAAATCCTCGCTCAACCAGAACAGGCGCGTGAGATCGGCCACGTATTGCCGGCTCACCACCACCTGCTCGCGACTGCTGATGCGAGCAGCGATCAAGCCGAAAGCCAGCACGAACGGAACCGCCAGCAACAGCGGTGGCGACAACCACAACGCCATGGCCAGCGTCACGGCCGCGGTCATGCCGGCTACCAGCAACTGCAATAGCGCGTTGAAGCCCTGGGTGACGACTTCGATATTGTAGGTGAGCACATTGGCCACCTCGGCCGAGGTGGCATCCGACAACGACGACAGTCGTGCATCGATCAGACGGGCATGCACCGTCTGCCTGAGCGTCATCGCATAACGCCCGCTCAGGCGCGCACCGACGCGCGCAGCCTGCCAACGCAGCAAGGCGAACAGTGCTGACGCCACCAGGAAGGCCACCGCTTGCGTATCGGCCTGGCCGCGCACCAGCCAGCCAAAACCCGACGGCAAGGGCTGGCCCGGCTCGACCAGCGGCACCAGGCAGATCGCAGCGAGATTGCCGATCAGCGCGCTGGCCAGCGACAACGCGACATACCACGCGATGCCGCCAGCCCCGAGGCTGGCGAGCGTGGCAAAAAAAGGCCGCGACAGGCCACGTAACTGCTGATGCGATCGTGCGGTTGCGTTCTGCATGACTAACCAACCACACGACTTCTTACACGCGCCCGTCGCGGCACAGGTGGCACCTGATGACAGTGCAGAAAAACCTCTCGATCCGCTTCAGCTCCCATGCCCATGGGTGCGCGGCGGGGCATGGAAGGTTGCATGCCGCGGCGGTCGCGTCAGCCCAACAGCTGCATCAAGGCGTCGACCGAGTCAGCGGGATGACGGCCACGCCGCAGCTCGTACGCGCCACGCCGCCGGATCGCGCCGACGAACGCGTCCCACCCTGGCTGCGACGCCGCGTAGGGCTGTTCCGCGCGCAGGCGCTCTTCGATCTGGTGATCGGGAATGGCCTGCACCAAGGCCTGCGGATCATCGGCCGACCGGGCCGAAGCGAACACCACGCAGGCCAGCTCCAGCGGCTCCGGCGCCAGCCGACCGTGGCCATGGCGCAGGTCCACTTCGTACTTCTCCACGCCGCTGCGGCGGCGGATCACGGGCGATTGCCCGATCCAGTCACGCAGGCGCTGCTCGTCGACGAAACGCAGGGCGTCCGCCTGCACGTGCAGATAGTTCGCCACGCCGGTGACCTTTCCGCTTGGCGGATGCACGAACACCGCATCCTCGGAAAGAAAGTCCATGCCCCGCAGCAGGCTGTGCAAGGCCAGCGTGGACTTGCCCGCACCGCTGCTGCCCATCACCAGCGCAGCCCGCCCGTGCCAGCCCACGCAGGCGCCGTGCAGCGGCGCCAGTGAAAGCGCACGCGTGGCCAGCGTGAACACGGCGAATTCGATCAGCTCATAACGCAGGTGATACGGACGCACCAGCTGATCGGCGGAGGCCACCACCAGCGCCCGGCGCTGTTCGGGAAACAGCACCGCATAGTTGTTTGCGTCCATCACGCCGCACAGGAAACCAGCCCCCGACTGCATGCGCGCCGGCGGGAGATCCTCCGTCGATGGCCCGGCACCGGCAGGTGCGAGTCGCAGCTCGACGTGAAAGCCCGGTGACGCCACCGGCAGCGCGTGGGCTGGCAGGCCCGCATAGGCCGTCGCCACCACGTCGATCAGCGCGGCGCTGTCGCTGGTGAAATGGAAATGGCCGCCCAGCACATGGACGTCCATCGAATACCGTTCAGGCATCCGTTCGAGGAAGGGATCGGGGCTGAGATCGCCCGTCAGGAGGTCCAAGGTCGCGGCCATGAGCTTCATTCGCAGGGTTGCGGCGCTGTGATAGCACAAGCCTTCACGCGGCGACATCGAAATATTTTCGAAACAGCCCGCAACCCCTGCGTCCCTGCCCGGCACTCACGTGCGACGAGCTTTGAACGCAGGAGACCGGGCCGTCGGTCTGCCGTGGAACGGGCTCACCCATTGAGGCTCTTCGAAGATGCTAACGATTCAGGTCGGCCACTCCTACTTCCTGCGGTTCGACCGCAAGCAATGGGAGCGCGGCAAGCCGTATCCGCCGCTCGCGACCCTGCATGTTGCTGCCTTGTTGCGGCGCATGGGCCACGAGGTTTCGCTGTTCGACTCCATGCTCGCCGAAGGCGTGGACGAATTCGACACGTCCTTGCGCGCCGCGTCGCCCAAGGTCGTTGTCATCTATGAAGACAACTTCAACTACCTGACCAAGATGTGTCTTGGCCGCATGCGCGACGCCGCATGCGAGATGATCGCCATGGCGCGCGCCAACGGTGCACGCGTGATCGTTGCCGGTTCCGATGCTTCCGATCAGCCGGAGGCTTTTCTCGCAGCCGGCGCCGATGCGGTGTTGATCGGCGAAGGCGTCGCGCCGTTGATCGAACTGATGGGACGGCTCGACAAGAATCCGACGATCAGCACCCAGGATTGGGTGGCCAACCTTCCCGGGGTTGCCTCGCGCAGCGCCGGACAGTTGCAGCTGACGCGAATCGGCGCCGTGCCGCCCGATCCGCGCATCGTCGGCCAGCCTGCGTGGGACCTGGTCGACATCGAGCGCTACCGCACGCTGTGGAAAGAACGCCACGGCTATTTCAGCCTCAACATGGCGGCTTCGCGCGGCTGCCCGTTCCGCTGCAACTGGTGCGCCAAGCCGATCTGGGGCAATCACTACAACCGCCGCACCGCTGAAGACGTGGCGGCGGAGATGAGTTACCTCAAGCACACCTTCCAGGCCGACCACATCTGGTTGGCCGACGACATCTTTGGCTTCCACGTGGATTGGGTGGAGGCATTCGCTGCGCATGTGAATGCATCGAACGGTTCCATTCCCTTCACCATCCAGACCCGCGCGGACCTGATGAGCGAGCGCATGGCTGCAGCACTGAGCCACGCCGGTTGCAAGGAGGCATGGATCGGGGCGGAGAGCGGCAGCCAGCGCGTGCTCGATCACATGAACAAGGGCACCAAGGTCGAAGAACTGATCACGGCGCGCGAGCGGCTCGGCGCGGCAGGCATTCGGGTGGGCTATTTCATCCAGCTGGGCTATCTGGGCGAGCAGCTCGAGGACCTGATGGCCACGCGCGATCTGATTACCCGCGCCGCGCCTGATGACATCGGCGTGAGCGTGTCCTATCCCCTGCCCGGCACGCGCTTCTACGAACAGGTGAAGGCGCAGCTCGGCGAGAAGACGCATTGGCAGGACAGCGATGACCTCGCCATGATGTTCCAGGGCGCTTACGATTCGGAGTTCTATCGCCACGTGCGCGACCTGCTGCACGAACAGGCGATCGTGCAGCAGTGGAAAGTGGTGGGCCAGACCGATCGCCATCGCACGGCGGCGCATGCGCTGGACGCGCGCTGGGACGCCCTGATCGCCACCGAGGCGGTGCACCGCACCGGCGCCGCAGAGATCACGCTGCGACCGCGAACCTCGTGCCATGTGTGATGCCTTCGCCATGTCCACCTCCATGCCACCGCTGGACGCCATCAAATCCGGTCTGAAACACACCACCGAGATGCTGGCTGCCGAACTGGCCCACCCCAGCGGCGAGACGCCGGGCTGGACCGAACTGGAATGGCGGCTGGCCACCGCGGTAGCTGCCGCGCACGGCGTCGCGTCGTTGTTCGCCCTGCAGCCGCGCTGGCAGAACCCGGGATGGTCCCGTTTCATCGACAGCCAGTACGAACACGTGGCACTGCGCCATCAACGCATCGCCTCCCTGCTGAAACGCATCGATGCCGATGCGCGCCATGCGGGTATTGCGCTGGTCGCGCTGAAGGGTTCGGCGTTGCATGCGCTCGGCGTCTACTCGCCGGGCGAACGGCCGATGGCCGACATCGACCTGCTGGTCAGCGAAGCCGACGCCGAACGCGCCGGCGCCTTGCTGGAAGCGCTGGGTTACGCGCAGTCCTACGCGTGCTGGAAACACCGCGTCTACAAACCGCTCCATGGCACGCCGACGGTGGGCCTGGGCGACCATCGCGACACGCCGGTCAATATCGAGCTGCATACGCGTATCCAGGAACGGCTGCCGGTGGCGACCGTCGATATCACTGAGCGCATCTATCCGCGCCATCCATTGCCGGGCATCCAGCCCTACCCCTCGCTCGGTGCGTTGATGTGCCATCTGCTGCTGCATGCCGCGGGCAATATCTGCAGCCGCACGCTGCGCCTGATCCATCTCAACGACATTTCGCTGCTGGCCTCGCGCATGCAGCGCAACGACTGGCATGTCCTGTGGGATCACGACACCGACGAGGCACCGTGGTGGGCACTGCCGCCGCTGCAGCTGGTGTCGCGCTACTACCAGGGCGCCGTGCCGGCTGCCTTGCTGTACGAGCTGGAATTGGACTGTCATGCGCTGCTGCGCAGCGTCTCGCGCCATCACACGCTCACCCAGGTGTCCTGCTCGGAGCTGTGGCTGCATGCGTGGCCGGGCCTGGAATGGGTGCGCTCGGTACGCGAAGCAGGCCACTACCTGCTCAACCGCCTGCGCCCCTCCGAGGAGGCCAAGCAGGAACGCGACGACATGATCCGCACCCAGCTCTGGCTGCAAGGCTCGCCATGGGCGAAGTCGCGCCAGCTGAGCCGCATCGTCACCCTGCTGACCCGTTCGGTGCCACGCATGGACACCATGTACGTGGTGCGCGCCGCGCTGACGCAAACCACCACGAGCCGGGCTCAGCGCCCGGAACCGGCCGTCAGCACCTGCAGATAAAGTGCTTCGAAGGCGCGGGCGGTGTAGTCCGCATCTTCGGTGACCGCGCGACGCTGCGCAGCCACCGCCAGGCGCAGGCGCAGCTCGTCATCGGCCAATACCTGCCTGATCGACTCCGCCAGCGCTGCCCAATCACCCACCGGTACTGCCAACGCCGCACTCGGCGACCATTCCGCCAGATGGCCCACGGCGGTGCCGACCGTGGGCAGCCCCATCACTGCCGCTTCCAGCAATACCAGCGGTCCGGCCTCATGGCGCGATGACATCACCAGCACGTCGGCCGCTTCCATCATCGGCCGCAACTCGCGCTGCGTCTTGAAACCATGAAAGTGCACGTGGCCGTTGAGCCGCAGCTCGCGCGCAAGTCGCTGGATCTCGCCATCGAGCGTGTCCACGCCCACGATATCCATCTGGAAGTCCACACCCGATTCGGCCAGCACGGTCAGCGCCCGCAGCAAGGTCGATTGATCCTTGACGCGATTGAGGCTTGCCACATGGATCAAGCGCGCGCGACCGGTGCGACGACAGCGCGGCGGCAACGGCGGCCACGCGCGCAGATCCACGCCCAGCGGCACGCGACGGGCGCGCAGTCCCAGCGCCTGCAGCGAGTCGATGATGGGCACGCTCGCCGCGGTCACGGCGTCCGCACTGCGCAGCACCAGCGCTTCGCGAATCCGCCCTTTCAGGCGCTGGCGGCCGCCATAGCCGATATCGTGCAATGCGACCAGCTCGCCGCCGGCGATATGCACGAAGCTGGGCAGGCGCAGCAGCATCGCTGCCGCCACCGCTACGAAACTGCATGAGCCGGAAAAAATCGCCTGCACCAGGTCAAACGGCGCACGGCGATGCTCGTTGCGTATCGCCTGGATGGCGCGCAGGCGCGACCAGCCATCGCCGATGTTGTGGATGTGCGCGCCGGCCAGATGCCAGCAGTCGGCCGACGCTTCCTGGCGCAGGGCAAACACGTGCACTTCGTGCTCGCAGGCAAGACGGCGAATCAAGGCCAGCAACACGGGGATCACGCGGAATTCGCCGCTGCGATCGACGCCGCCGGGGACTACCAGCGCCAGTTTCATGCGGCGCCTCCCCGCCGACCGGCGTGCAGCTGTGCATACGCGTCGGCCCAGCGGTGACCCACCGCCTGCAGCGACAGACAGCGGTCGAAATGACGGCGCACGTCGGCAGCCGACGGGCGGCGCGTCGCACTGCGCAACAAGGCGCTGGTCAGCGCCTTGGCGTCGCCGCGCGGCCATAGCTCGCCCATGTCGCCTACCAAGGCGCGAAACGAAGGAATATTGGTCACCACCGGCGTCACGCCGCAGGCCATCGCCTCCAGCAGGGCGTAGCCGCAGCTTTCCGCATGGCTGCCTGACACGAAGATATCGGCGGCGCGCATCAGCGACTGCACCTGCTCGTGAGGCACCTTGCCCAGCAGATGCACGCGCCCGTGCAGGCGCGCATCGCCATCGATGCGCTGCTGCACCTGCGCCAGCAACGGCGCGCTGCCAAAGGCGCACCACAGTTGCAGGCCAGGCAGATGCGTTGATGCCTCGGCGACACCATCCAGCACCGTCAAGGGATCCTTGCCGGACTGCAGATGCCCCACCCAGACCACGCAGGGGTCACCGTGCAGACCGGTCTCGGCCCGCGCCTGCTCGCGACTGCCCGGGGTGAAGCGGCTGGTGGATTCGGGTATCACGAACAGTCGCGTCGACAAGCCCAGCAGGCCAGCCGTCACGTATGGGCGCGCAAGTTCCGGCGCGGTGAAGGCAACGCCTGCCGCCGCCGCGTACCAGCGCCGCCAGCGCAGCCGGCGCCAACGCGGCGGCATGCGGTCGGCGTGATCCTGCAACAGGATCGGCAGTTGCGGCAGCGCGCGCGACAGCGCATAGGCATCGCCGGCTGCGCCAAGACTGTGGACATGTGCCACCTCGACGTTCAACTCGCCGAGCAACCGGGCGATCCGTCGAACGCGATCGGTGGCGTTGCCGTCATGGCCCGCGACAAAGTGATAGTCGACGCCGTTGCGCTGCAGGCTCTGCGCATGCGCCGCCAGTTGCACCACGCTGACCCGCGTGCCTGCGCTCGCGGCGATCTCGGCAATGTCCACCAGCGAAGGCCATGTTTGGAGGATGTCAGCCGGCATGAGGTCCACCGGTGCAGGAATAAAATTGATCTGCGCAACATGCAATGGCACGGGTCAGAGTCCCGAAACCTGAGGCATGCGCAGGCGCACCAGGCGGTTGGCGAGATTCAACTCCCACGGCCGGTCGTAGCGACGCATCCGGTAGCGCCACGAGGCCGCCGCGGACAGCGTGCGCTTGGCCCAGGTCGGCGAACGCAGGTCCTGCACAGTCGGATAACGGCAGCGAAGCACGGTGACAAAATCGTGGATGCGTTGACGCAGCTTGTCGGTCACCCATGGCGCATCCGCATGGCAGGCGTAGTCCACCCACCGCTTCTGCGTCCATTCCTCCGGTGTCGAGGGAAACACCAGGGGCTCGCCGTTGAGGTCGAGCAGCGGCGTGGAAGCACGCTTGCCGCGATCCTTCTCATGCTTGCTGCTTTCCGGCAGCGGCGTATAGACGTAGACGATGATTTCCGATTGCGGATTGACGCGCTTGAGTTCGCGGATGAACTCGAACGTATGCTCGGTCTCCTCTTCGGAGTTCTCCGGCGGCGCGACCATGAAGGACAGCTCGGGGATCACCCCATGCCGCCGGCACAGCTCGGCCACCGCCAGCGTCTGGTCCGGACGCGTGCCTTTGCGGATTTCCTTCAGCATGGTCGGGCTCGCCGATTCCGCGCCGATGTAGGCCATGCGCAGGCGACTCTTGCGCACCAGCTTCCAGGTACTCTCGGAGAGATTGAGCAAGGCATCCGCGCGCGCATAGCACCACCAGGGCAGCTCATAGCGCGCCATGATTTCCAGCAGCGGAATCATGTCCTGCTCGCGGTCGAAGAAATTGTGGTCGAAGTACTGGATGGAATCGGCGCCCAGCTCGTACTTCAGGTATTTGAGATCGCGTTCCAGACGCTCTAGCGGCGGCAGCGCGGTGGCGCCGCCAAACATCGCGGCCACGCCACAGAACGTGCAACGGAATCGGCAACCCACCGACGCCTGATGCGCAGCCGTGCGACGACCGAGGAACGTACGCGCCAGATAGCGGCTGGGATCGCCGAGCTTCTCGTACGGCAATACCGTCGGCGGCCCATTGCGGGAGAACGGCCGGCTCGTGTTGTTGACCAGCTCGCCATCCTTGAGCCAAGACAGGCCGTTGATGGTGGAAAGCTTGTCCGGATCGCCCGCATGCAGGGCGGCGACCAGTTCCGGCAGGCTGTCTTCGCCCTGCCCGCGTATCGCGTAATCCACGTACGGCGCACGGAGCGCCGTCTCGGTATAGAGCGTGGGAAAATAGCCGCCCCACACAATGGGCACGTCGGGCCGATGCGCGCGAATCGCGCGTGACACCGCGATGGCCGGCTCGATCTGCGGGCCGCCCATCACGCTGATGCCGACCGCCGTGCAGTGGCCTTCATCCAGCGCGTGCAGCGTGCGCTGGACGAAGTCGCGCTCCATATTGCCGTCGATGATGCGACTACTGCCCGCACGATCGAGCGAGGTCGACAGGTGCAGCAACGACAGCGGAAAGCGCGCGCTGGAACGCGACGTGATGGTCGGGTTGATCAGAATCGTGTGCGGCGCGTGGTTCATGGGCGGACGTGTCGTGGCGGTGATCATGGCTTGCGCCACAGCTGGAAAATAAGGGCGACCGGCACCTCCAGCGCGGCGCGGTCGAAATGCGCGCCGGGCGGAATATCGGTGGGGTCGAGCATGGGTTCGAGCACGCAGCCGATATCCAGGCCCAGCCTGCCGCAGGCAGCGTGCCAGTGGCTGTAGAGATGGGCCGTGTGGCGCACGGCGTAGCGACGGCCCTCGGCCTTGAAGTCGCGCAACCAGCCCAGCGCATGGCCGATCGGATGGACGTCGCTGCACAACACCATGCCGCCCGGCTGGGTGACGCGGCACAGCTCGGCGAGCACGGGCTCCAATTGTTCGACATGGCCCACGGCCAGTCCGCAGATGGTCAGGTCTGCCCAGGCGTCGGTGACCGGCAGCTGGTCCAGGCTGCCCTGCATCAATTCGATCGAGGCGCGTCGACGAACGTTGCCCAGTTCATCGTGAGCGCGCATCAACATGTCGGGCGACAGGTCCACGCCCACCACGCGCGCGGCGCCGCGCTGCACTGCATGCCGCATATAGCGGCCGGTGCCGCAGCCGGCGTCGAGCACGTTGCGTCCGCTGAAATCCTGCGGCAGCAGGCTGAGCATGGCGCGTTCTTCAGCCAGCATCACCGGGTTGTGCGCCCGCGCCGGGTAGCTGGGAGCCCACAGCGCATACGCGTCGGAGGGATCGAGGATGGG
Organism: Dyella sp. 01N448; assembly: GCF_056399225.1. Lineage (NCBI taxonomy): Bacteria > Pseudomonadati > Pseudomonadota > Gammaproteobacteria > Lysobacterales > Rhodanobacteraceae > Dyella > Dyella sp. 01N448. Next base: position 591,613 of record NZ_JBFTQX010000003.1, on the reverse strand, counting down.
AGTGTGGTGCAGCATCAGCAGCGCGCCTCGACGGATACAGCGTTGACCGGCGCGTGGCGCACCGTGGCAAGTTCGAGCCCCGGTTCCAGCGCCAGCAACTCGGGATCGGCCAGCGCCTTGGCCAGCAATTTGGGACGACCATCCAGCAGCACTGACACGGTCTCCACGCCCGCCACGGCAAACCAGTCGGCAAAGTCGGTATCGGCAATGCGCGGCAGACCGTCGCGCACCACCGCGCGGATGTCGCTGCGCTCCAGTCCGAGCAGGCTCGCCTGCGGGTCGCCGCCGCGGTCTTCCACGATCAGCAGATCGGCGTTCGCGCCAGCCTGCAGGCTGCCGTGCCATGGCAGGCGCAGCAGTCGCGATGCATCGGTGGAGACCAGGCCAAGCAACTGTTGTGGGGTGAGGTCTGCGTGCATCGATGCAGCCCGCAATTCCTCCAGCAGGTCGCGCGAACCGCTGAGCCGGGAATCCGTACCCAGCGCGAGACGTCCCGCCTCGGCCAGGCGACGAGGATCCAGCGTGCGGCCCAACAGACGTTGATTGCTGGTGGGACACCACACCACGCCCGCGCCGCGTTCGATCACCCGATCGATATCCTGCTCGCGCATGCCCACGCCATGTACCAGCACGCTGTGGCCCGCCAGACAGCCCAGCTCGTCCAGCTCCGCCAGTTCGCCCTGCGCCGTGGCATCGCTGCCTTCGGCCAGATGGATCATCCAGGGTTGGTCGATCGGCGTCTGCGCAAAGCTCTGTTGCACCGGCGGCCCGTACGAGCTCCAGCCCAGCGCATAGCTCCAGCCGTAGTCGCGCAGCAGCGCCACCGGGAAATCCTCCGCGTCCAGCGCCTCGTGCCAGGGATCGTGGTGCGCCACGCAGGTGGTGCCGGCCAACAGGTTTTTCAGTGCGCCGTGGCGCAGGCGCAGCGCCTTGGGCACGCGCAGGGCCGCCAACACGGCCGCATCGCCGAAGTGCGACTGGAACGCCTCGATCCACGCGTAGCTGTTGGGAAATACCTGCGCGCCCGGCAACGGCGGCACGGCATTCACCTGCAGGTGTTCGTGCGAGTTGATCAGGCCTGGAAAAATCAGGTGATCGCGCAGGTCGATGCGATGCGCCCAGGCCGGCACCGAGGCGTCGATGCGGCTGCCGCGTATCCGCAATGGCCCGCGCGTGATGCCCTCAGGCACGACGCATGCCGCTCCGCAGAGACTGGCATGGGTTCGAGCGAACCAGGCGTCCATGGCGTCAGCGCTTGCGCATCACGATCAGAAAGTGATCGCCCATGTCGCGCAGCAAGGGCAGCGCGCCGAGGCGGTCGTCGAGTCGGCCCAACTTCTCGTACCAGGGCTTGCGGCGACGGTAGTAGTCCACCAGGTAGGGCGGCGGCATGAACAGGCTGAGCGCGCGATAGTCGTCCAGTGTGAACAGATCGGCGAACGCCCGGTAGAACTCGCGCGGCAGGTAGTAATAAGTCCAGATCGTGTGCTTGTTCATGCCCACCGCAGCGGGACCGCGGGTGCCGCGCACGCTGGCGCGGCGGAAGCGTCCACGCATCGCGTAGTGCCCCATTTCCCACGGACAGATGCGTCCGATCACCGAGAAGATCAGTTTGCCGCCGGGCTTGAGCAGCCGTGCGCACTGCTCGGCCACCGCGTGCAGGTCGGGTGCGCAATTGAGCGGACCGAAATTGGAATAGATGCCGTCGAACTGTTCCTGCAGCTGATCCAGTTGCTGCACGCCAAGATGCCTGGCCTCCACATGCGATTCCAGACCCGCCACGGCGGCGCGCGAGCGCGTGCGTCCCACCATCGCCGGCGACCAGTCGGTGGCCACCACCTGGTAACCGCGGCCGGCGAATTCCAGCGCATCGATCCCCGTGCCGCAGCCGATGTCCAGCAGCTGGCCGTTGGCCGGCACCTCGCGGCAAACGGTATTCCACAGGGTGACGCGCATGCGCTGGATCAGCTCATTGTTGCCGCGCGGACCGTCGTAGTCGGCGGCCACGCTGTCGAAGGCGCGCTGCGTGTCGAGCAGTTGCGCCTCGTTCAAGGTGGCTTCCAGGGGGCGCCGGCTCGCTTGTTCCATGGCTGATTCCAACAGTGTTTGCAGGTTGATCGATGCGACCGCGCATGCGGTCCGTTGTAGGTGCCGTCAGGCGTGTGTTTGGTTGAATGAGACCGTGGCGACATGCGCGCGGCGCAGCGCATTGCGCACGATCGCAGCCAACACGCCCAACGACAGGCCAAACAGCACGCCCATGCCCCAGATCAGCGCAAGATTCGGGGATGCCGGCCCTTGAGGCACGTAAACCGGCCACATCAGCGAGGTCTGGTAGGTGAAGTTATGGGCCAGGCGCACGCTGAGCTCGCCCTGCGTCTGGCGCAGCTCGCGGATCTGCGCATCCGTGGCCGTCAACAGCATCGAGGCGACGCCCGCGCCCTGCGCATCCTTGTCATGGGCACCTGCCGGCGTGGCCGCCTGCAACAACTGGCTGCGTTCGGCCTCGGCCGCCTTCAGGTCCGCACTCACTTCATCCAGGCGCGCCTGGGTCAATGCCAGCGGCTTGGCCATCAAGGCCTGATGCACGACCTGCAACTCCGCCACGGTGGCCTCGGCGAACTTGCGCGCCTGCTCGGGCGACCAGCCGCGCACGCTGAATTTGATCAGGGGGCCGGCATAGGGCAAGGGATCCAGTTTCACGCTCTTGCGATACAGCTTCGCTTCCGGCGCGTCTTCCTTGATGCCCAGATTGGCCAGTACGTGGTTCTGGAACGGCACCAGTTGAAGACGTTCAAGGACGCGCGCCAGGGGCTCCACCTTGGGATCGGTACCCTGAAGCGCCGGCACCTGCCCGATCTGGATGAACGCCGTGGCTTCCCACTGTCGTCGCGCCGTGTGCGCATACGCAAACACCGCCAGCAGCACCACCAGCAGGCCGGCCAGGAACCACGCCCATTCGCGCGCCAGGATGTGCCATAGATCCATTACGTAGACTTCGTCGTTTTGCATGATGGCGTGACTCATGGAAGAGAAGGTGGGACCACGCCGCTCGGCAGCGCGTGGGCATGGGAGTGTTGGGGACGGGCGTGCCGGCGGTTCGGCAGCAGCGCCGCAATCAGCTGCATCAGCAGGCACAGCAGGATGAAACCGGCATTGGTCCAGGTGAAGGCTTGCGGCGCGAACGGCGCCATCAGGCAGGTATAGGACACGCGCAGAAAGATCAGCCAGCCAAACAGCGGCACGGTGGGCTGCAACCGCCGCACGCTCCACAGTAGCAACGCGTAAAGCGCCACCATCGATCCCACGGCGCCGACGGGGCCGAACGCCATCAGGAACGGAAAGAACTCCGTGCCCACGTTGATGTTCGCTGCATCCAGCGGGATGCCCGTGCCGGCCGTGGCAATCGAACCGGACATCGGCACCAGCTGATTGATCAGGAAATGACTGTCCGTGTAGTGCTTGGCGAGAATGGAGCCGAAGTTGTACGGCCCCGCGCTGGCGTAGAGCAGCAACCACTTCACGCCTTGCGGCGAGGCCTTGTACATGTCGCTGAAGGGAAGCGTCACGTAGTCGAGCGTGCCCGAACGCAGGATGCCCAACACCGAGAACATCACCGCCCCGCCCACCGCCAGCACGGTGACGGTCTTCCACGGCAAGGGGCGCGCGTCGTCGCGACGGAACAGGAAGATCAGCGCCATCGAGAACAAGGCGGCGAAGATGCGGTTGCGATCGATCACCAGCACCGGGAAGAGCAAACCCGCCACCACCAGCGCCGCACGCAGCCACTTGTTGCGCGCGCAGAGCAGGCCGATGGGTGGCAGCACCCAGCACATGTCCGATACGTGCCGGATATGATCGCGACCGCCCTCCATGTTCGCGTAGGCCGACGGCGTCGCGAACAACGGGATGGGAAACAGGGTGAGATCGAGCGCGCAGAACACCACGATCAAGCCGGCAAACAGCAGCGCGACCAGGCCGTCGCGCGTGCCCACGTAATCGCGATGACGGAACACCGTGCTGCGCGGCAGCCGTATGCCAGCCACCGCATCGAACACAAAGATGGCGACCGCCATCACCGCCAGCAACAGGATGCCCTGCAGGTAATCCGGCGGCAGGTCGTAGCTGAGCAGGGTCAGCCCGCAGGTCAGCAGCAGCGGAAAGCTGATATAGAACGACGGCAGGCGCAGCAATTGTTTCATGCCCGCTCCAGTTGGTGGTGCGGCCAGCGGCTGCGCGTGCGCGACATCAACCTCAGCAAGGCGTAGCCCGCCATGTGCACGCCCACCGCCCACACCCGTCGCTCGAGGAAGGCGATCTTGGCGCCCATGTGATGCGACTGCGCCAGCAGCAGGGTGCGATACGGCTCTTCGAACATGGCCGAGCGCCGGATGGCCACGTCGCGCGCCTCCATCAGGTTATGGATGCGCGTACGCGTGTCGCGCGTGCGGCTCAAGTTGTTGCCATGGATGCGGTAGGCGCACACATTGCGATCGATGAAGCCGATCGCATCATGCGCGGCCAGGCGCAGGAAGAAATCCCAGTCGTCGATACGCAGGGTCTCGCTCCAGCCGGCCACGGTTTCCAGCGCGCGGCGGCGCACCAGCGTCACCGGCCCACCGATGGCCCACTGGGTGATCACCGCGCGGCGGATGCCCTCGGCACTGCCATACAGCCCCTTGTCCGCGTGGTGCAGGTCGCGCATGCCGCTGTCGTACAGGCGATGTCCGTCCTGATCCACCACTTCCGAATCGCCGATCACCGCCCATTTGTCGGGATGCGCCAGCAGATAGTCGACCTGCGCGTCGAGGCCGCCCGGCAGCAGGTAATCGTCGCTCGCGCCCAGCCGCAGAAATTCGCCACGCGCCCGCGCCGCCAGCTCGTTGAGCGTGGCCGCCACGCCCTTGTTGGCGCGACGCACGTACTCCACCGGCACGTCGTTGCCGTGCCTGGCGATCCACGCGGCAATGCGCAGACCCGTATCGTCCGTGGAACCGTCATCGATGATCACGATTTCCTTGCACGGGTACGGATCCTCCAGCACGCTGTCCAGGCAGCGTTCCACGAACCGCTCGTGATTGAACGCGGGCACCAGGATGGAGACCAGCGGCATGCGCGCCCCCGTCGAGTTGGCGTCGTTCATCGTCATAGCTCCCTCAGGTAGCGGCGAACCACGATCACGTTGAAGACCAGGTACAGCGCGTAGTTCACCGTAAATGCGTACATCGCCCCGACCAGCCCGAAGCGCGCGGTGAACAGGTACACCAGCACCACATAGCTGATCGCGAAGGCGAATTCCGAAGCCACAAACAGCCGCGTCATGGCCTTGGCGAGCATCACGTAGGAGAGTACGAACGAGGCGATCTTCACCACGTCGCCGACCAGCTGCGGCGCGTACAGGCTGTTGGCGGCGGAGAAATCCGCGCTGAACAGCAGCGCCGTCACCCAGCCGCGGCAGACATAGATGCCCACCGCCAGCAGCAGCACGGCCGGCATGATGTAGCGATAGGCGAGGCGCAGTTCCGCCAGCAGCGGCGCGCGCTCGTGGGTCGAGGCCAGTTTCGGCAGGTAGTAGACATTGATGGCGGTAGTGAGGAACAACAGATAGGCGTCCGACACCTTGCTCACCGCCTGCCAGTAACCCACCTGCCCCCAGCCGAACTGCGCGGCCAGATGATCGCGCACGGCGATATTGACCAGCGGCGGCACCAGCGCGGAGGTCAGCGTCATCACCGAGAAGGTCGCCAGCCGCAGCGTCATGTCGCGGTCAAAACGAATGCGCAACATGCCGCGGTGGAAATACGGGCTGCGCCACCACGCCGGCAGGCCCACGGCGAGCACCAGCAGTTGCCCGATCACGAGCGCCAGCAGCGCGCCGTAGAGCTGCAGCCAGCGCGCCAGCAGCAAGGCCACCACGATGCTTAGCAACGAACCCAGCGCCTGCACGAAGGCCAGGCGCTTCACATCCATGAAGCCATTGATCACGGCAAGGATGTAGTTGATCAGCGCAATGCCCAATTGCGCAGCCGCCAGCACGGCAATCAAGCCCTGATAGCGGATATCGCCCAGCAGCCAGCCGGCCAGTTGCCGGCTGAGCAGCAGGCCGAGACAGCCGATCAGGCAGGACGCACACAGCGCATACCACAGCGCGGCTGACAGCAGACGCGACAGGCGCTCGGGATGATCCCGATATTCGGCGACGTACTTGACCACGCCCGCACTGATGCCGCCGCCGGCCAGCACCGCCAGCATGGACATCAGGCTCATGAACTGGCCCAGCCGGCCCACGCCCTCCGGCCCCGCCATCCACGCCACCAGCTTGAGTATCACCAGGCCCGCGAGCAGTTTTGCCGCGGTGGCGAAGGAGGCATAGAAACCGGCGCGCAGGATGTTCATGGCGCACGCTCGAATGCATTGCAGGCGGCGACCACGCGGTCGATCGCCTGGTCATTCATGGTCGGCCCCATCGGCAAGCTCAGCACTTCATCGTGCAACTGCTCGGTGATGGGCAGGCTCAACGTGTGCAAGGACGGATACGCCGCCTGGCGATGCGGCGGCACCGGGTAATGCACCTGGCTATGCACGCCCTGGGCTTCCAGATGTCGGCGCAGCGCGTCGCGCTGGCCACAGCGAATCACGAACAGATGCCATGCGTGGCGCTCATTGCTCTCGACGCGCGGCAACACGATGCGGGGGTGATCGATGCCTGCGCGATAGCGGCTGGCCACTTCGCGGCGGATCGCCACCTCCTCATCCAGATGCGCCAGCTTCACCCGCAACATGGCGGCCTGGATTTCATCCAGTCGCGAATTGGCGCCTTGGTACAGATGCTGGTACTTCACTTCCGAGCCGTAGTTGCGCAAGGCTTTCACGCGCGCCGCCAGTTCGTCGTCGTTGGTGACGATGGCGCCGCCATCGCCCAGCGCGCCCAGGTTCTTGGCCGGGAAAAAACTGAATCCGGCCGCGTCGCCGAAAGCGCCCGCGCGCTGCCCTTTGCTGCTGGCGCCGTGCGCCTGGGCGGCATCTTCGATCAGCAGCAGCTTGTGCTGGCCGGCGATGCCCGATAGCGCGGCCATATCCGCCAGCTGGCCGTACAGGTGCACCGGCATGATGGCGCGCGTGCGTGGGCCAATGGCCGCCTCCACGCGCTGCGGATCAAGGTTGAAGGTCGCCGGATCCGGCTCCACCAGCACCGGCACCAGTTGATTGGCGGTGATCGCCAGCAAGGTGGCGATGAAGGTGTTGGCGGGAACGATGACTTCGTCGCCGTCGCGCAGCGCACCGAGTTCCTTGTAGCCACGCAGGATCAGCGACAAGGCATCCAGACCGTTGCCCACGCCCACGGCATGGGCAACGCCGCAGTACCCCGCGAACTCGCGCTCGAACGCGGCCAGTTCATCACCCATCACGTACCAGCCCGAGTCGATCACGCGCGACGCAGCCGCCTTCAGCTCGTCGGCGTAACGGGCATTGACGTCGCGCAGGGAGAGAAAGGGCACGTCCATCACAGCACCCACTCGTAGATATCGTGCACGATGCCGCGGGCGCCGAACGATTCCTTCTGCGCGATCAGGCCGCTGTTGAGCACCGTGCCCTCCTGCTCGGTCGAGATGCCGAAACTCAGATAACTGCGGTCCGCATAGGCCTCGGTGACCAGGCTGCCCAGCAGCAGGCTCAGCGCATCGACGCGCCTGCCCTCCTCCGACGCGGCGAGGTATTGCGTATGCACCGTGCGGCCAAAGTCGTAGACCAGCGCACCGGCAAGCAGCAGATCGCCCTGCCGCGCTTCGTGCAAGGTGATCTGTCCCGGAAAGCGCGAGCGCAGGAGTTGCAGCTCGGCCAGGGTGTGCGTCGGCACGGCGTCGTGCCGGCGCAGCACGTCGCCAAGCAGCGCGTGATAGCCGGCCAGATCGTCGCTGCGACGAACTTCCACGCCCATCGCACGCGCACGCCGGATCGCCCGCCGGCGCGCCTCGGAAAACCCGACGGCGTGCTGCAGCGGCACCACCGAGGAGATGTCGCGCCGCTTCAGGTTGGCGCCCACCCGCTGCAGGGCGTAGAGATCCTCTTCCGACGGATAGGCATGGAAGATATGCGGCACCGCCTTGTAGATCAGGCGATCCACGGCCGCCTGCTGGTAGTGCTCGCCCATCATCTCGAACACCGACAAGGTGGAGTCGGCGCGCAGGTCGTGGGTAGTAATCAGGCCGGCATAGGTCAGGCCGCCATGGCTGGTGACCACGTTGTCGCGACGGCTGGCGGGAAATACGGCGACGATCTCGGTGCCGCGTTCCACCACCAGCGAACTGTCGAGGAAACGATCGGCGTGATAGTCCATGTAGCCGCGTCGATGCAGAAAGTTGCCGTTGCGCGAACGGCCCACCACGGCGTCCCACGCGGCGGCGTCTTCGGCGCGATACGGGCGCAGCCTAAACATGCGCCATCCCCGCCAGCGGCTCGCGGGCCACGGCCACGCCGAAGCCATCCAGGCCCATGTCGTTGCCGTTGTAGAACATCAGTACGTCGTCGCCGCGCTCGATCAAGGCCGGGTAGCAGATGGTCCGCGAGTCCCAGCCGCTCTCGGACAAGGCCATGCCCAGGGCCTCGTCGCGGCGTTCCCAGTGGATGCCGTCGTCGCTGAAGGCCACGCCAGGGAAATAATCGCCGCCGACGTTGCCGCGGGTGAAATACATCGCGTACCGGCCATTCATGCGATACACGCGCGGTCTCCCTATGCGGTACTCGCTGCCTCGCGGCTGCAGGCAGACGTGGTCCTCGCGTGGGATACGCGAGAGGTCGTCGGTGCTCACGCAACGAATGTGGTAGCGGGGAAATGGACGCCCGTCGATGACTTCCCAGTCATCACCCACGGCATACCACAGGCGCCATTGCCCGCCCTCAAACATGGCCGAGTGCACGGCCGCTATGGTGCTGCGTCCCGGCGCGCGGTCGAGGATGGGGGTTTCCTGCACGCGCTCGAAATGCTCGCCGCCGTCGGTGGACACGGCCAGGCCGGTGAAGGCCAGGAACTTCGCGCGTGCCACGCGCTGGAAACCCACGTAGAACATATGCAGGCCACCGGGCGCCTGCACGATGTCACCCAGGATCATGCCGTTGTCGTCGAAACAGCCGCCGCGCCCGATGTCGAGCACGGGCTCCGCACTGACCCGCAATACTTTTGAAGGATCGCTCGCTCGCACGTCGACATAGCCGATGCGGCTGACCCCGTCCTCGTCGCGAAACCCCGCGTAGACGCGGATGGTTTCGTCATCCAGTCGCCACGGCGTAGGCGTCAGGGCGGAATGACGCATCCACCCGCCCACGCCCTGCCGCGCGGTATCAAATACCAGCCCCTGCTTGCGCCACGCCGCCATGGGCGTCAGAGCCTCACGTCAAAGCTGGATCGGTCCGGCACCGCCTTGGCAGGCGAGCCGACGTAGATGCGCCCTTGCTCGGTGTCCCGATGCACCAGCGCACCGGAACCGATCACGTTGTCCGCGGCCACCTTGATGTGGTCGTTGAAAGTGGTGTTGACCCCGATGAAGCTGCTCTCGCCGATTTCGCAAAAGCCGGAAATCACGGCATGCGAAGCGACGAATACGTGATCGCGCACCACCGTGCGGTGACCCACGTGGTTGCCGCTCCACAAGATGCAGTTGTTGCCGATGCGAACGAATGGCTGGATCACATTGTTCTCGAAGATGAAACTGTTCTCGCCGATCTCTGCATTGCGCCACACGAAGGCGCGCGAACTCACATAGGTGGCGAAGTTGTAGCCGCGTCGCTTGGCGTCTAGGTAGAAGCGCGTACGCAGGCGGTTGAGCTGGCTGGCGGGAATGGCCACGAACGCATCGAACTCCCCCGGCGGGTAATGCGTCTCCAGTTCTTCATAGGGAACCACCGGCCGGTCAGCCAGCGTGGATTGGGTCAGGTATTGCCTTTCGACACTGAAGCCGGCGACTTCGTAGTCACTGTCGTGCTCGAAGTATTCGCAGGCGATCTGCGCCATCTCGCCCGCCCCGATCAGGACTAGGCGCTTTGGCATGCGACCAGTTCCGTGGCAAAGACGACACCGCGCACTTCGCGCAGGAACTCGTCGTAGTCGGTGATGTAGTCGGCGGGGTCATAAAGATGGTCGGCCAGCACCATCAGCACGCAGTCGTCGCTGAAGTCGTATAGCTCGCGCCACACCATGCGGCCAAGCAGCAGGCCCTGCGACGGGTCGTTGAGCACTACCTCGACCGGCCCGGTGCCGTCATCGAGCATGAAGGTGACCGAGCCGCGCACGGCCACGGCAAGCTGGTGCAGATGGCGGTGCGCATGCTTGCCGCGGTGCACATCGTGCTGGGTCGCGAAGATGTAATACACGCGACGAATTTCGAAGGGCACGTTGCGGTCTTGCTCAAGGGCAATGAGCATGCCGCCGTGATCGCCATGTTTCTGCAACTGGACGCGTTCGATTTCCATGTTCTCGGCCGGGGCTCAGGGGCCGTCGACGACGACCCACGCAACTGAGTGCCAGCCCCATCGCGAAAGGTTGCCTCACGCGCGGGCCGTCAGATCCCCGACAACCTTTCCGCGCCTTCCTGGCACATACCCGCACAAAGTGAGTTTCATTCCACGCGCCCCCTGTCCCCAGGTCGTTCCCGGAGGGACGCGTGCGAGGTGGATGCCCCCGATTGAGATGCAGAGGTCTGGACATGGAATGGCAGAAAGACGCGCCGCCAGCAACGCATGCCGACGAGACGCCCAGCGTTGATCCTCGCCTGCAGGAGGACGCGCCGACGCGGCCACGCGCCCTGGTCGTCATGCACTGGCTGACGGTGCTGTTTCTCATCGTTGCCGCCACCCTCATCCTGTGGCGCGACCAGGTGGACGGTCGCAGCCTGCGGCTGTGGCTGCTGGAAGGCCACCGTCATTTCGGCCTGTTCATTCTGTTGCTCTTTGTGGCCCGCGTCGCGTACCGCTTCCGCGTGGGCAAGCTGCCCAGCGAGGGCAATACCTCCGCCCTGCTCCGCCTCGCCGCGGGGTCGACGCATGTGGCGTTGTACGTCTTGCTGCTGGTCCAGCCGCTGTTGGGCTGGGCGCTCAGCAATGCCGAGGACAAGCCGGTGCATTTTCTCGGCCTCACCCTGCCGACGCTGGTGGCCAGCGACGAAGACCTCGCCGACACGCTGACCACCTGGCACCAGGATGTGGCCTGGGTGCTGCTTGCCTTCATCACGCTGCACGCGGGCGCCGCGTTGTGGCACCACTTTGTACTGCGTGACCGAACGCTACGCATGATGTTGCCGAAGCGTCGTCCCTGATGAGCGTCGGAGCCCGCCCCTACCGCCGCACCACCCGAGACAAGGAGCTTTCATGTCGCCCTCTCTGACCCGAATCCTGCACCGGGCCGCGTATGCGCCGTGGATCCTGCTGATTGCATGCCTGATGCTGGCCAGCAACCGCGCCCATGCCGTGCCTGCCTATGCCCGCCAGACCGGCAACGCCTGCGCCGACTGCCACGCCGGCGCCTACGGCCCGGCACTCACGCCCTACGGCATGCGCTTCAAACTCAACGGTTACACCGACACCGACGGCCAGGGCACCAAGATTCCGGTGGCGGCGCAGCTCACCGGCGCGCACAACGTGCCCGCGCGCGGCGACAACACCACCGAGCTCACCGAGGTGGACGTCTATCTCGCCGGCCGCATCAGCGATCACTTGGGCGGCTTCGTCAAGGTGGTGACGGAAAACACCGGCGACGATCACTACAACACCAAGCTGAGCAACCTGGACCTGCGCTTCGTGGCGAAGGATCTGAAGGTCGCCGGCAAGGACACCATCGTCGGCGTGAGCGTCAACAACAGCCCCGGATTCGACGATCCGATTTCCGCACTGCCGTATGCGTCGGGCCTGGGCCCGCCGGCCGTGTCCGGCACCCTGCTCAACCTGTCCAGCGCGAACACGCTTTACAACCGCGTGATCGGCGGCAGCGTGTATGCCCTTTACAACAATGACTGGTACGGCGAAGTCGGCACCTACAACACCATGCCGACCTCGGTGCAGGATCACCTGGGTTTCAACCCGGCCAGCGATCCGGGCCATATCAGCGATACCGGTTATTTCCGCTTCGCTTATATGAAGGACATGAAGCGGCAGTTCTTCTCCGCCGGCGTGGTGGCGCTCACCACCAAGCGCCAGTTGCCTCGCAATGGACCCAGCGACGACATCACCGATCTGGGCTACGACCTCACCTACCAGTTCCTGGGCAATCGCGAGAACATCATCCAGGCGAGCTACGTGAACATCCTGGAACAACGCGACTATGGCAGCACGCCGACCATCAACGGCATCATGGCCAAGCCCAACGGCAACGCACGCGATCAGACACTGAGCGTGACCTACACCTTCAAGCAGAGCTACGCGCTGCAGGTGGCGCATCTGATCAGCACGGGCAGCCAGGACCCGGCGCGTTACCCGCCTTATGGCAAGCCCGACAGCACCGCCAACATGATCACCTTGTACTGGACGCCGTTTGGCAAGGACGACTCGTTCACCTCGCTTGCCAATCTGAAACTCGCCGCCACGTGGTACCGCTTCACGCGCTTCAACGGCGCCAGCGCAAACATTTTCGGTGCACCGCCCGGCGCGCTGATCACCGATGCGAAAGATCTCAACGCCTTCACCTTGAGCGCAAGTGTTGCGTTCTGACACCCCCCCTAGGAGCCTGGACGTGACCAAAGCAAGGCTTGCAAGAGCGGCGCGCTGCGCCTTGATGACCGGTATGTTGTGCTACGGCGCGGGCGCCCTGCCCGCGCTGGCCGGCGACGCCGATGCCGGCAAAGATGTGTTCAAGCAGGAATGCTCCGAATGCCACAGCCCCAGGGAAGGCAAGAACAAGAAAGGACCCAGCCTGTTCGGCATCGTGGGCCGCAACGCCGGCAGCATTTCCGACTACAACTACTCCGATGCGCTGAAGAATGCGAAATGGGTGTGGACCGAGGACAAGCTGCACTGGTACCTGTCACAGCCTGCAAAACAGGCCAATCCCGGCACCAAGATGAAGTATTCGGGCCTCAACGATGCCAAGCAGCTCGACGACCTGATCTCGTATCTGCAATCGAACCATTGAGAACACCGCGCCTGGTGTGTGCACAAACGCCTTCCTCCTACTAACCTTGGACGGCGCCGACGCGGCTCGCTCAAAGGACCGATGTTGCAGGTCGATTTTTTAGCCAGTGATTGCCAGGTACCTCTTCCCGCGGCGGGCCAGCTTCCGCGGCGTGCGGGTGTGGGTGCCTGAAGGTGATACCGCGACGGCTTCATCGTCGCCTTGCGCTCGCGGCTCTGGCCACGGGCGCCGGGCTGCCGTGGCCAGTGGCGCAGGCGCAGACCGCGACCTGGAGCGGCACCGTGGCGCTCAGTTCCCAACTGGTGGATCGCGGCCTCGCGATTACGCCCGACACCGCCATCCTGCAGGCGGCCGGCTCGGTGAGCCTGCCCTCGGGCTGGGTCTTCGGCGCCTCGGCCAGCGGGGAAGTACGCGATCTTTCGCCGCTGGCCGAAGCCTTCGTGCAGGCATCCCATTACTGGCGACTGACACCGGACTGGCAATTCCAGGCCGGGCTCATCTACTACGACTATCCCAGCCGCGGCGGCGGCACCTTCAACCGTGTGGAAGCCAGCACCAACTGGATCTACCGCGACGTGCTCACCTTGGGCGTCTCCGCCATCCAGCCCGTCGGCAGCAGCAGCCACAAGCTGCGCGGCGCCGCCGACGTGGGCTTCCACTGGCCCTTGCCCTGGCAATTCTCGTTTTCCGCGGGGGCCGGCTATGCCCAGGCCCAGGTGCCCTATTACGTGACCTACCCCAACGGCCACAGCAGTTACGGCTATCACGGCGGCGACCGCGTAAACTCTTATGGCTACGGGCATCTTGGCCTGATCTGGAGCCAGGGCCCGTGGCGCGTGGAGGTCGATCGCATGGTGGTCGACCATGCCATGCGGGCGGAAAACTTGGCCGCCTCGCCTTGGGTTGCCACGATTTCGTTCACTTTTTGATCACGCAACCATTTCGGCCTGGGCGGGCACTTACGTGGTAACCCCCATGGGTAGTTCTAGCCATGAAAGACGCCGATATCGACGCTGACGAGACAGACCGCCTGCTGCTTCAACGCATGGTCGCGGGCGACCGCGCCGCGCTGGCGACGCTTTACCGCAGCTATCACGGACGCTTGTGCCGGTTCCTGTCGCGGCTGACGCGGCGGGCCGACCTGATCGAAGAGGTCATCAACGACTGCTTCTGGATCGTCTGGCAGAAGGCCGGCAGCTTCAAGGGCGAGTCGCGGGTGTCCACCTGGATCATCGGCATCGCCTACCGCTGCGGCCTGAAGGCGCTGCGCCAGCGCGGCGACGAACCGGTGGACGACGAAGGCATGCCCGAAGACCGCATGCCCTCCCACGACCCCGGCGAGGACCGCGAACTGCGCGACTGGCTGGGCAAGGGCATGGAGCGGCTGTCGGCCGACCAGCGCGTGGTGGTGGAACTGGTTTATGGCGTGGGCCACACGCTGGATGACGTGGCCACCATCATGCAATGCCCGGTGGGCACGGTGAAGGCGCGCCTGTTCCACGCCCGAGTGAAATTACGAAACGTACTGCCAGCCTTGGCTGGTGACCAGCTCACGCAGAAAGAGAGCGTGCCATGAAGTTGACGAAGGATACTGACAGGGACTGTTCCCGAGCCTGGGAAGCGATGCCGTGGGTGCTGCAGGACAGCGCCCCGCAGGAGCAGAGCGCCTGGCTCACCGAGCACCTTGCGCAATGTGAGGCCTGCCGCGAGGAATTCGCGCAGCAGAGCCAGTTGCGGCTTGCACTTGCGCTACCCACGGACGTACAGCTCGATCCGGAGGTCGGCCTCAAGCGCCTGATGACCCGCATCGACGACCAGGTCCAGGAAACCACGGCGCACGCGCGCAGCGGCACCTGGTTCCAGCGTGCGCTGGTGGCCGCCGTGCTGGTACAGGCGCTGGGCATCGGCGTGCTGGGCGTGAAGCTGTGGTCCGAAGATGCTGCGCAACCGTATCGCACCCTCAGCCAGCCATCGCCGGTGGCCATGCCGGGCGCCATCCACGTGGTGCCGGACGCCAACATGAAGCTGGCCGACTGGGACCACCTGCTGCATTCGCTGCAGCTGCAGGTGGTGGGCGGCCCCAACGATGTGGGGGCGTACACAGTGGTGCCGGAGCATGCGACGGCCACGCAGGACACGCTGCAGCAGTTGCGCGCGATGCGTGGCATCCGGCTTGCCGAACCGGCCACCACGAGTCCGTGAACACGTGCCCATGAAGATCCGCGCCCTGCTGCTACTGCTGGCCATGACGGTGTTGGGCGCGTGCACGGCGGCGCGCCCCTCCTCGTTGCCTGGCGCGACGGTCGGCCCCGGCGCATCCGGCGGCGACCACGTGGCCAGCATGAACAGCTCGCGCGACATCGTGCTGGCGGTGGCCAACCCGCAGGAGCCGCCGCCGACCCACGCGGGCTCCAGCATGCTCGGCTATGCGCCGCCGTCCAATTACGGCAAGGGCCAGCGCGCCATTTCAATGCTCGACAGCATGCGCGAGCACTACGGCTGGCATGAAGTCGCAGGCTGGCCGATCAAGGCGCTGAGCCTCTACTGCATCGTGCTCGAACCGCCCGCAGGCATGAGCCGGGATGACCTGCTCGCCGCCCTGGCCAAGGACGAACGCGTGGCGCTGGCCCAGCCGCTGCAGGATTACACCGTGTATTCCGCGCAGAACACCGACGACGCACACAAGTACAACGATCCGTATGCGGACCTGCAACGCGGCTTCGTCGAGACCGACGCTGCGCTCGCGCACAACAGCAGCCAGGGCGATCACGTGGAGATCGCCATCGTCGACACCGGCATCGACACCTCGCACCCCGACCTGCAAGGACGCATCCACGACGCCAGCAACGAAGTGGATGGCGACGATGCCGCGTTCAAGCGCGACGCGCACGGCACCGAAGTCGCCGGCATCATCGGCGCCATCGGCGACAACCATGTGGGCATCGTGGGCATGGCGCCCAAAGCCATCATCAGCAGCTACAAGGCTTGCTGGTACCCCACCACGGTGGAAGCCGGCGCACGCTGCAACTCGTTCACCCTGGCCAAGGCGCTCGCCGCGATCCTCGATA
Organism: Dyella sp. 01N448; assembly: GCF_056399225.1. Classification (NCBI taxonomy): domain Bacteria; kingdom Pseudomonadati; phylum Pseudomonadota; class Gammaproteobacteria; order Lysobacterales; family Rhodanobacteraceae; genus Dyella; species Dyella sp. 01N448. Next base: position 575,428 of record NZ_JBFTQX010000003.1, on the reverse strand, counting down.
CCGATGCGCGCGTGATCAATCTCAGCCTGGGCGGTCCGTCCGATCCCCTGCTCAACAAGCTGTTGATGCAACTGCTCGAGGAGCGGCGCATCGTGGTGGCCGCGATGCCGCCCAATGGCAGCACCCGGGGGTTTCCCGATAGCGCTCCCGGTGTGCTGGTGGTGCGCGTGAGCGGGCCCACGCCCGCGCCTCCCGAGGTGTTGAGCGCGCCAGGCAGCGACATCCTGACCACTCAACCCGGCGGGGGCTACGATTTCACCTCCGGCTCGTCGATGGCTGCCGCTCATGTGAGCGGCATTGTTGCGTTATTGCTGTCGATATCGCCGAACCTGGATCCAGGCAGCATCCGCGAGCTGCTGCTGAGCAGCAGCAAGCTGGTGGGCGGCATGCGTCAGGTGGATGCTGCCGCCGCCGTCACCGCGCTCAACAAGAACCTCAGTTCCTCGCGGCGTTGACGCCCCCGTTTCCTTCCCTTATCGCGGATCCCCAACCGTGAAGCAGATTGCCGAATCCCCCTCCTGCATGCCCGATGTCGCCGCCCAGCCCTATCTTGGCGGCCCACTCGACTGGGTTGGCATGGCAGGTATCGACGCCCCCGTGCGCATCGGCGCGGGCGACGGAGACATCCAAAGCGTGCATGCGCGACTGGATGCCTTCGTCAACCTGGTGCGCACCGACCGCCGCGGCATCCACATGTCGCGCCTGTACCTGTTGATCGACGAACACCTGGGCGCTGCCGCGCTCAGTCCGTTTGCGCTGGAACGGCTGCTGCGGGCCTTCCTGCAATCGCATCATGAGCTGGCCGATCGCGCGCGCATCCGTTTGCGCTTCGACCAGTTGGCGCCGCGCAAGGCGCTGCGCAGCGATTACTACGGCTGGCGCAGCTACCCGGTCACGCTCGAAGCCACCCTTGGTCACGAGGGCTTCGAGCTGACGCTGGCCACCGACATCACCTACTCATCGACGTGCCCTGCTTCGGCAGCGCTGTCGCGCCAGCTGATCCAGCAGCGTTTTGCGCAGGACTTCCCTGCCCATGAGCCCGTGCAGCACGCCGATGTGTTCGCCTGGCTGGGCAGCGAGCAAGGCATCGTGGCCACGCCCCATGCCCAGCGCAGCGTGGCGCACGTGTCGGCACGGCTCGCCCACGGCGCTCCGCTGGATGTGATCGGCCTGATCGACCAGGTGGAAGCGGCGCTCGGCACGCCCGTGCAGACCGCGGTCAAGCGCGAAGACGAGCAGGCCTTCGCACTCGCCAACGGCGGCAATTTGATGTTTTGCGAGGATGCCGCGCGCCGCATCCAGCGCGTACTGGACGCCGACGATCGTCTCGCCGATTTCCATGTGCGACTGGAGCACCAGGAGAGCCTGCACGCGCACGACGCCGTCGCGTACGCGAGCAAGCGTCGATAAGCAGGGCCATGCATGTCGGGGCGGCAGTGCCGCCCTTCACATCTCGTTGGCGAGCGTGGGTATGCACTGGATGGGACCCCAACGGAGACCATGCGCATGTCCGACCACGTCTACAAGTCCATCGAACTGACCGGCTCCTCCAAGACCAGCTGTGATGACGCCATCCGCACCGCCATCGCGCATGCCTCCAAGACGATCCGCAATATCCGCTGGTTCCACGTGATCGAAACACGCGGGCACGTGGACGAGGGTCAGGTGGCCTATTGGCAGGTGACGCTGAAGGTCGGCTTCACGATCGAATAGCGGGCGCTTCCTGTCTGCATTGGCGACAGGCGCCCTGCCACCGCAGCGTTGATCACGCGGCCATCGCTGGCGCCGCGTGATAGCTGCGCTTGAGATCCAGGAAGTCGATGGTCCGTTCTGCCCGCAGCCACTGCGCCAACTGCGCCTCATACGCCTGCCGATACGGCTTGCCCAGGTGATGCTGCATGAAATGCTCCCGGCTGCACGCCCACACTTCATACAACACGAACGTGTCCGGATCGTCGGGCTGTTGATGCATATAAGTGGTGACGAAATCCGGTTCGCTTGCCATCGCATCAAGCACGCCGAGCAGACCCTGCTCGAGTTCGCGCACATGGGCATGCTTGGCCGGCAGTCGCACGATGAAGGCAATCGTCTCGTTCATGGGGATCACACTCGGACGCGTTGAAGGGGTGATGCATGATCGGACGCGCCCGATGCCAACACGTCCGGGGCCTTCGATGAACATATGCGATTTCATCGAACGGGACGCGGCGTGGACTTGCGCTTGACGTGGCCAGCCTCAACCTGACCCGGACAGGTCAGTTCGACCACACCTTTCCGCCCCTACTTCCGGAGTCAAAAGCATGCATATCGACCTCACCGGCCGCACGGCCATTGTCACGGGTTCCACCGCCGGCATTGGCCTGGCCATCGCCAGCGGCCTTGCCGGCACCGGCGCTCACGTCGTCGTCACGGGCCGCACGCAGGCCCGCGTGGACGAGGCCATCGCCACCATCAAGAGCGCCGTGCCGAACGCCAGGCTCACCGGCGTGGCGGGCGACCTGGGCAGCGCGGAGGGCGCGCGCCAGCTGATCGCACAGGTGCCTGAGGCGGACATCCTGGTCAACAACCTCGGTATCTTCGAGCCCAAGGCGTTCTTCGATATTCCCGATGAAGACTGGACGCGCTTCTTCGAAGTGAATGTGCTCAGCGGCGTGCGCCTCTCGCGCCACTATGCGCAGGGCATGGCCAAGCGTGGCTGGGGCCGCATCCAGTTCATCTCCAGCGAATCGGGCCTGCAGATTCCCGCCGAGATGGTCCACTACGGCACCACCAAGACGGCGCAGCTCGCGGTGTCGCGCGGTCTGGCCGAGTCGCTCGCCGGCACCGGCGTAACCGTCAATGCGATCCTCCCTGGTCCGACGCGCTCCGAAGGCGTGGGCGACTTCTTCGCCAAGATCGCCAGCGACCAAGGCATCACGCAGGATCAGGTGGAGCGCGATTTCATCCAGACCCATCGCCCCTCGTCGCTGATCAAGCGCCTGGCCACGGTGGAGGAAGTCGCCAATCTCTCGGTCTATCTCGCCTCGGAACAGGCCTCGGCCACCAACGGCGCATCGGTGCGCGTGGACGGCGGCGTGGTGCGCTCGATCGCCTGACCGGCAAGCTCGACGGACGCCCGATCATGCGGGCGTCCGTCGGCGCAGCAGCCTCAATGCGATGAAACGAAGTCCGATGCCGCTGGCATCGGGGGCACCGCAAAGTCGTTGCGCATGCGCCGCACTTCGGCCACCGGCGTGCGCCCGAACAGGCGCTTGAACTCCCGGTTGAACTGCGACGCGCTGGCATATCCCACGGCATAGGCGGCTGCTTCCGCCGTCATGTCCCGCCGAGCCATGAGCAGTCGCGCCTGATGCAGTCTCGTGGACTTCAGGTATTGCATCGGCGATGTTGTCCGGGTGACCGACCTGAAATGGCTGTGGAACGTGGGCACGCTCATGCCGGCTTCGCGGGCCAATTGCGCCAGACGAATCGGCTGGGCGTAGGCAAGATGGATGTGGCGCAGCGCCTTTCCTATCCGGCCGAAAGCACCCTGCATTTCCAGGGTCGAGCGCAGCGCCGCACCCTGTGCCCCGCTGAGCACGCGGTAATAGATTTCCCGCACGAGACCGGGCCCAAGAACCGCTGCGTCCAGGGGTTCATTCAATGCCTCAAGAAAGCGCACTACCGATGTCTGCAACGCCCGATCCATCGGGCTGGACATCATGCTGCTGGGCGCATCCTGGACGGCGTGCGAGGGATGCTGGGCGATCTGCAGCATCAGATCGGCGGCGACCTGGAAATCCAGATGCATATAGATGGCTAAAAGCGGACGCTCCGGCGTCCCGTCCGACTCCATCGTAAACGGGACAGGCACGCCAACCGCCAGATAATGCTGCTCGTCGTAGACATAGACCTGGTCGCCAAAATAGCCACGCTTGCATCCCTGGCACACGATCACGATGCCGGGGTCGTACAAGACCGGAGTTCGGTGCAGGGCGCGGTCGGAACGCAGGATTCGCACCCCCGGCAAAGCAGTGAGGTTGTAGCCCTCCTGCGGCGCAAGCTGTCGAGCAAGGCTGCCCATCGATGGGCTTTCGACCGGCACCTCCTGGGGCTTGGATGAGACGCGTCGGCTCATAGGAATGGGCAATACTTCAAGAACATCAGACGTAAAATATCCTCCCGTCATTCACTATTGTGCAAGCACCAAATTCAAACCCGAGGTGCAGTCGCCATGTCGGCAAGCAAAACGTTGTTGATTACCGGAGTCAGCAGTGGCTTCGGCAGGGCCCTGGCCCAGGAGGCCCTGGCCATGGGGCATCGCGTGGTGGGGACCGTACGAAACGAGCAAGCGCGCGAGGAGTTCAAAGCGCTTGCCGGCGGCGATGCCACAGGGCGCCTGCTCGATGTCACTGACTTCGACGCCATCGATGGCGTCGTTGCCGACATCGAGAAGACCGTGGGACCGGTGGACGTGCTGGTCAACAACGCCGGCTATGGCCATGAAGGCATTCTGGAAGAGTCGCCGCTGGCCGATATGCGACGGCAGTTCGATGTGAACGTCTTTGGCGCCGTGGCCATGATGAAGGCCGTGCTGCCCTACATGCGCAGTCGCCGCCGGGGACACATCCTCAACATCACCTCGATGGGCGGCCATATCACGCTGCCCGGCATCTCCTATTACTGCGGCAGCAAGTTTGCCCTCGAAGGCATTTCCGAAGCCGTCGGCAAAGAAGTGAAGCCCCTGGGCATTGCCGTAACAGCCGTGGCCCCCGGCTCGTTTCGCACAGACTGGGCAGGACGCTCGATGGTCCGCACGCCCCGCTCCATTGCCGACTACGACGGGCTGTTCGACCCCATCCGCGAAGCCCGCCAGCAAAAAAGCGGGCGGCAGCTTGGTGATCCCGTCAAAGCAGCACGAGCCATGCTCGAGCTGATTGCCCATGACTCGCCTCCAGCACACCTGTTGCTGGGAAGCGATGCACTCGAGCTGGTGCGACAGAAGTTGTCGTTGCTCGGCGAGGACATCGATCGATGGGAGTCCATCACCCGTTCAACGGACGGCTGACAACGCCGGCCAGTCACCGGGAGCAGCGTCGGCACTGCTCCCCCAAGGTTCACTCCCCGATCGAACATTGCGGCGAGAACCGGCACGGCTATTGAACAAGAAACGCCACGCGTTCTGGCACGCCCCGTAAAGCAACGCAATGGCAGCGGCGTAGATGAGCTTGGGCGAAATGGTGGAGGAACGCAGCAACGCCACGCCTGCCGAGGCAAGCATGAGCGTGGCCAGCATCGGCACGAAGTAGTCGGTGAGTGAGGTCCTGAACGCGTCGGCGCTGCGATAACCGCGCAAATGCTTGACATGCCAGGCGATGCGGGCCGTCGCGATCAACAAAGCGGTTCAGCCGACGAAAACCAGCGAACCTGCGGGAATCAACAGAAGGAGCGCGATCCCAAGCACCGCCAGAAAGTCGAAAAAACTGCGCTTGGCGACCAGCAACATCCACCCGCGGTGCTCGCCGGTGACGGCATGCAGCTTCATGGATAGCGAAACAAACAGCAGCCCGCTCAACGTGGCGGCAACTTCCGCCATGGTCGAGTAAGCCGATTGCCATTCATTCATAGCTTCGGCTCCGTAAAACGGCTCGGTTGCGCCGCAGCCTAATGCGCAGTCAACCATTGTGCGCAGCGTTCGATGTCTCTCGTGTCATGCCACCCATGCAGGGCAATGCGCAGATAGCCCTCGCGTGTGCTGGTGCTGATGCCTTGCGCGTCGGCGGCACGCAGCAAGCGTTCGCAACGTTCCGCCGGAACAGCGAACGACAAGATGGATCCCAACCTGCCTGCGTTGAGGAGTTCATCCAGTCGCTGTGCTTCAGCAACCCACGCTGCGTTTGCCGCCAGAGCGGCCAGCAAGGCGCGCTGCAAGCCAGCGATGTGCGCCTGCAGCCTGACCGCGCCGCCGCTTTCCACCAGCAGGCGAATGGACGACGCCAGCGCCGCACATGACACGATCGACGGGCTGCCTGCTTCCAGGCGCCGACCGTCGGTGGCCCACAGCGCATCGTTCTGCGCCTGCGCGCCGCTCTGCGAAAAATCATCCGGTGCCGAAAGCCAGGTGCCCAGCGGTACGAGCTGTTGACGGAAGCTCCGCTCGGTCCACAGCAACCCCTGCCCCTGCATGCCGAGCAAACCCTTGTGCCCGCCACTGGCAAACGCACTGATGCCCTCGAACGAGGTCGCGACGGTGCCCGCGCCCTGGATGCCATCGACCACCAGATGCACGCCGCGTGCGCGACAACCGCGACCGAGTTTTTCCAGGTCGAGGCGGATGCCATCCTGGTAACGCACCCACGAAACCGCCATCACGCGCGTGCGCGGCGTGATCGCATCCAGCAAACGCTGCTCCGGTTCGATCTGCGCATCGGGCGCGACAGACGGCTGGGCAAGCTGGCCGGCCCACAGCTCCACTTCCGTACACGTCACGCCCTTGCCGGCCAGCGCCAGCCACGGCAGTCGATTGCTCGGGAATTCGCCGGCGGGAATCACGACCTCGTCGCCCGCCTGCCACGCATAACCCAGCGCTACCACTTCCAGCCCGGTGGATGTGCAGGTGACCAGGCTGATGTCCTGCGCGTCGACACCGAGCAAGGTGGCGCCGATCTCGCGCAGCGAACGCTGCACGTCGAGGAAGTCTTCGTTCCAGCGCACGTCCCAGGGCCGCAACTCCGACGCCATCAGCGCGCGCACTGCGTCGGCCGACGCGCGGGGCAAGGGGCCATCCTTGCAGTGCGAAAACCACCGCACGGTCGGCGGCATATCGAACAGGTCGCGGGAAATCAGGGGCGCTATCGGCGGCACAACGCGTATTCCTTGATGCGGTAACGCCTATGGCCGCTCATCAACGATGTGCGCGGCCGCGGCAAACAGATGGCGCACGCTAGCACAAGGATTTGCGCGCCCGGCCTGTCGCTGCGCCAATCGAAAGCACCGACGTTCACACGGTCTGCACGTCTTGCGCGTCCGCTGTACGTGTCCGCAGTCCGCCGTGCTTGTCCGGACACCGTCCGCGGACACTGACGATCCAACGTAGCGATGCGCACAAATGGCTTGGGAATGCGGGATGCCAGCGATGTGCGAGGTTGGCACGGGGCTTGCCATATATCCAGTGAAAGGCCCAGTAAGAGCCACCCGACAACCCCCGTGAAGGAGAACGACCATGAAATTCGAAAACCTGATGCTGCACAGCCTGTTCGCCGCCTGCATGCTGGTCTGCGTGTTGACCCTGGGTGCGATGATCGCCGCCCCGACCTATACCAACGCCGCTGTCGCCAGCGCGGCTCCGGTGGCCACCACGGCACAGCCGGCCGGTTGAGTCACTCGCTTGCGCACCGCGTCGCTTGCCGTCGCACGCTCGAACGATCCCATCAGCGAGATCCGCACCGACAGCTAGCCCCGGGGATATCCCGGGGCTCGACCAGCGCCAGCACCCGCACCTGAAGGCCGCACCCGATGCCTGCACGCGCGGCATCGCCCATCCGTCGCTGCATCGTCGAGGGCTTCAGCCCGCGGCGGAGGCCTGCCGGCTGAGTTCGGTCAGTCCGTGACGTTCCATCGCGGCGTAGACCTGCTCCCACCACCATCGGCTATCCCCGCGATCGATCGATGATGACGGCACCTGGACCAGCTGCTCGAATGCTGCCCACAAGTCCTCTTCCGGCGCATCGCGCCTTGCCAATCCGTTGAGTTCCTCATCCAGCGCGGCAAACATCGTTGCCCATTGCTCTTTGGAGTAACGCACGATCTTGGGCCCTCGGTCGAAAGTGGCTACGGTTGCACCGGTCCCTTTCTCGTCCATTTCGCAGCGCTCGCGGCGAGCCTTGCGACTGGCAACGACGAGCCACCCGCTTGACGTCCACTTCACTCGCAAAAGTGGACTCTTTTTCGGCGTGTCGTGCGACCGGCGCTGTGACGCAACGCTGGGATCCCCAGCCAATCACCTGCCCGGCATTGGCGGCTCCCCGCGCCCGGTTCGGATGCCACGCCAGCCACAGGGGTCAACGAGTACGGGAAACGGTCACGTTTCCACGTCGTCGTGCGCGGCTGCATTCGCCATCACCGCTTATCGCTCCACTCCTCAACTGGCGTCGTCGACGCCAGGTCTTAAGTCACGCGCAACTCAACCAACAGGTGCAAGCACATGGGCAGCAGTACGATCACCACCAAAGACGGCGTCGAGATTTATTACAAGGATTGGGGCAAGGGCCAGCCCATCGTTTTCAGCCATGGCTGGCCGCTGTCGGCAGACGACTGGGATGCACAGATGTTGTTCTTCCTCAGTCATGGCTATCGCGTCATCGCGCATGACCGTCGCGGCCATGGTCGATCCACGCAGACCGAAGACGGCAACGACATGGACCACTACGCGGCCGACCTGGCCGCGCTCACCGAGAAACTCGATCTGCACGACGCCATCCACGTGGGTCACTCCACTGGCGGTGGCGAAGTCGTTCATTACGTGGCCAATCACGGCCTCAAGCGCACGGCCAAGATCGTGCTGATCAGCGCCGTGCCGCCGCTCATGCTCAAGACCAAGGACAACCCCGATGGCTTGCCGCTGGAAGTGTTCGACGGTTTTCGCGAGGCACTCGCGGCCAACCGCGCGCAGTTCTACGTGGATGTCGCCTCAGGGCCGTTCTACGGTTTCAACCGTCCGGGCGCCAAGCCCGTGCAGGGCACCATCGACAACTGGTGGCGCCAGGGCATGATGGGCGGCACCAAGGCCCACTACGACTGCATCAAGGCCTTCTCCGAAACCGATTTCACCGAAGACCTCAAGAAAATCGACAAGCCCGCCCTGGTCTTGCACGGCGACGACGATCAAGTCGTGCCGTACAAGGACGCGGCCCTGCTGTCGGCCAAGCTGCTCAAGAACGCCACGCTGAAGATTTATCCGGGCTACCCGCATGGCGCATTCACCATCCATCATGACGTGATCAACAAGGACCTGCTCGAGTTCTTCAAGAGCTGATGCACCCCGCAGCCCCTGCGCCCGGCGCGGGGGCTGCTTTCATCGCAGCTGAAGCACCGCCCGCGGCACGCCCTGTGACCGCAACCACAGCGTGCTCACAAATACCGGCGGATAGTCTGGCGCACACGAATGCCCGGGGGTTTTATGGCCGTGTCGGCTCCGCTATCCACCGACGAAGGACGACGGCTCGAGCGCCTGCTTTCGCTGGGCGTACTCGACACGGAAGCGGAGCCCCTGTTCGATGCCCTGACCAAGGCCGCCTCCCTGCTCACCGGCGCCCCTATCGCGCTGATGACCCTGGTGGACGATCAGCGGCAGTGGTTCAAGTCCAACGTGGGCCTGGAGGGCACCCGCGAAACCTCGCGTGCCGTGGCCTTCTGTTCGTACACCATACTTGGCGATCAGCCATTCGTCGTGCCCGATGCGACCGAAGATCCGCGCTTCGCCGACAATCCCCTGGTCACTGGCGACCCGCATATCCGTTTCTATGCCGGCGCGCCGATCACGCTCAATGATGGCCTGCGCATGGGTGCGCTGTGCGTGATCGATCGCCAGCCGCGACGTTTGTCCAGCGAGCACGCGGCCATCCTGCAGGAGCTGGCGATCGCCGCTGCCGAGGCCCTGGAACAACGCAAGGCCGCGCTCGAACACAGCGAGTCCCTGCACCGCGAGGCCTTGCTGCATCGCCTGTTGATGGAAGACCGCACGCGCCTGGCAGCCATCCTCGATGCCTCGCAGGCGGGCACCTGGGAATGGAACGTGCAGACCGGCGAGATGCGCTTCAACGAACAGTGGGCCAGCATTCTCGGTTATGCGCTGGAAGATCTGGACCTGCTCTCCTCCAGCGTATGGCGCGATGTGCGGGCGGACGAAGGCGGCATCATCCAGGGCGCGCAACGCCGCCTCACCCATCCCGACGACTTGCCGCAAATGGACCAGTGCCTGCAGGAACATCTGCGGGGCGAGCGCTCGCTGTTCGAGAGCGAAGCACGTCTGCGCCATAAGGATGGCCACTGGTTGTGGGGCCTGCTGCGCGGCCGTGTGATCAGCCGCACCGACGAGGGCAAAGCGCTATGGATCTACGGGACGCTGGTCGATGTTTCCGAGCGCAAGCGCATGGAGCGTCGCCTGCATGAAAGCGAGGCCTTCCTCGATCGATCGGGACGCGTCGCCGGCGTGGGCGGCTGGCAGCTGGATCTGGCGACCCATCAACTCACCTGGTCGGATCAGACCTGCGCCATCCATGATCTGCCGGCAGGCCATATCCCCACGCTTGGCGAAGCGATCCACTACTACGCTCCCGAAGCGCGCGAGCAAATTCAGCAGGCCGTGGCCAGGGGCGCCGAAGACGGCAAGGGCTGGGATCTCGAACTGCCGATGATCACCGCGAAGGGACGCCACATCTGGGTTCGCGCCGCCGGCGCGGTCGAGTTCGAGCATGGCAGGCCGTGCCTGCTCATTGGCGCGATCCAGGACATCACGGCGCGCAAGCAGGCGGTGGAATCGGTTCAGCGCAGCGAACGCCGCTTCCGCAAACTGTTCGAGGAAAGCCTGGGCCTGATCTGCACGCATGACCTCCACGGCACCATTCTTTCGGTGAATCCGGCGGCGGCGCAGTCGCTGGGCTATTCGATCGGCGAACTGTTGGGACGTCCGTTCAAGGAGCTGATCGATCCTTCGCTGCACGGCAGTTTCGATGCGTACCTGCGCCGCGTCACCGGCGAAGGCGTTGCGCACGGCCTGTTGCAGATCAAGGCCAAGGACGGTCGCAACCTGGTCTGGCAGTTCCACAATTCGCTGGATACCGAGGACGAGGAACCCTATGTGCTCGGCCACGCGCTGGACGTGACCGAACGCATGCGCCATGAAAGCCAGCTGCGCGAATGGAGCGTGCGCGATTCACTCACTGGCTTGTTCAACCGACGCTACCTTGGCCAGGTTTCCGAGCAGCTTGGACACAACGATCGCTGGGGCTGCATCGTGATCGATCTGGAAGGGTTCAAGTCGGTCAACGATACGCATGGCCACCAGCGCGGCGACGAAGTGCTGGTGGCCATGGGCCACTTCCTCACCATGCACGTGCGTCCCGACGATATCGTGATCCGCTCCGGCGGCGATGAATTCCTGGTGTTGCTGCCGCACGCCGGCGAGCAGGAAACGCTGGCCATCGTGCGGCGACTGGAAGCGGCGCGCGCCAGCGCGCCCAACCGCTTCACCATGGGCTACGCCATACGCATCGGCGGCATGCCGCTGGATGCCGCGCTGGCCAGCGCAGACAGCCAGTTGTATCGCGTGCGGCGCGACCGCGGCTACCAGGGGCGCTGAGTCCGCTCAGCGGAACAGATTGGTCTTGGCCAGTTCAATCAATTCGTCGCCCCGTCCGTTGATGACCGTGCGCAGCGCCCACAAGCCAAAGCCCTTGGCCTGTTCCAGCTTGATGCTGGGCGGCATGGCTAGCTCCTGCGTATTGGTCACCACATCGAGCAAGGCGGGGCCGTCGTGCGCGAGGATATCCTTGATCGCGGCGGGCAGATCGCCGGGATCTTCCACGCGTATGCCATGCACGCCGACGGCACGAGCCATCGCGGCAAAGTCGGGATTGACCAGCGACGTGCCGGTTTCCAGATAACCGCCTGCCTTCATCTCCAGCGCCACGAAGCCCAGCGTGTGGTTGTTGAACACCACGATTTTCACCGGCAGCTTCTGCTGCACGAGAGTGAGAAAGTCGCCCATCAGCATGGAGAAGCCACCGTCGCCGGAAAGGCTGATCACCTGCCTGCCCGGATAGGCCGCCTGCGCGCCAATGGCCTGCGGCATCGCGTTGGCCATCGACCCGTGCACCAGCGAACCAATCAGGCGACGTCGCCCATTCATCTTCAAATAGCGCGCCGCCCAGATCGATGGCGTGCCTACGTCGAAGGTGAATACCGCATCGTCCGTCGCCGCCTCGCTCAGCAGCTTGGCGAGGTATTGGGGATGGATCGGCTTGCGGCCGGGCTTGCCCGTGGCCAGTTCGTCCAACCCCTCGCGCGCCTTGCGATAGTGCGACACGCTAGCGTTGAGATGGGCCTTGTCCTGCTTCGCCTTCAGTTGCGGCAGCAAGGCCTCGATGGTGGCCGCCACATCGCCCACCATGCCCAGGTCCAGGCGCGCGTGCTGACCAAGACTGTCCGGGCGAAGATCCACCTGTGCAATCTTCGCGTCGGTGGGATAGAACTGCCGATACGGGAATCCCGTGCCCAGCATCAGCAAGGTGTCGCAGTTCAACATGGCGTAATAGCCGGAACTGAATCCGATCAGGCCGGTCATGCCCACGTCGTACGGGTTGTCGTATTCCAGGTATTCCTTGCCGCCAAACGCGTGCACGATGGGTGCCTGCAGGGTCTCTGCCAGCTTTACCACGGCGTCATGCGCGCCTGCGCAGCCGCGACCGCACAGCAAGGTGATGTCCTTGCCGCTGTTGAGCAGTTGCGCCAGTGCATCGATATCTTGTTGCGCCGGACGCACCACGGGCGGACGCAGCGCGATGGATGAACCGGCCGACGGTTTGGCATCCAGTTCAAGCAAGGCCACGTCGCCGGGAATGACAACCACCGCCACGCCGCGCTTGCCGATGGCCGCGCGCATCGCGCTTTCCAGCACGGCGGGCAATTGCTCGGGCGTGGATACCAATTCGCAGTAGTGGCTGCACTCGCGAAACAGCGATTCCGGATGAGTCTCCTGGAAATAGCCGCGGCCGATTTCCGCGCTGGGAATCTGCGCCGCAATCGCCAGCACCGGCACGCGCGAGCGATGGCAGTCGAACAGGCCATTGATCAAATGCAGATTGCCGGGGCCGCAGCTACCTGCGCAAACCGCAAGATCTCCCGTCAGATGCGCCTCGGCGCCGGCGGCGAAAGCCGCGGCCTCCTCGTGGCGCATATGGATCCAGTCGATGTCGCCGCGCTGTCGCAAGGATTCCGTGATGCCGTTGAGACTGTCGCCCACCACGCCGTAGATGCGTCGCACGCCGGCGACGTGCAGGGTTTCGGTGATGACATCAGCCACTTTCGTACGCGCCATAACTCGACCTCTTCGATGGAAGGCCCGCGCCAGAGACGGCATGACGGGTCCAGCGAGTATCGCGTCGGCGGCGTGACAACCATGTCAGCCTCGCGCGCCTCCGCACGACCTGCGTGGGTCGTGCGGAGGCAAGCTTGCGAACTACTTGGAGATCAACAACAGCAAGGACTGCCCGCACTGCCCGTAGGTTGTTCCGGCGCCACCAATCAAGGCTTCGTTGCCGGGTGATACGAAGGTATTGGCGCCATCGTTCCAGTTGCAGGTGTCGGTGACGCGATACCACTGCGTGCCCGAGGGCGGCGCTGGCAGCGTGAAGGTGACGCTGCCCGACCAGCCGTTGTAGGCGATATACATGGAGTTGCTGTCGCCCAGCGCCGGACCATTGATGGTGTATGCAAGCGCGTAGTTGCTGGTGTTGTTCCAATAGTTGGTGTCTGCCGTCGCACCGCTGGACTGGTACCAGACCACCTGGCTGGCGGAATACCAGCTGGCCGGGCGCAGGGCCGGATGCGCCTTGCGGAACGCGATCAGGCGCTGTGCAAACGTGTAGAAATTGCTCTGATCCGTGGTCCAGCTGTTGGTGAGCCAGTTCGCGCTGGAGTCCAGGTTGTAGGCGTTGTTGTTGCACTGGAGCGTGCGCAGGTATTCATCGCCACCCTGCATCAGCGGCGTGCCCGCCGAGAGCATTTCGAACGCCATACCGGTGCGCGCGGCACGACGCTGGTCCAGCGCCGTACCGGTGCCGGCCGACATGCCCTGGTCCCAGCTGTAGTTCGTGCTGGTGCCACCGTCGGATGGGCCGTAAGGCCATGCCTGGCTGTTGCTCGCGCCGTTGCACGAATAGACGTCCTTCAGCGTCATGCCGTCATGCACGTCGATAAAGTTCACCGAGTTCCACGGCGAACGTCCATTGGCCTGGAACAGGTTGGACGAACCGGAGAAGTCGGTCGCATCCTGCGTGATATGGATGGTCATGCTGCCCAGTTCGTTCTGCGCCTGGCGCAGGCTGTCGCGGAACACGCCGTTCCACTCGGACCATCCTTGCGGAAAGCCGCCTAGCTGATACGAATTGCCACCGATCGCCCAAGGCTCGGCAAACAGGTCCAGGCCGCTGCCACCCGTGGCCGGGCGCACGCTGAATTCGCGCAGGATACGGTTGATCGCCACATTGGAATCGGCTGCATCGAAGTTGTATCCGCCGCTCGGGCAATTGGGCGCCGCCGAGGTGTACGCACCGTTGAGGCAACTATTGCCCAGCACGGAAGCAAGATCGAAGCGGAAGCCGTCCACGCCCATGGTGTTCGCCCAATAAGCCAGCGAATCCACGATCAGGTTCTGCGCCACCGTGTTGTACGTGTTGTAGTTGGCGCCAATGCCGGTGTTGTCGTAGAAATATTGGTTGCCGGAGGTCAGCTCGTAATAAGTGGCGTTATCCAGGCCACGCCACGATTCGATCGTTGCCGTGGTCGGGTCGTTGCTGGTCCACGTGCCGCCCTCGGCCGTATGGTTGTAGACCACGTCCATGTACACCTTGATGCCGGCATTGTGGAAGGCCTGCACCATCGCCTGAAATTCCGCCGTGGGGCCGCCGGGCGCCTTGTTATAGGCGTAGCGTCGGTCCGGCGAAAAATAGTTCTCGGTCATGTAGCCCCAGTAGTTCTGGTTGGCATCCGAGTTGGGCACCACATCGTTGGCGTCGTTCTGCGTTTCCTGCACGGGCAGGAATTCCACCGCGGTGACGCCGAGGCTGGCCAGATAACTCGCCTTCAGCCCCGCCCCGTAATAGGTGCCGCGATACTGCGCGGGAATCGACGTGTCCTGTTCGGTGAAGCCGCGCACGTGCACTTCGTAGATCACGTCGTCCTTCTGCGCACGCGTGGGCTTGGTGCCGGTGCCTTGCGTGCTCGGCGCCAATACAACGCCCTTGGGCGCGTAGATGCCGCTGTCCGTCGTGCGATAGCTGGCGCCAGAGGCGAACACGTTGCCGTTCTGGTTCGACGGGTTGAGCGGATCCTGGCTCACTTCCTGTGCATAGGGATCGAGCAGCAGCTTGTTGGGATTGAAACGATTGCCACTGGCGTCGACATCGGAAACGAAGCCCACCTGCGAGCCCTTGCCCCAACTGCTGCTATACGGCCAGTTCGGTCCCCAGGCGCGGTATCCGTAGTACACCGAACCGGTGATGCCCGCCGCCTGGATCGACGACACCGGCACCGTCACCGCCCATACGCCGCTGCCGACGGAGCTTAGTGTGTAAGTAGCCGATTCCTGCGCGCCATAGCCGCTCGCATACAGGTACAACACGATGCGCGTGGCGCTGGACGAGTAGACGCGAAAGGTGATGCTGGTCTTTTGCGCGTTGTAACTGGCGCCAAGACTCATGCTGTTGATAGCCGCGTGGGTCGTTGCAGCGGGCACGCCGGCGAGCGCCGCGCAGGCCAGCAGCGCGGCGAGGATTTTCGAGCACTTCATGGGTGAGCCTCCATCCTGCTTCGTTGACGATCAGGTCGAACAGCAGCAACGCCATGGGGCACTCCCTGCCACGGCTGGCGGCCTAGCGAACACCACTGTCGTTCGCAACTTCAGCGCGGTCGCGCGCACTCCCCTCGCGCAACCGCCTTTCGGGCGGCAGTGCGTCGCATCCTAGAAAGCATCGCAGTGCAGCAACCAGCGGCTGCATACGTATTCATTGCGAACGGGGTCCGCAAAAACGTCACTCGCTGGCGGAACGTTCCCATCGGGCGAGCTGTTCGCGCAGCGCTTCGTTGTCGGCCTTGAGCTCCGCCACTTCGGCCTTGAGCTCGGCAACGCGACGCTGCAGGGTCGGCAAATCCTCGCCCTCGCCTGCTTCCACCACCGGCTTGGGCTTGCGCTTGGCCTCGCGCACGCGCTTGGCCGCCTGCTTGAGTTCGTCGTCGCCGGCGCTGGCAGCGGCGCGCTGCTCGTCCTCCGGCAAGGTCGCCACGGCCGCGGCCGCATTGATCGACAACACGCCGGATTTCACCGCCGCCACCACTTCCGGTGCAGCCTGCTTCTGGATCTTTTCGATCATCACCACCTGGTTGTTGCTCAGCCTCGCCTCGCGCGCGATGGCCTGGCGGCTGGGCAGCGGCTCGGACTTGGCGGGCGATTCGGCCACGTCGGCCGCCGGGGACGGCGGCACCTCGTCGGCAGCCGGTGCGGTTTCCTGCTCCGCCGGCTTGGTGCGCGTGCGACGCTCCTGCAGGATCTCGCGCTTGCGCAGTGCCAGCACGCCGCGCTGGAAATCGGACACGCTGCGACGTCCAAGGTGCTGCTCGATCATCCACAGGTGCACGTCTTCCATCGACTGGAAGCGCGTGTTCTGCACCGTGTTGAACGGCAGGTCGTGCTTGCGGCAGATGCCGTAGCGGTTGTGGCCGTCGACCAGGACATCGCCCCATAGCACCAGCGAGTCGCGGCAACCCTCCGCGAGCAGGCTGCGTTCCAGCGCCTCGTATTCGTCCGGGGTGAGCGGGTCGATATAGGCCTTGAGTTCTTCGTTGACGACGATGTCCATGGGAGCGTGCTGCGGCGGGCAAAGGGGCGGCATTGTAGAGAACCTGCGCGCTGGTTTCGCGGCTTGCGCGGGGCGGCGGAACGTGCGCAGGCACTGGTAAGGCCGTCGCGCACAGGGTGCGCTCCCACAGGGATGGGCATGGAGGCGCCAGGACAGCTCTGCTACCTTGCTGGCTTTCCGACGAGGGGGATTCCATGCTGCTGCGCCAATGCCTTGCCCTTGCGCTCGCTGTCTCGCTGTCCGCCACCGTGGCGGCCGACGAAGCGAAGCCTGCCCATACGCCCTCGCCGAAGGAACTGCTGGCCAAGTCGCAGGCGCAGGAGTGGCGCACGCCCGACCCGCAGAACCTGCTGGTCATGCAACTGCCGCAGGGGCGCGTGCTGATCGAGCTGGCTCCCGATTTTGCGCCGCTGCATGTGGCCAATATCCGCACCATGGCGCACGAGCACTATTACGACGGCCTCGCCATCGTGCGGGTGCACGACAACTTCGTCACCCAGTGGGGCGACCCGGCCAGTGACGATGAGGGCGACAAGAGCAAGCTCAAATCCCTGGGCTCGGCCAAGGACCGGCTGCCGCCGGAATACACCCGCCCTTACGACGCCAAGCTCCCGTTTACCGCGTTGAAGGACGGCGATTTCTACGCAGCGGAAGTCGGCTTCTCCGAAGGGTTCCCGGTAGCGCGCGACAAGGCCAGCCAGCAAGAGTGGCTGACCCATTGCTACGGCATGGTGGGCGTGGGCCGCGACATCGATCCTGAAACCGGCAGCGGCAGCGAGCTTTATGCCGTGATCGGCCAGTCGCCGCGCGCACTCGATCGCAACATCGCCGTAGTCGGCCGCGTGCTGCAAGGCGTGGAATACCTCTCGGGCCTGCCGCGCGGTACCGGCCCGCTGGGCTTCTATGAAAAGGCCGAACAACGCGTGGCGATCCCCTCCGTGCGCCTCGCCGCCGATCTTCCCGCTGACCAGCGCCCCCACGTGGAAGTGCTGCGCACCGACAGCGCCACCTTCGCGGCTTTGGTGGATGCCAAGCGCAATCGCCTGGACGACTTCTATCGATTGCCGGTGCACAAGGTGGACCTGTGCAGCGTGAGCATTCCCGTGCGCGACGCCAAGCCGGCGCACTGATCAAGTCAGACGTTGCCGCTCCCTGGCGGCAACGTCCTGGTTTCAGCTACTACGGGGGCGCTTCGCGCAGGCGGGACTTGCGCGTTACGCGGCGCCAGATCCAGCGCCATCCCAACGCCAGCGGGAACGCCAGCAACAGGAACGGGATGCCATAGGCAAGCATCGACAAGGCGTCGCGAATGCCGTCGTATAGTTGGTCCATCCATTCGCCGAGCGACACACCAAGCCGGTGGCCGCGACTCTTATCGGCGAAATCCAGCTGTAGCAGATTGGTGTCGAGACGCCGCTGTTGTTGCGCGGCCGTGTTCTGAAGGCTTTCGCGCTGCACCTGGATCTGAGCGCGTTCATGGCCCAGCGCAATGAGGTCGCTGGTGGCCAGGTCCTTGCGTTGCGCCAGCTGTTCCATCTGCGCTGAATAAGCTTCCAGCTGCTGCAGCTTCTGCTCGTTGTCATTCACCGCGTCCGCCAGGTCTTCAGCGCGGGTTTGCCGCCACGCCACCGTCCCATCCTTGCTGGCCATGCCGGTCAGCGGCTCCACGCCGGACGGCACCACGCGCAGCGTCAACATCGCGCTGTTTTCGCCCTGCTCGATGCGCAACACATTGCATGCGCCAAACTGTGCCGACTCACACGCCTTTCGCACGGCGGCCATGCGCGCTGGAATCTCTGCTTCAGGCAAGGTGATGCGCAGGTGGTGCTCATACGCAAGCTTGGCCCCACCGCTGGCCGTTTCGCCTGGCACAGGTAACGGTGCCACTTCCTGCTTCTTCGAACATCCGGCTGCTACCACCACAAGCGCTGCCAACAGCACTGCTCGTTCCAACATGCGCATGCCTTTCCCCTGTTAGTCGACGTTTCTGATCCCGCGCGTCGGCAGCGTTCAGCGCCATGCTGCGTGAACATTGCCGCGGCCCTATACCCAAAGACGACGCGCTCTTCACCCCTCGCACCGGCAGGATGGCCGCAGACCCTCACGGGAGCAAGGCATGCGGCGGGGTTGGAAAATAGTGGCATGGATCATCGGCGTCTGCCTGGCGCTGATCGTGGTGTTGTTGATCGTGATCGCCACGTTCGACTGGAATCGTCTCAAGCCCACCATCAATGCGCGTGCCAGCGAAACCTTGGGGCGGCCGTTCGCCATCAATGGCGATCTGAGCGTGCGCTGGCGACGCGAAGAGCGCGCCAGCGGCATCGAAGGCTGGGTGCCGTGGCCGGAGTTCATCGCGCAGAACATCAGCATCGGCAATCCCGACTGGACCGAGCAACCGCATTTTGCACAGCTCGATGCCTTGCGCTTCCGCATTTCGCCGCTGCCGCTGATCGTGCATCGGGTGGAAATCCCGGTGCTCTATCTCACCCAGCCCGCCATCGACCTGGAGCGCAATGCGCAAGGGCAGGCGAACTGGGAGTTTGCGTTCACCAACAACACCACGCCCTCGGCATGGAAACTCGATCTGCATGCGATCGGTTTTGACCGCGGTCATATCATGCTGAACGATGCGATCAACAAGGCCGATCTGCAGATCACCATGGAGGCCTTGCAGCGCGCCATCCCCTATGGCGACATCGTCTCGCAGCAATCGGCCGATGCACGCGAGCAGGCCAGCAAGACCGTCGGCGCCAATGCGAAGACCACGCTTGAGAAGGATGCGGGCACACAGGAAAACCAACCGGGCCACACCAGCGCCACCTACCAGTTTGCGTTCCAGGCCCAGGGCAAATACCAGGGCGCCGCGGTCGACGGCAACGGCAAGACCGGCGGCGTGCTCGCGCTGCAGGAGACCGACCAGCCGTTCCCGCTGCAGGCCGACATGCATGTGGGAGATACGCATATCGCCATGGTGGGCACGCTCACCGACCCGCTGCACCTGGCCGCGCTCAATATCCGCCTGTGGTTCTCCGGCAGCAGCATGGCCAAGCTGTATCCGCTGATTGGCGTCACCCTGCCCGACACGCCGCCGTATGCGACCGAAGGCCATCTGCGCGCGACCCTGAAAAAGGGCGCCAGTCATTTCTCCTACGATCATTTCCGCGGGCGGGTGGGCGGCAGCGATCTGGCCGGCGATCTCGCCTTCGACACCGGCAGTGCACGTCCGACATTGACCGGCACGGTGAAGTCGCAGCTGCTGCGCTTCTCTGACCTTGCTCCTTTGATCGGCGCGGACTCCAACGCAGAGAAAGATCAACGCGGCGACGCCACACCGCAACCTAGCGACAAGGTGTTGCCCGTCGAGCCGTTCCGCACCGATCGTTGGCGCGCGATGGATGCGGATGTCACGTTCAGCGCGGCCAAGATCGTGCGCGATACGGCGCTGCCGATCGATGCGCTGCAGACCCACATCGTGATGACTAACGGCGTGCTGACGCTCAGTCCACTGAGCTTCGATTTCGCCAGCGGCAAGATCGACAGCAACCTGCGCCTCGACGGCAGCACCAGCCCGATGAAGGGCGACATCAAGCTCAAGGCGCGGCACCTCAAGCTCAAGGAACTGTTCCCCAAGTTCGCGCCGATGCAGACCAGCTTTGGCGAGATCAATGGCGACGCGGCGCTCAATGCGCGCGGCAACTCGGTGAGCGAACTGATGGGCACCTCCACCGGCGAGCTGAAGCTGCTGATGAACGACGGCGCCATCAGCAAGGCGTTGCTGGAAACGGCCGGCCTCAATGTGGCGAACATCGTGATCGTCAAGCTGTTCGGCGACAAGACGGTGAAGATCAATTGCGCGGCATCGGATCTGTCGGCCACCAACGGCTTGTACCAGACCCAGCTGTTCGTGTTCGACACGGAAGACGCCACCATCCGCGTGAATGGCACGGTCAACTTCGCCAACGAAAAGCTCGACCTCGACGTGCGGCCCGAATCGAAGGGCGTGCGCATCCTCTCCCTGCGCTCGCCCCTTTACGTGAAGGGCACGCTCAAGGATCCCGATGTCGGCGTGCAGCCGGGGCCGCTGATCCTGCGTGGCGGCGGCGCCGTGGCGCTGGCCGTGTTCGCCGCACCGGTCGCCGCGCTGCTGCCGCTGGTCGCCACCAGCAAGGGCGAGCAGGACAATACCTGCGCCACCGTGCTCGAGCAGATGCGCGGCGCATCCAAGGCGCGCACCGCACCGCTGCCGGACAAGGCCAAGGCCGCCGCCACGCACCAATGATCGCGCCGCAAGGCTAGAATGCCGGACTCCCTCTTCGTCGACATTCGTGCATGCAACCGGTCAACAAGGCCCGCTGGCAGATCCATTTCTGCGTGCTGCTCTGGGGCTTCACCGCCATCCTGGGCAAGCTGATCACCCTGCCGGCCATGCAACTGGTGTGGTGGCGCATGCTGCTGGTGTCGGGCGCACTGTTGCTGGTGCCACGGGTATGGCGTGGCTTGATGGCCATGCCGGCGAGACTGCGCTGGGCTTATGCCGGTATCGGCGTGCTGGTGTCTCTGCACTGGCTGACCTTCTACGCCGCCATCAAGCTTGCCAATGCCTCGGTCGGCGCCACCTGCATCGCGCTGGGGCCGGTCTTTCTTTCGCTGGTGGAACCCTGGATCGCCCGCCGCAAGTTCGACCCGCGTGAGCTGTTGATCGGCGTCGCCGTGGTCCCCGGCGTGGCGATGGTCGTGGGCGGCGTGCCGATGGGCATGCGCATGGGCATCGTCGTGGGCGCACTCTCCGCACTGCTGGTGGCGCTGTTCAGCGCCTTCAACAAACGCATGGTGGAACACGGCGACCCGCTCACCGTTACCTGCATCGAGCTGGGCACCGGCACGTTATTCCTTACGTTGCTGGCTCCGCTGCTACCGCACTCCGGGCCTGCGTTTGTATGGCCCAGCCTGCACGACGCCACCCTGCTCACCGTGCTCTCGTTCGGCTGCACGTTGCTGCCGTTCGCCCTGGCACTGGTGGCCTTGCGCCATATGAGCGCTTTCGGCACGCAGATGGTGACCAACCTGGAGCCGGTCTACGCCATCGTATTGGCGATCCTTCTGCTGGGTGAACAACGCCAACTGGATGGCTGGTTCTATGTCGGCGTCGCGGTGATCCTGGCTGCCGTATTCGTTCACCCGCTGTTGACGCGCAAACAGACGGCGACCACCCAGCCGGAACTGCTGGGCACGGCCGAAAGCCACAATGTGGTTGAATAGGCCGCCGTCGCTACGGTGACTTACGCCACCGGGTGAACGTGCACGACGCCCAGCGTCGATCACGGCTGCGGGGAGGTGCTTGCGATGACGCGGGTCAGATTCCCTAGAATCGTACGGCGCGAGTGGTTCCTGGCCATCAGTGCGGCCACCGCCCTCGCCTTCCTGCTCTTTGGTCCGCGACTGCTGGACGGGCTCGATCATCCGCTGTGGCTCGCCGTCATTTTTGGATGGCTGTTCACCGTGATCCTGGGTTCCGCCCTGGCCGTGGTGCGACACGCGGAACACCTGGGCGAACAGCTGGGCGAACCCTATGGCACCTTGGTGCTGACGCTGTCGATCACCACCATCGAAGTGATCAGCATCACCGCCATCATGCTGCACGGGGCGAACAACCCCACGCTCGCGCGCGACACCTTGTTCGCCGTCACCATGATCGTGCTCAACGGCATGGTCGGCCTGTCGCTGCTGGTCGGTGGCTGGCGGCATCGCGAGCAGCAGTACAACCTGCAGGGCGCGAACGCCTACCTGGCCGTCGTCATTCCATTGGGCATCCTGGCGCTGGTGATGCCCAACTACACCATCGACCCGCACAAGACGCTCACCTTGGCACAAGAGGTCTTCCTCGCGGTGATCTGCGCCGGGTTGTACATCGCGTTCATCGGCCTGCAGACCCGTCGCCACCGTGCCTATTTCGCGGCCGTGGAGGACGACGACGAAAGCCCTTCTGAGATGCAAGGAGGCGCGACACGCACCACCTTTCACGCGCTGCTCTTGCTGGCCTATATGGTTCCCGTGGTGTATCTGGCGGAAAAGCTCGCCCACCCGATCGATTACGTCGTGGAAACGCTGGGCAAACCGGCGGCGCTGGCCGGACTGGTAATGGCCGTGCTGGTCGCCACGCCGGAAGGCATCGGCGCCGTGCGTGCCGCGCGCGGCAACCATATGCAGCGCTCGGTAAACATCTTCCTGGGCTCGGTACTGTCGACCATCGGCCTCACCATTCCGGCCATCCTCGTCATCAGCCAGCTCACCGCGCATCCCATCGAGCTTGGCCTGCAGCACACCGACCTGGTGTTGTTCCTGCTCACGCTGACGGTGAGCCTGGTGACGTTTTCCAGCGGTCACACCAACGTGCTGCAAGGCGCCGTGCACCTGATCCTGTTCGTGGCCTATCTGTTCTACATGTTCCAGGTCTGAGCCCATCAGCCCGAAGCAGCGAGCGTCGCGCGCAGGTGGTCGATGAAGGCGCGCACCTTAGCCGGCGGCTGGCGTCCGGGATACACCGCGTAGATGCCACACACCGGCAAGCTGTATTGCGCCATCAGCACGACCAGCCGGCCCTGGCGGATATCTTCCGTGACCAGATAATCCGGCAGCACGCTGACGCCCGCACCATGGCATACCAGCGCATGTGCGGTCGTCACATTGTTCGCTTGCACGCGCTGGCGCATGCGCACGGTGCGTCGTGTGCCGTCGGGCGCGGTGAACGTCCATCGCAGCGGCGTGGCCAGCAGGGTGAGCGCGACCCAGTCGTGCGATGCGAGATCGGTGATCACACGCGGCTGCCCGCAGCGCGCGAGATACTCAGGCGCAGCGACCATCAACTGGCGAAACGTGCTCAGGCGGGTGGAACGCAGATTGGAATCGCGCAACCAGCCCATGCGGATGGCCAGGTCGAAACGCTCGGCGATCAGGTCGCTCATGTGATCGTTGAGCACCAGATCCGCCTGCAACGACGGATGCTCGCGCAGGAATTGCGCCAGCGCCGGCGCGACCACGGCCGTGCCGTAATCGCCGGTGGCAGTGAGCCTCAGCGTGCCGCTGGGTTGCTCCTGACTGCGCCCGACCTGGGCGATCGCGGCCTGGGCCTCGGCAAGAATGCTCAAACAGGCGGCGTGAAACGTGCTGCCGGCCTCGGTCAAGGTCATGCGCCGCGTGCTGCGCGACAACAGCGTTACGCCCAGCTCGCTCTCCAGACGCGCAATGTGCTGGCTCACCATGGCCTTGGTCATGCCGAGCACGTCGGCTGCCGCGGTGAATGAGCCCGCGCGCACCAGCGCGGTGAACACGGACAAGCGATTGAGATTGACCTCGGCCATGCCATCCTCCGTACTGTCAACTTAAACTTTACAGTGAATTCTCCTTTGATGCGTTTATCTGGATCTGTCGCGGGCGCATGCTGGGCCTTGTTGGTGGCGCTGGCAGTTTTTTCACGGCAGCCCCGTCATCGTCCCCCGCACTCCCCTATCCCCGCTGGAGAGCACTACCCATGAAGATCGCCTTGTTCGGCGCTACCGGCCATGTCGGCCACGCCATCCTCGACGAAGCGCTTGCACGCGGTGCCGATGTCACCGCCATCGTGCGTGATCCGTCGCGCCTGACTGCCAGGGACGACCGCGTCGACGTCGTCACCGGTGATATCGCCGATCCGGAAAGCTGGCTGGACGCGGTACGTGGTTCCGACGTTCTCGTCGTGAGCATCTCGGCCCGTCGCGATGGCTCCAACGACGCGGTGCCTGCCATCGCCGCGACAGTGCTCGACTACCTGCCCAAGGCGGGCGTGAAGCGCCTGGTATGGGTGGGCGGCGCTGCGTCGCTGGAAACCTCGCCTGGCGTGCGCGTGATCGATGACCCGCACTTTCCCGCGGCATGGAAGGACGAAGCCCAAGGCCAGATCAAGGCGCTGGAAGTCTTTCGTCACGACAAGAATGCGGTGGAATGGACGTATATCAGTCCCTCTGCGCTGCTTGAAGACGGCCCGCGCACCGGCAAGTATCGCGTCGGCAGCGACCAGTTGCTGGTGGACGCCAACGGCAAGAGCCATATCAGCGTGCCGGACTATGCGGTGGCGTTGTTGGACCGCGTCGAGAAGAACGATGCGCGCCGGCAGCGGATCACGGTGGGCTACTGAAGCTGCGGGCCTGCGATCATTACGGGAGGCGCGGGATGCCGACGAATGCCGGCATCCCGCTGCTCACCTTCAAAACCACAAGCGCACACCTGCCACCCACGTTGTCTCGCGCGCTTGCACGGGTGGCAAGCCGGGCTCGCTTTGAATATCGCCGAACCGTCGCGCCCAATCCACGCCGATATACGGCGCAAACTTGCGACTGACTTCATAGCGCAGACGCAGACCCGCCTCGACTTCGGAAAGGCCGGATGAGATGCCGCGCTGCGGATCGTCCTTGCCGTAGAGATTGACCTCCAGCTTTGGCGTCAGGATCAGCTTCTGCGTGAAGCGCAGGTCGTAGCTGGTCTCCACGCGCAGCGCGGTACGCCCCTGTTCGCCCACGTAGAACGTGGCCTGCGTTTCGAACCAATACGGCGCCAGGCCTTCCACGCCCATCGCCAGCCATGTGCGATTCGGACCCTGGCCGAAATCCTGGCGCACGCCCAGCTGCCCGTCCCAGAAGCTGGTCCAAGCATGACTCCAGAGCGCTTCGATGCGAGCATCCTGCGTGCCGTCGCTGCCACGCTCGCCTTCGGTCTTCAGCCACAGGCGGTTGATGGGGTTGCCATACCAGCCTTCGGCTTCCCAGTTGGTCGCGTAGTCACCGGAGGTGCTGCGACTGCGCTCGAGCCGGTCGACCAGCAGCATGCCGATCGATTCGTTGTCGTCCATCTGCATCATCGCGTTCATCTGCGAGGGCGACATGTCATGCAGCACGTATTGCGGTGGCGGCGGCGCCATGTGGCCGTTGGCCGGCAACACCTTGGCCTCATCCATATTCGCCATGTCATGGCTGCCGTGCTGCCTGTCGTCATGCTGCGACGGTGTTTGCTGGTTCGCGTGTGATGGCGCCGCGCCGCCTTGAGGCATCGGCATGGCCATGCCCGGCATGTCCTGCATGTCCATGCTCTGCGCCAGCAGGCTCATCGGCAGTGCGCCAAGGCACGCCATGATCCATCGCCTGGATGCGCGGCTCATGCCACCACCACTTCGCGGAACATGCCCGCTTCCATGTGGTACAGCAGATGGCAGTGATAGGCCCAGCGGCCCAGGGCATCCGCATTCACGCGATAGGCGATGCGCTGCGCCGGCTGCACCATCACCGTGTGCTTGCGCACCTGGAAATTGCCGTCCGGCGATTCGATTTCGCTCCACATGCCATGCAGGTGGATGGGGTGCGTCATCATCGTGTCGTTCACCAGCACGATGCGCACCTGCTCGCCGTAGTGCAACCGCAACGGCTCGGCACCGGAATAGCGCTTGCCGTCGAACGACCACAGGTAACGCTCCATATTGCCGGTCAGACGCAGCGTCATCTCGCGATCGACCCGCGGAGCAATGGGCGCATCGACGGCGTGCAGATCAGCGTACGTGAGCACTCGGCGCCCGTTGTCGCGCAGGCCCACGCCCGGGTCGTCGAGATTGCTGCGTGGTGTGGTCACGCGCGCATCCACCTCGGGTCCCGTCTTCAACGGCGCGGCTCCCTCGTGACCATGCGACATCGCCATCCCCGGCATGCCGCCCATGTCCATGCCGGGCATGTCGTGTCCCATCGCGCCGTGATCCATCGTGCCCATCATGTCGCCCATGGCGAGCAAGGGACGGGCGTCGAGCGAAGGCACTTCAGTCGTCATCCCTGCACGCGGTGCCAGCGTGGCGCGTGCATAGCCGGTACGGTCCATGCTCTGCGCAAAAATCGTCCACGCACGATCGGCCGACGGCTGCACGATCACGTCATAGGTCTCGGCAGTGCCGACGCGAAATTCGTCCACGCTCACCGGCTCGATGGCCTGACCGTCCGCAGCGACCACGGTCATGCTCAAGCCGGGTATGCGCACGTCGAAAAACGTCATCGACGAACCGTTGATGAAACGCAACCGCACTTTCTCGCCTGCATCGAACAGACCGGTCCAGTTGCCTGCCGGCGTGCAACCGTTCGTCAGATACGTATAGGCGACGGAAGAAACGTCAGCCAGATCGCTGGGATCCATCCTCATCTGGTTCCACATGCGGCGTTCGTCCAGGGCCTTGGCGATGCCTGCGCCATTGGCGTCGTGGATGAAGTCGCCCAGAGTGCGCTTGCCGATGTTGTAGTAGTCGCTTTGCTTCTTGAGGTTCGCGTAAATCGTTTCCGGATCGAGATCGGTCCAGTCGTTGAGCATCACCACGTAGTCGCGGTCTGCACGATGGCGCTCGCCCTCGCGTGGCTCGACCACGATCGGACCGTACAGACCCGTCTGCTCCTGAAAGCGCGAATGGCTGTGGTACCAGTACGTACCCGACTGGTTCACCGTGAACCGATAGGTGTACTCGCCCCCGGCGGGAATCCCGTCGAAACTCAGCCCCGGCACGCCGTCCATATCCGCCGGCAACACGATGCCATGCCAGTGGATGGAACTGCTGACCTTCAGGCGATTGCGCACGCGCAGCGTCACCGTCTCGCCCTGCCGCCAGCGCAACAGTGGCGCCGGCAGCTGACCGTTCACCACCGTGGCAATGCGCTTGCGGCCGGTGAAGTCCACCGGCAGCTCATCGATATCCAGTTCGAAATGGTTGCCACGCAACTCCGCCCGCGGCGCTGCCACCTGCGCCATCGCATTGCCGCGCCAAAGGCCCAGCCCGGCAGCGACGCCGCCCAGCGCCAGACCTTGTACAAACCGCCGGCGCGGCAGTTGAAAACCGCGCGGTTCCTGCTTGTTCATTGCATTGCTCCGTGCCGCGCGCCCGCATGCAGGCGCATCGAATCGGCCGACGCGTGCCGGCCCGTTGCCTTCAACGGAGAATCAGGCGACCGGTGGCCGCAGCGGTGGTTCGTAGACGGGTTGCGGCGCAGCCTCGCGATGCGACTGCCGCGGCGAACCATCGGCCCGCACATGCAGTACGTGCGGCACCATCGACAGCGGCACACTCGCGGGAGCGTGGCTGCAGCAGCTATCGGACATCACGTTCGAGGGATGCGCCGGCGCGTGATCCGGCGACGCGTGCTGCATGGTCATCATGCCCATGGCCGCCGTCGACGGACAGCAATCGTCATGCCGCGGCATCGCCCAGGCCACGCTGGACAGCGCCAGCCACGCGCACATCACCAGCACCAGCAAGGTGCGGCAGCGGCGGAGGTGGCGGAGCAAAAGGCGAGGCATGGGGTGGAGGATAGCGATGCGATGGGTGGCGGCTCAACTCTGGAGGTGGGTCTTGTTGGGTTTGGGGGGCGATTGGGGTCCTCCATGGCACCGAATAGCGGGTTCCCGATTTCTGCCTCGCATCGACTTTAGCCGCCGCTCCCTGTCGCGCCCGCCTGTCTGTGGGAGCGCACCCTGTGCGCGACAGCCACGCAGGGGTGTACCGCTCTGTAGGTTTGTCGCGCACAGGGTGCGCTCCCACAGAAGAGCCGACCGGCAAGATTGATCCACCATCCACAGGCCAGCGCGATCCCTTGTAGGAGCGCACTTGTGCGCGACCGCGGCGCTCGGATGTACCGCTCCGTCGGTTGGTCGCGCACAAGTGCGCTCCTACAAAAGACCTGCCCGGCCCAGTAGCGCCTGGCGTTGTTCGGCTCTTGATCCGGCTCTTCGCTCCCGGAGTCCCCGTATGACGCGGCGGGCGGGTGGAGGAAAGCCCGAAGGGTGGCCGCATGGATGCGGCCAGTTTTTCGACAGGACAGGGATGTCCTGTCGAAAAACCCCGTAACCCGCACGCGCACCTGGAGGGCCGAAGGCCCGGAAGGCGCGTCATCCGGGGTGCCGTTTCTTTTGGTTACTTTTCTTTGGGCAAGCAAAGAAAAGTAACTCGGGCCGCGGCAGCGGCACGGAAGCCCGCGGCAGGCGAACCAGATCGCGGCATCGCGACAATCAAAGACCGCCGCTACTGGATGACCAGCCATCCGGCTGTTGAAGAGCGCTTCCGGCCCTCGCCCCCTCTTGTGGGGTGCGCCGGGATGACGAGCAAGAACTACGCACCGTCTCTGTTTCACGATGAGTCTAGATTGGCCCCTCACCCCAACCCTCTCCCCGGCGGGGAGGGAGTAAAGGCGCGCCCCACCACCCCCTATACTGTCCCTCCGCCCGGCGCCCCCTCCTCCCCATGAACTACCGCCACGCCTACCACGCCGGCAACTTCGCCGATGTCCTCAAACACAGCGTCCTTTTCGCGCTGATCGAAGCCATGCAGGCGAAGCCGACCCCGTTCGCCTTCATCGATACGCACGCCGGCAGCGGCTGCTATGCGCTGGACAGCACCGAGGCGGGCAAAACGGGCGAATACAAAGACGGCATCTCGCGCCTGCTGTTTCCGGACCTGTCTCCAAACAACGGCAAGGCCCAGGCGCTGCCGCCGCTGCTGCGCCGCTGGCTCGATGCCATCCTGCGCCTGCCGGGCAACGATCACGGCCTGAAGCTCTACCCAGGCTCGCCGCTGCAAGTCGCCAACGCGATGCGCGACATCGACAGCGCCCAGCTATGCGAACTGCATCCGGAGGAAGCCACGCGCCTGCGCGACCTTTTCCATCGCGACCACCGCGTGCACGTGCATCAGCGCAACGGCTATGAAGCACTCAAGGCCCTGCTGCCGCCCAAGGAAAAACGCGGCCTGGTGCTGATCGACCCGCCTTATGAAGCGCAGGACAGCGAGTATCGCGTGATCGAGAAGGCGCTCAAGGCAGCGCTGGAACGCTGGCCCACCGGCGTGTATGCGGTGTGGTATCCGATCAAGCTGCGCAGCCAGGTGCAGCCCTTCCATCGCTGGTTGCAGCACTGCGGCGCGCGGCGCGTGCTGCGCGCGGAGCTGATGGTGCATCCGGACGATTCGCCGCTGCGACTCAACGGCTCGGGCATGGTGATCCTCAACGCCCCGTGGAAGCTGGACGACGCCCTGCGCGATTCGCTGCGCGCCATGGCGCCCATGTTGTCGCAGGAACGGCCTGCCCAATGGCGGCTCGACTGGCTGGCGCAGGACAGCGCCAGCTGAATGCCTGATCCGGTTTCCACTTGCCGTATACCTTCCGCGCGACGAGCCCGTTAAGCTCAAACCAACTCACGCGGAATACGGCCATGACCCACGCCTCCAGCACCCTCCTGCGCAGTGCCGCCGCCCTCGCCATGCTGACGCTCGCGGCTTGCGCGCCGGCGCCCATCTACAAGCCGTCGGCCAACACCGTGGTCACGACGCCGAACAACGTGGCGCAGTCACCGGACCGCTATGCCAATGCCGACGTGATCTGGGGCGGCACCGTGGTCGAAGTGCGCAACTTCCCCGACCGCAGCGAAGTGGAAGTGGTGGGTTATCCGCTGGACAGCTCGCAGCGTCCCAAGCTGGACAACAACGGCGGCTGGGGTCGTTTCGTCGCGGTGATGCCGGGCTTCGTGGAGCCATTCAACTATCCGACCGGCTCGCTGATCACACTGGCCGGCCGTATCACCGGCACGCGCCCAGGCAATGTGGGCCAGGCCAGCTACGTGTTCCCGACGGTCAGCGTGGCGCAGTCGCACGTCTGGACCGCCTCCGAAATGGAAGCCGGCAAGTCGAACGTGAGCTTCGGCATCGGTGTGGGCGGCGTCATACACTGACGCGACGCATAGCCGGCTAAACTCAGCGCCTTCGTCCAAAGGAAGGCACGATGTCCGGTCAGGCAAACTCACTCAGGGCGATCCTGCTCGCCCTCGGCGCCAATTTCGCCATCTTCATCAGCAAGCTCGTGGCCGCGTTCATCACCGGCTCGGGCGCCATGCTGGCCGAAGCGGTGCATTCGCTGGCCGACTGCGGCAACCAGGGCCTGTTGCTGCTGGGCATGCGCCAGGCCGACCGACCGCCTTCGGATGAATACCCGCTGGGCTGGGGCCGCGCCCTGTATTTCTGGTCGTTCCTGGTCGCCATCCTGCTATTCAGCGTGGGCGGCATGTTTTCCATCTACGAAGGCATCCACAAGCTCAACCATCCGGAGCCGCTGAAATGGGCGTGGCTGGCGATCGGCGTGCTGACGTTCGGCGTGGTCGCCGAATCCATTTCGATGCACGGCTGCCTCGTGGAAGTGAACAAGGCACGCGAAGGCCGCAGCCTGTGGCGCTGGTTCCGTGAAACCCGCTCGAGCGAGCTGCTGGTGATCTTCGGCGAGGATCTCGCCGCCTTGCTCGGCCTGACCATCGCGCTGGTCGCCGTGCTGGCCACCATGATCACCGGCAACCTGCTCTACGACGCCGCCGGCACCGTCGCCATTGGCGCGCTACTGATGCTGGTGGCCGTGGTGATCGCCAACAAAGTGAAGGATCTGCTGATCGGCCAGGGCGTGGAGCCCAGGCGACGCGAGGAGCTGGTGGCCTTCATCAATGCGCGCCCTGAAGTGGACGTCGTGCTCAACCTGCTCACCCTGCAGATGGGCCCGGACGTGATGGTCGCCGTGAAGGCGCGCATGTCGCCGGCGCCGGATCAGTCGGCGTTGATCGAAGCGATCAACAACGTCGAGCGTGCGATGAAAGAGCAGTTCCCTGATATCCGCTGGAGCTTCTTCGAGCCCGACGTCGCCGATTGAATGCGGCATACCTTGTAGGAGCGCACTTGTGCGCGACCGCCACCTCCAGGGCCTTCGCTCCGTGAGGCTGTCGCGCACAAGTGCGCTCCTACAATGGCTTGGCTATTTGAGCTGCAACAAATCCCACTTGTTGCCATACAGATCCTGGAACACCACCACGGTGCCATAGGCCTCTTCGCGCGGCGTTTCGCAGAACACAGCCCCCGCCGCTTCCATGCGCCGATAGTCGCGCCAGAAGTCGTCGGTATGCAGCAACAGAAACACGCGACCGCCGGCCTGATCACCCACGCGTGCGGATTGCTCCGGTGACGTCGCCTTCGCCAACAACACACGCGTTTCCGTGGCACCCGGCGGCGCCACCACGACCCAGCGCTTGCCGCCGCCCATATCGGTGTCGTCAATCAGCGTGAAGCCGAGTACGCGCGTGTACCAGTGGATCGCTTCGTCGTAGTCCGCCACGACGAGGGCGATGCTGCCGATGTATTGCTTCACTTCTTGTGTTCCTTTGATGGCGGCCACTCGCCCAACTCGGCCTGCAGTTTTTTGGTCAGCTTGGCGCGGATCAGCCCGTAAGCCGTGCCGATCAGCTCCGACAGTTCCGCGGTGCTGAAACGCTTGGGCTCCACCACCGAAATCCAGCGGGCGCGGGCCAGATAAGGGGCGGCGATCATACCCGGCTGGTCGCTGAGTTCCAGGAAGCGCTCGTCCTCCACCTTGAAGGAGATCCGTCCGCCGTCGGTGGGCATGACCGCAAACATCTTGCCGCCCACGCTGAACACCAGGTCCGCGCCCCATTTGATGTCCCGGGTCACGCCGGGCCAGCCCCCGCAGAGCTTCTCCAGTTGTGCCGGGGTGATGCCTTTGGACGCAGTCGCCATGGATTTCACTCTCTCTCAACGCCGTCACAGGCGTGCTGGCGCATTCTGCCCGGGTCCGGCCCGCTCTCGCAGAATTTCGCGTGCGCTCAGCCATGCGGTGCGACATAGAGTCACCAAGAAGCGCTGCCTTGAAGGCCTTTTGTTCATGTTGCACTGCACACAGTACGGTAAAGTATGGGCATGACTCCCGCCATCGACTACTACTCCAACAGCCGCGCCCTGGTGCCCCTGCGCAGCCCCGAGCGTTTTGCACGCCCGCGCCTGGTGGAGCCGCCCAAGGCGAAAGGCGAGCGGGTGCAGACCCATGATGGTCGCGAGCTGTTCCTGCGCGGTATTGAGCCGGGCGATATGGCCGCCCTCAAGCGCCAGTTCTCGCGCCTGTCGCCGGAAGACATCCGCCGCCGCTTCCTGCACTCGATGGGCGAGCTGCCCGATTCGATGGCCCTGCGCCTGACGAATATCGATCCCGAGCTGGAAACGGCCTTCGTGCTGATGGACGAAACGGTGCAGCCGGCCGAGCTGCGCGGCGTCGGCCGCATCTTTGTGGACGAGTCCGCCAACAGTGCCGAGTTCTCGGTGCTGGTCGAGCATGACTGGGCCCGCCAGGGCCTGGGCGCCCTGCTGATGCAGCGCCTGGTCGACGATTGCCGCAAGCGCGGCCTGAGCGAGATCTGGGGCTATGTGCTGCTGGAAAATCGCCCCATGCTGCAGCTGTGCAAGGAACTGGGCTTCGTGCGCCGCCTGACGCCGGACGAACCCGGCACCGCGCAGATCTCGCTGCAGCTCTGAGGCGCCAGCCGCCCGGGCTTGTCGCGCACCCGGCGCGTGCCCATATAGAGAAGTCCATCCGCCCCGGCTCGTCCGGGGCGGTCGCGTTACACTTGCGCGCTTTCCGGTGTGGCTGGGGATGCTCTGATCAAATGCGCATGGGCGGCATGACTCCATGCGCATTTGATCGGCATCCCTGGCCGCCACGCCTCTGATTGTCGGGTTCGCATGACCAAGTCGATTCCCCACCCTTCCCTGCCCACCAGCCCCAAGCAGCGCCGTTTCTGGACGTCGCCGCACGGCTCCTCGCGCGCCCTGCTGGTCGCCGAAGCCGCGCGCACGCACCAGGGCCTGCTGGTCGCCGTTACGCGCGACACCCAGCGGGCGAGCGCGCTGGAGGACGAGCTGCGCGTGTTTGCGGGCAACCTGCCGGTGCTGCATTTCCCGGACTGGGAAACACTGCCCTACGACGTCTTCAGCCCGCACCCGGACATCGTCTCCCAACGCATCGCCACGCTTTACCAGCTGCCTACCGTGCAGCGCGGCGTGCTGGTGGTGCCGATCGCCACGCTGATGCAGCGCATCGCGCCGCGCAGTCACATCACCGGCGCAGGCCTGGTGATGAAGAAGAGCCAGAAACTGGATCTGGCCGCCGAACAGCGCCGACTGGAAGCAGCCGGCTACCGCAACGTGCCGCAAGTGGCCGAGCCAGGTGATTTTGCCGTACGCGGTGCGCTGATCGACATCTTCCCGATGGGTTCGGCCCAGCCCTACCGCATCGAGCTGTTCGACGACGAAGTGGAATCGATCCGCAGCTTCGATCCGGAAACCCAGCGCTCGCAACAGCAGGTCGACCACATCGAACTGCTGCCGGCGCGCGAATTCCCGCTCACCGAAAACGCCGCCAAGGATTTCCGCACGCGCCTGCGCGAACGCTTCCCGATCGACGTGCGCCGCTGCCCGCTCTATCAGGACATGAAGGAAGGCGTGACGCCGGGCGGCATCGAATACTACCTGCCCATGTTCTTCGAGCAGACCGCGACCTTGTTCGACTATCTCGCCGACAACGCCGTGTTCCTGCTTGGCGAAGGCGCGCTCGAATCGGCCGAACAGTTCTGGACGCAGACCGGCGAGCGCTACGACCAGCGCGCACACGATATCGAACGTCCGGTGCTGCCGCCGGCTGAGTTGTACCTGCCGCCCGAACTGCTGCGCGAACAGCTCAACAAGCGCCTGCGCATCGAAGTGGTGGAAAGCGGCCACGAGCATGCCCTGCCCACCGGCACGCAGCCCGCGCCTGAGCTGCCGCTCAACCGCAAGGGTGAGGAGCCGGGCACGTCGCTGCGCCACTTCCTGTCCAATTATCCGGGACGCGTGCTGATCACCGCCGATTCGGCGGGCCGCCGCGAAGCGCTGATCGAACAACTGGCCGGCGCAGGTCTCAAGCCCGAGACACTCGATGGCTGGCCGGCGTTTCTGGGCAACGACAAGCTGCGTCTTGCCATCACCACGGCAGGACTGGAACAAGGCTTCGCGCTGAACGATCCGGCGCTCACCGTACTCACCGAACGCGAACTGTTCGGCGAGCGCGTGCGCACGGAGCGCAAGCGACGCCGCGGCGCGGCGCGCGATCCGGAAAGCATCATCCGCGATCTCACCGAGCTGACCATCGGCGCGCCCATTGTCCACGTCGATCACGGCGTGGGTCGCTACCAGGGCCTGGTCTCGATGGAACTGGGAGGCATGGACGGCGAGTTCCTCATCATCGAATACGCCAAGGGCGACAAGCTCTACGTGCCGGTGGCGCAGCTGGGTCTGGTCAGCCGCTATACCGGTACCGCGCCGGAACTGGCGCCGCTGCATTCGCTGGGCGGCGATGCGTGGGAACGTGCGCGCAGGAAAGCTGCAGAGAAAGTACGCGACGTGGCCGCCGAACTGCTCGGCATCTATGCGCAACGCGAAGCACGCGGCGGCGAATCGATGCCGATCGATCGACAGATGGTGGAAGAGTTCGGCGCCACCTTCCCGTTCGAAGAGACACCCGACCAACAGCAGGCGATCGACTCCGTGCTGCACGATCTGGCCGCGCCACGCGCGATGGATCGCGTGATCTGCGGCGACGTGGGTTTCGGCAAGACCGAGGTCGCACTGCGTGCCGCCTTTGCCGCCGCCACGGCCGGCCGCCAGGTCGCGGTGCTGGTGCCCACCACCCTGCTCGCCCAGCAGCACTACCGCAACTTCGCCGACCGTTTTGCCGACTGGCCGGTCAAGGTCGACGTGCTGTCGCGCTTCAAGTCGGGCAAGGAAGTCAACGACGCACTCAAGCGCCTCGCCGACGGACAGATCGACGTGATCGTGGGTACGCACAAGCTGCTCGCGCCGGAGATCAAGTTCAAGAATCTCGGCCTGGTCATCGTCGACGAAGAGCAGCGCTTTGGTGTGCGCCAGAAAGAACAGCTGAAGAAGCTGCGTGCCGAAGTCGACCTGCTCACCATGACGGCCACGCCGATCCCGCGCACGCTCAATATGGCGATGGCCGGCTTGCGCGACCTGTCGCTGATCGCCACGCCGCCGGCCCATCGCACGGCCGTGCGCACCTTTGTTGCGCAATGGGAACCGGCACTCGCGCGCGAAGCATTCCAGCGCGAACTGCAGCGCGGCGGCCAGGTGTACTTCCTGCACAACGAGGTCGACACCATCGAGCGCGCCGCGCGCGAAGTGCAGGAGCTGATCCCCGAGGCACGCATCGGCGTAGCCCACGGCCAGCTTCCCGAACGCGAACTCGAACGGGTGATGGCGGATTTCCACCGCCAGCGCTTCAACGTGCTGGTGTGCACCACCATCATCGAAACCGGCATCGACATCCCCACCGCCAACACCATCATCATCAACCGCGCCGACCGCTTCGGCCTCGCGCAGCTGCATCAGCTGCGCGGACGCGTGGGCCGCTCGCATCACCGCGCGTATGCCTACCTCGTGGTCCCCGATCGCAAGGCGATGACGGCCGATGCCGAGAAGCGCCTTGAAGCGATCGCTTCGCTGGAAGAACTGGGCGCGGGCTTCACGCTTGCCACGCACGACCTGGAAATCCGCGGTGCCGGTGAGTTGCTGGGCGACGAGCAGTCCGGCCAGATCCAGGAAATCGGTTTTGGTCTATACACCGAGCTGCTGGAACGCGCCGTGCGCGCACTGAAGTCCGGCAAGGTGCCCGACTTCGATCTCAGCAGCGAACACGAAACGGAAGTTGAACTGCACCTGCCGGCGCTGATTCCCGATGACTACCTGCCCGATGTACACACCCGCCTGACGCTCTACAAGCGCATCGCCAGCGCCCGCAACGACGACCACCTGCGCGACCTGCAAGTGGAAATGATCGACCGCTTCGGCCTGCTGCCCGACCCCGCCAAGCAACTGTTCGCCATCGCCCAACTCAAGCTGATGGCAACCCCGCTAGGCATCCGCAAACTCGACTTCGGCGCCAATGGCGGACGCATCGTTTTCCGCGACAAGCCGGAAGTCGACCCCATGGCCATCATTCGCCTGATCCAGGGGCTGCCGCGCGTTTACAAGCTCGATGGCCAGGACAAGCTGAAGGTAAACCTGGAGCTGCCGGGGGCGACAGAGCGCATTCGCTCGGCGCATGAGGTATTGGTGCAGCTGGGAGCGCGCAGGCCGAACTGAAAGCCCGCGCG
Organism: Dyella sp. 01N448; assembly: GCF_056399225.1. Classification (NCBI taxonomy): domain Bacteria; kingdom Pseudomonadati; phylum Pseudomonadota; class Gammaproteobacteria; order Lysobacterales; family Rhodanobacteraceae; genus Dyella; species Dyella sp. 01N448. The sequence goes on along the minus strand of NZ_JBFTQX010000003.1, from coordinate 538,748 downwards.
CTTTTCTCGCGACCTTCGATGAGCGCAGCGCGGACAACTCGCGCTGGTCTGTGGGAGCGCACCCTGTGCGCGACAGCCATGCTGCGGTGTACCGCTCCGTAGGTTTGTCGCGCACAGGGTGCGCTCCCACAAAGAGCCGACCGCAACTCCAGGTCCACGCCCCACGGCGTGCGCGCTCCCTTGTAGGAGCGGACTTGTGCGCGACCGCGGAGCGTGGGTGTATCGCTCCGTAGGCTGGTCGCGCACAAGTGCGCTCCTACAAAAAGACACCCGGCAAGACAAGCGTTGTTTTTCTCTTGATCCGGCTTTTGGCTCTACCCCCGGGGTCCCCGTATGACGCGGCGGGCGGGTGGAGGAAAGCCCGCAGGGTGGCCGCATGGATGCGGCCAGTTTTTCGACAGGACAGGGATGTCCTGTCGAAAAACCCCGTAACCCGCACGCGCACCTGGAGGGCCAAAGGCCCGGAAGGCGCGTCATCCGGGGGGCCCTTCTCTTTGGTTACTTTCTCTTGGGCAAGCAAGAGAAAGTAACCCGGCCTCCGGCAGGAGGACGGAAGCCCGCGGCAGGCGAGCCAGATCGCGATAACGCGACAACTAAATACCGAGGCTCTTGGTTCCTGCCGCGCAAGAACTACAAATAGAAACGTTCCCGCGAGCACCCGCCCCTCACCCCAACCCTCTCCCCTGCGGCGAGAGGGAGAAAGTCGCAGTCTGACGGGCACCCAAGCCAGCCGAAAGAAAGCCCACAACCAAACCCAACCCCTTGTCGTACCATCCCCCCACACTCGTTCGAAAGGCCCGAACATGTTGTCCGAAGACGAACTGGCCCTGCTGGAAGCCATTCGCGAAAGCGGCAGCCTCTCCCGCGCCGCCGCACGCCTCGGCAAAGCCCCCTCCACCATCTCGCACGCCGCCCGCCAACTCGAAACCCGCTTCGACGCCCTGTTGTTCGACCGCCGCCGCTACCGCCTGCAACTGACTCCCGCCGGCCAATTGCTCGCACTGGAAGCTGCGCGGCTGATGCAGGACGTGTCGCGCCTAAGCCGCCGCGTGAAGCAGATCGCCAGCGGCTGGGAAGACCGGCTGTGGATCGTCACCGATGAAATCATCGAGTTCGAACTCTTCTCACCCGTGATCCGCAGCTTCGATGCTCTGCAATCGGGTGTAGCCCTGCGCATGACGCACGAGGTGCTCGGTGGCACCTGGGAGGCGCTGCGCGATGGCCGTGCCGACCTCATCGTGGGCGCCACCAACGAGCCGCCGGTCATTCCGAAATTGCGCTGGTTCGAATTGGGCGTGATGGATTGGGTGTTCGCCATATCGCCGAGGCATCCGCTGGCCAAGGCTGGCGAGCCGCTGGAACGCGAAGTGGTCACGCGCCACCGCAGCGTGGTGGTGGCCGATTCATCGCGCAGCTCCGGCGGTCGCGCCTATGGCATGATCGGTGGGCAAGCCACGCTGGCGGTGCCGAGCATGGCGGCAAAGATCCATGCACAGAAAGAAGGCCTCGGCGTGGGCTGGCTGCCTCGCCAGCGCGTCGCCGGCTTGCTCAAGAGCGGCGAACTGGTGGAAAAACGCATGGCCGATCCACGCGAACCCAATGTGCTTTACGTGGCCTGGCGTGGCGACCAGGAAGGACGCGCCCTGTCGTGGTGGCTGGAACAACTGCGCCAGCCGCGCCTGGCCAAGCGACTGGTGCGCGGCATCGAAATCACCGGCTGAGCACGCCGCGTGACGCATCGTGGCAAGCTTGTTCGTGCATCGCGACCAGGAAGGTTTCCATGATCAGCAACCGCTCCATGCCGCCGGGCGTCATCATTCCCGAGCTGGCCTATCCCGATGTCCTGGCGGCCTCGGCCTGGTTATGCCGGGCGCTCGGCTTTCGCGAGCGCTTGCGCATCGGCGATCACCGCGTGCAGTTGATCTATGAGGGCACCTGCATCGTGGTCACGGAACGCGCCGATGGCGGCCACGTGGTCGATCATTCGCACGGTGTGATGGTTCATGTGGCAAATGTCGACGAGCATCATGCGCAGGCCACAGCCAACGGTGCGCGTGTGCTTCGCCCGCCTGCAGACTACCCCTATGGCGAACGCCAGTATTCGCTTGAAGACATCGGCGGCCATCGCTGGACGTTCTCGCAATCGATCGCCGATGTCGACCCTGCCAGCTATGGCGGCATACTGAGCGATACCCACTGAGCCGGAGCCATCATGACACTCGACTCGACTCTCACCGAAGAGCAGCCACTGTTGCAGCCGAAGATGTTCCTGCGCCCCGCCATTGCGTGGGCCACCGTGGCGATGTTCCTGATCTTTGGCTCGGACTGGATGCAGCACCTCAGCAACCACGCCATCGGCATCTCGCTGTTCGCGTGGCTGTTCGTGGTGATCGTATGGGGCTCGTTCGGCGTGGTGCACGAGGCGGAGGAACTGGCGGGCCTGCTCGGCGAGCCGGTAGGCACGCTGGTGCTCACGCTGTCCATCGTGTTGATCGAGGTGGTACTGATCTCCGCAGTGATGCTCGGCGCGGGCGATACGGCGACGCTCGCCCGCGACACCATGTACGCGGTACTGATGATCGTATTGAACGGCGTGGTGGGAATAGGCTTGCTGATCGGCGGCATGCGCCATCACGAGCAGGCGTACAACCTGCATGGCGCCTCCGCCTTCCTCGCGGTGATCATTCCGCTGGCGATGATCGCGCTGGTGCTGCCCAGCTTCACCGCCTCGACCCCGGACGGCTCGCTGACGCCAGTGCAGGCGGTGAGCTTCTCCATCCTCACCATCGGCCTCTATGGCTTATTCCTGTGGCTGCAGACGGGACGCCACCAGGGCTACTTCGTGGCGCCACGCTCGGACACCGACGCGATCGTGCCCGAAGAGCCTCCCGCGCCTCCGCGCCGCGCGCGCAAGGGCGAGATGGCGCTGCATCTGATCATGCTGCTGGTCAACATCCTGCCCATCGTGATTCTCTCCAAGAGCCTGGCCAAGGTGCTCGATTACGGGATCGCGGCGACGGGCGCGCCGCATGCGCTGGGCGGCGTCATCATCGCCATGCTGGTGTTCACGCCCGAAGGCATTTCGGCGCTCATCGCAATACGCCGCGACCAACTCACGCGCGCGATCAACCTGTGCCTGGGCGGCGCTGCATCGACGGTTGGCCTCACCGTGCCGGCCGTACTCGCCATCGGGCTGTTCACGGGCAAACCCGTAGTGCTCGGCCTGCCGCCGGCCAGCATGGTGGTGCTCGCTTCCACCCTGGTGCTGAGCACGCTGACCTTCTCTGGCTGGCGCACCACCATGCTCGAAGGCGCGGTGCACCTGTCGATGTTTGTGGTGTTCCTGGTGCTGGTGTTCAGCCCTTGAGAGTGTGAGCGCGCTTGTGCGCAAGCGCGCTCCATCGCTCAGGCGACGCGGGCGCCGGCGCGTACGAGATAGTAGACGGCGAACATGCCCTGCGGGTCGGTCCACTCATGGGCAATGGCGAGACCCGCCTTGCCGGCCAGCGCGGCGAAATCCTCGGGCGAGTACTTGCAGCTGTATTCCACCTGCATCGCCTCCTCCGCAGTGAAACCCACCTGCTGCTTGCCCACGCGCACCTTCTGGTCCTTGCTGCTGACGATGAAGGTTTCGATGCGGCCAGCCATCGCGTTGTAGTGCGCGCGATGACGGAACGCCGACAGGTCGAAGTCGCTGCCCAGTTCGCGGTTCAGACGCATCAGCAGGTTGAGGGTGAACTCCGCGGTGACGCCCGCCTTGTCGTTGTACGCCGCCTCGATGGTGGCGGTGTCCTTCTTCAGGTCGGCGCCGATCAGGATGCCGCCGTTGTCGCCCATCTCGCCGCGCATCTTGCGCAGCAGTTCGGCGGCGTCGCGCGCCTCGAAATTGCCGATGGTGGAGCCGGGGAAATAGATCACCGTGCGGCGCGGCGCACGCGGCGGGATCGGCAAGCGCAGCGGACGGGTAAAGTCCGCATGCAAGGCTTGCACCGGCACGCCCGGGAAGCGCTCGTTCAAGGCCTGGGTGCTGTTGCGCAGCGGCTCGGCGGAAATCTCCACCGGCACGTAGGACACCGGCGCGTGCAGATGTTCGAGCAGCATGCGCGTCTTGATCGCGTTGCCGCTGCCGTATTCGACCAGGCGCACGTCCTCGCCCAATACATCGGCGATATCGCCCGCATGCGCATCCATCAGCGCGATCTCGGCGCGCGTCAGGTAGTACTCGGGTTGCTCGCAGATCTCTTCGAACAACTGCGAGCCACGCTCGTCATAGAACAACCAGGAGGGCAATCGCTTGGGCTGCGCGCGCAGCCCGCGCTGCACGATGCCGAGCAGGTCGTCGACCGGTGGGCGGCGGTCATCGTCGCGGATATCGAAAGCTTGCACACTCATCGGTCCTGTCCCAGGCGTATCCCCATGAACTGCCAGCGGGCATGGGGAGGAAAGAAATTCCGGTACGTCGCACGTAGGTGTTCGCGGGGCGTCGCGCAAGAGCCACCGCGCAATACCCACTGTCCGTTCATGAATTTGCCGTTGTATTCGCCCAGCGCGCCAGCCAGCGGCCGGAAGCCGGGATAGCTCACATAGGGTGAGGCCGTCCATTCCCAGACATCGCCAAAAATCTGGAGCAGGCCGTCCCCGCCCTTCGCTGCTTGGGGATGGAACGACGTGGTATCAAGTAGGTTGCCCTGCACCGGCAAGGTGGCAGCCGCACTTTCCCACTCCGCTTCGGTGGGCAGGCGCATGCCGGCCCAGCGCGCAAACGCGTCGGCTTCGAAGTAGCTGATATGGCTCACCGGCGCATTCGGGTCGATCGCCTGCACGCCGGCCAGGGTGAATTCGCTGGCGAGATCTTCCTGCCAGTAGAACGGCCGCTGCCATTGTTCGCGGCTTATGGTGTCCCACCCTTCGGACAACCAAAGCGAGGGCTCCTCATAACCGCCGTCGTGCACGAAGGCCGCGTACTCGGCATTGGTCACCGGCCGGTTCGCCAGCGCATGCGGCTGCAACAGGCTGCGGTGCCGTGGCGATTCGTTGTCGAACGCGAAACCGCCGCCGCGGTGGCCGATCTCCACGATGCCCTCCTGGCCCGCGATGAAGCTCATGGGCACCGAGGTCGTCGCCGACGACGAGCTCAGCGGAGCGGTGTAGGCAGGCAGCAGCGGGTTGATGAAAAACGCATGCTTGATGTCGGTGAGCAATAGCTCCTGGTGCTGCTGTTCGTGCTCCAGCCCCAGTTCAATGATGCCCATCGTGGTGGCGTCCACATCCCGCGACAGCCAGTCGCTGACCGCCTCGTCCACCTTCGCGCGGTAGTCGCGTATCTGCGCGACGCCCGGGCGCGAGAGCAGGCCGCGGCGCGGGCGGGCGTGCATCGGACCCACACTCTGGTAGTAGGAGTTGAACAGGTAGTTCCACTCCGGATGCGGCGACCGGTAAGCCGGATCGCGCTCGAGCACGAAGCGTTCGAAGAACCAGGTGGTGTGCGCAAGATGCCACTTCGCGGGGCTGGCGTCCGGCATCGACTGCACCATCATGTCTTCGGGGGTGAGCGACGCACACAAGGCCATGCTGCGGGAGCGGATTCTCCGGAATCGCAGCGTCAGCGCCTCGGCTTGCGCGGCCGAATGCGCCAAGGTCATCGGGGCCTCCGGGAGGCGGTCACGGGGCCGTCGGACATGCCAGAGATTTTATGAAGACTCATACCGCGATCATTGCGCCGTGACATACGTAAACGATGCCGGACAGAACGTTCAAACGGTGTGATGTGAAGATGGCGAAACGTTGAAAAGTGCGCACCCGCGATGCTCCTTTGGTATCGCCACTGCCACAAAAAAGAAACCCGGCGCCAGGCCGGGTTTCTTCCGTATCAACGAACGCCTGCGCGATCAGTGACCGTAGTAGCGGTAGCCGCCGCGATTGTAGTAGCCGCGGTCGTGGTAACCACCGTGATGGTAGTAGCCGCCATGGCCACCCACCACGACGCCTACGGCCGGGTAAACCACCGGGCCACCGTAGACGGGACCGCCGTAGACGACCGGAGCCGGCGCGTAATACACCGGCGGAGGCGGTGCGTACACCACCGGGGCCGGAGCGTAATAACCCACGCCAACGGCCGGCAGACCGATGCCCACGTTCAAGCTGACGTGGCCCGCGAACGCCGGGGCAACGGCGACACAGCCAACGATCATGGCCGCGGCCACTGCAACGCGCTTGATGGTGGAAATCTTCGTCTTATTCATGAGTTTGTCTCCCAAGGGAGGCTTGATTCCGACAGAAGGATTGGACGTTGCCTTCTATCGCTCTTTGCCGGGATCAATGCTGTGACTTTTGCGCTGAATCCGGACTGAGTAGAAAGCGTGAAAATGCTTAACGCCTGGCCTTGTTCCTGACGTGGTTCACACTCTCGCCCCAAGGCGATTCCTGGGGATGCAGGCGCAGCAGCCAGCAGCCGTGGATATCGGACCGGCGGGTGAAATCAAACGGGATGCTGGGGGCACTCCAGTCCTCGATGATGAACCGTTCAGCCAGCGCCTCATGGTTCAGCTTGAAGCGGCGGAAGTTGTTCGAAAACACGATCACGCCATCGCTGGAAAGACGTTCCGCGCAAGCCAGCAGGAGCTGGGCGTGATCGCGCTGGACATCGAAGTCTTCCGCCCGCTTGGAGTTGGAGAAGGTCGGCGGGTCGACATAGATCAGCCCGTAGCGTTCCTTGTCCTGCTTGAGGAAGCTCATCGCGTCTGCCTGCATCAGGCGATGCTTGCCGCCGGTGAAGCCATTGAGCGCAAGATTGCGCGACGCCCAGTCCAGGTAGGTGGCCGACAGGTCCACGCTAGTGGTATCGCGCGCCTCGCCCGCCGCCGCATAGACGCTGGCCGTCGCCGTATAGGCAAACAGGTTGAGGAAGCGGCGGCCCGAGGCCAGCTCGCGGAGCTTGCCGCGCACCAGCCGGTGGTCGATGAACAGGCCGGTGTCCAGGTAATCGGTAAGGTTGGCAAGGAAGCGCAGGCCGCCTTCGGCCACCTCGATGAACTCGCCACGCTGGTCGAACTGGCCGTACTTGGAGCCGCCCTTGCCGCGCTCACGCGTCTTCAGCGCAATGCGGTCGCGCGGGACGCCCAGCACTTCGCCGGCCACGCGCACGATCTCGCGCAGGCGGTGGCGTGCCGTTTCGACGGGGATCTCGGCCGGTGCCCGGTACTCCTGGATGTGCAGCCAGGGCTCCGCGCCTTCCCTGCCGTAGACGTCGATGGCGGCCGCGTATTCGGGCAGGTCCTGGTCGTAAGCGCGCCAGCAATGGATGTCTTCGCGGTCAAGGCGCTTGCGCAGGTTGCGCAGGTTCTTTTCGAGGCGATTGCGCAGCATCTGCGCGCCTTCGGAAAGCGGCTTCACTTCGCGCGGGGTCTCGCTGCGCGCGTGCAGTTCAAACACCAGCAGCTGCGTTTCCAGGGCGCCGTTGTAGAGCGCGTATTTCTTTTCGGCGCGCAGCGGGATCGCCTGCCCCAGTTCCGCATCGCCTGCCAGCACGGCGGCGCGCCAGCCGGCAAAGCGCTCGCGCAGGGTTTCGCCCAGGGCGCGGTAAAGGCGCGGCATTTCCACGCGGTCGCCCAGACGCTCGCCGTACGGCGGGTTGGTGATCACCAGTCCGCGCGTATAGCCCGGCGGCGGCGACACATGGGTGGCGTCGTGCTTGTCTAGCGTGAGGAAGCCGGCGACGCCCGCTTCCTGCGCATTGCGCTTGGCCGTCTGCACCATGCGCGAATCCGCATCGCTGCCGAAGAAGCAGCTACGCAGGGAACGCAGGCCCGCTTCGGCACGCTGGCGCGCGTCATCGAGCAGGCTGCGCCAGACGGCGATGTCGTGCTGCGCCCAGCCCAGGAAACCGTAGTACTCGCGGTGCAGGCCAGGTGCCACATCCGCGGCCATCCAGGCGCCTTCGACCAGCAGCGTGCCCGAGCCACACATGGGATCGAGCAGCGCGCCGCCTTCGGCATAGATCTCCGGCCAACGCGCGCGCAACAACATCGCAGCGGCCAGGTTTTCCTTCAGCGGTGCTTCGCCCTGCACTTCGCGCCAGCCACGGCGATGCAGCGGCGAGCCGGCCAGGTCGAGCGACAGCGTCGCGCGGTCACGGCGCAGGCGAAGATTGATGCGCACGTCCGGCTCGTCGGTATCCACAGCGGGGCGCGAACCATCGCGCTGGCGGAACTGATCGACCACTGCGTCTTTCACGCGCTGGGCGATGAACTGGCTATGGGTGAGCTTGCTCTGCGCCGAATTGGCGTCGACCGCCAGGGTGGCGTGCGAGGCGAGGTGCTTTGACCAGTCGATCGCCTGCACGCCCGCGTAAAGCGCGTCGTCCGTGGCGGCGTCGAAGTCGGCCAGCGGCAATAGCACACGGCTGGCCAGGCGCGACCACAGGCAGGCCCGGTAAGCGGTCTCCAGCGTGCCGGCGAAATGCACGCCGGCCAATGCCTCGCGCACGTCTTCGGCGCCCAGCGCCACCAGTTCGTCGCGCAGCAGGTATTCGAGGCCCTTGGGGCACGTGGCAAAGAAAGCGCTCATGCGGCCGCCAAAGAAGTAAGGAACAAGCCGAACTGGTCGACGATGCGATCGACGCTGTCGCTCAGGCGGTGGTCGTCATCGACCACGATCAGAGGCAGTCGACGGCGGGCGGAGAAGCTGATCACCCCTTCGGGCGGGCAGACGTCATCGCGCCAGCCGTGGTAGAGCAAGGTGGGCACGCCCTCGGCCAGATCGAATGCCTGGCGGTAGCCGGGGATCTCGCTGGGCGTCGCCAACAGGAACAGGCCGGCCACCGGGCGCTGCAACGAGGCCAGGCCGGACACGAAGGAACCCATGCTGGAACCGACCAGGATCGGCGGCGCGTCGAGCGTATCGATGGCCGCCAGCAGACGCTCCACGCGCGGAGCCACCGAACCCGCGTAGCCCGGCAGGTCGTCGCTGCGATAGTCCGGACGCTGGGTTTTCCAGCCCAGGGACTCGGCGAAGCCGGCCAGCACGCTGACCTTGGTGGCGTCCGGACCGGAATCCGAACCGTGCGAAAGAATGATCTGGCCGCGCATCGCGGTCTCCACTACTGCGTCCATCTGGCCGCGCATGGTAACAGGCGACGTCCCGGCCCACCGTCGCTAGACTGCCAGCCCATGCCTCTGACCATCACAGATCAGCCCCTCCCCTACGTCTCCCTGCTGCCAGAGCGTCCCGCTGACGCGGTGGAGATGGTGGTCATCCACTGCACCGAACTACCCGATCTGGCCACGGCCCGCGAGTACGGCGAGCGTGTGCTCTATGACAGCGGCGCGGGCGCCAGCGGGCATTACTACATCGACCGCGACGGCAGCATTTACCGCTATGTGCCAGGCACCCGCGTGGCCCACCACGTGCGCGGCCACAACCCGTATTCCATCGGCATCGAACTGGTGAACCTGGGTCGCTACCCGGAGTGGTGGGATTCCCGCCGCCAGACCATGACCGAGCCCTACCCGCCTGCCCAGCTCGCCGCGCTGCGTGCCCTGCTGGCCCAGCTGAGGCAGGACTTCCCTCGCCTGCAGCTGATCGCCGGCCACGAGCAGCTGGACACGGACCGTCTGCCGGCCACCGACGATCCGGCCCTGGATGTGCCGCGCAAGCTCGATCCAGGCCCGCTGTTCCCCTGGGCCGAGGTGCTGGAAGGCAGTGGGCTGACCCGATGGACCCCGCCTAACGGCTAGACGTCAGCGGGGGCGAATGGCGAGCCAGCGCCACGGCCAGCATCACGGCGACGCGCGCCTGCGGGCTGCTGCGCCAACAGGTGGCGCCCAGCAGGGTGCTGATCTGCAGGAGCACGTCGTCGACCTCAACGCCGGCGAGTTGGTCCAGCGTGCTGATGCCGATCTGCTCCAGGCGGGATACCACCGCCAGGCCAACGCCTGGCACATCCAGCAGGCATTGGCGTTCCCAGTCTGAAAAGTGTTCCATCACCGCCCCCTTGGTCGTGGAGCGATGAATACCGTCGGCGCTATCCGCCCGTCTGCCAGCCCTTCCCGACCGCGACGGTCGGCGCGTCGCTATAATTCCCGGCCACCTATACCGAGCCTGCTCTCCATGACGGAAAACCACGTCCGCGAACTCGTCGACCTGCTCGAACTGGAGCGTCTGGAGGACAACCTGTTCCGCGGCCAGAGCCGGGACATCGGTACGCATTTCGTGTTCGGCGGCCAGGTGCTGGGCCAGGCCTTGTCTGCCGCCCAGCGCACCGTGGATGCCGATCGCGAAGCCCATTCGCTGCACGCCTATTTCCTGCGCGCGGGCGACATCAAGGCGCCCATCGTCTACAACGTGGAGCGCACGCGCGACGGCGGCACGTTCTCCTCCCGCCGGGTGGTGGCGATCCAGCACGGCCAGCCCATCCTCAACGGATCGATTTCCTTCCAGGTGCCGGAGACCGGCTTCGAGCATCAGTCCTCGATGCCCGAAGTGCCCATGCCCGAGGACATCGAGCCGATGCAGGCCGTGCCGCCGGAGCAGCTGACCAAGCTGCCGGAGAAGCTGCAGCGCTGGCTGGGCGTGGATGCGCCGTTCGAATTTCGCCATGTCTGGCCGCAGGACAAGCTGCATCCGACCAAGCGGCCGCCGATCCAGCACATCTGGTTCCGTCTTACCGCGCCGGTCAGCGATTCGCCGATGCTGCAGCGCTCGCTGCTGGCCTATGCCTCGGATTTCAACCTGATCGGCACGGCCACCCTGCCGCACGGCATCTCCTACTACACGCACAACGTGCAGATGGCGAGCCTGGACCATGCGCTGTGGTTCCATCGCCCGTTCCGGGTGGACGAGTGGCTGCTCTACTCGTTCGACAGCCCGACCGCCCAGGGTGCCCGCGGTCTGGCCCGCGGCCAGATATTCACCCGCGACGGCGAGCTGGTCGCATCGACCGCCCAGGAAGGCCTGATCCGCCTGCGCGGCTGAAGGGCCGCATCACCGTAGTAATATCGGGCTGGCCCTTCCCCGCGGCCAGCCATTCCCGTACCTGCCCGCCCGGCGAACCAAGGTTTCCTTATGCGTCAGCTCTATACCTCGCCCCGCCAGGAAAACATCGACCGGGTTGCCAAGCTCCTCAAGGAGCAAGGCATCGAGTGCACCATCGAAAACCGCTCGAACTACAACCGCGGGACCTACCAGCGCTTCAGCTATACCCAGCGTCAGGAGAACCGGGATAACTGGGCCCAGGTCTGGGTGACCCGGGCGGACGACTACACCCGGGCCCGCGCCCTGCTCAAAGAGCTGGGCATCGAGCCGGTGGTCCGGCACGCGGAGGAGCTGGCCCTGGCCCGCAACGCCACGCCGGACATGAAGCGCCAGGGCATGGCCAACCGGGTGCGCCGCATTGTCATGTTGGCGGTAGCGGGTGCCTTTGTGGTCCTGATGCTCCGGTATATGGGCGTCATCTGACACCGATTCGGCTCAGCCAATCGCCATATCAGATTTCCCCTACTGACACAGTGACGTGGACCGGACATAGAATCAGGCCATGCGCTCTGACCGTGTCCGCCTCTTCCAAACCCTGCCGCACGCCTGCGGCTACTTTGCCGAGCGCACGGCACAGAACCTCGTGATCGATCCGGCCGCGCCGCAGCTGGACCAGCTCTATGGTCCGGCGCTGGAGCGTGGCTTCCGCCGCGCGGGCGGACACCTCTACTACCCCTACTGCACCAGTTGCCGCGCCTGCACGCCCTGCCGCATCGACGTGGAGCGGTTCACGCCGGATCGCAGCCAGCGCCGCTGCCTCAAGCGCAACGAGGATGTGCAGGTGGTCGAATCGATGGCCGGCTACAACGCCGAACGCCACGCGCTCTACGAACGCTACCTGCGCCAGCGCCATCCCGGCGGCGGCATGGACGAGGCGGACGCCAGCGATTTCCGCCGCTTCCTCACCGCGCCGTGGAGCCCGACCATGTTCCTGGAATTCCGCCAGGGCTCGCGCCTGCTCGGCGTGGCGGTGACGGACGTTTGCCAGCAAGGGCTTTCAGCCGTCTACACGTTCTACGAGCCGGAGGAAACGTCGCGAGGCCTGGGCACCTTCGCGATCCTGCAGCAGGTCGCGCTGGCCAAGCGCCGCGGCCTGCCGTGGATTTATCTCGGCTTCTGGATCGCCGGCCATCCGAAGATGGACTACAAGCGCAAGTTCCGCCCGATGCAGATACGTACCAGCGAAGGCTGGACGGAGATGGCGGAAGGCTGAGGCTGGCGTTGCCTCTCTCAAACCCTGTGGGAGCGCACCCTGTGCGCGACAAGCTGACGGAGCGATGCGCCGCAGCGTGACAGTCGCGCACAGGGTGCGCTCCCACAGGTGTGGCGACTTTGTCGCGATTACGCCTGCGTCGCCCTCGGCACCACCGGATACGGATACAGCTTCACCAACGGTACCGAGATGCCGTCATCCCCCACCACGCGACAATGCGTGCGATTGAGCTGCCGCGGCTCATCGACACCGCAACTGTGCGCGATGATGCCGACCTCGTGCATCAGGTTGGTGGCGTAGTTGGCCACGCGCTCGCTCTTGTCGGCGACCACCAAGCCACGCTGCAGCTTTGGATTCTGCGTGGTCACACCCGTGGGGCACGTATTGCGGTTGCACTGCAGCGACTGGATGCACCCCAGCGACAGCATGAAACCACGCGCCGAATTGACGAAGTCCGCGCCCATCGACAACGCCCACGCCACGTCGTACGCGGTGATGCACTTGCCCGAACAGATCACCTTGATGCGTTCGCGTACGCCTCGCACCACCAGCAAGTCGACCAGTGCGGGCAAGGCCTCGTGCAAGGGCAGGCCCACGCCTTCCATCAAGGTTTGCGGCGCGGCGCCGGTGCCGCCTTCCGAACCGTCGACGATGATGAAGTCTGGTGCGTGTTCGATGCCGCGCTTGCCGATCTCGTCGCATAGATCCGCAATCCATTCCACGCCGCCAAACACCGCCTTGAAGCCGACCGGTTTGCCGGTGAGCTCGCGGATGTGATGGATCGCATCCATCAGCTCCTGCACGTTGCCGATGTCGAGATGACGGTTGGGACTCTGCGAATCCTGTCCCACCGGGATGCCGCGAATCGCAGCGATTTCCGGCGTTACTTTCGCGGCCGGCAATAATCCGCCCATGCCCGGTTTGGCGCCCTGGCCGAGCTTGATGCTGACCATCTTCACCTGCGGGTGCGCACAGATATCCAACAGCTTGTTGTCGTCGAGTTTGCCGTCGGGCGTGCGCACGCCGTACTTGGCCGTGCCGATCTCGAAGATGATGTCGCAGCCGCCTTCCAGGTGGTACGGCGCGAGACCGCCCTCGCCCGTGTCCATCCAGATGCCGGCTTTTTTCGCGCCGCGAGACAACGCACGCACGGCCGGCGCCGACAAAGCGCCGAAACTCATCGCCGAGATGTTGAAGAACGCGGCATGCGAATACGGTTCGCGAGAATAAGGGCCCAGCGTCACCGGCAGCGGATCGACGTGTTTTTCGCCCAGCGCGGGAAATGGCGCATTGACGAAAAACGGCACGCCCTCGCCACGCAGGTCGCGCGTGGAACCGAAGCTGTTGGTGTTGTCCACGTTCTTGGCCGCGCGATACACCCAGGTGCGCTGAGCACGGTTGAACGGCAGTTCTTCGCGATCGCTGGAATACAGGTACTGGCGGAAAAATTCACCCAGGTGCAGAAACCAGTAACGGAAGTGGCCGATCACCGGGAAGTTGCGCAGCACGGAGTTGCTGGTCTGGTTGCGGTCGACCAGCCAGACCACTGCGATGACCACGACCAGCAGCGCCAGCAGCACGAGGAACAGGGCGGCGAAAGTTTCCACCATCACCACCAGCCAATGGGCGAAGCCTGTCGGTTGCATCAATGTCTCCGTATGTTCGGCGTCTTGCAGGTCATCCATGCGGGGCTGGCACGATCTCCGGCACCCGCGACTCGTTCAACGATACAAGCGTATTCCTTTCACGCCATGCGCGAGGGCGTCAAAACGTAACGCGGATGAACTTGGCAGCGCGGATCGCTTTTGCCTTCGCGGCCTCCACATCTTCGTCGCGTGCCAGCGTCACCGCCATGCGACGACGGCCCTTCACGGCCGGCTTGCCGAAGATGCGCAGCTGGGTGTCTGGCTCCTGCAAGGCGTCGGCCAGCCCGTGGTACTGGGGCGCCTCGCCCTCGCCTTCCACCAGCACGGCGCACGATGCCGACGGACCCAGCTGGCGGATCACCGGAATCGGCAGCCCAAGGATGGCGCGCGCGTGCAGCGCAAACTCCGAAAGGTCTTGCGATATCAGCGTCACCAGTCCGGTGTCGTGCGGACGCGGGCTCACCTCCGAGAAGATGACGCTGTCGCCCTTCACGAAAAACTCCACGCCAAACACGCCCCAGCCGCCCAGCGCGCCGGTGATCGCCGCCGCCTGTCGCTGCGCCTCCTCCAGCGCGGCCGCGCTCATCGCCTGCGGCTGCCAGGATTCGCGATAGTCGCCGTCTTCCTGGCGATGGCCGATAGGTGCGCAGAAACTCACCCCATCCTTGTGTCGCACGGTGAGCAAGGTGATTTCGTAGTCGAAATCGACGAAGCCCTCGACGATCACGCGTCCCTTGCCGGCGCGACCGCCCGATTGCGCGTACTCCCAGGCGTGCTGCAACTCGCCAGCCTGGCGCACCACGCTCTGGCCCTTGCCGGAGGAGCTCATCACCGGCTTGATCACGAACGGCAGGCCGATGCTGGTTGCGGCGTCCTGGTACTCCGCTTCGGTGTCGCAAAACCGGTAGCGCGACGTCGGCAGCTTCAGTTCCTCGGCGGCGAGGCGGCGGATGCCTTCGCGGTCCATGGTGAGCCAGGCGGCGCGCGCGGTGGGAATGACGCGCAGGCCTTCTTTCTCCAGCTCGATCAGGGTGGGGGTGTGGATGGCTTCGATCTCCGGTACCACGAGATCGGGCTTTTCCTTTTCGATCAGCGCGCGCAGTGCGGCACCGTCCAGCATGTCGATGACGTGGCTGCGATGGGCCACCTGCATCGCCGGCGCGTTGGCATAACGATCCACGGCGATCACCTCGACCGCGTAGCGCTGCAACTCGATCGCCACTTCCTTGCCCAGTTCGCCCGATCCCAGCAGCAACACCCGCAGCGCATGATCGGAATAAGGCGTGCCAAAGGGCTTCATCGATGTCTCCGCGGAGGTGGCAAAGAACCATTGTAGACGGCAGCTCGCGCGATCGCGCGCGACTGCTTCGTCATCACGCAAATTCCATTGACGAAACACACGGACCGGCATTGACTGTAGGTGCACCGTCCCCACGGAGCGACCTATGCGCTACTGGCTTGCCGCGCTATGGATGGCATTCGCGCTGAGCTCTCCCCCTGTCGCCGCCGCCGGGGCGATGGAGAGCGGGCCCACCAGCAACACGACCTGGATGACAGTCATGCTGGCCGGCCGTCGCATCGGCCATCTGCGGATCGATCGCGTCAGCGACGGCAAGATCATTACCACCACGCAGGACCTGCAGATCGAGATCAACCGTTCCGGCCGCACCGTGCCGATGGCGGTGCTGACCCGCAGCGTGGAGACCCTCGACAGCCAGCCGCTGGGCTTTTATTCGCGCAGCACGCTTTCCAGCTCGGACAGCATCGTCGACGGCCAGCGCCAGGCCGATGGCCGCTACGCCATCACCACCACCGTGGCCGGACTAGCCAAGCAATCGACGCTGGCCTGGCCCACGGGTGCCCTGCTGAGTGATGGACAGCGACAAGCCATGGCTGGGGCGGCCAGTCGCCCGGGGCACTACGCGTTGAACTTGTTTGATCCGGCGAGCCAGGACGTGGCCACGGTGGACATCGAGGTGCTGGGCAACGAGCGCGTGTCGCTGCCCGATGGCGCTGAGGTCCTGAACCACCAGCGCGAAGTACTGCAGACGCCCCGCGGCGTTCAACGCATGGACCTGTGGGTCAATGCACGAGGCGAGACCCGCAAGGGTTCGCTGCAAATGCTCGGCCATCCCCTGGACATGCTCGCCTGCAGCCAGGCCTGTGCGCTGGCCCCGGTGCAGGACATCGACATGCTGCGCGCCTCCATGGTGGATTCGCCGCAGGGACTCTCATCGTCCATGCGCGCGGGCTTCCTGCGCTACGTCATCCACGTCACCGACGGCGATGCGCAGCCCCTGATCAGCACGGACGAACAACGCGTCACCTCGCTGGGGCATGGCAACTGGCTGGTGGATGTGGGCAACCCCGTCGCGGGCGGCCAGCCGGCGCCGGTGCCGGAAGACACGCAGCCCAATGCCTGGGTCCAGTCTGACGCACCGCCGATCCGCAAGCTGGCGGCGCAGGCGGTAATCGGGGCCGAAGACGATCTGCAGAAAATGATCCAGCTGCGCGATTTCGTCAGCGCCTATATCCCGCCCCATAGCCGCGACATCGGCTACGCGTCCGCCATGGAGGTGGTACGGGAGCGTGCGGGCGACTGCAAGGAACACGCCGTGCTGCTGGCGGCGCTGGCCCGCGCCGAACATATCCCCGCCCGCGTGGTGACCGGCATGGTCTATGCCGACCGCTACGCCGACAGCTCGCGCGTGTTCGTGCCGCACGCCTGGGTGCAGGCCTGGGTGCACGGGCGCTGGCAGAGCTTCGACGCTGCCCTTGGGCACTTCGACAGCACCCATATCGCGCTGGACAGCGGCGACGGCGATCCCTGGCACTTCTTCAACCTCGCCAACTTGTTCGGACAGATGCGCATTGCCCAGATCGGCACCGCGCCGGAGCAGACCGCGGCCACCATGAGCGGCACAGTCGCCACACGAGATTGACCCCTCCTTGAATTAGATATCATTTTGATATCTAATTGCCGCTCCCAGGGAGGAACCCCCATGAACGAACAGCAAGGCTTTTCGACCGCCGGCATCCCCACGGTCTTCTTCGTGCTACTCCTCGGCGCCCTCGGCCTGGCGCTGGAAGGCTACGGTCTGGTGCACGAGGCACCGGTCGTCGTCGCGATCGGCCTGGGCATCGCCATCCACCTGCTCGCCGGCTTCATGGCCAAGGGCTTCTTCCAGGTGGCCCCGAACGAAGGCCAGGTGCTGCAGTTGTTCGGCAAATACCACGGCACCGTGCGCGAGGAAGGCCTGCGCTGGACCAACCCGTTCTGCAGCCGCCGCCGCGTCTCGCTGCGCGTGCGCAACTTCGAAAGCAGCAAGCTCAAGGTCAACGATAGCGACGGCAATCCCATCGAGATCGCTGCCGTGGTGGTGTGGGAAGTGATCGATACGGCCGAAGCGGTGTTCTGCGTGGACGACTACGAGAACTTCGTGAACATCCAGAGCGAATCGGCTTTGCGCCAGATGGCCCAGAACTACCCGTACGATGCGCACGACGACGGCAAGCCTTCGCTGCGCAGCCACGGCGAGGTCATCAACAATCACCTGCGCGATGAAATCCAGGCGCGCCTGGAAAAAGCCGGCGTGCACGTGATCGAAGCGCGCATCAGCCACCTCGCCTATGCCCAGGAAATCGCCCAGGCCATGCTGCAGCGCCAGCAGGCCAACGCCATCGTGGCCGCGCGCGAACGCATCGTGGAAGGCGCTGTAGGCATGGTGGCGATGGCGCTGGACAAGCTCAAATCGCAGGGCGTGGTGGAGCTGGACGAAGAGCGCAAAGCCGCCATGGTCAGCAACCTGCTGGTAGTGTTGTGCGGCGATCGTTCCACGCAACCGGTGGTGAATGCCGGCACACTCTATGGCGGTTGAGAAAAAGGCTTATCCACTGCGTATCAGCGCTGCCGTGCTTGAAGCCATGCAGCGCTGGGCCGACGATGATCTGCGCAGCGTCAACGCGCAGATCGAATTCGTACTGCGCGAGGCCTTGCGCAAGCAGGGCCGCCTCAAGCGCGAGGCGTCCGAACCTGTACAGGATGACGACACCGATTGAAGTTGGCGGCCAGCGGCGTTTATCCCGCTTCGACGCAGCCTGCACGACACCGGCGCTACTTTCGTCGCTTCAGTGACGTCCGGAGAACCGCCATGGCCGAGAGCCAAACCTATCGCCTGCTGCCTGACGGCCCGGTGCTGTGCGAAACCTGCTCCAGCACAGGCGAGAGCGTGGAAATGGAACGCTACGATCCGCTGCCCGCCGAAGCGCAGCGGTGGTCGCAGGAACAGCGCACGGAACTGCAAAGCTACCGTTGCCCGGAGTGCGAAGGCGTGCAGGTGTTTCGCGTCGACTGAGCCAGCAGGCGCAAGAATCGGATGGCCGGAAAGGCTTGATCGCGCGACGCTGGGAGCCGTCCAATCCCAGGAGCTCCGTCATGCATTTCCGTCTTTCCGGCCTGCCCGCCGAACCGTTTGCCGAACTGTTTTCGCTGTCCGACGAAGCTCTAGCCCAGCGCCAGGCCATGCGCGTGGTGGCCGATCAGCCCCACGGCTATCCGTGCCGCATCAGCCTTACCGATGCCGAACCCGGGCAGCCGCTGGTCCTGCTCAACTATGAACACCAACCGGCCAACTCGCCGTTTCGTTCGACCCATGCGATCTACATCCGCGAAGGCGAACAACAATACGACCGCATCGATGAAGTGCCCGATCAATTGCGTCGCCGGCTGCTCTCGGTGCGCGGGTTCGACGAGCAAGGCATGTTGCGGGACGCCGACGTGGCCCAGGGCACGGCGCTGGAACCGCTGATCGAGCGCTTGTTTGCCGATCCGATCGTCGCCTACCTGCATATCCACATGGCGCGCCCCGGTTGCTACGCGGCGCGCGTGGATCGGGCCTGACTTTTTTCAGGCAGCGTCGCGGCCGGCCCGGGTAGACAGCGCGACGCCAAGCGCGATCCAGCCCACGATAAAGGCCACGCCGCCCAGCGGCGTGATCGCCCCGAACCACCGCGGCGCACCCAGCGCCAGCGCGTAGAGGCTGCCGCTGAACACCACGATGCCGCTGGCGAAAGCGGAGACGGCGACCCGGCGTGCGCGCCCCTTCGCCGTCATCACGGCGAAGGCGAGCGCGAGCGCATGCCAGAAGTGGTAGCTCACCGCCGTATGCCACAACTCGCTGCCGCGGGCATCCAGCACGTCACGCAGCGCGTGCGCACCGAACGCCCCCAGGATCACGGCGCTGGCGCCGGCCAGGCCGACCAGCACGCCTGTCGCATAGGCAGGTTGTCGCATGCGCATAGCTCCTCGGTTCGCCGCCATCCGGGCGGGCGGCCAGTGTCGTATGCTGCCCGGATGATTCCTATCGATTCTCGCACGAAGCGTTGTCGCACCCGCCGGTGGCTGATGCTGCTGATGCTTGCCGTCGGCACCTGCTTGCTGGCCGGCTGTCATCGCGACGACAACATCGAATGGCGACTCACCAATGTCACCGGCCACATGCCGGACCTCGACTTTCAGCTGGTCGACGACCACGGCAAGAAAGTCTCTGGCCAGGACTTCCGCGGCAAGGTGGTGCTGTTGTATTTCGGCTACACGCACTGCCCCGATGTCTGTCCGCTGACGCTCGCGCAACTGCACGTAGTGATGCAGCGTCTTGGCCCCTTGGCCGATGGCGCGCGCATCCTGTTCGTGAGCGTCGACCCCGCACGTGATACGCCCGAGATCATGCATGCCTACGTCAATGCGTTCGATCCGCGCGCGGTCGGCTTGTCCGGCACGCCGCGCGAGATCGAAGCGCTGAGCAAGCGCTATCGATCCGCCTTCACCCGCGAGCCTGATCGTGCCGACGGCCAGTATGAAGTGAGCCACAGTTCGGCCATCTATCTGTTCGATGACCAGGGCAAGGCACGCCTGCTGTCCACGCCCAACAACACGCAGGACGAAATGGTTCACGACCTGCATCTGCTGCTGAGTCCGGGATCATCGTCATGAGTCGTCGCATCACCCTGCCCTTGCTGGTTGCCAGCCTGCTGCTGACCACCGGCGTCGGCGCCACCGAAGCGGAACACATCCGCGCCAGCGGTGCATGGATTCGCGTGCTGCCCGGCGATCTTCCCGCCGGCGCTTACGTGGTGTTGGAAAATACCGGCGACCAGGCGGCCAGCCTGCGCGGGGCACATAGTTCGCGTTATGGCGAGGCCATGCTGCACCAGAGCAGCGGCGCGGGTGGCGTCAATCGCATGGCGATGGTCGATGAGCTTGCCATCCCGGCTCATGGGAAGGCTGAGCTATCGCCTGGCGGTTACCACTTGATGCTGATGAAGGCTGCTGCGCCGGTAACGATTGGCGAAAAGGTCAAAGTGACGCTTACCTTCGGTGACGGCAGCACGCTGGATGCCGATTTCGTGGCGCGACCGGCCAACGCCACCGGCGGATAAAACTCGCCCCACCACCTGTGGGAGCGCACCCTGTGCGCGACAGGTTCGGCAGCCGAGCGCTTGGAGGCTTCGCAAGCCCCGAGTCGCGCACAGGGTGCGCTCCCACAGTGAGGGTTATTGCTGTGCTGTTGCGGCAGATCGCCGAGACGGCCACGGCTTGCGCCGAATTCGCCCGCTGCGTGAGAGCCGCAACCATTGGCGCATCGCCAGCAGCCCACCGATGGATTCGATCAAGGCCGCCGGCACCCACATGATCACGCCGCCCACCAGCTGCGCGGTGAGCACGTTGAAAGTGAAGGCGCGGCCGCAGATTTCGAAGATCGGATAAAGGTCGGTCTTGGAGAAGGTGACGATGGCGCCGGCCAGGATCTGCGGCGTCATGGTGATGCCAGGCGACAGCACGCGGATGCCCGGCGTCATGCGGCCCGGTGGACGCGGCCGATGGTCGAGAACCAGCCACCAGTAGGTGAATCCGCTGGCCAGCATCGACCAGTTCATGAAGCGATAGATGCGCCAATCGAGCATGGCGAGCGTCTGCATCGACGGGATCAGCCAGACCAGGATGAACGCGACGAACAGCACCGTGGCCACCGCCGGGTTGCACCACACCGCACTCGCCATACGCCACGGCGCCGAACGCCGGATGGGATGCAGCAGGCGCAGGCGCCATGCGAACGGCAGGCCTTTGTGCAGCACCGTGCCGGGATACGAGGCAATGATCAGCAGGGGCGCCAGATGGTGCAGCAGGATCTGCTGGATGCGATGCATGAAGAACTCATGCTCGAAGAAGTAATCCAGATAGGTGTGCAGCGACACATAGATCAGCGCCATGCCCGTCCAGAACGACAGGCGGCGGCCAAAGCTCACCGGCAGGCGACGGCAGCCGCGCACATACAGCACGCAGCAGGCGATAAAGCCGAGCAGGAACACCCAGGAAAACTCCCAGGGCACGATCCACTTGAGCACGCTATCGATCATCGAACGTACCGGACCGTATCAGTGGCGACCAGCCATCATACGCGCCGTCCCGGACGCATCCACGGCAAGCGGCTGCGACACTTCAGCACTGCCTGTCACCTTCACGCGCGCCGCCTGCTGCGCCGCGAGCGACGCCAGCCATAGAGCAGGCCGATCACCGTCACCAGCGCCGGGATCAGCACGATATTGATGAACTTCAGGCGCAGGCCGAGCGCGTCGATCTCGGCGTTGAACTGGTGCTGCACATCGCGCAATTCCTTGTTGATCGCCAGCTGGCGCTGCAGGAACTGTTCGATCTCGGCGCGCTGCTCGGGACTGGCGGTGTCGCCCCGCCCTGCCGCCTTGGCCGGCTGCAGTTCGCTCAGGCGGGTACGCGTGACGGCAAGTTCGCGTTGCAGCTCCTGCTTCTTGGCCAGGTATTTCTGGTCGGCCGCGCTTTGCAAGGCGAGCACGCGCGTGAAGGGCCGCTGCGAACTCACCCGGCCATGGATGGAGAGCAGCGCCGAGGAACCACTGAGGTTATCGGCGATATTGGTGATCAGGTCGCCGTTGTTGGCGATCGCGCTCAACTGCGGCTGGCCCAGCAGGCTTTGCGCGTACGACACCCACAGGCGATCGCTCAGCAGGTCGGTATCAGCCACCAGGATCACTTCCGCATTGCCGACGCCCGGCACGTGCCCCTTCTGGCCGGCGCGTTCCGGGAAGGCGCTGGGAAACTGTCCGCGCACGCGTGCGGCGATCACATAGTGCAGGTTGTCGGGCTTGTAGTTGTCCAGCAGCCCGGCCGGGTTGTTGAGCGACTCGCGCACGCGCTCGCTCGACACCACCTCGGCATCCGTCGTCGACTGCATCAGTGGCTGCAGGCGCGAGGTGGTGCCCGGCGCGAGGTCGAAATAACCCACGCTGGACACATTGATGCGCTGCAGGCTCGCTGTGGTCACGTCATCGTGGTTGAGCTCCTGCTGGCCCAGGCCGAGCATTGCCGGATGGCTCATGGAGCTATTGTCGGCCAGTTCGATGCGCAGCGCGCGCGAACGGTCGAGCACCACTTTTTGCGGATCGTATTGCACGCCCCAGGCATCGAACAGGCGCGACAGATTCGAGTTGTGGTCGTCGGTGACGCCGCTGCTGTCGATGAACGGCGTGTTGTCCATCTCGGCCACCGGGTCCACGAACACCACCAGATGACCGCCGTTGAGCACGTATTGATCGATCGCGTACAGCGCATCGGCCGGCATGTGCTTGGGATGGATCACCAGCAACGCCTTGATGTCGGCGTCGATGTGGGTCAGCTTGCTCGGGTCGAACGACTTCACGTCGAACTGCTGGCCCAGCTGACGCATCACGGCCCACGGCTCCTCGCCGATCACCGGATTGCCCTGCACCGGCAGGCTGCTGATCACGCCGATATGCGGCTTGGACGGCTGGTCCAGCTCGTACAGCAGCTTGGCAATGTCGTATTCGAGGAAGGTTTCGCGCGATGGATCGAACAGCGCAATCGACTGCACCTTGGTGGGCAAGTGCGTCTCGCCGTCGCCATCGCCGTCCGCGTTCGAAGGCAGCGTGCTGCCCACCAGGCCGAAAAACACGCGCTCGCCGTTGGTGCCGCCGCTGATGGGCGACAAGCCATAGCCTTCCGCGCTGGCCTCGTCATCGGAATACGGCACGGGGTCGACAATCTGCAGGCGCAGGCGGCCATGCGCGCGCGCCACCATCTCCTGCAACATCTCGGCCACGCGCTGCTCATAGCTGCGCAGCTGCGGCAGGTCGCGCGTGGCATGGCTGGAGAAATAAAGCGTCAGGCGCAGCGGCGCATGCAGCCCATCCACGATATGCACGGTGCCCGGCGTCAGCGTGTAGAGCTTGTCCGAGGTAAGGTCGATGCGCCCCATGCGCCAGCGGCTGCTGGCAAGCACGAAAGTCACGAACACGATCGCCAGCAGCACCAGGGCCGCCGACAACACGGCGCGACGACTGAAATGGATGCGCCGCATGCTCATGGCGTCCTTTTCAGGTCGAGCGTGAGTACGCCGGCGATGAGCCAGGCAGCCATGCTCGCCACGAAGTACAACAAGTCACGCAGGTCGAGCACGCCACGCGAGATCGCTTCGAAGTGACGCACCATGCTCAAGTGCGCGAGGCCGTTCACCAGCTTGCGCGGCAACGCGCCCTGGAAAAACTCCATCACCTGCGGCTGCCCCACCAGGATCAGCAGGAAACACACCACCAGGGTCAGCACAAAGGCCACCACCTGGCTCTGCGTCACGGCGGACAAAGACGCGCCGATGGCGAGGAACGCCCCGGCCATCAGCCAGCTGCCGATATAGCCGGCGAGGATCACGCCGTTGTCAGGCGAGCCGAGATAATTGACGGTGATCCAGATCGGCAAGGTCAACACCAGCGCCAATCCTATGAACAGCCACGCGGCGAGGAACTTGCCCAGCATCGCCTGCGCCAGCGTCAACGGCAGGCTCATCAGCAATTCCAGCGTGCCGCCCTTGGCTTCTTCGGCCCACATGCGCATCGACACGGCAGGCACCAGCACCAGATAAAGCCACGGATGCATCACGAAGAAGGGCTGCAGGTCCGCCTGATTGCGTTCGTAGAAATCGCCCGCGTAAAACGTGAGGATGCCCGACAGCACCAGGAAGATCACCAGGAACACATACGCCACCGGCGTCACGAAATAGCTGCGCAGCTCACGGCGTGTCACCGCTGCGATCGGACTCATTCGCGGTTCTCCGCGCCGGTGGTGATCTGGCGGAACACTTCGTCGAGTCGGCCGCGTTCGAGCTGGATCTCCGACACTTCGAGCCCTTGCTGACGCAGCAGCGTCTCCACCGGTTCAAGGATGCGTTCACCCGGACGCGGAAACACGGTGATGCGACCGTCCATCGGATCGACCTCGATCGAGGACACCTGCGGCAGCCGCCCAAGCATTTCCTGCGATACGCCGCTGCCCGGCGCGCTGAAGGACACAGCGCCGTGATAGCGCGAGCGCGATTCGAGCTCGGCCGGCGTGGCATCCACCATCAGGCGGCCGTTGGCGATGATCACCACGCGATTGCACAAGGCGTGCACTTCCTCCAGCAAATGCGTGGAGATCAGGATGGTGCGATCGCGCGCCATCTGGTCGATCAGCTGGCGCACCGTGTGCTTCTGGTTGGGATCCAGACCATCGGTGGGCTCGTCGAGCATCAGCACCTGCGGGTTGTGCACGATCGCCTGGGCCAGGCCCACGCGGCGCTTGAGACCCTTGGACAAGGTATCGATGCACTGGTCGAGCACGCTCTCCAGTTGCAGCCCGCCAACCACGCGATCGAAGCGCCGCGAGCCCTCGTCGCGCTGCAAGCCACGCATGCGGATGATGAAGGACAGAAATTCGCGCACGGTCAGCTCGCCATAGCTAGGCGCGCCCTCCGGCAGATAGCCCAGCGCGCGCTTGGCCTTCAGCGGCTCCTTGCGCACGTCGTAGCCGCACACGCGCGCCGTGCCCGAGCTGGGCTCGAGGAAGCCCGCGATCATGCGCATGGCGGTGGTCTTGCCGGCGCCGTTGGGGCCCAGCAGCCCGAGCACCTGGCCCGGTTCGGCGCGGAAACTCAGCGAGTCCACCGCCGTGAGGGCACCATAGCGTCGAGTGAGCAGTTCGGTTTCGATCATGTCCTGTGGAGTCAGTCGCGTGCAAGTGCTGCGCGCATGGCTGCGGGATCGACCCGCACTGTAACCGAAAGTTCGCCCGGCCCGGCCCGCGCAGGGCCTGAAAATGAAAAGGCCCTTCCGAAGAAGGGCCCTTTCGAAGCTTGCCGCCGGAGCGACTTACTTGCCGGCGCTGGCGGCGCTGGCCGGAGCGGCGGTGCTGGACGAGGCCGGAGCCTGGTCGCTGCCGGTGTCGTCGAGCGACGGCGGCTTGATGCCCGCAGCCTGTTCCGGGGTCTGGTCCGGAGCCCAGCTCAGCGGCAGGTACACGTCGAACTCGGCGTACTGCGTGACCTGGTCGCCCTGCTTCACTTCCGGCTTGGCTTCGATGTCGTAGAAGCGATTGGTCACTTCGTCGAACTTGTAGCCGTGGGTCTGGGCATAGGCCTTCATCAGGTCGCGGGTCTGCGGCACGCCAGCGGCGGTACCGTTCCACACGGCCTTGAGGGCCGGGCCACCGAAGGCCAGATAAGCACGCACATCGTTGTCGACGATCAGGCGGCCGAAGCGGTCATGACCACCCGGAGTCGTGTCGCCGGCGGTGCTGCTCGCATCGGCGCTGGTGCTGGCCGCGGCGGCGTTGAGGTCCGGCGCCTTGGCGGCCACCAGCTCGACGGTCTGGCCGGCAACGTTCAGGCTCGTCGCGCTGATCGGCATGGCCACGTCGAACGAGTAGTTCTGGTCGCCGTAGTTGGTGGTGTAGATGATGCGCGGACCGGTGGTGGTCACGCCCAGCTTCTTGGCGGCGGCCTGGATCTGGCCAATCGCCTTGTCCGTCGCGTCATTGAGGGCCTCGAGGCCACCCTTGCGCTCGATCGAGGAGGACACCATCAGCACCGGCGTGGGCTGGGTCTGCTCGATGTACGGGATCAGCTTGGTGTAGTCCACGTTCTGGACCGCAGCCAGCACGTTCTGCAGGTTGTTCAGGCTGAACTGGATGAAGGCATCCGGGTCGCCATGAATGTACAGATTGGAATAGCGGTTGATCAGGTTGAAGCCGTAGTCGACGTCATACGACCAGGTCACCTTGGTCAACTGACCGCGGCTGCCGTTGCGCTCCAGATCAAGCGTGAAGTGCTTGTCGTTGCCGCGCCAGTCGTTGTCGACGTTCCACACGATGGTGGACTTCTTGGCGGTCGAGTCGACCTTGTCGAAGCTCGGATCAGCGGAGGCGATGGTGAACTTGCCGTTGCCGACCTTGCCGTCATCGCTGGCCCAGCTGATTTCGGCGCCCGGGCCATAAGCCTTGCCCGAGAAATCAAACTTGATATTGCGGTCGTACTCGCGCTGCACGGAATACTCCGGGAAGCGGCGGAAATTGTTGAGCACGTCGTAGACCTGACGCATGTCCTTGCCAACGACCAACGACCGTTCGACATGGCCGCTGCCAGGCATCACCACGCCCACGACCACCGCCACGACGATGACGATGATTAGGGCAACAATAAACTCAAGAACACGCATCATTCCAGGATTCTCCGCACGTCTCTTCTGGTACACGGCACAAGGGCAGCCGCCGGAGACCGGCCCGCCACGGGAGATTCCCGAAGAATCACTGCCTGAACGGGGGTCGGCCAGCGCCGAAGTTTCCGATACTACTTGCTCCGGCGTCCAGCCGTAAAGACTGCCTGACACGGGGCTTCCAGACGCCTGCGAATGGCGTCCGGCAAGGCTCCGCAAGGATTCAGAGCCGGTTTGCGACCTCCGCTAGGTGAAGATCGCAAACAGGCTCTCAGACGATGCCGAGCTCCAGCGCCTTGAGCACCGCACGCGTGCGGTCGCGCACGCCCAGCTTGGAAAGAATGTTGGAAACGTGGTTTTTCACCGTTCCCTCCGCCACTTTCAAGGAGTTGGCGATCTCCTTGTTGCTGTAGCCGCCCGACAGCAGGCGCAGGATTTCCGTCTCGCGCTCGGTCAGCGGGTCGGGCTGTTCCAGGCTGGTGAACTGGTTCTGCATGCGGCCGACGCCGGCCAGCAGGCGCTGGGTGACCATGGGCGCCACCAGCGAACCGCCGGCAGCCACGGTGCGCACGGCCTCCACCAGTTGTTCCAGCGAGACGTCCTTGAGCAGATAGCCGCGGGCGCCGGCCTTGAGGCCTTGCAGCACGAGCTGATCGTCATCAAAGGTGGTGAGGATGATGGTGGGCGGCAATTCATTGCGGGCGGACAGCGCCTGCAGCACTTCGAGCCCGCTCATGTTGGGCATGCGCAGGTCCAGCAGCACCACGTCGGGCCGGATCCGCGGGATGTCCTGCACGGCCTGGGCGCCATCGGCGCATTCGGCCACCACGCGGATGTCCTCGGCCAGGTCCAGCAGTGATCGGACACCCTGGCGTACCAGGTTCTGGTCGTCAACGAGACAGACGGAAATCATCGCGGATCCTCGAAACGTAGGTGGCCGGCGTGCGATGCCCGCGGCCAACGGAGAAAACGATGCGGCTATCCAAGCAGCACATTTTTACACGACAACCCAGCAAGGCTACAGCATGCCCAGCGCGGGTGGCTCGAACCGTGACGGGGTGTGCGCGAGTTCCGGCAGCTCGCCCAGCGGCAGGCGCACGGTAAGCGCAAAACCCTGCAGCAGCGCCGGATCGACCATCACACTGCCCTCGAATTCGACCAGTCGCTCGCGCATGCCCGACAAGCCATTGCCCGGGCGGAAGTTGGTCGCGCCGCGGCCATCGTCGCGCGCGTAGAGCTCCAGCAGGTTGGCGTTGACGTAATCAAAGCGTAGCCACAGGTTGCGCGCGCCGGCATGGCGCGCGGTATTGGTGATGATTTCCTGGGCACAACGCAGCAGCACCTGGGCGCGACGGGGATCCTCCACGCTGAAGCGCGGCGGCGTTTCCATGTGGACGTTCAGGCCTGGCACGCCCTCGGTCAGGCTGCGCAAGGCGACGGTGAGGTCGATCGCGTCGTCCTGGCGCAGCTCGCTAACCACTTCGCGCACGTCCGACAGCAGATGCTTGGCGGTCACCTGCGCTTTCTGCACATGTTCGGCGGCCTGCGCGTTGACCAGGTGGCTGGCCACTTCCAGATTGAGGCTGAGCGCCGTCAGGTGATGGCCGACCAGGTCGTGGAGGTCGCGCGCAATGCGCATGCGCTCGGCGATGCGGGTGGACTCGGCCAGCAAGGCGCGGGTGGCGCGCAGCTCGGAATTGAGGCGCCGCTGCACTTCGCGCTCTTCGGCCTGCAGGCTGGCGATCATCGAGGTGAAGAACACCAGGGCCGAGATGCCCAGGTACATGCACACCTGCAGGAACGCCGTGACGATGGTCCAGCCCATGTAACTGGCGATGATCGGGATCAGCATCAGGTTCTGCAGCAGCATCCAGGCCAGTCCCGCGCCCACCGGCAGCTGCCAGGGCAGCACCACGGCGATCACCAGCATCAGCATGGCCGACAGGCCGCTCTGGCTGAACCAGCCCATGGCCACCGCCGAACCGGTCAGCACCACCAGCCCGAGCAGCTGGACGATGGAGGGGTAGCCGGTCTGGCGCGTCATGCCCGAGCGCCGGGTCAGCAGCAGATAGGTCACGCCGAAGATCAGGTAGGAAAGAATCCAGCCCGTGATATTCGGGTTGCTCCACCACGCACTGACCTCCGCCAGCCCGCCAGGACCGGAGAGCAGCGGCAGCGCGACGCAGAGGTACGTGAACAGACCAGCGTACCGGAGCAGCCGGATGTGATTAATGTTTGACCAGGCCATATGCGCATCATTCGCTACCCGCAGACTTGGTGCAATGCGTGAGAAGTCATTGCTCCACCCCTGCCAGAAGGCACAAAGGTTGGCGCTTTACAAAGGTTTTACATGGTGCGCCGTGTTATGTGCGGCCGCGTGGCGCATGTCATAATGCCGCCGTCACGCGGGGCCGATCCAACGGTCTTACTCTTCGAACCACACACAGCGGAGCAACGAATGGCCCTTGCCATCCGCGACGTGCGAGAGCACGACCTGGATGCCGTACTGGCGCTCAACAACGCCGCCGGCCGCACCATCCTCGCCCTGGACACCGCACAGCTGCGCTATTTCTACGACCACGCGGACTATTTCCGGGTGGCCGAAATCGATGGCCATCTTGCCGGTTTCCTGGTCGCCTTCCGCGAAGGTCGGGACTATGACAGCCCCAACTATCGCTGGTTCTGTGAGCACTACCCGCAATTTGCCTATATCGACCGCATCGTCATCGCCAACGCCTACCGCCGCCACGGCCTGGGTCGCATTTTCTATTGCGACGTCACCAGCTATGCGGAAGTGCGCGTGCCGCTGCTGACCTGCGAAGTGTTCCTGGAGCCCCGCGACGACGTGGTGGTGCTGTTCCACGRCACCTACGGCTTCCAGGAAGTGGGCCAGCAGCGCATGGGCAGCGACGGTCCCCAGGTGAGCCTGCTCGCCAAGGACCTGCCCAGCTACGCCTTCGTGCGAGAAACCTATCTGGACCACGACGGCCTTCCCGATGTGCCGTGGCTGGCCGAACGCCAGCACCCGTCCTCCTCCCCCGATACCACCCGGCGCCGCCTCGCGGGAGAGCGCCGCCAGTGAATGCAAAGATGGATCAACAAGACGCCTGTGACCTGCGCTTCGGCCAGGTCGGCATCGCCAACGTGCGCATCAAGCGCGTGGACGCAGCGGCGCTGTGCGAAGAGCTGGAACGCCGCGTTCGCGCCGCACCCCAGCTGTTTGCCCGCGCCGCCGTGGTGCTGGACCTCAGTCACCTGATGAACCTGCCCGACGACGGCACGGTCGACGCGCTGCTCGAAGCCGTGCGCAGCGCCGGCATGCTGCCCGTGGGCCTGGCCTATGGCACCAGCGAAGTCGATGCGCTCTCCCAGCGCATGGGCTTGCCGCTGATCGCCAAGTTCCGCGCCGCCTATGAGCCCGCCGACGGCGGCAGCATCGCACCGCCGGCACCGCCTGCCGCCGCTGCCGAACCCGTGCGTCGCACGGAGCCTGTGCGACAGGAAGCCGAGCCTGCTGCGCCGGTCACCAACGCCGGTGCGCAGCACTACGAAGGCACCGTGCGCTCTGGCCAGCAGGTGTATGCGCGCGATCGCGATCTGGTCGTCACCGGCGCCATCGCCAATGCTGCCGAGGTGATTGCCGACGGCAGCATCCATATCTACGGCAGTTTGCGCGGTCGTGCGATGGCCGGCGCACAGGGCGATGAGAAAGCGCGCATATACATTTCAGACTTCCGCGCGGAGCTGGTGGCCATCGCCGGTCACTACCGCGTGTTTGAACAAATTCCAAAAGACCTCGAAGGCCAGTCTGTGCGATGCTGGCTCGAAGGGGAAAAATTGCTGATCGCTAAGCTTTGACGATCAGTCATTACAACTACAAAGAACCATGCGGAGATGAGCCTTGACTGCTGAGATTATCGTTGTCACCTCGGGCAAGGGTGGCGTGGGCAAAACCACGACCAGTGCCTCGCTTGCCACGGGCCTCGCCATGGCCGGCAAGAAAGTCGCGGTGATCGATTTCGACGTCGGCCTGCGCAACCTCGACCTCATCATGGGCTGCGAGCGGCGCGTGGTGTACGACTTCGTCAACGTCGTGCACGGCGAAGCCACGCTCAAGCAGGCGCTGATCAAGGACAAGCGCTACGAGACCCTCTACGTGCTTGCCGCCAGCCAGACGCGCGACAAGGACGCGCTGACCCAGGAAGGCGTCGAGAAAGTGCTCGAAGACCTGGGCAAGGAAGGCTTCGATTACGTCGTGTGCGATTCGCCGGCCGGCATCGAAAAGGGTGCGCACCTGGCGATGTATTTCGCCGATCACGCCGTCGTGGTGGTGAACCCGGAAGTGTCCTCGGTACGCGATTCCGATCGCATCCTGGGCCTGCTCGCCAGCAAGACGCGCCGCGCCGAACGCGGCGACGGCGCGATCAAGCAGCACCTGCTGCTGACGCGCTACAACCCGGCCCGCGTGGCCGTGGGCGAAATGCTCAGCGTGAAGGACGTCGAGGAAATCCTCGGCATCAACGTGGTGGGCGTGATTCCCGAATCGGAAAACGTGCTGGCCGCCTCCAACGCCGGCGTGCCGGTGATCCTGGACGACAACTCGTTTGCCGGCCAGGCATACAGCGACACGGTTGCCCGCATCCTTGGTGAAGAACGTGCCCTGCGCTTCCTCGAGGTGCCGAAGAAGGGCTTCTTCCAGCGCGTATTCGGAGGCTGATCGGCATGGGTATTCTTGATTTCCTGAAGCGCAAGCCGGAACCCACCGCTGGACTCGCCAAGGAGCGTCTTCGCATCATCGTGGCTCAGGAGCGCTCCACCCGTGGCGCTCCCGACTACCTGCCGTTGCTGCGCAACGAGCTGCTCGAAGTGATCAAGAAATACGTCCACGTCGACCTCGACGCCATCAACATCAATGTCGAGCGCGACAGCGGACACGAGATCCTCGAGCTCTCCGTGGCGCTGCCCGAGAACACGCCAGCCAAGTCCATCTGAGATCGTGGCGCGGCACTGCCGCGCCACGCACTTCGCGATGTGCGTCGCCGCTGAACCACGGCGACTCTTTCCTCATGCCAGTTCCCACCTCTCCTCCTGACGAAGCCAGCGTGATGCGCCTAGCCGAGATCGGCTTCGATGCGCCTGCGCGCTTGCTTGCGCGTTACGGGCTTGCCCTGCAGCGCGTCGATATCGGCACGCCCATCCCCGGCAGTTTCTGGGGCGATGAGGAAGCTGGCATCATCGGCACGACGGTCTACGCACGCGATGACACCCCCGTGCATTCGTTGCTGCATGAAGCCGGTCACCTGATCGTGCTGCCGCCTGAGCGCCGCAGCGAGGTGCATACCGACGCCACCGATTCCGTAGCCGAGGAAGACGCCACCTGCTACCTGCAGATCGTGCTGGCGGATGAACTGCCCGGCGTGGGCCGCGAGCGCCTGATGGACGATATGAATGCCTGGGGCTATACGTTCCGGCTCGGCTCGGCCCAGGCCTGGTTCGGCGAGGATGCCGCCAATGCCCGGCAGTGGCTGGTGGAACACGGCCTGCTGAACCCGGACGGGCAGCCCGCGTTTAGCTGACCCAAGCGGGCCAAGCAAAACCTCCCGCTTATCTCACACCCAGACAACACCCGCTGGCGCAGTGTGATATCGCCAAACGGGAGACCGTGCGTGACACCATGGCTGAAGACAGCGGCCAGTGTGCTATGTGCCGCGATGCTGGCCTCAACCACGCTTGCCGGCGATGCCGCCGGTGGCTCGGCGCGTTCCGACGGTTTCGTGGCGCGCATCGAACTCAACGGCCCGATCGGCCCCGCCGCCGCGGAATACGTAGACACCTCTCTTCAACACGCCAGGCGCGACGGCGCAACGGCAGTGCTGATGCAACTGGACACCCCGGGTGGCCTGTCCGATTCGATGCGGCAGATCGTTGCCAGCATTCTTGCCTCCCCTCTTCCGGTAATTGGTTACGTGGCACCGGGCGGTGCCCGCGCCGCATCGGCAGGAACCTATATCCTCTATGCCTGCCCCATCGCCGCGATGGCGCCCGGCACGCATCTGGGTGCGGCCACGCCGGTATCGCTGGACGGCAGCGGCAAGCTTCCGCTGCCGTCGCCGGCGACATCCGCACCGGACGCAGCGCCACTGACGGGCGCCGATGCGGAATCCAACAAGGTGATCAACGACGCCAATGCCTTCATCCGATCGCTGGCGCAGCTCAACGGCCGTAATGCCGACTGGGCCAGCAAGGCCGTGCAAGGCGCGGCCACGCTGACCGCCGACGAAGCCCTGCAGAAGCATGTGGTGGATCTGGTGGCGCCCGATGCTTCATCGCTGCTCGCGCGCCTCGAAGGGCGTCGCGTGCACGTCGATGGCCAGGATGTCACGCTGCATCTGGCGGGGCTGCCCTTGCG
Source organism: Dyella sp. 01N448 (assembly GCF_056399225.1). Classification (NCBI taxonomy): domain Bacteria; kingdom Pseudomonadati; phylum Pseudomonadota; class Gammaproteobacteria; order Lysobacterales; family Rhodanobacteraceae; genus Dyella; species Dyella sp. 01N448. The sequence goes on along the minus strand of NZ_JBFTQX010000003.1, from coordinate 505,876 downwards.
CGACTATGCGCCGAACTGGCGCACGCATCTGTTGGGGCTGGTCACCCATCCCACCATCGCCTATCTGCTGCTGCTCGCCGGCATCTATGGCCTGGTGCTCGAGGCCTTCCATCCGGGCGTACTGCTGCCGGGCGTGGCCGGGGCCATCTGCCTGCTGGTCGGGTTATATGCCTTGCAGCTATTGCCGGTGAACTACGCCGGACTCGCCCTGATGATGCTCGGCGTGTGCCTAGTGCTGGCGGAAGCCTTGATGCCATCGGTGGGCGCCATCGGCATCGGCGGCGTGCTCTCCTTCGTCATCGGCTCGATCATGCTGTTCGATGCCGGTGTGCCCGGTTACGCCGTGAACCTGGGCGTGATCGCCGGCATGGCGCTGGCTGGCGTGGTGGTGCTGGCGCTCTTGTTGCGCCTCGTCGCGCGCGCCCGCCACACACGCAAGTTCAATGGCGACGAACGCATGCTGCTCAGCACCGGCGAATTGACCGAGCCGCTCGACGCGGCAGGCGATGGCTGGGCGCGCATCGGCGGCGAGCAATGGCGCGTGCATGGCGACGCCCCGCTGCCGGCCGGCTCACGTATCCGCGTGGTGGGGCGCGACGGCTTGCTGTTGCGCATCACCCGCGCCTGACATCGGCAACAAAGGAGAGGCTCATGTTTGGTTTCGTCGGCGTGATCGTGATCTGGGCTGTGGCGATGCTGTTCCTTTCGATCAAGGTGCTGCCCGAATACCAACGCGGCGTAGTGCTCACGCTGGGCCGCTACACCGGCACCAAGGGGCCGGGACTGGTGATCCTGATTCCCATCGTCCAGCGCATGATGCGGGTGGATTTGCGCGTCACCGTGATGGACGTGCCGCCGCAGGACGTGATCTCCCGCGACAACGTCTCGGTGCGTGTCAATGCAGTGGTGTACTTCCGCGTGGTGGAACCGGACAAGGCGATGCTGCAGGTGGCGGATTTCTTCCAGGCCACCAGCCAGCTGGCGCAGACGCGTCTGCGCTCGGTGCTGGGCCAGCACGAGCTGGACGACATCCTCTCGCAGCGTGATTCGATCAACCACAGCCTGCAGCAGATCCTGGACGAAGCCACCGATCCCTGGGGCATCAAGGTCAGCAATGTCGAGATCAAGGATGTGGATCTCAACGAGACCATGGTTCGCGCGATTGCCCGCCAGGCGGAAGCGGAACGCGAGCGCCGCGCCAAGGTGATCCACGCAGAGGGCGAATTGCAGGCGGCCGAAAAACTGCGCGATGCCGCGGCGATGCTTTCGCAGCAACCGCAGGCGCTGCAGCTGCGCTACATGCAGACCATGTCGGACATGTCCAATAGCGGCAAGGCCTCGACTATTGTGTTTCCGCTGCCGCTGGATTTGTTGAGGCCGCTGCTCGGCAAGGGCGACTGACCTTGTAGGAGCGCACTTGTGCGCGACCGCGTCGCGTGAGCGACGCCACCTTTCCGCCCGCCCGGTCGCGCACAAGTGCGCTCCTACAAGGGTGCGGTTGGCCTGGCTGTACAATGCCCGACCACCCGCCATCCGCCCCGCCATGTCCAGCACGCCCACCCACGTTCGCCTCGCCGTCATCGGCGGAGGCCCTGCCGGCCTGATGGCGGCGGAAGCGGCGCACGCGGCGGGCGTGGCGGTGGATGTGTTCGACGCCAAGGGCTCGGTGGGACGCAAGTTCCTCATCGCCGGCAAGGGCGGCATGAACCTCACGCACGGCGAAGCCAAGCCGGATTTCGTGCAGCGTTACGGCAAGCGTGCGCGAGAAGTGGGGGCATGGCTTGAGGATTTCGATGCGGACGACTTGCGCGCCTGGGCACGCCAGCTGGGCGTGGAGACCTTTGTTGGCACGTCCGGTCGCGTGTTTCCCAGCGATCTGAAAGCCGCACCTCTGCTGCGCGGCTGGGTACGCCGCCTGCGCGAGGATGGCGTGCGCTTTCATGTGCACCGCCGATGGCTAGGCTGGACGGACGACGGCTTGCTGCGCTTCGCCACGCCCGATGGCGAACATGCGGTGCGCGCCGATGCAGCGGTGCTTGCCATGGGCGGCGGCAGCTGGCCGGAACTGGGTTCGGAGGGTGCATGGCAGTCGCCGTTGCTTGCCCGCGGTGTCGATGTATCGCCCTTGGTGCCTTCCAACTGCGGCTTCGATATCGCCTGGAGCGAACATATCGCCGGTCGTCATGCCGGCGCACCGCTCAAGCCGGTAGTGATCCATCTGCGCGATGAGCATGGCCGCGAGCACGCGCGCCAGGGCGAATGCGTGATCACCGCCCACGGCATCGAAGGCAGCCTGATCTATGCTTTTTCCGCCTTGATCCGCGACGCCATCGCCGCGCACGGCCCCATCACCATCGAACTCGATCTTGCACCCGATCGCACGCTCGATCGCCTGCGCGCCGATCTGGCCAAGCCGCGCGGCAAACACTCCATGAGCGACCACCTGCGTCGCCAGACCGGGCTCACCGGGGTGAAGGCCGCGCTGCTGCACGAGGTGCTCGACCGGCAGCAATTCCACGATGTCGACACGCTGGCCCGCAGCATCAAGCGCCTGCCGCTGCGACTCACCCGCGCCCGTCCCATCGAAGAAACCATCAGCAGCGGCGGCGGCGTGCGGCTGGAAGCGCTGGACCCGCAACTGATGCTCGCCGCCCTGCCCGGCGTGTTCTGCGCCGGCGAAATGCTCGACTGGGAGGCGCCCACCGGCGGCTACCTGCTCACCGCCTGCTTTGCCAGCGGCCGCCGCGCCGGACTCGGGGCGGCGGCATGGATCAAGCATTTGCCCCCTGCTGCCGATAACTGAGCAGAGCGTCGCAGCGCGGCACAGTCGCACTACATTTTTTCCGCCAGCTGCCGATACCCCCAGCGTAGCGGGGGCCACACAGGGGAGCTGGCAGCACGATGATGGGAAACTGGTGGCGGGTATTCGGGCGTGAGCGCGCGGCAGAACCAGCAGCGACGCGGCCGGCTGCGCCCGAGCCGGAACTCCCGGTGGAAACCAGCCTGCCCCACGGGATGGTCTCGGGTGACGAGCTCGCGGAGCGTTTTTTCCGCTTCATCCTCAACCAGCCGGTCAACGCCGGCGACAGCGCCAACAAGCCGCGCGAACAGGCCGTTCTCCAGCGCCTGAAGGACCAGTGCGAGAACGGCCGCTTCGACGTACGCAGTCTGCCGCGCATGCCAACGGTGCTGCCGCAGCTGATGCGCGCCATGAAGAACGACAAACTCAGCGGCGCCCAGCTGGCCGACCTGATCAAACGCGATCCGGTGCTGGTGGGCGAAGTCATGCGCGTCACCGGCAGCGTCACCTATCGCACCGCCCATCCGGTGGGCAGTCTGCAGCACGCGGTCGTACTGCTCGGCCAGATCGGCCTGCGCCACGTGGTGACGTCTTACGTGATGAAGCCCATCCTGATGGCCAGCGCCGGTGCCAACGGGCAGATCGTGGGCCAGCGTCTATGGGATCACGCCGAACGCTGCGCGCACGCGGCGGTGTATCTCAGCAAGGGCCAGTGCGACGCTTTCGAAGCCTATCTGGTGGCCCTGGTCGGCTATAGCGGCCTGGGCGCCGTGGCGCGTTTGCTGGACAAGGAATTGCAGAACAGCGAACTGCCCGCCAGCTCAACGGCCTTCATCGATGGCTGCGTGCAGCTCGCCGCCGAACTCACCGTGCAGGCAGGCCAGCATTGGGATCTGCCGCCACCCGTGCAGGAAGCGCTGGTGGAACATTGCGAGCACGGCCATGCCGCGCTCACGCTGCCGATGAGTCGCGTGCTCTACGTCTCCCAGCGCCTCGCCATGAACCAGCTCCTCGCCGAACAAGGCCTGCTCGACAGCGAGGCTGGTTACAGCGAGGACCCGGTGGCCGCGTTTCCCGCGCAGCTGCTGGCGCGTTGCCAGCAGGACTTGCGCAGGAGTTTTGCGCCGGCCTGATCGGCGGCGTCAGCTCGACAGACGCTGCTTTACATCGGCCACGATGGCGTACGAGCGACAACGCGCCTCGTGATCGAACACGTTCGCGGTGATCATCAGCTCGTCCGGGCGATGGCGTTCGACAAACGATTCGATGCCCTGCTTCACCGTCTCGGCGCTGCCGATCACCGCGCAAGCGAGCGCATGCTCCACGCCGAATTTTTCGGTGGGCGTCCAGAAGTCTTCGATATTGTCGATCGGCGGCGGGATCAGGCCCGGGCGGCCACGACGCAGGTTGACGAAACTCTGCTGCTGGGTAGTGAACAGGCGCTTCGCTTCCTGGTCGCTTTCCGCCGCGACGATATTCACGCCGAGCATCGCGTACGGCGCGGCCAGGCGCGCCGAGGGACGGAAATCGCGGCGATACAGGGCCAGCGCATCGTCCATCGCGTCCGGCGCAAAGTGCGAGGCGAAGGCGAACGGCAAACCCATCGCAGCCGACAGGCGGGCGCTGAACAAGCTCGAGCCCAGCAGCCACACCGGCACATTGATGCCGGCACCGGGCACGGCGCGCACGGGTTGATGGGGTGTCGCCGGCTCGAAATACGCCAGCAATTCAGCCACGTCCTGCGGGAACTGCTCCGCGCTGTCGAAATAGCGGCGTAGCGCCCGTGCCGTGGCGTGATCGGTACCGGGCGCGCGCCCCAGTCCCAGATCGATGCGCCCCGGATACAGCGACGCCAGCGTGCCGAACTGTTCGGCCACCTGCAGCGGCGCATGGTTCGGCAACATGATGCCGCCCGCGCCGACACGTATGGTCGAGGTCCCACCCGCCACGTGACCGATCAGCACGGCGGTGGCCGCGCTGGCGATGCCTGGCATGTTGTGGTGCTCGGCCAGCCAATAGCGATGGTAGCCAAGCGCCTCGGCGCGACGGGCCAGATCCAGCGTGTTGGCGAAGGCCTGGGTGGTATCGCTGCCTTCGGTGACCGGTGCCAGATCGAGGACGGAGAACGGAATCATGGGGCTTCCTCATGCGGGAAGCCCCGATATTGGGGACGCTGTCCCCAATTGCCAGTGAGGCCGACCGACGTCTCAGCCCATTCGCCAGTTGCGCTCCTCGACGCGACCGCAGCGGCTGCATTCGCGGCGACCGGGTTCCGGCCGAGCCCATTGATGCTTGAAAACACGGCATAAAAGCCGTTCGAGCCACTGCTTCCCCTTCATGCCCACTCCCTGAATCGCATGCCAAAACGTGCTCTACGTCACAATTTAACAGTGGCATTCAGAAAAGGCGATAACAGCCGCATGACAGTTGGAAACTCGCCGTGTTTGACGCAAGTGCTTGCACCGGCCTGACTTTTTTCAGGCCGGTGCGGTCAACAACGACGGGAGACAGGCGTGGAACGCAGCATCAGCGTCCGCGCGGTCAATCGACTCCCGCTGCGGTTGAAGGACAGCAGCGGGATCGCGCGCCTATGCCAGCGCGCTCATGCTCAGCGCATGATGCCCGTGTGGCCCAGCGAGTAACGGCCCGGCTGCGGCCATACGGCGAGACCGTGCGGCTCCTGGCCCACCTTGATCTTGCGGATCTGGCCCGTGGCGGTGTCGATCGCATAGACCTCGTCGTCGAAGCGACCCGACAGCCAGAGCGTCTTGCCATCGGCGCTCACATTGCCCATGTCCGGGCTGCCGCCACCGGGGATCGGCCAGTTGGCCACCACCTTCTGCGAGGCGAAGTCGATCACCGACACGCTGCCCTTGCCGCCGCGCGGACCGTGCACCTTGTTGGAGCCGCGGTTGGCGACATACAGCTTGGTGCCGTCGCGGCTCGGGTACAGGCCATGCGTGCCCACGCCGGTCTTGACGAAGCCCACCTGCTTGAAGCTGGCGCCGTCGATCAGGTACACGCCATCGGCCATCATGTCGGCGACGTAGAAGGTCTTGCCGTCCGGGGACGAGCGGATGTCCTGCGGCATGCCCTTCTTGGACAGGTCCAGGTAACCGAGCACCTTGCGGTTGACCATGTCGATCTTCACCAGCTTGCCGGTGAACTCGCAGGTGAAGATGGCATAGCTGCCGTCGATGGCGAAGTCGGCGTGGTTGATGCCCTTGCAGTCCGGCGCGCTGAGGCTGGAATGCTCTTTCATGCTGTGAGCATCGCGGAAATCCAGGCGCGCGAACGCTTCGGCAACGACGATCGCTTCCTTGCCGTCCGGCGTGAAGTACATGTTGTACGGATCGTCCACCGGCACCGCCGTGCCCGGCTTGCCGGTGGCTGCGTCGATCGGCGTGAGGCTGCCGGTCTTCTTGCGCTCGGCATTGTTGGTGACCCACAGCGTGCGCAGATCCCACGACGGCACGACGTGCTGCGGGCCCTCGCCCACTTTGAACTTGTCCACCACCTTGTAGGTGGCCGGATCGATCACGTAGACATCGTTCGAACGCAGGTTGGGCACGTAGATGCGCGCCGGGTCGTTCTTCACGGCGGCGCTGAGGTGATTGAGCCCCGCTTCGCTGTACATGTTGGCGGCGTTCACCACCGGCGGCATGCCAGGGACGGTGGTGACGGACGAAGCCGCCAGGGCAGTGCCGGCCAGGCACGCAGCGGCAAGCGCCAACGGTGCGAGGCGGAACAGACGGGAGGAACGCAGGGATTTAGCGATGGCCATGGCTCACAACTTAGGTCGGGTGATTCGGGGAGGTCAGTGCGCCTGCGTGTCGCGACGCAAGGCATTCACTGTATTTACCACAATAGCATTCACGCCCAGCTGACCGAGGTCAGCCGCGGAGCGGCGCGGGTCGCCGCCATACACGCCATCGGCGGCGCCCAGCTTGGGGCCATCCTGCAACTGGCCAAGGCGCACCATCTGCGGGGCCACGGCAAGCTGCAGGGACGTATCGGCCAAACCGGCGTGCGTGCCGATCTCGTCATCCTTGATGCCGTGCTGGCGAAGGATCTGGTTGAAACCCTCCGATGAGGTGGCGTAGTACTCCGGCGGCACGATGACGCGCGCCTTGCCGCCCCAGGCTTTGTTCAACCTGGCGGCGACGCGGTCCAGATCCTTCAGATAGCCGCCGTGGTCGCCCAGCAGGACGATGTTGCGGAAGCCATGCACGGCAAAGCTTTGCGCGGCCGATTCCAGCATCTGCTCGAACACGGCATCGGGGATGGTGATGGTGCCGGGGAAACGCATATGCGAACTGGGTGGCGCGGTGCCACCTTCGGGCACGTAGGTCACCACGGGCGCCACCAGCGCATTGCCCAGACGTTCGGCGATCTTCTGCGAGAGGAAAGCTGCACGTGCGTTGTGCTTGCCCACGGCGATGTACGGGCCACTCTGCTCGGTGCCGCCGATGGGAATGATGATGGTGGTCTTGCCGGCCTGGACCTGATCGCGAATTTCGGTCCAGGTGAGGTCCTGCAGCTGCACGGTGTGCGGTGTCTGGGCGAAGGCGGCGTGGGCGCTCAGCAACAGCAGCCCGCAGGCAAGGGTTCGCAACGACGGGAAAGGCATCGGATGGTCCTGAAAAGCAGGCGCCAAGTGTAGAACGCCCCCCTGTGGGAGCGCACCCTGTGCGCGACAGCAATTTATCAGCGCCCCCCGCCCGTCGATCATCGCCAGGCGAATGATCAACACTGAGGCAGTCGCGCACAGGGTGCGCTCCCACAACAGTACGGCCTCGCGGTACCGCGACAATCAATCGGGCGAATGCAGCGGATGCCGCTCTTTCCACGCCGCCAGCGCTTCGCGGTATTTGCCCATGGCTTCATCGTAGAAATCGAAGATGCAGGGCACGCAGCCCTGGCCGCAGCAGTCTTCGTCGTCGGGGCGTTGCGGCGGAGTGGGTGGTGGATCGTCGGAGGGCGCGTTCGCGCCCTCCGTTACGGTGGTTTGCTGTAAATCAGTCAAATCGTAAGTACCGCTCAGAGTCAGCCGGGCTTGCGGAAACGATAGACGAACTGGTCGGTATGACCACGGATCGACTTGTCGAATACCTTGATGTTGTGCGGGTCTTTGGGATTGCGCAGCACGTCGCTTTCGCCGTCGAACACAAAGCCCACGGACTCGACCTGCTTCTTGACGATGGCCGGATCGATGCGATGCAAGGTGTCGGTGTCGCGCATCCCCGAACCGGCTTCGGCGACATGATCGACCACCACGAACAGGCCGCCGGGCTTGAGCGAATCGAACACCTGCTTGTCGAAGGTCACCGGATCGACGTTGCCCATGAACTTGTCCGGGTAGTCGTGGTAGTTCTGCGACGTGAAGACGAGGTCAACCTTGACCGGCGTCTTGAACTCCTTGGCCGGCACCATCAGTACACCGACATTGGCGTAATGCGGGTTGGCTACCAGCGCCTTGGAAGCCTGCACATCCGACTGCGCTTCCTTGCCGTATTCGTTGGGCCACACGGCGAAGACCTTGCCCTGGGGGCCGACCACGCCGCTGAACACGCGCGTGAAGTAACCGCTGCCGGGAATCAGGTCGACGACCGACTGGCCCGGCTTGACCTCGGCGAAGGCCATCAGATCGGCGATCTTGCGGCGATCATCGTTGACGGTGTCGTCCTTGCGCGCGGGATCGTTGACCGCGGCGGTGACGTACGAGGGGACCTCGGCTGGCGCCGGCGGGGTCGCCAGCGCCGCGGTGACAGGGAAAGCAAGAGCTACCAGCACTGCAAGGACGGTCGGACGCATGACGAACTCCGTTTTCAGTTGGGTATTGGGGGCGCTAGTTTGCGCCCCCTCAGCATAAACCGCTGCAGGAGTTTCGGCACGGTCCCAGGTCGCGTTATTTGCCGACCGCCGGACCCGCCAACGTGGTGAGCAGCACGTGCCAATAGGTCACGTCGTCATAGAACGACTTCACCGGCACGCGCTCGTTGAGGCCATGCGCGAACGCGTCGCTGTTCTTCATGAACATGCCGTTCACGCCATAGGTCGGGATGCCTGCTGCGCGGAAGTAGATGCCATCGGTGGCGCCCGATTCCTGCACCGGCGTGATCGCCACGCCCGGACGAATGGCATGCACCGCCTTGGTCACGGCCGCAACCACATCCGGACGCAGCGGCGAGGCATCGCTGGAAACCGCCTTGCCGATCAGGTTGACCTCTACCTTGGGACCCACCTGATCGGCCAACGTCTTGCGCACCGTCTCGATGGACACGCCAGGGAAGATGCGGCAGTTGATATTGGCGGTGGCCGATTGCGGCAAGGCGTTATCGGCGTGACCACCGCGCAGCATGGTGGCGACGCAGGTGGTCCGCGTCTTGCCCACTTCAGTAGGATCGGCCGCCAGCACGCTCGCTGCGTTGGCGTCATGCGGGTCCTTGGCGAAGTCGCGCATGGCCTGCCCCACTTTGCCTTGCGTGGTTGCGCCAAGTGCCTTGAACGAGGCGATGGTGGTGTCGTTCCACATCACCGGAAACTGATAACCCTGCACTTTCTTCAGCGCGTCCGCCAGTTCATAGATGGCGTTGTCGGCACGCGGCAGCGAACTGTGACCGCCCGCGTTGCGCGTGGTGAGTTCGAAATCCGCATAGGCTTTCTCAGCCGTTTGCAGGCCGAACACGAGCGGCTTGCCGTCTTCGCCGAGCTCGCCGCCGCCGGCATCGGTATTGAGCGCGAACTCCGCATCGACCAGGTCGCGATGATTCTTCACCAGGTCGTCCATGGTGTCCTGCGAGGTTTCCTCATCGCCCGTGTAGACGATGATGAGGTCGCGCGTGGGCACGAAGCCGGCCTTCTTGAGCTGGATGAAGTTCGCCGCGAGCACGGTGACGCCGCTCTTGATGTCTTCGGTGCCGCGCCCGTAGAAATAACCGTTTTCTTCGATCAGCTTGAACGGGTCGCGCTGCCAGTCTTCCGGCTTGGCGGTGACCACGTCCATATGCGCCATCAGCGCGATGGGCTTGCCGCCGGTGCCGTTGCCGCGATAACGCACCACCATCGCCGCCGTCTCGCCGTGCGGGATGATATGGATATCCGCATCGGGGAAACCCGCCGCGCGGAACTGGTCGGCGAGGTAGTTCGCCATCACCGGCACCTGCCCCTGCCCGATCTCCGTCTTGAACGCGATCAGGTGACTGAAGATGTCACGCGCCTGCGCCTGGTTGGCGTTCGGCGCGGCAGCCATGACGGGAAGCGCGACCGAGCAGGTCAGCACAGTAGCGAGCAAGGGTTTCAACATGGGCATCTCACCGGCGTCGGAAGGAGCCGTGAGTATGTCGTGTTACCCGGCCGCACGGCATCCTGCGGCGCGCCATGGCCCGCGGGCTATGGTGCCCGGAACCGCCAGGTGTCCAAGATCCGGTAGTCACCGCCGCCAACGACACTGTGCACCAACGAAAATCCTTCCACGCGCCAGCTGATCGGCGCGATCGCCATGGGCTCCGGCAGGCGGCCCCGGCTATAGGCAAAGGTCACATGCGGGGTGAACTGGCGTGACAGGTGTCGCCCCAGGCCGGCCAGCGACAACGTCTGTTGGAGGTCATTCCACAGTCGCTGCAGGCCTTCGGGTATGTGCAAGCAGCGCAGCACGCAAGGTGGTTCGCGACCATGGAAGGCCGCCGCCGAATCCAGCACCAGCTCAAAGGGCTGGGCCTGCACCTTGGCCCCGGCCGCCATCGCCGCCTTGGCGATGTCTTCGCGCAACATTGGGTGATCGCCAAGGAAATGCAGCGTGGCGTGATAGCGCGACGAGCGGATCATGCGCGCATGCAGATGCTGCTCGGCCGCCACCCGCGCAGCCGCGGCCTCGATGCGTTGAGCCACGGCAGCGTCCGGCATCAGGGCGAAGAACAGGCGGTGGACTTGCGGCGGGGTGTGGCCACCCAGCAGATCAGGCTGGCGATCGGAAGAAGATGGGCGGTTCATGCAGACACGACGTGGGGCTAGCGGTACACGATACCGCACACGACGACCCTACTTGCGCGACACCCGGCCGTCGGGAGTAATCTGGTCCCGCCGGCTCATCCCCAGGTCCGGCGTCCCACATCGATGCCATTCACGCGGTAAGGAGGAAGTATGGCTTTCTCTGCACGTGTTTCCGATGCTCCGCTCGCCCAGATCAACGTGACGCCACTGGTGGATGTGCTGCTGGTGCTGCTGGTCATCACGATGATCACCTCGCCCGTACTCACCCACAAGTTGAAACTCGACCTGCCGCAGCCGGGCCGCAGCAACCACGCCGCGACGTCCGAAGCGGTACGGTTGTCGATCCAGGTGGACGGCTCGATGACCTGGAACGATGTGCCGATCGATGCCGCGATGCTGTCATCGCAACTGGCGATCGCCGCGCACCAGGGCGAACCGCCGCGACTGCAGCTTGATCCCGCCGATGGTGCGCCCTATCAGTCTGTGGCCAGCGTGATCTCGGCGGCCAAACGCGCAGGCCTGGAGAAGATCGACTTCGTATCCACGCGCTAGCATCAACACCGGCGAGGACGTTGCGGCGTCCTCGTCGCTGTCGTGACAACGCAAATGTCACGCGGCAGCGACATAAGCAAACCGTTCCCAAAGTCGTATGAAAATGCGGCGACGTATTGTGCTGGCGTGCACATGGCCAGACCTACGCTTCCCACGTGCGACACCACCGCCGCACGGCCGGAGGGAACGTAGATGAAACACCACTCGTCCATCGCACTACATCACAAGCTTGCCGCCGCCGCGATGGCTGTGGCCTGGATGGCGCTGCCGCTGCCGGCGCTGGCGCAGTACCACCATGGCCCGCCGCCGCATTACGACCACCACGATTATCACAGTCATTACGACAATCACTACGACTATCACCATGACCACTACGACCATTACGACAATGGCGGAGCCGTGGTTGCCGGCGCCCTGCTCGGCGTGGCCGCAGGCGTAGCGATCTCCAACGCCAATACGCCGCAGCCGCCGCCGACGGTAATTTACACCTCGCCGCCGCCACCGCCGCCGCCGGGTGTCGTCTATTACAACGACGGCTACTAGAACGCTGCCGCCATCCACTGCACAGGAACTCCGACGATGAAAACCACTCTTCGCAGTTTGACCCTGCCGGCGCTGGTGTCCTTTGCGCTGGTGGCCGCTCCCGCATGGGCGCAACAAGCCGCACCAACCACCGCGCCTGCCGCGCAGAAATTGCCCACGGCCACGCCGCCGGGTGCGCAGGACCATGGGCAGAAACACGCTGATGCGGTCGAGCGGCGCATTGCTGACCTGCACGCGCAACTGAAGATCACCGACCAGCAGGCCAAGCCCTGGGATGCCTTCGCGCAGACCATGCGCGACAACGCACGCAAGGCCGACGAGGCGTTCCGCGAACGCGCGCAGAAGCTGCCGACCATGAGCGCTGCCGACGCCATGAAGTCCTATGCCGATCTCACCGAGACGCATGCGGACAATATGAAGAAGCTCTCTTCCTCCTTCAGCGATCTGTATAGCGCGCTCTCGCCTGAGCAAAAGCAGATTGCCGATGCGATGTATCGCAACCCCGCCGGCGGCCCGAAGGGCGCCGGCCCTCACAAGGGCGGCAAGGCGAGCAAGAGCGTACCGGCTGGGGCTACTTCAAGCGCGCATAGCTGATCCACCGCTGCACCAACGAGACGCGGCACGGCAATCGTCGTGCCGCGCTTTTCTATTGCGCGCTGCGGGCGGGTTCCTGTGCATCTTCGAGCGCAACACGGCGAACGCATTGCAATGGCCCAAGTTGATCGCGAGCGTCGTAGGTGACGTACTGGAGCTCGCTGGCCTGCAGCGAGGGAGGTGGCGCCCTGACATCATCCAGCCGTTGCCGCAGTTCAGCCGCGGATACGCAGCGGCGATACAAACCCAGGGTGATGTGCGCGACATAGGGCGACTGCCTGATTTCGGCGCTGCATTCCCCCAGGACACCCCGCCACCTCGCCAGTCGTCCCATGGGATCGCCCACGGGAATGAAGGCAGCGCTGGCGAAGCTGTCCACTCTTGCGAGAGGCAGGCTGCACGCGACACCTGCGTCTGCCTCAAGCAGAGCCACCTGCTGCCCGAGCCGTTGCAGGGGAAAATCGTCGTCACGCTCTCCTTCGCCATGAAAGCCGCAGACGAATACCGTCAGATGCGCCTGTCGACGCGGGCTCGGATGCAGCAAGTCCGCCAACTGGTTGCGCGCGACCCGGATGTACTCGAGCAGTTCCGTATCGACCACGGGAACGATCCAGACGCCGTAGCGCAGGCGCCCCCGGCGCCAATGCGGGTAGTCGCGCAAATCAGCCACCAGGGTTTGGGCGGGTGCTGCCGTGGAGTCGGAAAACAACATGGATCGATGCTATCGATTTCGCCCGGTTGGTAGTGGCCGGCGACCCTGCAAAGAGTCATGTCGCCCGCCGGCCTGTATGCGTTTAGAGTAGCGGCGCCAGACGCCACGGAGAACACCATGACTCGCTCGCGTCATCCCCTGCTCACAGCCATCCTCTGGGGTGGCGTGGTCGCCGGCACGCTGGACATCGGCGCCGCCTCGCTCATCAGCGGTTTCAGCCCCGTCGTGATCCTCAAATACATCGCAGCCGGCTTGCTCGGCAAGGGCGCGCTCGCAGGCGGCCCAACGGAAGCGGCGCTGGGCATGCTGCTGCAATGGGCCATGTCGCTGGTGATCGCAGCCGTGTTCGTGCTGCTCGTGGGCCGCCGCGTGGCCGCCACGCGGCAGTGGCCCATCTGGGGCATAGCCTACGGCGTCGTGGTGTTTGCGGTGATGAATTACGTGGTCGTGCCATTGTCCGCCTTGCACAAGGTGCCGCACTTCAGCGTCTTCAGCTTCGTGGCCAACCTCGCGGCGATGCTGCTGTTCGGCTGGATCATCGCCCTGTTCGCCAGGACCCGGCTTTCCCCTTGATGGCTGTGGCCTCCCGCGACGGTGGCCAGCGCACTTAGAGGACGGCTCTTGCGGAGTCGCCACGTCCCTCGTCTTCGGGCACATTTGCCGTTGACACCGGGGGGAGTCTTCATGCGCAAAACAGCCGTCTTCTGCACGCTGCTGGCCATCGCCAGTGGCGCCTCAGCATCCACCACCAGCAAGCCGCCGGCACCGCCCGTCAGCACCGCCCAGAGTACCGATGCCGCGAAGGAAAACCTGCGCGTCGCCATGATCTACATCGGCAGCAACAATCTGAAAGCCGCCACGCAGGCGGTCGACCAGGTACTGCAGCAAGAGGACTTCGAGCGATTGCCGGAAAAGATTCGCTATGCCGCGCAGCTGATGGCTGGCGCCATTGCCGAGGAGCAGGGCGAGCACAAGAAGGCCTATGGGTATCTGGTGCGCGCGACCGCCCTGCCTGAAGCCGACGGCGAGGCCTGGTTCACCCGGCTGAGCAGTGCCTATGCACTCAAGGACTATGCCGATAGCGCCGTCTGCGTCACGACGATTGCGCAGCGATGGCCGGACAAACTCGGTGACATCAACGAGCGCGCCGTGATCACCATCGAACGTGAGTTGATGGATGGCAACCATGCTTCGCAGCGACTCGCTTATTTGCAGGCGCTATTCGATGCGCGATGGAAAGACTCGGACGGCGAGCCCAACGAGTTATGGCAGGACCTCGCCACGCTCCAGCTGGCCAATGGCCACACCAGGCAGGCGGCAGCGGCGGCCGCACGCATCGACTCGGCCCGCACCGTGCTGTCCATGCGCGTGGACAAACGCTTCGATGCGCTGACTCGCGCCGATCAGAAGCACTACGACGTCGATCGCATGCTGGCCCGTGAAATCGACAGCGCACGGGCACAGATGCAGTCCACTCCACACAAGCTTCGTCCGACGGTGCGCCTGCAATCGCTGCTGCTGAGCGCTCGGCGCTACGACGAAGTGTTGGCGCTCGCCGATGCGGTGATCGCCAAGACGCAGGATGGCAACGGCAGCGCGACCTACGAGGATTTCGACAAGCAGTACATCTGGCTGCTCGACGAACGCTCGCGTGCACTGGCCCGACTCGGGCGTTGGGACGAGGCGGTGGAACAGTGGCAGCGTGCCGCCCGCCGCCCCGAAGACGGCGGCATGAACGTGAGCCAGATCATCAACCTTGGCCAGTTGTATGCCGACCTGAAGCGTCCCGGCGAAGCACTCAGCACCGTGCAGGAGCTGGGCAGCATGAGCCCCTATGGGCGCATGCAATTGGAGATCGTGCGACTGGAAGCGGCCATCGTCCAACAGGACCAGGCGGCCATCAGCATGCATTTGACCTATATGCGTGAGCACCGCAAGGACGCCATCACCACCTGGCAGGCGGCATTGTTGCTGAGCAACCATCTGGACGAGGCGGTCGACCTGCTGATCGAACGCCTCAAGAACGAGGAATGGCGAAGCCAGGCGCTGGACGATATGCAGATATATGCCGACATCCGCACCACGCCCATGGACACCGAACGTCTGCGGCGATGGCGCGATGTGATTGCGCGTCCCCAGGTGCAGAACGTGCTTGCGGGCGTCGGCCGGGTGGAAACCTTCCATCTGGATCCCACCGAAACCTGATGGCCCTGCGTCGCCGGGGCTCGACCGCCCCGTCGCCATGCACGTAGGATGACGTGCCGGCGTTGCCCACGAATGCAGACCTCATGCCCCGCTCCACAGGCCCCTGGCTTCTCTACCTGATCGAATGCCGTGACGGCACCTACTACGCCGGCATCACCAACGATCTTGAGGCGCGCTACCAGGCGCACGTGAGCGGCAAGGGCGCGCGCTATACGCGTTCGCACCCTCCGCTGCGCTTGATCGGTTCGCGTGCCTATGAAAATCGCGCGGCAGCGTCGCGTGCGGAATGGGAAATCAAGCAGCTGCCCAGGCACAAAAAGATCGGCTATCTGGACGGCGCAGCTGTCGCTCCATCCGTGTAGGAGCGCACCCTGTGCGCGACCGCCGCCTGGAGGGCGGCCGCTTTGCCGGGTGGTCGCGCACAAGTGCGCTCCTACAGGGGGTTACGACTTCTTCAGCATCGCGGTGATTTTGTCCAGCTGTTCGCGGTAGCCATCCAAAATCTTGGCGGTGGCCTGCGCGTACTGGTTGGCCTCCTCCCAGCGACGTCCCTCGATCGCCTCGCGCACGCCAGGTACCGTTTTCACGCCATAGCCGGTGAGCATGCCCGGCGCGTAGATCATGTGGCGGAACCAGGGACGCGCCGGCAGACCGGCAGCGCTGGTCAGCGACTGCTCCATCTTCCCCATCAACGCATTGAGCTGCTGCTGTTGAGCGGCGGGCAGGTTGAAGCCAGCCGCGGCGCGCTGGCTGTAGGCGGCTTCGAAGGCCTGTGCGCTCTTTCTCAGCTTGCGCGTCGCATCGTCCAGCGGTGCGAGTTTGATCTCCGGCACATCGCTATCGCGCTCGGGCGCCAGCTGCGGCCGGGTGGGATCGGATACCAGTGCATAGGCGTGCTTGTCCAGCAACTGATGTTGCTGCTCGGTGTCCTTGCGTGTATCGGCGACCAGTTGATGCAACTGCTCCACATAGCGATTGAGCGTGTCGCTGAAGTCCTCAAAGCGCATCGGCAGCACGGTGGCGTCCGCGGTGCGCAGCACGATATGACCTGCGACCTTGGACAGCGCCACGCCGTACTGGAAATCGGGATCGCCGAAGCGCACGTAGTGATCGAAGGAGTCGTACGCCGAGTGATAGACGCCCTCGTTGTCTTCCTCGCCGCTGAAGCCCAGGTCCAGCGATGCAATGCCCAGGTGTTCGAGGAAGGCGCTGTAATCGGAACCCGAACCAAGCGCACTGATCGGCACGTCGCCACCGGCCGCGGCGAGCTTGGCGGCCTCCTTGGTTTCGGGCTTGGCGTCTTTGGCGGCGCCGCTGACCATCATGTGCGCACGCATGCGTTCGAGCACGCTGCCCTTGGTCTCCGGATCGGTCACGCCTGCAGCCACCTGGTTCACCAGATGCTGGTAGGAATGGCTGCCGCCGGCATCGAGAAAACCGCGGCTGTTGGTATCGGAGTTGAGATAGAGCACGGCCTTCTGCTGCAACTCGTCGGCATGGGTTTCCGCCCATTCGGTGGAGCCGAGCAGGCCGGCTTCTTCACCATCCCAGCTGGCATAGACGAGTGTGCGCTGCGGGCGCCAGCCCTGCTTGTAGAGCGCGCCGATGGCCTTGGCTTCGGCCAGCAGGGCGACATTGCCTGCCAGCGGATCCCAGGCGCCGAAAACCCAGCCGTCGTGATGGTTGCCGCGCACGATCCAGCGATCGGGCTCGGTGGAACCCTTGATGGTGGCGATCACGTCGTATACCGGCTTCTGGCCCCAATCGGACTGCACCGTCAAATGCACCGGCGCCGTACTCGGCCCCATGTGATAGGTGATCGGCAGCGAACCGCGCCATCCGCCCGGCGCCACCGGTCCGCTGAGTGACTTCAGCAGCGGCGTGGCATCGGCATAGGAAATCGGCAATACCGGAATCTTGAGGATGGTCTTCGCTTCGCTCAGCGACAGACGCTTGGCATCGTCGGTGGAACCGATGCCGGGGGTGAGCGGATCACCGGGATACTGCTGCATGTCGGCCACCGAGCCGCGCTGCACGCCATCTTCCGGACGCCAGCCGCCATGCGGATAGGTGTCGCCTGCGGCATATCCGTCCTCATGCGGGTCGGAATAGATCAGGCAGCCCACGGCACCGTGTTCCTGCGCCAGTTTGGGCTTGAGGCCGCGCCAACCCGCACCGTAGCGCGCAATGACGATCTTCCCGCGCACGTCGATGCCACGGCGGGCGAGGTCCTTGTAGTCGTCGGGCATGCCGTAGTTCACGTAGACCAGCGGCGCGCTCACATCGCCGTCGCCGCCATAGACGTTGTACGGCGGCAGCACGCCGTCCTTGATGCTGGAGGTGGCATCGCCTGCCACTGCCGGCTCGTGCAGCTTGGCGGTGAACGGGTGCGGGCCCTTCAGTTCCAGCGCCACTTTCTTGGGCGTGGGATAGAGCACGTTGAAGGTTTCGATATGGGCGTCCCAGCCCCACTCCTTGAACTTGGCCAGCATGAATTCCGCATTGGCCTTGTCGTGCGGCGATCCCACCTGGTTGGGAGCAGAGGACATCTGCTTGAGCCACTCGCGCTGGTCGGCCGGATCGAGCAAGGCATCAAAGCGTTGCTCCAGGCTCTTCTGGGCCGCCGCGCCGTCGCTGGTGAAGCCCAACAGGCCGGCGTCCTCATGGCCAGTGCCATCGGCACCCAGGGCGCTGCCCATGCAAGCCAGCAGGCAGGCCGTCAGCAACGGCCGTAGCGTCAAACGGGTCATGCGTTTCTCTCCCCAGCGGTGGCACAGTGAATACGCGGCGCTCTCTCGCCGCGTGGACGTTCAATGTTGTCGTGGCACTTATACCTTGAGGCCGTGGACAACCGTCTAGGACAAAGGTCATGGATCGGCCTTGCGCGTCTGGCCATGGCAATCGAAAAGGATCCGCCCCAAGCCTCCGGACCACTGAAGTTTGGCGCCCAGGCGCCGATAAACACCGTGTCACCCCGGCAACGGTGTGACACCAACCCCTTTCTGGCGGGACACCCATGCTGCAGACCGCGCCCAACATCCCGTATCTCAAAGCCGCATGGGCAGCCTTCGCCGGCATCAGCGGCGCCAACGCCAAGCAGAGCTACGAGGCGGCGGGCCTGAGCTTCACCCGCATCAATCACTCCACCCTGGTGCGCAAGAACGAGGTGCAGGTCTCCACCATGCCCGTTCACTACACGCGGCATGAGCTGCGCGTGGGTTTCCTTGGCCGCATCGAGAATGAAGTGCGCAAGGCCGTCAACGAGATGGAAGCCGTGTTCTACGGCGAGCTGTGCCTGCCCGATGGCCACCACCTGGTGATCGAGCTGGAGGAATGTCTGCGCTTGCTGCGCCGCCGTGGCAACCGCTCGCTGTCCATCCTGATCGAACCCGATGGCTCGGCGCCGCTGGCCGCGTGCATGCGGGTGGAGATGCGGGTGTTCCTCGATGCGCCGCGCGCCTGCCTGTTTGCCAACGCCGCGGGTCCCACCACCCAGGGCTGGGTCGACCTGCTCGAGGAAGCCCCCAAGCGCGCCCGCACGCCGCGCGCCAACCACTACGCCGAGCTCGCTCACCTGATCAGCGTCACGCTCAACGACGCCTTCGCCTCGTTTCCGCGAACCCAGTTGGCCGCCTAAGCGTTTATTCCACCGGGATGTACAGATCGGTCTCGGACGTCGGATCGTCCGGCGAAACGAAGCGCTCGTCGTAGCGTTCGAATTCCACGCCGGCACGCGCCTTGAGGCCCAGCTTGGGCAGCAGGCGGGTATGGATGGTCTGGAAACTTTCGCCGATGCGCGTGGCCACGCCGCGATGGGTGAACACACCGTACTTCTGCGCCGGCACCTGGAATTTCACCATGCCTTCGGGCACCGGCGCGTCATCGGCCACCGGCAGGCCCGCCACGTATCGCAGCATGCCATCGGGCAGTGGCGCGCAGACGCCGTAGGACACACCGGGCTGCGAGCGCAGGCCGATCTCGTGTTCCCGCGGCAGGAAGCGCTCCCACAAGGGCCCGATCCCGTTCGGGCTGCGGGCGATGTGCTCCAGTCCGACGACCGTGAAAGCAGGCAACGACACAATCCGATGATCCATGGCGCAGACGTCCTGGCAGCAGCGTTGAACGAGCCCCCAGCCTACGGCACTGGGCGTATGTGACAACAGGGTGAAAGTGGCCACTTGCATCGACCGGCCGTTTTTGTCTCCGCCGCGCGGGCGATGTCGATCTGGCCCGGGCCTGTTCGTCATGAAGTTAGACGCGACCTTCGCCCCAGCCCGCGAGGATGCGTTGCGCCCATCTTCCGCTGCCTGCCCCGAGGATATCCGCCATGACTTCAGCCGCCACCCTGGTCCCCGTTGCCGAACTGGTCAAGCGCAACGGCGTGACCTTTGCCCGCGAAAGCGCGGCCTACCGTCACGCCCGTGATGCCTTGCTCGCCGAAGAAATCCAATTGCGCCGCCATATCGAGCGCGTAGCCGAACAACGCCGCGCCCTGCCGCCCGGCCCCGAAGTGCAGGGCGACTACCGGTTTGTCGGCGAGCAAGGCCCGGTCGATTTCGCCGGCCTGTTCGGCGACAAGCAGACCCTGGTGACCTACAACTACATGTTCGGCCCCCAGCGCGAGCGCCCCTGCCCGATGTGCACGTCGCTGCTGGGTGCATGGAACGGCGAAGCACGCGACATCCAGCAACGCGTGGCGCTGGCCGTGATTGCCCGCTCGCCGATCGAACGCCTGCTTGCGTTCAAGCAGGAACGCGGCTGGCGCGATCTGCCGCTGTACTCGGACGCCAACGGCCAGTTCAGTCGCGACTACGGCGCCATCGCCGACGACGGCAGCGATATCCCAGCCTTCTGCGTATTCACGCGCCGCGACGGCCATATCCGCCTGTTCTGGGCCGGCGAAATGGGCGGAGAAACCGCCGACCCCGGCCAGGATCCGCGCGGCGCGCCTGACCTTATGCCGATCTGGACCATTCTTGACTGCGTGCCTGAGGGCCGCGGCGGCAACTGGTATCCGAAACTCGATTACGGCACTTGAGCGCATGCAGCGGTCGGGGCGTGGCAACCACCCCGACCGCTGCCGAGACAGACAAGGTCAGTGCGTACCGGCGGGCGCCGACGTCCCACCTTCAGCCGCCAAAACAAGTTCGCCCGGACGGTATATGTAGCTATGCATGACTGTGCCGTGCGCGATGCCCATGCTGTAGCCATAGTTGAGCGACACCCGCACGCTGTCATCACCCGAAAGATCGAGATGGCTGGCGGCGATGATGTCGGCAAAGCTGCGTGCCATATCGGCTCGCTCTACCAAAGATTCGTCCAACTGAATCGTGGCCACGATGGAATGCACGGGCGCGTGCCCATTGAAGCTCACGGCCATCTGACTCAGTGTCGCGGCGCGCACGTGGGGCTGGGCCAGCATGGCGTTCTGCACCGGTACCATGGCTTTCAGGTCATCGCTCAGGAATCGCGGCCCGATGAACGGAACCGCCAGTGCCAGTGCCGCCAAGAGCCCGACGAATGCCCAATGACCCTGCCACATGGTCGCGAAGCGTGGCTGGCCATCCTCCCTGGTGGCGCGAACCACATAAGTAGCCACCACCAGGTCATGCAGCGACTGCCGCGTGCGACGGTTGAAAACGAACAGGTAGATGATCGCCAATTCACCGAAGCCAGCGATGGCGCCGATGGCATAGGTCAGGGGATGAAAAGGCGTCGCCGCAAAAGGTATGCAAGCCAGAAAATACGGCGTACCCAACACGGCATAACGCATCACCGAACGTGGCAGCGCAAGCAAGTCACCGTCCTTATCCACGACGCGCACGCCAGCAACCATCTTGCCCAGCGTCTGCCCGCCCATCACATGGCTATTGCCGATGCCGAAATACAGCAGGGCCATGGCGAAGCCGGGGATCAACGCATAGCCACCGGCCCTCGCCAGCGGGTCGAACAACAACGCACCGACCAGCATGCCGATCAGGCCCAAAACGATGACATCGAACAAAAAAGCGCCTGCGCGCCGCCAGAATCCGGCGATCGCGAGATCGCCCACCGCATTCCCCTGACTCACATCCAGCTCCCCTTGTGGCTGCTGGATCAGCATCTTGCCCTAAGTCACCAACAAGCACAGCTACCCGTTCTTCTGCATCCGCAGGGGAACGGGTAGCTGGCGGTATCACTCGCCGGGCGTCTTCAAACAATTAACCATCCAGGCCTTGCCATAGCGATCGGTGAGCATGCCGAAGCGGTGCGCCCAGAAGGTTTCGGCGATGGGCATGCCGACTTCACCGCCATCGGATAGCGCCTTGAACACGCGCTCGGCTTCGGCGGGATCGTCGACGCTGATATTCACGCAACCGGTGGAGCGTGTGGTATGCGGCGGGCCGTCCGCACCCATCAGGATGCTATGAGGCGTTTCCAGCTGCGAATGCATCACGCGGCCGTGCGTTTCCGGCGGCATCTGCGCGGCCATGGGCGACTCGCCGTAGGTCATGCGCATGGTGATCTTGCCGTTGAACGCCTTGGCGTAAAAATCTAACGCCTCGCGTGCCTGGCCGTCGAAATCGAGATAGGGAATGAACTGCATGTGGCTGCTCCGGCTGCGTGGGGACTGAAAGCCTCTTTAAGCCATCGCCATCAGTCATGGCGATGGCTTGAGGCCATCCATGGATACGTGCCTCAGATCGCTCCAAGGCACGCGTTCCCAAGAATGACGAACGAGCGTCTCAGGAATCGACACGCATCGACAGCGAGCCATCACTGCTCCAGTTCCACCCACTGCGCACGCCACGCCGGTGCATCGAAAGGATCGGCGAAGTACTGAACCTCATGCGCCACCTTGCCGTCGCGAAACTCCATGATGCTCACCGTGAAGGCCCGCTTGCCCTGGTAGTTGATCTCGTATTCGCTCACCCACAGATTGCCCTCGCCCACGATGCGCCGGACCTTGAACCCCGACGGCTTGCCCGGATGATGGCCGCGCAGTGCCTGCAAATTGCGTCGACCGCGAATGACCTCGCCCGACTGCGGGTACTCGCACACGGCGTCGTCGTGATAAATGTCGTGCTCGGCGTCGAGATCGCCCGCTGCCGAGGCGGACCAGTGCCGGTCGATGGCCGTCCGAATGCTTTGCGTATCCATCATCGGCCTCCGGCGAATCCGCGCGATGGCGACTTCAGCGCCCGATAGCGCTGTGACGCCCGGGTGAAGAGAGGCATCAACGCATGCCTCTTGAAGCAACCTGCAGCGTGCACTCGCGCGGCGTGCCGCTCAAGTGCCTCCAGCGCGCGCGCACCGGCGGCGGAGTAAGCTCCGTCGGATTGAAATTCCGGTGGTGACGATGAGCCAGATCGGAAAGCCTCCCTGCGACGACGGGATCATCCTCAGCGGTGCGCCGGCAGTGCCTTGTTCGACACCGTCGCGACACTGGACGCTGGTGGCGGCGATACTCGGCTCCAGCCTCGCCTTCATCGACGGCACCGTGGTCAACGTCGCGCTGCCGGCCATCCAGCGGGACCTGGGCGCCACCACGGCTGACGCGCAGTGGGTGATGGAGTCCTACGCGCTGTTTCTCGCCGCGTTGCTGCTGGTGGGCGGCGTGTTGGGCGATCGCTTTGGGCGCAAGCGCATCTTCATGCTCGGCACGGCGCTGTTTACGTTGGCCTCGGTGGCCTGCTCAATGTCGACTGCGGTGGGCCCCCTGATCGCTGCTCGCGCCGTGCAGGGCATCGGAGCTGCCCTGCTGGTGCCCGGCAGCCTGGCCTTGATCAGCGCGAGCTTTCCACAAGCCGAACGTGGCGCCGCCATCGGCACGTGGTCGGCTTTCAGTGGCATCACGGCAGCGATCGGGCCGGTGATCGGAGGCTTTCTGGTCGATCACTATTCCTGGGTATGGGCTTTTCTGGTCAATGCGCCGCTGGGTGTCGTGCTGTTGGCGATCTGTGCAGCGAAGGTACCGGAGAGCAAGGGTGGCCTCGACGTAGGCCCTATCGATGTGCGTGGCGCCAGTCTGGTGACCATTGGCCTGGCGGGCCTGGTGTTCGCCCTTATCGAGGCACCGATGCGTGGCTGGACGGCGACGCCGATCTGGATGGCGCTCGTGATCGGCGTTGTCGCGCTGCTGCTCTTCAAGCGCGTGGAGGCTGGCCTGGCATCGCCCATGCTGCCGATGACGCTTTTTCGCGAGCGTGATTTTGCGGGCGCCAACCTGCTTACGCTGTTGTTGTATGCCTCGTTGGGCGGCAGCCTGTTCTTTCTGCCGCTAAACCTGATCCAGGTGCAGGGCTATAGCGCCACGGTGGCGGGTGCGGCCTTGCTGCCGTTTATCGCCATCATGTTTTTGTTGTCGCGCTGGGCGGGCACCCTGGTGGACCGGTTCGGCTCCAAGCTTCCGCTGGTGGTCGGGCCTTGCGTGGCTGCCGTTGGATTCGCCATGTTTGCCTTGCCATCTGTCCAGAGCGACTACTGGAGGAGTTTCTTCCCGGCCGTCTGCGTACTCGGACTGGGCATGAGCGTCACGGTGGCGCCGTTGACCACAACCGTGATGAACGCCGTGGGCAAGGATCGCGCGGGCACGGCATCGGGCATCAACAACGCGGTGTCGCGTACTGCCGCCCTGCTCGCGGTAGCGCTGTTCGGTTTCGTGCTGACCGTGGTTTTCAATGCGACCCTGGATGACCAACTGGCTGGGCTGCACGCGCCGTCGGAACAGGTGGCCGCCATCGTCGCGCAACGCCAGAAGCTGGCCGGCATCGTGATGCCTGACGGCTACCCGGCAGCGACCACCGCGGCCTTGAAGCGCGCCGTGGACGTGTCGTTTGTCGCCGGCTTCCGCTGGGTGATGCTGATTTCGGCAGGGCTGGCTTTGCTGAGTGCGATCAGCGCCTGGGTGTTGATCGAGGGCAAGCCAGCCACGCCAAAAGTGGCCGATCCAACATAGGCCCCATCGCTATCGAGGCGCGACGACAACACGCTCAGTCATGCACGCGCCGCCACACCACCTCGCCATGAGCACCCTCGGCGGCGCCGCTGGATGGCTTGGCCACGGTATAGGTCAGTTCGTCTCCGCTGATGGTGTACTTCGAGTCACCGCTCTTGCCGTCCCAGTTCGGGAACGTCGCATGCACGATCGCGCTGTGCATCGCGTTGGCGTCGGCGCTCACGTGGCCGTAGTGCGCATTGCTGTCCATCGACGCGGCGCGGTACTCATCCGGCGTGCCTTTGGATTTGTCGTTCGCCGCGAACGGCATGCGCCTGGCCCGTACGATCTGCATCATGTAGTCGCCCTGCGCATTGATCAGCCACATGCCCTCCGGATGTGGCCCGTACAGTTCCACGCGGTGGCCGTCCGGATAGACGTTGTCGCAACGCACCAGGGTCCAGGCGCCGACCAGCTGCCTGGGCACGGTCATGGCGGTGGCTTGCGGTTGGGTGGCCTCCTGGGCGGCAGCCGCGAACGGCGAGGCGGTCGCCAGGGCAAGACAGGCGATCAGTAGCGGGAATTTGGCGCGGGACATGGCGACACCTTGGGTGAGGGAGCGTAAGCGGCATGGTCCCCTGCCCGTCTGATTTTGATAATGGGTCCGGATCTTGATTGACCTTCAAAGAATGTTTGAAGATGATCCGTCATGCCCCTGCAGCAGGACCGGATCGGATGAACCGCCTGAGCGACATGCAACTGCTCGTCGACGCGGCGGACCTCCATAGTCTGTCCGCCGCCGGCCGCCGCGCGGGGCTTTCTCCTGCCGCCGCCTCCGCCTGCGTGCAACGGGTCGAGGCCATGCTGGGCGCACGGCTGTTTGAGCGCACGACGCGGCAACTGCGCCTCACCGATGAAGGGCGCATCTATATCGCCTCCTGCCGCATGGCCATCGAGACCATGCAGGAAGCCGAACGCGCGGTGCGCAGCGGCACCGATCTTGTCAGCGGGACGCTGCGCGTATCGGCGCCTTCCGATCTGGGGCGCAACCTGCTGGTGGACATCCTTGATCGCTTCATGGGCCTGCATCCGGACGTGCGCATCGTGCTGACCCTGTCCGATTCGCTGTCGCGCTTCGTACCGGACGATATCGACGTCGCCATCCGCGTCGGCGCGCTGGAAAACAGCGACATGGTGGCCCGTCACCTGGCCGACAGCTGGCGCGTGGTGTGCGCCGCGCCAGCCTGTATCGAGCGCCATGGCATGCCTGCCCACCCGGACGATCTGGCCGAGCTGCCCACGCTGGTGCTTACCACCAAGGCCGGTCCGCGCCATGAGTGGCGCCTCGGCGAGCACCTCGTGCGCGTGCGCCGATACCACGAGTGCACCGATAGCGAAGTCATCCGCCGCTGGGCCGTGCTTGGGCACGGTTTTGCCTATCGGCAACTATGGGCGGTGACTGCCGATGTACGCGCGGGCAGGCTGCAGTTGGTCCATGCCCCGGCGTGGTCTGCGCCGGCGCCCATCCATGCGATCTATCATCCCAATGTGTTTCAGCCGCCGCGGGTGCGGCGCTTCGTCGAATTCCTGCATGCGGAGATCGCCGAACGCCTTCCCGCCAACGCCGAAGAGGCGATGGCGTTTGCCTCACGCCCGATCAAGCGCTAGTACCGAAACTTCAACGACAAGGAGCGAAGGGTGACTTCCATCGTGACGCAACCGGTTGCTGCGCGGCTCACGCATGCCGCCATTTTTCTCGTGGTGACGCTGCAGCCGGATGCGCGCAGCGGCGAGGCTGTGCGAGCGCTGTGCGGCGATATGGCATCGCTGTTGCGCGCCATTGGCTTTCGCAATCCGGACCGGCGCCTGTCCTGCGTGATGGGTTTTGGCTCCGATGCCTGGGACCGGTTATTCGGCCAGCCGCGACCCGCCAATCTCCATCCGTTCCAGGAGATCAAGGGCGTGCACCATGCGGTCTCCACGCCGGGCGACCTGCTGTTCCATATCCGCGCCACGCATATGGACCTGTGCTTTGAACTGGCCACGCAAATCATGTGCCGCATCGGCGACGTGGCGACGGTCGTGGACGAGGTGCACGGCTTCAAGTATTTCGACGAGCGGGATTTGCTCGGCTTCGTCGACGGCACTGAAAACCCGGTCGACCAGGGCGCACTCGATGCCACCATCATCGGCGACGAAGATCCCGCGTTCACCGGCGGCAGCTATGTGATCGTGCAGAAATACCTGCACGACATGAAGGCGTGGAACGCCCTGCCGGTCGAGCGCCAGGAAACCATCATCGGCCGCAAGAAGCTCTCGGATATCGAGCTGGACGATTCGGCCAAGGCGACCTATGCACACAACGTGCTCACCAGCATCGAAGAGAACGGCGAATCGCTGGAAATCGTACGGGACAACATGCCCTTCGGCGAGGTCGGCAAAGGCGAATTCGGCACCTATTTCATCGGCTACGCCCGCTCCCCAGCGCGAATCGAACGGATGCTGACGAATATGTTCGTGGGCCAGCCACCGGGCAACTACGATCGCCTGCTCGACTTCAGCAAGGCGGTGACGGGATCGTTGTTCTTCGTGCCGTCGGCAACGTTTCTCGACAATGTACCCACGCCCGAGAGCGGCGCAGGCAGCTAGCTCAGACCCGGACCAGGCCGTCGCTTTCCGTATCGGTCATGACGCGATTGCGCCCCGTGCGCTTGGCGCGATACAGCGCCGCATCCGCCTCTTTGCGCAGGCGTTGCAGCTCATAGCCGCAGCTATCGGTCGCTGCCAGGCCGATGCTGGCGGAGAAGGCGACCAGTCCGCCATCGCTGGACACCGGCGTCGCCTCGATCGCCGTGCGGATGCGGTCGGCAATCGCCATGCCCTGCTCTTGCGAGCAGTCGGGCAGCAGGATGCCGAACTCTTCGCCACCCAGGCGGCCAAACAAATCGGTCGGCCGAAGCTGGCGTTTGCACAACGCAACCGTGTGCTTGAGCACCACATCGCCGGTCGCGTGGCCATGCGTGTCATTGATCTGCTTGAAGTGATCCAGGTCGATCGAGATCAGGCAGGCGCCGCCATGGCGCTTCTCCAGCACGCGCAGCACACGTTCGGCCTCGCTCACGAAATGCTGGTGATTGAAGATGCCGGTAAGACCGTCGTGATAGGAAAGCATCTTGAAGCGCAGCTGCGAGCGCTTGATGCGCAGCAGCCAGAACACGATGGATACCAAAACCAGCAGCAGCAAGGTGATGTAGAGGCGGCTGGTCTCGACCGCCTTGGTGTCCAGCGCCTGCTGCAGGCGAAGAATGCTGTTCTGTTTGCTCAGCCCTTCCGTCTCCAGCTTCTGCGCCAGCATGTGTTGCTGCACGGCGGCGTAAGCCAGCGTCCTGGCGCTGATACTGTCGATATAGCCCTTGTCCTGGGCCACGTAGCGTTCGTAGTAGGAAAGGGTGGTCTGCGCATTGCCACGCTTCTTCTCAATCCGGTACAGCACGCCATAGGATTCGCGCATCCACTCGCTGACTTCGTCCGGGCTGCTCATGGCAAGCACGGCGAGCGCCGCTTTGCGGGCGCTGTTGTCGTCGTTCAACTTTTCATAGGCAACCGCCAGCTGTACCTGCACGGCGCGCATATGGGAGTAGTAACGGTTGGCGTTGATGCTGGGCAGCATCTGGGTCAGCAGCTCAACCGCCTTGGTCGGCTGCCCTTCGGTCAGGTATCGCTCGCCCTTGATCAGCCTCAAGGTGTTGGCGAATACCGGCTGTCCGGCGGCCACGCAGGTATCGATGCCCTCCTGCAACTTCGGGCTGTCGGAGGTAAGTCGATTGCTCTTGTCGAGCGCACCGATCTCCATGGATAGCGGATTGCACAAGGTTTCGCCGGGAGGCAGTGTCTCCTCCATCATGGTGGCGTATTTCACGGCCAGGTCGCTCTGACCGGCAAACACCATCAGCTGGGACAGGTTGGCAAGCACCGTGAATCGGGCCAGGTTGTCCGTGATGTTGGGCAAGTCCGTCGCCAATTGATTGGCTAGCGTAAACGCCTCTTCGTAATGACTGTTGATCCCCAGGTTGTGCATCAGCAAGGCCGACGCCTTGGCTTTGAGCACCGCATCGCCCGAGTGATCGATGACATCGCGCAGCATGTCATTGGCCTTGGCCGCATCACCCTCAAACGCCGTCTGCCACGCTTCGAGATAACGCAGATACCAATGCTGCTGTGGCGCCAGCGACGATGCCTCGCCGCGAATCTGCGCCAGCATCTGTAGAAACCGCGGATGGTCGCTGGTGCGCACCCGTTCGGTCTGTTGCAGGAACGCGGCGGGATCAGCGATCTGCGCCGACGCTTGTGCCACGTCGATCAGCACGCAGAAGGCCAGGCCCGCCAAAGCGAGCCATGGCCAACTGCGGTGCCACGAACGCGGCATGCTGCTCGCCTAGCCTTTGGGCGTCGCCGTACGTTCCGGCTGGGCCGGGTCGAGCGGCTCCCCTTCGTCCTCGCGTTCCGGCTCGTCGCCTTCGGGGAACGTCTGGGAACTCTGCGTCACATGCATGACCCGCTTCCCCAGCTCCTGCGACAGCCAGCCACTGTCGCCGGACGCCACCGCCGCCATGAGCGCTTCAGATGCTTCGGCCGCTTCCAGCGTGGCGTTCAATTCATCAGCCGAGGCGTGACGCAGCGTAGCGTCCTGGCCAATGGCCTCCAGCCAATCCATCGTGTCAGTCATACGTTTCCCCCGGTTTTCTTCCGATGATGGTCTTGCAACTGCCTGTCGGATTCTGCGTCCCACAGCACGCAGCACCCGCCAGCACCCTGTCATCGCACCCCGCGCCCTTCCCGCGTGGCATGCGACTACTGTATCCCGTCAGGCCGGTAAACCGGCCTTTTCCAATTCGTCCAGCGCCGCCAGGCGTGCCTGGATGGCCAGGTTTGGCTTGAGCTTTTCCGCGGGCGGCAGCACCACGGTTTCCTCGGCCGGCAATTCGATATGAGGCAGCTCCCGCAATGGGACGCGCCGTATGCGCGGTTGCTGGATCGGCAAGGTCGCTGCGCGATAAACGATCACCTCGTGGTCCAGCGGATAGTGCTCGCTGAGCAGTTCCACCAGCACCTGCCGATAGGCCGAACCGGTCTGGAAGCGCGCCAGCGAACGATCTCCCACCAGGCCCACCTGCCACAGCACCAGGTAGCAGGTCGGGTCGATGCGGCGTTCAAACAGCAGCAACTGGCTGGCCTCGTAATGCTGGCAGCCGAACCGGCCCGGGTCGATGCCGAGATCCGCATACAAGCAGTCCTCGGCAGAAATGCCCGGCTCCATATGGGCCGCATACCCTTCGGCGCGCGCCGCTTCGATGGCCTTGTGCGGCGACCACGCGAAGATGCCGGGATGCCCATAGAACACGCCGCAGACGCGCTTGCCGGCACGCACTTCGGCCATCATCAGGTCGACCCATTGCCGGTACGTGGTCAGGCGCGACTTGCCTTCCTGGTAGTAGGACTGAAGGCTGCGTACGTCCGGATGCATGCGCTGCAGCCACATCTCCACGATGCCGTCGGAGACACCGGCAAACACCACGTCCGCCTGCGCGATATGACTGCGCGCCAGAGGCGTCAGGTGCGAACCCAGGGTCATGCCCAGGCCTACACAAGCCAGGCTGCCACGATGTCCTTCCATAGGGGGCTGAGTCGCAGGATTTGTCATCGCGTGATAGTAGGGCAATTCTGTGACGCTGCGCACGCCAAGAGGCATATGACAAACAGAAAAGCCCCTCTTCTGCGTACGTCATCGAACCAGGTCCTGGCGACGCCACGGTCTTCACCATACGCTGCTGCAAAACGGCTCCCCACGGCCGTTCGCGAGAACGGGCCGACAGCTGTCCGAAAGAAAAGCTGTCGCGTCTTCGTCGTCGGCAGCGTCCTTGCTGCGGCCTTCGCCAGATGGCCGAGGTCGCGGCGGCGGCCTCGCTGATCCGGCCTTCCGTACAGTAACCGGGCGGCGTGGCAGCACCATGGAGAGCGCACTATCGCGGAGAGATTTGGGGCGTTTTTGCCGCCGCGCCCCTATACATGCGCAGTCATGAAATCGTCGCTTGCAGTCCCGCCGGGCACCCGGCAAGCTTCCTCGTTTCCCCAAACCGGAAGTGTCATGTCCTCACAAGAAAACATCCTCCAGATCATGCCCGCCACGGGTTGGGTTGCCGTGTTCGACGAAGACGGCGACGAGAGCGCCGAGGCGCTGGTGTGTTTCGCGCTGGTGGAGTCGGTGCGCAACGGCAGCACGCAGCGTGACGTGCGCCCGATGCTGGCCAACGGCAAGCAGGTGAGCTTTGCCGATGCGGCGCCCAATTTCCTGCGCGTCGAAGAACTCGAAACCTTCGAGGACGAAGGCGAGGAAGAGGAAGACGAGGAAGACGGCGAGGAGTAATCCTCTTCGGTTCACCCTGGAACGGCCGGCACTCGCCGGCCGTTTTCGTTTCAGGGCGCGACGTCGATCACCACTTTGCCGCGTGCCTCGCGCCGCTCGATCAGGGCATGGGCGTCGGCGACCGTGTCGAGGTTGAAGTGCCGTGGATCAACGAACGGTACGATCTTTCCCGTCTCGGCAAGGCGAGTGATCTCGCGCAGGATCCCGCCGTGATGCTCGCGGCCTTCGCCGCTCAGCAGCGGCAACAGCGTGAACACGCCCGAGTACGTGCCGGCCCGAAACGACAACGGCGCCAGCGCGTGCGTGCCCCAACCGAGCGCGCTCACCACATGGCCAAAGCGTTTGACAGCCTTGAACGAGGCATCCAGCCCCTCGCCGCCCACGGTGTCGTAGACCAGGTCAAAACCGCGGCCCTGGGCATGCTCGGCCACGTAGCGCTCCACCGGCGTGCCGCGTTCGATGGGCGTCGCCCCCCAGACGCGGATCTGCGCGGCCTTCGACGCCGAGTCAACGGCGGCCACTGTCGCACCGAATGCGCGCGCCAGCTGGATGACGGCATGGCCCACGCCGCCGGCGCCCTGCACGAGCACATGCTGCCCTGCTTTCAGCTGGGCGCGATCGATCAGACCTTCCCATGCGGTGATGAAGGCCAACGGCAAGGACGCCGCCTCGCGCATGGTGAAGTGGGCCGGCTTAGGCGCCAGCAGGCGCGCATCCACCGCGGCGTACTCGGCCAGCGAACCCTGCACGCCGCCCACGCCTCCCGTCATGCCATAGACCTCCTCGCCTGCGCGAAACGCGCTGACGCCCGGCCCGACACTCTCCACCACGCCCGCCATGTCGATTCCAAGGATCGCCGGCAGCGGGTGCCGCGCGTGCTCGGCCTTGCCGTCGCGGATCTTCAGGTCCAGCGGATTGACCGCACTGGCCAGGATACGCACCAACACCTGCCCCTCGCCGGGATTGGGCCGCGCGATGGCCGTGCGGCGGAAGGTTGGGCCGTGCTGCTCCAGCACAGCGGCCTGCATGGACGGGTTTGCATTCATGGCCAAGGCCTCTCGTTCGGATGCGTCCAAGCTACGCCAGTCCAAATTGCATGAAAACTAAATAAATCGCATGCTATCCATGCAACTTTGCATGGCACACTCAACGGGCGGGGAACACGACGATGGAGTGGAGCGACCTGCGCATTTTCCTCGCGATCGCCCGCGAGGGCACGTTGGGCGCCGCGGCGCGCACGCTGGGACAAACCCAGCCCACCATGGGCCGGCGCTTGCGCGCCCTGGAAGCGGCGATCGGCCAGACCCTGTTCCAGCGGACCAGCGATGGTTTTGTACTCACCGAGGAAGGCCTACTGGTATGCCGGCACGCCGAGCGCATGGAACAGGAAGTACTCAGTTTCCAGCGCGAACTGGCCGGCCAGCAGCAGGAGCTCGATGGCCTGCTGCGCATCACGTCTTCCGATTGGTTCGGCGCCCAGGTGTTGGCGCCCGTACTCGCCGAGTTCGCGCAGCAACATCCGCGCGTCACGGTGGAACTGCTCACGGACACCCGCCAGCTCAGCCTGGCGCGCCGCGAAGCGGATCTCGCCTTTCGCATCAAGCCATTCGACGAGCCCGACGTGGTCTCGCGAAAACTGTTGCGCATGCACTATGGCGTCTATCTGCACAAAGGCGCGCGCAAACCGAAAGTCGGCGACGGCAAGGGCGCATCTCTGATCACCATGGACCAGGCGTTCGGCGAGCTGCCCGACGTGAGCTGGCTGCGCGCACAGTTTCCCAACGCCAGCGTCGCCTTCCGCAGCAACGCCCGCGACGTGCACGCACGCCTGTGTGCCAGCGGCGCCGGCCTGGCGGTGTTGCCGCGGCCGCTGGGCGATGCCACGCCAGGCATCGAACGCCTGCCGATGAAAGAAGAACCACCCACGCGCGATACCTGGATCGGCTATCACCGCGATCTGCGGCGACTGGCACGATTGCGCGCCCTGCTCGATCTGGTCATCGATCGGCTGGCCAGCGATTAAGCCGGGCACGCCTCACGGCGAGTCGGCGTGAACCTCTGCAGCAGCACCTGCGTTGCCACCGGCGGCGCCCGTTCCCGATACGGCAATGATGGCCGGTTTCGCCGGCACGATGGATGCCATCGCGGGCAGCAACGCAGGCGCGTTGTGTTCGACGCCAGCGCTTTCCTGCGACAGCGAGGCGGCCTCCGCCTGCCGATTCATCACGATGATGCTGATGCGACGGTTGATCGGGTCGCCGGGGTTCACGCGATCGAATGGCACCGAGGCGGCCAGTCCGACCACGCGTGCGATTTTTTCTTCGCTGAGGCCGCCGGAGAGCAAGGCGCGCCGCGCCGCGTTGGCGCGATCGGCGGACAACTCCCAGTTGCTGTATTGATGATCGCTGCTGTACGGGGCGTCGTCGGTGTGACCGGAGAGGCTGATGCGATTGGGCACGCGATTGATGAAGCCGGCGAGCTCCTGCAGGATCGTCGTGGTGTAGGGCCGCAGTTGTGCGCTGCCCAGGTCGAACATCGGGCGATTCTGCTTGTCCACAATTTGCACGCGCAGACCTTCAGGCGTGATGTCGAGCAGCAACTGATCCTTGAACGGCGCCAGCGCCTGGCTCTTCTCGATCGCCGCCTCCAGCTGCTGCATCAACTCTTCCAGCCGCGCGCGTTCCTGCTTGCGCGCTTCCTTTTCGATTTCTTTGGGATCGGCGCTCGCCGCCGCTGCGCCCTGGCGATCCTTGCCTGGCCCATGCGGCAAATCCAGCGCACCACCGGCCTTGATCATGCTGGTGCTGGCGCCGCCCGGCCCCATCTGGCCCGGCGGGGCCATGGTGGCCGTGCCCTGCAGCATGCTGGGGTTCTTGAAGTATTCGGAGATGGCCGCGCGCTGCTCGCGCGTGCCCGCGCCGATCAGCCACATGACCAGAAAGAACGCCATCATCGCGGTGACAAAGTCGGCATAGGCGACCTTCCAGGCGCCACCATGATGGCCATGCCCGTGCCGCTTTTTGCGGCGTATGACGATCAGCGGTGGTTCGCCCTGCTCGCTCACGTGGCCGCCTTGGCGCGCGGCGACTTGAGATGTTCCTCCAGATCCTGGAAGCGCGGCCGGGTGTTGGTCGCCAGCGACTTGCGCGCAAACTCCACCGCCACCTTGGGGTTGTAGCCGCGCAGATTCGCCAGCAGTGCAATCTTCACGCACTCGAAGGCGCGGCCATCCTCCTGCACCCGGTTTTCCATCGCTGCGCCCAACGGGCCGATGAAGCCGTAGCAGAGCAGGATGCCAAGAAAGGTGCCGACCAGCGCGCCGGCGATATGCATGCCGATGCGCGAGGTGTCGCCATCGAGCTGTCCCATGGTGGTGACGATGCCCAGCACCGCCGCCACGATGCCAAAGCCGGGCAACGCATCGGCGAGCTTGGTCACCGCCAGCGCAGGCGCCACCGCTTCGTGATGATGGGTTTCCAGCTCCACTTCCAGCAATTGTTCGAGCTCATGCGGATTCATGCTGCCGCCCACCATCAGGCGCAGGCAATCGGTGGTGAACTCGATCAGGTGATGCTCGCGCTGCAGGCGCGGATAGGCGGAAAACAGCGGGCTCGCTTGCGGATCCTCGATGTGCTCCTCCACGCCGAGCAAGCCTTCTTTGCGGATCAGGCTGAACAGCTCGTAGAGCATCGACAGCAGATCCACATAGTCCTGCTTGTTGTACTTGGGCCCTTTCAGCAGCCCGCCCACATCACGCAATGCGGCCTTGACCACCTTGGACGAATTGGCCGAAAGAAACGCACCCAGCGCGCCGCCGCCGATGATCAGCAGCTCATACGGTTGCCATAAGGCAAGGATCTGGCCGTGCGACAGCACAAAGCCGCCGAGCACGCACGCGAGCACCACTACTGCACCGACCAGTACCAACATTTTCGCTCCGGGATACGGAGCCAATCACTCCGCGCTCACGTTTTATCGGCGCAGCTCCACGGAAGTTTAGAAAACGCTTTCATCCCATCGCCGCCCATGGGCGGTCTTCACGTCGACTTCCGCCTGCGCGCCCACCATGGCGAAACCTGGGCCACCGCGGATGGCCCTTGTGAAGTCGGCGTCGAGCAGACGCAGGGGCGTTTCGAAGATGAAACATGCTCAGGCCTCGATGCCAGGCATCGACACCTTCGTCTGATGGATTTACGCATCGCGATGATTTGTGATCCTGCCGATGAACTGACGTCCGCAGACCACGCGCGTCCACGACAACCATGCGAGGAGTAGCCATGAAGCGCACAAGCAAGCTCGCCATTGCGACCACCGCCGTCATGCTGGTGGTATTGGGTGGATCGGCCCTGTATGCGCAGGACAAGGCCAAAGCCGGCGTCAGCATCAAAGACAAGTACTCGCTCGTGTCGCCCAGCGGTGTCGCCTTCGCCGACTTCAAGGGCTATGAAGACTGGTCCGTGGTCTCCTCCGCACGTACCGACGAAGTGCTCAAGGTGATCGTCGCCAACCCGATCATGATCCAGGCCTACAAATCGGGCATCCCCGGCAATGGCAAACCCTTCCCCGAGGGTTCCAAGATCGCCAAGCTGCAGTGGAAGTTCAAGAAGAGCACCGAAGCCCCGTTTGCCGTGGACGTGCCAGACGTCTTCACCCAGGCTTTCGTCATCGAGAAAGACAGCAAGCGATTCCCCAAGAGCGCCGGCTGGGGCTATGCGCTGTTCGATTTCGACGCAACCACCAGCACCTTCACAGCCGACCCCACCGGTGTCTCCGATTGCGGCCACACCTGCCACGTAAAAGTGTCCGCCAAGGATCACATCTTCCATCCGTATCAGATGCGTTGAATCGCACCGGGGGCAGATAGAACCATGCAGCGCGCGTTGATGCGCGCTGCTGGGGTCACGCCATCGATTCCCCGAGCCTTCCTCAAACGGAAAGCGCCGCTTACGCTCGAAACGACCCACGCAACGCTTCGCGCATATATCGGACAAACGACGTTGTCTTGCGCAGCACGGCGCCTAGTGGATCATCAGACACGTAGGCTGTCCGAAAGAACTCCAGCAACGGGTCGCGCGAGATCACCAGCGCGACAATCAACTGCATTTCCAGCAGCGCGAGAAAAACGTCGATGCCAACGGAGTCGATACAGATCGCCGTGGGTACGGCTTCGGGGTGGCATAGGAGGGCCAACACCACGGCGGTAGTCGCCACGCCAATCAGCCATTTCCCTAGATCTTTGCGCCACTCGGCGGCCAGCGCTTCCGGGGTAAACCACGGCGGATCCAGCCAGGCCATAT
Organism: Dyella sp. 01N448; assembly: GCF_056399225.1. NCBI lineage: Bacteria > Pseudomonadati > Pseudomonadota > Gammaproteobacteria > Lysobacterales > Rhodanobacteraceae > Dyella > Dyella sp. 01N448. The sequence goes on along the minus strand of NZ_JBFTQX010000003.1, from coordinate 469,840 downwards.
CCCTTCCCTGTTGGCAGCTAAGCGTGGGGCAAACGGCCCTCTCCCAGCGCCAGCATGGAGGCACTCGGCCGGCTACAAAAGGGGGCCGGGTCGTTTTGTATCCCAATGTATCGACAGGCTTGTCTGGTACACGAACTTTCAATTCCCCCGCGCCTCCACACAGAGCAGACACAGGGACATGGTCTTCTATGTGGGCACACCAACCCGCAGGGAGATGTTTCATGTCGGATCAGATCAATCAGCAGCGCCGGACCTTCCTGGGAGCAACGGCCATGGGACTTGCGATCGCCCCATTCGGCCTCGCGTCGCTCGCCAGTGCGCAGACGGCCAAACCGGCTGACACCACGGTCAAGCACAGCGTCACGGGCGGCCACACATCATTCAAGCCGCTGAAGCGCGTGAAGGCCGGCGTACTGGATGTGGCCTATGCGGAAGACGGCCCGGCCAACGGCAAGCCCGTGCTGCTCCTGCATGGCTGGCCATATGACATCTACAGCTTTGTCGATGTGGCGCCCATCCTCGCTGCCGCTGGTTATCGCGTGATCGTTCCCTACCTGCGCGGCTACGGTGACACGCATTTTCTCTCGGCGGACACCAAGCGCAATGGCCAGCAGGCCGCACTCGCCGTCGATGCCATCGCGCTGCTGGATGCGCTCAAGATCGACCAGGCCGTCGTCGCCGGTTTTGACTGGGGCGCCCGCACGGCGGACATCCTGGCTGCGCTGTGGCCGGCGCGCTGCAAGGCGCTGGTATCGGTCAGCGGTTATCTGATCGGCAGCCAGGAACTCAACCGCGCGCCGCTGCCGCCCAAGGCCGAGCTGCAGTGGTGGTATCAGTACTACTTCGCCACCGAGCGCGGCGAAGCCGGCTACGCCAAGTACACGCACGATTTCGCCCGCCTCATCTGGCAACAGGCATCGCCGCAATGGGCGTTCGACGATGCGACTTTCGCGCGCTCGGCCACGGCGTTCGACAATCCCGACCAGGTGGCCGTGGCCATCCACAACTACCGCTGGCGTCTGGGCCTGGCCGAAGGTGAGGCGCAGTATGACGCGGTGGAAAAGAAACTCGCCGCGCTGCCCACCATCGGCGTGCCGACGATCACGCTGGAAGGCGACGCCAACGGCGCACCGCACCCTGACCCGAGCGCGTACGCCAAGAAGTTCACAGGCAAGTACGAGCACCGCCTAGTCACCGGCGGTATCGGCCACAACCTGCCACAGGAAGCACCCGAAGCATTCGCCAAGGCCGTGATCGACGCCGATCATCTGTAAGCCATCGCCAAGGAGCGAGCCATGCCTGAGATCATCGCGTCCACCTTCGTGCTGGCCGTCAACGATCTGGAGATATCGCGACGTTTCTACATCGACAAGCTGGGCTTCGAAGAAAGCCTGCGCGTCGATGGCTGGTCCTTCCTGCAACGCGGCGCCTGCCGCCTGCGCATCGGCGATTGCCCGGACGCACAACCTATCTCGCAGTGCCAGGATCACTCCTGGTTTGCCTATCTGCACGTGAGCGATGCCACCGCCCTTTATCGGGAAGTGCTGTCGAAGCACGTGCCGATCTGGCATGCGCTGGACGACAAGCCATGGGGCATGCGCGAGTTCGCTATCGTGACGCCCGATGGTCACCGCATCGTATTCGGTGAACCAGTTCGCTGAGTGCTCGCACGCTAAGCGACAGCGCGGCGGCCGGCTGGATCGCATTCATCCCATGAGGATCTCGCCGCTCTGGTTGTCAGTCGGCTTACTGCGGAAACAGCAAGGTCACTACTGCGCGATAACCCCAGCCGTGCGGACTGGCGGCGCTGCTGGCCACCCAGTAGCGCACGCCGCCGGTAAAGCTCACCGGCAGCCTGCCCATCCTGGTCAGCTTGGCCACCGTGAAGTTCAGCGGCACCGCGGCTTGATGCGCGTGCCAGTCATAGGTGGACTCGGCATTTACGCCGTAGGTCCAGGCGGTAGGCGTGGTGTAGGACAGGAACGGCTGGAAGAACAGGCTGCTCAACGGAGCGCGGTCGCGATTGTTTTTCACACTGGCAATCGACCAGATCTGGTTGGTCAAAAAGCCGTATGTGAAACCTTTGGACTGCTTGAGCAGCACCAGCGTGGGTCCAAGTCCCCACTTCTTCGCACCCAGGAGATCATCCGTGGCCGTGGGCAACAGGAAGGCGGGACCGGCGCCCCAGATGATGCCGCCGGCGCCCGGTGCTTTAGGCGAAAAAAACAGACTCTGCGTGATATCGCCAATGCCCGACTGACTGCCGGCGCCAGGCGAGATGTCGGCCTGACTGGTCACCGGAAGTATCGTGCGGGAGATCATGTTCCAGTCGTCGCTGATGGAAATCGGCACCACCGGCTGGATGTTCATGGTCAGTCGGTGACCGCGTTCATCGGGTCCGATCTTGCTGTCGTAGTTGAACTGAAACGGCGCACTGATCAGCGACGCCACGGGGTTCGACAATTTCTTGGCCAGGTCGGCTGAGTCATTGCCCGCTGCCTCGTCCGAAGCAGACCGCGCGTGTGCGGCGAAGGAAAGCAGCGCAAGCGCCAACGAGAGATGTCGATATCGCAAGGCGCTCTCCGTCTTTGGTCCCTGTAGCCGGTACTTTCCTTTGCAGCCAGCAAGAAGTACATGCGGGGAAATACGGGATGAAACCAGGTGTTTCTACCTAGTGCGCGATCAGGCTGATCCACACCTTGCGTACACTCAAGCGCCGCAGCAACTGTCAAGTTCGAGGAGACTTCGCATGTCCAACACGCCACCCGATGGTCTACCGCGCTACCGCCTGCTCACCGGCAAGGATGACGCCGCGTTCTGCCAGCGGGTCTCCGAGGCGCTGGCGCTGGGCTACGAACTCTACGGGTCGCCCGCGGCCACCTTCAACGGCGAACATGTAGTGGTTGCCCAGGCCATACTCTGGCCCGGGCACGACTAGCGGCATGTCGCGCCTATGCGTCAAAAAAAAAGGGGCGGTCGCTTGGACCGCCCCTTCCATCACTCATTGATTACTGCACGCGCCGAGGCAGGGTCCACTCCGCTCGCGGGAAGTGGCAGGTGTAGCCGTTGGGAATGCGTTCCAGATAGTCCTGGTGCTCCGGCTCGGCCTCCCAGAACGGACCGGCCGGCGTGACTTCGGTGACCACCTTGCCGGGCCACAGACCCGAGGCGTCGACATCGGCGATGGTGTCTTCCGCGACCTTCTTTTGCTCGTCGCTGAGATAGAAGATCGCCGAGCGGTAGCTCATGCCCACGTCATTGCCCTGGCGGTTCCTGGTGCTGGGGTCGTGGATCTGGAAGAAGAATTCCAGAATCTGGCGATAGCTGATCACGCCGGGATCAAACACGATCTCCAGCGCCTCGGCGTGCGTGCCGTGATTGCGGTAAGTAGCGTTGGGCACATCGCCACCGGAATAGCCCACGCGCGTGGACAACACGCCCGGGTAACGCCGCAGCAAATCCTGCATGCCCCAGAAGCAGCCGCCAGCCAGGATCGCCGTTTCGGTTTTCGTGCTCATGTGTTGGTCCTTCCCATAGGTGACAGTGGTGCGCGGCGGGGCTGGCATGCCGTCGACAGACCCAGGTGCTTAGTGCCAGAAACTCCCCAACGCAGCTGACCTCCAATGTGGTGTTTGCCGCCGACGTTCTCAAGCGAGACGGCCGCGGACCTACTCTCGGCGATGAGGTCCAAGGCGGCGATGGGCCTGGGCGCCACTCAGCCACCATGAGCCGCGGGTAGTCCCATCCCTACGACACCCGTCCTGTGCCACATGGGGAATGGCGCATTGCGCGTGATGGGCGCACTGTGCACCCCGCTTCAGCAGATGCTCGCTCAGGCCAAAGACCCGATGGTGTCGACGGTCAAGCCGATGAGCCCGTTCTACGTTCAGCACGCCGGAAGGCGCACTGACGCCCGGCCGCGACATCGCACATGCTTATAACCCGGGGGTTGGGCATGTGCGATTGCCGCGGCGCTGCCGGGATACCGCCCCATTGAGCCGCGCTCGCAGATGGCATGAGACGCACCATCTCGGCACGCCATCGCCAGACCTGAGATAATGGTTGATTGCCCCTAAGCGCGCGGCTTCTCTATGCACATCGGCATCGACTTCGGCACCAGCTATTCGGCGGCCGCCGCCATCATCGGCGGCGAACTCACGCTCGTGCGCTTCGGCGCCGCCGAGCAGTTCCGCACGGCCGTGTATTTCCCCGAACTGGTGCCTGACCCGAACGACTTCGAGCTCACGCCCGAGCTGGAAGCGCAGATGGAAGCCCATATGCGCTCGGCCCGACTCGATCTGCGCCGACTCGCTGCGGCAGGCAACGAGGCGGCCCGCTCGGACGCCGACCTGCGCCGCGATGCCTTGCGCGTGGTCCGCCGCCAATGGATGGAAGAACAGGCGCGCGCGGCCACCGCCTCGGTCGCCAGCTTCCAGCATGCGCTGTTCGGCGAAGACGCGGTGGAAGGCTATCTGGAAAGCGGCGGCGGCAACCTCATCGAATCGCCCAAGTCGATGTTCGGCTATCGACTGGACCCGCAGGTGCGCAAGGTGATCGTGCACATTGCCACGCATATTCTCGAGCACATTCGTCTCACCGCCAGCCGCCAGTTCGGTGAAGCCGTGCGCGGCGCGGTGATTGGACGCCCGGTGGAATTCCGCAGCTCGATGGGCGCGGCAGGTTCCGAACAGGCCATGGAGATTCTGCGCGAAGCGGCGGCGGCGGCGGGTTTTGACGAGGTGAGTTTCCTGGAAGAGCCCGCCGCAGCGGCCATGCATTACCACAAGAGCCTCAGCGACCGGCAGCACGCGCTGATCGTGGACATCGGCGGCGGCACCACCGACGTGACGCATGCGGAGCTGGGTGGCGACGCATCGCCGTTCATCGCGCGCAATTGGGGCCTGCCCAAGGGCGGCACCGATCTGGACGTGGGCGTGAGTCTGCACAGCTTCATGCCGCTGATGGGCAAGGACATCGTGCGCATTCCGCAGCACCAGTTCGTGGAAGCGGCCAGCGTGCACAACCTGCCCAAGCAGCGCGAGTTCCGCAAACAGAACTATCGCCTGGTCGCCGCGCCCTATGGCCCACGCCTGCGTGCCCTGCAGGAACTGGGCGCCACCACGCGGCTCAATCAGACGGCCGAACGCACCAAGATCATGCTGAGCAGCGACATCACCCATCGTGCGCCGCTGGATTTCATCGAACACGGCCTCGCCGTGGACACCACGCGCAGCGATCTGGACACGGCCATCGAGCCCTTCCTCATCCAGCTGGAGCGCACACTCACCACCGTGCGCGACGACCTGGCCACCCTGCCCGCCAGCGTCTTCCTTACCGGCGGCACCTCGCGCTCGCCCCAGGTCAAGGCACGCGTGCAGTCGTGTTTCCCCGAGGTTCCGCTGGTGCACGGCGATCCGTCGCTGGGCGTGGTGTCCGGGCTGGCAGTGGCGGCGAGCGAAGTCACCGCCTGACCCGCTTCAGCGGACGCACTGTCGTTCGTCCCCATCCTTGACGACGTCGCAAGGTCTTGCCGGCCTTGCCAGCGTCATGCCGCTGTCACCCCGCATTGCTTGAATCCGCGGCGACCTTGTCCGGCGCGGGTGGTCCGCGCCTGGTTCACGCATCCGGGGGGATGACCCAATGAAGAAGGCCTTGTTGGCACTGGCTACGGCCGGCCTGCTGTTCGCTTCGGCTGCCCAGGCAGCCACGTCGCGTACCAGCTGGGTGGTATCGCAGATCTACAACACCAATCATCCGCTGGCCGCCACGGACAGCGCCGAACTCGCCACCAAGATGTCGACCATGGCGGCGAGCGCGTTCAACTTCTATCGCGGCACTGACCACATCTTCTACCAGGACATGACCACGCTCCCGGCGTCGGCGTATACGACGTCACAGACGGGTTTCACCTGGATCGGCGGCGATGCGCACATCGGCAATTTCGGTGCGTGGCAGGACAGCAGCGGCAACAACGTGTTCTCTGCCGACGATTTCGACGAGGGCTATCTCGGCCAGTACGTGTGGGACCTGCGCCGCCTCGCCACCAGCATGGTGCTGGCCGGCCGCGCCAACGGCATTGCCGACAGCGACATCACCACCGCGATCAATACGATGGTGTCGGCGTACATGAGCGAGATGAACGACTTCAAGGGCAGCAGCGACGAGCTGAGCTTCCAGCTGAAGAACGGCAATACCTCCGGCGCCGTGCAAGACACCATCAGCGATTCCAAGGGCGACTCGCGCGCCAGCCTGCTGAGCAAGTACACCCAGGTGAGCGGCAGCACCCGCACCTTCCAGACCATCGCCGGCACCCTTGCCGCGGTCAACAGCAGCACGTACAACGCCATCGTGGCGGCGATGAACAGCTATATCAGCAGCATTTCATCGTCCAAGCGCTACGCGGCCAGCTATTACCAGGTGAAGGATATCCGCCAGAAGCTCGGCTCCGGCGTGGGCAGCCTGGGCAAGCTGCGCTACTACGTGCTGATCGAAGGCCCATCGACGTCGACCTCGGACGATGTGATCCTCGAGCTCAAGCAGGAACTGGGCAGCGTGGTGGCAGAGGCCGACAACGGCCAGCTGCCTGCCGCCGATTACAGCAACAACGAGGCCAATCGCGTCGCGATGACCGCCAAGGCGCAGACCCTCAACGCGGACGTCTTGATCGGCTACGCCACCATCAATGGCATGGCCTTTTACTTCCACGAGAAGTCGCCGTTCGAGGAAGATTTTGACTACACCCAGCTCAGCAGCGCGGGCAAGCTCAACACGGCAGCCACGTATCTGGGACAGGCACTCGCCTCGGCGCACGCGATCTCCGACCAGGACTACAACAGCGCCATCGTGTCGTACAGCATCGACAAGCAGATTACCGCTGCGGTCAGCAGCACAAGCGGACTTCAGTCGGAATTGTCGACATTCGCTTTCAACTACGCGGCCCAAGTTTCGCTGGACTGGCAGTCGTTCGTGAGTGCCTATAACGCAGGCACGCCGCTCTATTGAGTGCTGCGAGGCCGGAGCAACGGCAGCGTTGCTCCGGCCTGCTTACTCATCATTCGTTACGCAGCGCTCGCCTTGCGCAACGGCGTGACGTTGGAGGCGGCGCGATCGCCCTCGACGGCAGCCTCCGCCGCGATGAAGCTGGGCCGTGCCTGTATCACCCGCATGGCTCGCTGCACGTTGCGATATTTCGCCAACAGGCCTGGGCCTTCCGGCGTCTGCGCCAGCGAATAGAGCAGCGGCGCGGCGAGATAGTCGGCGATGCACGGTGTGTTGCCGACCAGGAAATCGCGCTGGCCGTAGCCTGCATCCAACGTGGCCAACAGGCGGTCGATATCGGGCAACGCAGCGTCGATGATGGCGCGGTCCGGCTCGGGGCCCGATGGAAACATGTATTGCAGGATGAAGCGCGAGACGATGGCGTCGTAGCCGTAATCGTCCAACACGCTGTACCACTGCTCCGCCCTGGCGCGCGAGGTGACGCCACTGGTGGGCAGCAGATCCGGTCCATCGAAGGCTTCGTCGATGTAGCGCAGGATGGCGCGCGTTTCATAGAACTGCAGCGGGCCGTCGTACATGGCCGGGATGCGGCCGAACGGATGGATCGCATCGGCCTCGGCCGAATGCGGGGCCACCGACTTGAGCGCGTACGCCACGCCCTTCTCCGCCATCGCCATGCGTACGGCACGCACGTACGGGCTGATCGGACTGCCCACCAACACCACAGATCCGGCTGAGCCATCTGGATCGAGATAGTCCGCCAGCCGGTTGAAGACAGACGTCCAACCCTGGTTGTGGTCGTCGCGGATGGCCGCATCGGGGAAGCCGGTGTGGCGCATGTGCAGCTGCGTGCCGCCGTCTTTCTCGGTCAGCGTCACCTCGATCAGCGTGGTGCGCGCAGCGAGGTCGCCTTCGCCATCCCAGGCCCAGGTGTAGGCGAGGAACTTGGGCCGCTCGATCACCTGGTAGGTGCCGCTGGAGCCGTGCACGGTGCCGTCCTTCTTCACCATGGTGACGCGGTAGCGTCCGCCCACTCGCACATCGGTCGCCACCTCGCCAACATGCAGGCCGCGTGGGCAGTGCCATGCGGCAAGCGCGGATTCGTCAGTGAAAGCATCGAACACTTTCTCCCGCGGCGCGCGGATGAAGCGGGTCATTTCCAGCTCGAACGTTGCAGCTTGGGTGCTCATGGCTTTTTCCTCGGTACACGTGGGGCGCCTTTGCCACGCTTCTTTGCATCGGCGCGATGGGTCTGTTCGACAAACTCAACCAGTCGATCCAGGCTGTCTTCCCAATGACGGCGATAGGCCTCCAGCCAATCGTGCGCGTCATGCATGGGCTCCGCCCGGAGACGGCAGATACGCCAGCGGGCGTCCACTTCCCGTGCGATCAGGCCGGCGCCTTCCAGCACGCGCAGGTGCTTGGATATGGCCGGTGCCGACATGTCGAAGGGTTCGCCCAGCTCACCGACGGTGGCGTCGCTCCTGGCCAGGCGGGTCAGGATGGCGCGTCGCGTGGGGTCGGCCAACGCGCTGAAGGTGAGCGACAAGCTGTCTTGGGTAGTGGCCATGGTCGTCAATTAACCACTTGGTTAATCGACAGTCAAGCACTTTTTTGTCGCGACGGCGTGAACGCGCGATCGATGCAAGCCGCGGGATGGCGCTGGCGGCCACGCGCCGCCAGCGCGGGTCGATCAGAACTTGTACGAGATCATCACGCGGTTATAGGTGAACGACTCATTGCCCGGATTGAGGTTGGCGATGCCGCCCACCGAGCGCTCCCAGCGGTCGCGCAACTGCAGGCCTTTGAGCACGCTGTCCATGTTGTAGATGATGTCGAAGTACAAGTCGTGGCTGGTGCCGCGTTCGACCGAGTCGTACTTCGCGTAGGCCGCCACCAACTGCAGCTTCTTGTCGAAGAAGTTGTATTGCGCCCGGCCCTTCCATGCGTGGCCCGGGCCGATTTCGACCAGGCCGCGAATCATCGACGTGGTGAACAGGGGATCGGTCGCGTAGTTGACCGTATACGGCGAGATGAGCGCGCCATTGCCGACCGCACCGGATTCGCCTTCGAGCTTGTTGTACGAGAAGTCGATGCGGCCGTCATAGATCGACGTACCGATGTCCGCACCCCACGCTTGGGCCTTCACCCGGTCGCCCCCCACGCCCACCAGCTTGGTATGGGTCTGCACGAGGATGTTGTCGCTGCTGCTGTTCTCTTCGAGCGCCTGTACGGCGATGAAGGGATTGAACGGCGTGCCGGTGGTGAACGTATAGCTGCCGTTGACGTAACCCATTCGCGCGAAGCGCAGGAAATCGTAGTACCAGGCTTCGCCCTTGAAACCGCCGGCGGTGTAGTTGGTGCCAGCGGCCCAGGTGCCGTTGGCTTCGGGCGCCGTCAGCGGCAGCGCGCCGTTATTGCCGTACATCGAATCGCCGCTGTATTTCGACGGGTAGTACAGGTTGTCGTCGTACATGCCGTTCGAGGTTCGACTCTTCCAGCTGAAGGTGCGGATGGCGAAGATGTTCCAGTCTTTCAGCGGCGTGAATTGCGCCAGCGCCGCGTTGTACGACGAAGGAATCACGCGCGAATCATTGCCGCCCATCCACGGCGTATTGAGGTACTGGTAACCGCCACGGAACAGAAACCAGTCGCGCTTGAACTGCAGATAAGCCTGACTCCAGGCACCCAGCGAACTGTTGGGGCCCATCAGCGAGGTGTCGACCTTGGCGGGGTTGTCGTCCTTGGTGCCCAACATATTCGCGGTCACGAACGAGCCGCCGACACTGAAGCCACCCCAGAACGCGCCGGTCTGTGCGTTGATCAATGCCGCCAGTGAGAGTGCATGTGCGTCGGGTGTAGCCGGCGTGTCGTACAGTCGGTCGAAGTCGTAGAGACGCAACTCGCCATCGACGTGGCCGTTGGTGAAGATGTCGTTGAAGCTATTGTTATTGCTATTGCCATCGGCATGCGCGCCGGTCGCGCATACGGCGAAGGCCAGGGCAACTGCCAGCTTGCTGCGCATGTGTTTCTCCCCACGTAAGCGCTCGGAAAAAACGGACGCGCGCGGCCAACCCGCCGGCGCTATCACCTCAGAGTGTAGACGGTTTATGACAGTGAGATGACAGCGCAGCAAGCTCTCTTTATGAGCATTTGCCATGACCACATGGACGTAAGTTCTTGAGCCTGCTCAGGTGGCGATGTGATGCAGATGGGGCACCGGTGCGCCACCAAATCGCAGCAGCCATTCGAAATCTCGTGCGACTGCCACATTGCTGAAACACTCCATCACATGGACGCGCGCGGCGACACCCATGCGGCGAGATAGCTCGGGGTCGCACATGGTCACGATCGCATCCCGCCAAGCGGCGATATCGCCTGGCTCGATCAGCAACCCGGTGACGCCATCTTCCATGGTTTCCGGAATGCCGCCGATGCGACTGCCTAGCACCGGTACCCCGCACGACTCTGCTTCGATGGCCACACGGCCAAACGTCTCCGGTTCCACCGAGGGAAAGGCGAGGAAGGAGAATGCCGGGCAATAGCGCGCCGTGTCGTCCACCCAACCGGTGAAGTGATGCCGCGTCGCCGCACCGCCCTGCTCGGCCATGCCATGCAGCATGTGTTCTTCCGGACCATTACCTACCCACAGCACGTGCAGGCGCGGTTCTCTGGCCATGGCGGCATTGGCAGCCTGCATGAGTTGCGCAACACCCTTGCCGCCGTGCATGCGTCCGGCGTAACCCATCACCACGGCGTCTTCGGGTATGCCAAATTCGCGACGCACCTGCGCCTGCCGCTGCGGATCGGGACGATAGAGGTTGGTGTCGACCGGGTTATATGAGATGTGCACGAGATCCGGCGGCACGCCTCGCGCGAGGTAAGCATCTCTGGCGTATTCAGATACAGCGATGAAGCGCTGCGCCAATCGCGGCACGCCATACTCGGACAACTTGCTCATGCGCGGATTGCGATGGCGGAACAAGGCCACCGGCGTACCGGTGAGGCGACCGCAGACGATCAAGGGCCAGTATTCCTTGCCGAAGTTGCCCACCAGCCAGTCGGGCGCGAATTGCGCGATGCGATGAAGCACGGTGGCATAGCCGCGCACATCGAACGCATTGCGGAATGTGCTGGGAAAGGTGGCAATACCGGCCGATTGCATCCCTGCGCCGATCAGGCCATGGCGGGACACGATGCTTTCCACCTGATGCCCGGCCTGCGACAGCGCACGCGCCAAGGCCACGAAATGCGTGGCAGCTCCCGTGTTCTCGGGATTGGTTCCAACGAAGAGCAGCTTCATGCGCGTCGATCCTCATAACCGGTGAGGACCTTGGCTGCCACCTGCGGCAACACGTGATGGCGCGCCACCTGGATGCGCGGCAGGCGCCACAGATCGATCGTCGCGCTGGCACTCGCGCGCCCGCGATCCGTCGTCGTCGCGGCGACATAACCTGCGTCGCGCGTGGCATCCACCGCTCGATCGTCGTAATCGCCGTACGGGTAGCAGAACTGTGTCACGCCGACGCCGAGGCGATCTTCCAGCTCGGCCTTGCTGCCATGGATCTCGTCGCGCTGCTGTTGATCCGTGCACTGGCTCAGGCGCACATGCGTGCGCGAGTGCGCGCCCACCTCCATACCGCCGTCATGCCACGCGCGCAGTTGCTCGACGGACATCAGCGGCTTGCGGATACCGAGCTTCTCGCCGTCCCAGGCGTTGTACTGCCCGAGGTAACCACTCACCGCATAGCATGTGGCGGTGAAACCATGGCGACGCAGCGTGTCCAGCGCGGATTCGAGATTGTCGACGTAGCCATCGTCGAGGGTCAGTACGGCCACCTTGCCTGTGCGCTCACCGCGCAGGTAAGGCATCGCATCGGACATCGACAGGCCGCGATAGCCCAGCGCTCGCAGCATGGCCATCTGTCGCGAGAACTTGGCGGCCGATACATAGAGACTGCGGTAGACATCGATGCCGTCGGGCACCGACGCAATATTGTGATACATCAAGATGGGGAGTTTCACGACGCGCCTTCGGATGAAGTAACAGGGAAAGTCTGTGTCCCTGTTACTCCGCGAGAGCTGCAGCCACCTTTCGCTTGCTTGCACCGACTTGTCGCTTCACACAGCGTTTTAACTGCGTACGTCTGTAACTTACAAAGGACTTTCGCGAGCATGAAGCGCGGCTGTCTAGCGCGTGCTCGGCGCGTCGAACGATGGACGTCCATCTCGCATGAGACGGAGCGCTGCAAGCAAAGCGATGGTTCGTTGTTTCGAAAGATCCAACGAACGGCGCGTCGCAATCTTTACGCGATTTATATGCCGCACGCGGCTGGGCGATATCGATTCTTTACGAATCGCCTGACGACAATATCGACATGGCGATCCACACAAACCGCTCCCGCGCTATCGGATGGCGAACTGCCGGCATGGTGCTGTCGGGCCTGCTGTTCGTGCTCTCCATCGTTCAACTGATCTTGCGACCTGGCGATGACGCAGCTGTATGGCGCGGCCTCGCCCTGTCGTCGCTTTATCTGTTGATATGCCTCAGTCAGCGCCGCCTGTTCGCCCCTGCGCGAACGCGACACAACCGGCGACTGCGTTAGCAGGAACTCACGCTGTAAGCGGATTCGTCCCATCGGCGTTCTCGATACGGCCAGTGGTCGCATCGGCGTGCCGGCATGTCGGTGAGATCAGGAAGGCTTGCAGCCGGGCGGCCGCAGGTCGGGTGAGCGGGCAGCAACCATGCACCTGCGGCACCGGTTGCAAACCTTCCTGATTTCGTCGCATCGAAAGCGGCGATGACGTGGCGCAAAAAATGCGCTCTTGCGGGCAACGCCGTGCGCTTGGACAGGGTCCATCACCAACCCACCCAAACGCAGACCCCCGGCCAGCCCCCGCAAGAGCGCACTCTTTGAACCACGCCATCAGCCCAGCGTGTAGGGACCGCCACGCTCCAGCGCACGTCGATACGCCGGACGCTGCTGCACGCGCTTCACAAACGCGGCGATGTGCGGAAGCTTGCTGCGCAGTCCGCTGCGCGCCATGGCTGCCTCCATCGGAAAGCTCATCTGTATGTCCGCCGCGCTGAATTCACTGCCGACGAACCAGCCGGTCTGCGCCAGTTCGTTGTTGACGTAATTCAGATGCAAGGCCAGCTGCGGATCGACAAAGGTCGACTGCAGCCTGTTGGCGATCTGCCTCGCGATGGGCCTGGCGAAGAACGGCATCGGCGCCGAGGCAATACGCGACGCCACCAGCTTCAGCAGCAGCGGCGGCATGGCCGAGCCTTCGGCGTAATGCAGCCAATACGTAAAGCGGAGGCGCTCAGGCATATCGGGCAGCGGAGCCAGTCGACCGGTGTCGTAACGGTCGACCAGGTATTCAATGATGGCGCCCGACTCCGCCAGGATCTGCCCGTCGTCTTCGACCACCGGCGATTTTCCCAAGGGATGGATGGCGCGCAATGCCGGCGGCGCCAGCATGGTCTTGGGATCACGCTCGTACTTGCGCAGCTCATACGGCACATCCAGCTCTTCCAGCAGCCAGAGCACACGCTGGGAACGGGAGTTGTTGAGATGGTGGACGATGAGCATGGGTGCCGCCAGCGAGGTGAAAATCGGAGGCTAGCATGGCGGTGGATGGCCGGGTGTGCGGGAGAGCGCGGTGGCAGCAGTGAACAGAGTCCGTCGAATCGCTGCGCCGATGCTCGGTGACCAGGGCTTGTCTGTGGGAGCGCACCCTGTGCGCGACCGCCACGCCTGGGTGTATCGCTCCGTAGGCTTGTCGCGCACAGGGTGCGCTCCCACAAAGGACCGATCAGCGGCTTTGATGCGACAGCCGCGACGTACCCCTTGTAGGAGCGCACTTGTGCGCGACCGCGGCGCTGGGATGTATCGCTCCGTCGGCTGGTCGCGCACAAGTGCGCTCCTACAAGGGCGCCGCGTGGCCCAGCAACGTCGCGCGTTGTTCGGCTCTTGATCCCCGGGGTCCCCGTATGACGCGGCGGGCGGGTGGAGGAAAGCCCGAAGGGTGGCCGCAGGGATGCGGCCGGCCTCCGGCAGGAGGACGGAAGCCCGCGGCAGGCGAGCCAGATCGCGGTATCGCGACAACCGAACACCGAGGCTCTGGATGACCAGCCATCCGGCTGTTGAAGAGCGCTTCCGGCCTGCGCCGGGATGACAAAAAAAGCCGCCCCGATTGGAGCGGCTCTCTCAGAACCTGACCTTGTCCCACCCCTTCACCAACAGAAGAGAAAAAAGGCCAATCACATATTCCGCCGATACTCCCCACCCACGTCATACAACGCATGACTGATCTGCCCCAGCGAGTTGTACTTCACCGCCTCGATCAACTGCTCAAACACATTGCGCCGATCACGCGCCGTCTCCTGCAGCACCTTCAGGCTCTCCGGCGCCAGCTCATTGCGCGCCTTGCCAAAGGCCAGCACGTTGTCGATCTGCTGCCCTTTCTCGCCCTCGGTGGAACGGATGAGCTCGATCTCGGTGGCGATCTCGCCGCCGTGGTCCTTGGGCAGGAAGGTGTTCACGCCGATCAGCGGCAGGCTGCCGTCGTGCTTCTTCTGCTCGTAGTACATCGACTCTTCCTGGATCTTGCCGCGCTGGTACATGGTGTCCATCGCGCCGAGCACGCCACCGCGCTCGCTGATCGCCTCGAACTCCTTGTACACCGCCTCTTCGACGATGTCGGTAAGCGCATCCACGATGTGGCTGCCCTGCCAGGGGTTCTCGTTGAAGTTGAGGCCCAGTTCCTTGTTGATGATCATCTGGATCGCCACCGCGCGACGCACGCTCTCTTCGGTCGGGGTGGTGATGGCTTCGTCGTACGCATTGGTGTGCAGGCTATTGCAGTTGTCGAACAAGGCATACAGCGCCTGCAGCGTGGTGCGGATGTCGTTGAACTGGATTTCCTGCGCGTGAAGCGAACGGCCCGAGGTCTGGATGTGGTACTTCATCATCTGGCTGCGCGCGCTGGCGCCGTAGCGCTCGCGCATCGCGCGGGCCCAGATGCGGCGTGCCACGCGGCCGATCACGGTGTATTCCGGATCCATGCCGTTGGAGAAGAAGAACGACAGATTCGGCGCGAAATCGTCGATGCTCATGCCGCGCGCGAGATAGTACTCGACGATGGTGAAGCCGTTGCTCAGCGTGAAGGCCAACTGGCTGATCGGGTTCGCGCCGGCTTCGGCGATGTGATAGCCGGAGATCGACACCGAATAGAAGTTGCGCACCTTGTGGTCGACAAAATACTGCTGGATGTCGCCCATCATGCGCAGCGCGAACTCGGTGGAGAAGATGCAGGTGTTCTGCGCCTGGTCCTCTTTGAGGATGTCCGCCTGCACCGTGCCGCGCACGTTCTGCAGAGTTTCTTCCTTGATGCGCGCGTAGGTGTCCGCATCCACCAGCTGGTCGCCGGTGATGCCGAGCAGGCCGAGGCCCAGGCCTTCGTTGCCCTTGGGCAGCTCGCCCGAATACTGCGGACGGCCGTTCGGGAACATCGAGGCGATCTTCTTGTCAGCCTCAGCCCAGCGCGCCGGGTCTTCCTTCAGATACTTCTCGACGTTCTGGTCGATCGCGGTGTTCATGAACATCGCGAGGATGATCGGCGCCGGCCCGTTGATGGTCATCGACACGGAGCTGCTCGGCGCACTGAGATCGAAGCCGGAGTACAGCTTCTTCATGTCATCGAGCGTGGCGATATTGACGCCGGAATTGCCGATCTTGCCGTAGATGTCCGGACGCGGCGCCGGGTCTTCGCCGTACAGCGTCACCGAGTCGAACGCCGTGGACAGGCGCGTGGCCGCACCGCCCTGGCTCAGGTAATGGAAGCGGCGATTGGTGCGCTCGGGCGTGCCCTCGCCCGCGAACATGCGGGTGGGATCTTCACCCGTGCGGCGATACGGATAGACACCGCCGGTATACGGGTAATAGCCGGGCAGGTTCTCGCGCATCAGGAAGCGCAGCAGGTCGCCCCAGTCCTTGGTCTTGGGCGGCGAGACCTTCGGGATCTTCTGGTGGCTCAGCGATACGCGGTAGTTCTCCACGCGGATCACCTTGTCGCGCACCTTGTATTCGTTGACCTCGTCGGTCACCGACTTGTAGCGCTTGGGCCAGTCGTGCAGCAGGTGGATCGCTTCGTGGCTGAGCTCCTTGATCGCCGCGTTGTAGCGCTGGCGCAGGGTCAGCAACGTACGATCGGCGCCCTCTTCGTGCAGCGCCTCGGATTCATAGCGGGCCAGCTCGCGCGGCAGGTGCGTATCGCCCAGTTCCTTCAGCGATTCGTAGTAGTGCTGGGCTTTGCTGGCGAACTCCGCCTCGTGCTCGATCTCTTTGTTGATGCCGCGACCCTGCTCGGCGATCTCTGCAAGGTAGCGCACGCGGCTACCCGGAATGAGCACGGTGGCGCGCGGCTCCTTCAGCGTGGTGTCGAGCTTGGGCGTCCACTTCTCCGCCGGCAGGCTGAGCTTCTCGCGCATCAGGCGGCACAGATTGCTGAACATCCAGGTCACGCCCGGATCATTGAACTGGCTGGCGATGGACGGATACACCGGCACCTGTTCGTCGGTGAGCGTGAACGCGGTGCGGTTGCGCTTCCACTGCTTGCGCACGTCGCGCAGCGCGTCTTCCGCGCCGCGCTTGTCGAATTTGTTGAGCACGATGAGCTCGGCGAAATCGAGCATGTCGATTTTCTCGAGCTGGCTCGCCGCGCCGTAATCGCTGGTCATCACATAGGTGGGGAAATCCACCAGGTCGACGATCTCCGAATCGCTCTGGCCGATGCCCGCGGTTTCGACGATCACGAGGTCGTACGGCTGCGCCTTGAGGAAATCGATGCAATCGCGCAGCACGGCGCTGGTCGCAGCGTGCTGGCGGCGCGTGGCCATCGAGCGCATGTAGACGCGATGGCTGCGCAGGGAGTTCATGCGGATGCGATCGCCCAGCAGCGCACCACCGCTACGGCGACGCGTCGGATCCACCGCAAGCACGGCGATGCGCATCTCGGGGAAAGCGTGCAGGAAGCGCAGCAGCAGTTCGTCCACCACCGAGGACTTGCCCGCGCCACCGGTACCGGTCACGCCGAGCACCGGCGTGTGCTTGCCGGCCATCTTCCACTGCTTGCGCAGGTGTTCCAGTTCGGCCTCGGCCAGCTCGCCTTCTTCGATGGCCGACAGCACGTGGCCCACGGCGATCTCATTGCTGATGTCGACCATCGGCGTGACGACGCTGGCTTCTTCTTCCTTCGCGCGCTTCACCGCGGCGGCGCGCGTGCGCAGCATCACGTCTTCGATCATCTCGGTGAGGCCGAGCTTCATGCCGTCGTTCGGGTGATAGATGCGCTCGACGCCGTACGCCTGCAGCTCGCGGATTTCTTCCGGCGTGATGGTGCCGCCGCCGCCACCGAATACACGGATGTGCGAGGCATGCTGTTCCTTCAGCATGTCGACCATGTACTTGAAGTACTCGACGTGGCCGCCCTGGTAGGACGACAGCGCGATCGCATCGGCGTCTTCCTGCAGCGCGGCGCGTACCACGTCTTCCACCGAGCGGTTATGACCGAGATGAATGACCTCGGCGCCTTGCGCCTGGATGATGCGACGCATGATGTTGATCGCAGCGTCGTGGCCGTCAAAAAGACTGGCGGCGGTGACGAAGCGCAACGGGCGGCTTTCCGCGTGGGCGGCGCTGGCAGAAACGTGCTGGGCGGGGGAACTCATGGGGACTCCGGGACTGCGGGTGCGTCGGACCCACCATTTTAATGGATGGTTGCGTTTGGAACATGTTGCGGCGCGGAGGGGCGCTGATTGGCAACGGTTTTCGGGGTTTGGGCGACAACCGTGCGCAGAGGTATCGTGAGAGGTCTGTCGCGCACAGGGTGCGCTCCCACAACAGGCGACCGCCTCCTGTGGGAGCGCACCCTGTGCGCGACGGGCGCCTCAATCGACTCCAAACGGCAGGTTTGGCGAAGACACCACGCGCTCCCCGACGCTCTCGCCTCGCAGAAATGCCAGCGACGCCTCGATCACCTCGGGCGCATCGAGCACTTTGTGATGCCCCAGCCCCTGCGTGGTGAACAGACGGGCGCCGCGCCAATGGCGTGCATAGCGCTCGCCTTCTGCCCATGGCACGTCGTGGTCGTCCAGGTCATGCACGATCAGGCCGGGCTGACCGAGCGACGGCAGATGGCGATGCACCTGCAGATCGTGAATATTGATGCCGGTCATGGCCTCCAGCCCGTCATGCAGGCGGCCGCTCAGATGTTGGCCCAGGCGCACGAATTGGGTGAAGCGCTGCGTGGCCGCCACCGGATCGGCGGCGGGCGCGATCAGGATCAGCTTCTTTGCATGCCAAGCCTCACCCTGGGCCATCGTCGCAGCCGCACCGCCCAGCGAATGGGCGATGGTGAGCGCCGCGTTGCCAAAGTGACGGCCCACTTCGCGCACGGTCTCGATGAAATCGGGCAAGGTGCAATGGCGGCCATCGCTCAGGCCATGCCCTGGCTGATCGAACGCCACCAGCGCATAGCCCATCTCGCGCAAGGGTTCGATCCAGGGCAGATAGCGCAGGCCAAAGCTTGACCAGCCATGCACCAGCAACACATAGGGCTGGCGCGACGGATCACCCCATACATAGGTGGCGATGCGCTTGCCATGCACGTCCAGCTCGCCGCGCTGCATGTCCTGATCCGGCCTGGCCGCCTGCGCGCGTGCTCGGCTGCTGGCGAAGGGCGTCACGAAGATGCGCACCGCGCCTTTGACCGCGCGCTTCGGCGCGATGCGACTGCCCAGTGCAAAACCGGCGCGCACGACGCCCAGTTTGAAGGCGCCGGGCCCGCGGCGGTGAGGCTTGGCCGAAGTGGTTTGGCGGTTCATGGCGTGACACTCCGCGCAGCGCGAGGGCTGTAGCTGTTGATGAGGCGCTCGAAGCCCGCCAGCGTGTGCCGGCGCGCTTCATCGAAACCGAACAGGGCCGCGTCGTGATGCAGGCCCAGCATGAGTGCGTAGATCTCAAAGGCCAGCTGAGGAGCGTCGGTGTCGTCGCTCAGCTCGCCGTTTGCCACGGCATGTTCGATGGCGCGGCACATCTCCTGCCGCCAGCCCGATTGCTGCTTGATCACCACATCGCGCAAGGCGCCCTCGCGGCCGTCATATTCACTCGCCGCGGTGAGCAGCACGCAGCCGCTCTGGTATTCCTGCGCCCACGCCACCCAGTTGGTGACAATGGCGCGCACGCGGGCAAGGCCGCGCGGCAGTTTCAGCGCAGGCCATTTCACGTTCTGCAGAAACCGCAGCTGCCCGGTTTCCAGGACGGCCAGCTGGAGCTCCTCGCGCGACCCAAAGTGCGCAAACAAACCGCTCTTGGACATGCCCACGTCTGCCGCCAGCGATCCGATGGACAGCCCTTCCAGGCCGTCGCGGCGCGCCATGTCGTAGGCGTGATCGAGGATGAGTTCGCGCGTGGCGGCGCGTTTGCCGAGGGTCGTAGCGTTCATGGACAATAAAATAGCACGATCGTTCGTTCTTTTCGCGTCAAAAATCTGAATGGATCGCAGCGATTTGCCCGCGCGAACCTGAACGAGCCCGGCGGCGACGGTCAACAAGGCAAGGAAATACGCCGTTCCCCGTCGTGAGGCCGCGGGGTGCGGCCGTCAACCAAGGAGACTTCATCATGCTGAGCATTACCCGCAAACTCGCCCTGCTCGCCGCTCTTGGCGTCGCCAGCGCGGGCGCCATGAGCTATGCCCCGACCGCCACGGCTGGCGTGGATGTCTCCGTCGGCATTGGTGTCGCACCGCCGCCGCCGCGTTACGAGGTCGTGCCGCCGCCGCGCGCGGGTTATGTGTGGGCGCCGGGTTACTGGCACTGGGATGGCGGTCGCCACGTCTGGATGGGCGGCGCCTGGGTCCGCGCCCGCCCTGGTTACGTCTATCACCAGCCGCACTGGGAACACGCCCGCGATGGTTGGCGCATGCATAACGGTTACTGGGGCCGCTGATTTTCAGCTTCGTGCGGGCGGCGCAATGCCGCCCGCTTCCCAACCAGAGTGCTCGTCCAAAGTGAGCGCGCCGCCCGCACCCGGGCGATCGCAAGTATTTGCCACGAAAGAGAAAAACCTGCGACGGCGTGAAAGCTGATGCACAGCCTTGCGCGTCATGGTTCCGCGCCGCAGCTCCCTTCATTCAAACAGAGAGGCCATTCATCCATGTCGATGTCTACGACGATTCGTTTCGCCGCACTCGCCACCGTCATCATGCTGGCCAGCGGCTGCGTGGTTGAACAACCCGCGCCGCGCCGCCGCCCCGTCATTGTCGAACAACCCGCGCCGGCCCCTGGCTACGTCGAAGTGATTGCCCCGCAGGCGCCGCCGGCCGTAGTGATCGAAGAAGAACCCGCCCCGCGGCCTGGCTATATCTGGGCCCGCGGATACTGGCACTGGAACGGTCGCAAGTACGTCGCCATGCACGGGCATTGGGAGCCGGCGCGTCCGGGCTATCACTATGTGCACCCGCACTATGTGCAGCGCGGCGACGGCTGGCACCTCAGCGTAGGCGTGTGGGCACAGGGCTAAGCGGCAACCGCCGTGGCGACGCCGTTTCGCAGGCGTCTGCGCTTGGTTCGCAAGCCCGTACGGCCGCGCTTTGATGCGCCGCGGCACCAGTGTTCCCCCGCCGCGTATTAGAATTGGGAACTCGATTCATCGCCCCAGCCCTGCTGGGGCGTTTGAGTTTCAGGCGTTTTCAGCCTTGGCGGGTCCGCGCTGCACCGTACCCGCCGCCATTCCGGCGTGCCGTCCCCGGGCACACAACTTGGAGTTTCCGTTCCAATGATTTTCGAAACCATCGCCAAAACGGGTCACGAAGAAGTCGTCTTCTGCCATAACAAGGACGCTGGCCTGAAGGCCATCATCGCGATCCACAACACGGTGCTGGGCCCTGCGCTCGGCGGTCTGCGCATGTGGCCGTACAAGACCGAGCAGGACGCGGTGAATGACGTGCTGCGCCTGTCGCGCGGCATGACCTACAAGAACGCCGTGGCCGGCCTGAACCTGGGCGGTGGCAAGGCGGTGATCATCGGCGATCCGAGCAAGGACAAGTCCGAGGCGCTGTTCCGCGCGTTCGGCCTGTTCGTCAACTCGCTCAATGGTCGCTACATCACCGCCGAAGACGTCGGCATCGACGTCAACGACATGGAATACGTGTTCCGTGAAACCGAATACGTGACCGGCGTGCACCAGGTGCACGGCGGCTCGGGCGACCCGTCGCCGTTCACCGCGTTCGGCACGCTGCAGGGCCTGATGGCCGCGCTGCAGGTCAAGCACGGCAACGAAGACGTGGGCAAGTACAGCTACGCCGTGCAGGGCTGCGGCCACGTGGGCAGCGAGTTCATCAAGCTGCTGCGCGAACAGGGCGCCAAGGTGTTCGTCACCGACATCAACAAGGATGCCGTGCAGCGCTGCGTGGATGAGCTGGGCTGCGAAGCCGTGGGCCTGGACGAGATCTACGACGTCGACGCCGATGTTTACTCGCCGTGCGCCCTGGGCGGCACGCTCAACGACCAGACCATCGACCGCATCAAGGCCAAGATCATCTGCGGCGCGGCCAACAACCAGCTGGCCACCGACGCCATCGGCGACGAGCTGCAGCGTCGCGGCGTGCTTTACGCGCCCGACTATGCCGTCAACGCCGGCGGCGTGATGAACGTGTCGCTGGAAATCGACGGCTACAACCGCGAGCGTGCGATGCGCATGATGCGCACCATCTACTACAACCTGGGCCGCATCTTCGAAATCTCCAAGACCGAAGGCGTGCCGACCTACAAGGCGGCCGACCGTCTGGCCGAAGAGCGCATCGAAGCGATCGGCAAGATCAAGCTGCCGACCATGGGCCACCACGGTCCGCGCTTCGCTGGTCGCATGCGCGGTCAGTAAGTACTCGCGGCAGGTTTGAAGAAAACGCCGGCCTCGTGCCGGCGTTTTTTGTTGGCCCGCGACCACCTCCTGTGGGAGCGCACCCTGTGCGCGACTGCATGTCCGACAGGTTGTCGCACGCCCCGTCGCGCACAGGGTGCGCTCCCACAGGAAAGAGGCGGCATCGTATGCTGGCGTCATGCTCTCCTCCCTCGCCTACCGCTGGCGCCGCGTGCGCGGTTCCGACCGCTACGCCGAATGCCTGCGCGTCTTCCTCGCCTTAAGCGGCGCGGTGGCCTGGTGCTTTGGCACCGGACACATCGAAGCGGTGGTGTCGGTCCTGCTGGGCATCATCGCCTGTGCACTGGCCGAGACCGAGGACCACTGGCGCAGCCGCCTCACCACCTTGCTGCTGACGCTGGCCTGCTTCGCGTTCTCGGCGATGGCCGTGCAATGGTTGTTTCCCTACCCCGCGCTGTTTGCCATCGGCTTGCCGCTGTCCACCTTCGCCCTGGTGATGCTGGGCGCCGCGAGCGAGCGCTACGCCACGGTGGCTGGCGCGACGCTCCTGCTGGCGGTGTACACCATGATTGGCGCCGACCAGGCGGTCAGTGGCCCCTGGTGGTATCAGCCCGCCCTGCTCCTGGCGGGCGCGTCCTGGTATGGCGTGCTGTCGTTGCTGTGGAGTGTGCTGGCGCCGCAGCAGGCGCTACGCCTGTCGCTGGCGCGGTTGTTCGATGCGCTGGCCGATTGCATGGAAGGCAAGGCGGCACTCTTTACACCCGTCCACGGCGTCGATCGCGAAGCGATGCAATGGGCGCTGGCGATGCAGAACGAACGGGTGGTGGAAGCGCTCAACGACACGCGACTGATGCTGGTCGATCGCATCGGTGCACGCCGCCCCCGCGGCGCCATGGCCGCGCGACTGCAGATGTACTTCCTCGCGCAGGACATCCACGAGCGCATCAGTTCCGCCCATTACCCCTACGATGCGTTGGCCGAGGCCCTATTTCATAGCGACGTCTTGTTCCGCTGCGAACACCTGCTGCGGCTGGAAGCACAAACCTGCCGTCAGCGAGCCGAGGCGCTGCGTTTTCACACCAAGCCCACCGCCACGAACCGTGCCGACAGTGTCGCCACGGTGAGCGATCTGCACAGCGCGCTCGACGCGTTGCGCGAGCAAGCCAAACCACCACCGGCACATCTGCTGCGCGCGGTGGATGCACTGGTGCGCAATCTCGCTTCGATCCAGCAACTGCTGGCCAGTCATGCGCCGCATGGACTCAGCGGCAGTCGTTCGGAACGACTGCTGCAACACCCGGGTCCGCAGTCGATCACCGATGCGTGGGAACGCATCCGCATCCAGTTGACGCCGCGGTCGTTTCGCTTTCGCCATGGCGTGCGCCTCGCGCTGGCGCTGCTGGTGGGTTATGCGGTGCTGCTTGCGATGCATCCGCGGCATGGCTATTGGATCCTGTTGACCACCCTGCTGGTGTGCCAGCCCAGCTATGGCGCCACCCAGTTGCGGCTCGTGCAGCGCGTGCTGGGTACCGTCGTCGGTCTCGTGCTCGGCTGGGCCACGTTGAAGCTGCTGCCGTTCGGCCCATGGCAGATGCCGCTGGTGGTGCTGTCGGGCGTGATCTTTTTCGCGGCACGACTGCGCCGCTACACCACCGCGACAGCCGCCATCACGCTGTTCGTGGTGCTGTGCTTCAACCAGGTGGGCAGCGGTTACGACGTGATGTGGCCGCGCCTGCTGGACACCTTGATCGGCACGGCCATCGCCGCGCTGGCCATGCGTCTGGTACTGCCCGACTGGCAGGGACGCCGCTTCGACGAGGTGCTGTCCGATACCGTGCGTGGCGATGCGCGCTATCTCGAACAGATCATCGCGCAGTACGCCAGCGGTCGTCGTGACGATCTGAACTATCGCATTGCCCGTCGCGACGCGCACAACGCCAACGCCACGCTTAGCGCCGTCCTCGCCAACATGCTGCGCGAACCAGGGCGCCACAGCCGCGGCACGGAAAGCCTGCTGCGATTTCTGTCGGCGGCGCATACCTTGCTGGGGCAGCTGTCTGCGCTCGGCGCCAATCGCCAAATCATTGCATCGCCGGCAGCGCGCGACGCCGTGGTTCGCGCCGGTGACGCTGCGGTCAAGGCGCTGGCGCAACTGGGTGATGCGCTGGCCAACGGTCTCACGGCGCAGGTCACCACCGACGATGCCGCATGGCTGGAGCCCTTCGCCGCCAGCGCTGACGACGATGCAGCCCGCCTCGCGCTGGGCCAGCTTGCGCAGGTACTGGTCCAGCGCGACCGGCTTGCCGAGCTGGCGAATACACTCAATACCTCCGATGCCTGACCCCCGAGGGCTTGTGCGTCGCGCAACGGCTTGTTAAGGCCGCCGCGGTACCATGGAGATCTTCCGCAATTCCGGAGTTTGAAGGCATGCGTCCGTTTCCACTGGGTGAAGAGATCGATCTGTTGCGTGACAGCGTGCACGCGTTCGCCGAGAAGGAGATCGCTCCCCGCGCTGACCACATCGATCGCGAGAACCTGTTTCCCGCCGACCTGTGGCGCAAGTTCGGCGACATGGGCCTGCTCGGCATCACCATTCCGGAAGAATACGGCGGCACCGGCATGGGCTTCCTCGCGCACATGGTGGCGATGGAGGAAATCTCGCGCGCCTCCGGCTCGGTCGGTCTTTCCTATGGCGCGCACTCCAATCTGTGCGTGCAGAACATTTTCCACAACGGCAACGAAGCACAGCGTCGCAAGTACATCCCCAAGCTTTGTTCGGGCGAGTACGTGGGCGCGCTGGCGATGAGCGAACCGGGCGCCGGTTCCGATGTCGTCGGCTCGATGAGCTGCAAGGCGGAGAAGAAGGGCGACGTGTGGGTCGCCAACGGCTCCAAGATGTGGATCACCAACGGCCCCGATGCCGACGTGCTGCTGGTCTACATGCGCACGGCGCCGCGTCCGGCGGGCAGCCGCTGCATGACGGCCTTCATCGTCGAAAAAGGCATGAAGGGCTTCAGCACCGCGCAAAAGCTCGACAAGCTCGGCATGCGCGGCTCCAACACCTGCGAGCTGGTGTTCGAGGATTGCGAGATTCCGGAAGAGAACATCGTCGGCGAAGTGAACGAAGGCGTGCGCGTGCTGATGAGCGGCCTGGACACCGAGCGCCTGGTGCTCTCCGGCGGCCCCATCGGACTGATGCAGGCGGCGCTCGACATCTCCCTGCCCTATGTGCGCGAGCGCAAGCAATTCAACGCACCCATCGGCACGTTCGGCGTGATGCAGGCAAAGATCGCCGACATGTACACCGCACTGCAGAGTTCGCGCGGTTTTGCGTACATGGTCGCCCAGCAGTTCGACCACAACGTAAAGTCCCGCATCGACCCCGCCGCGTGCCTGCTCAATGCATCGGAGAACGCGGTAAAGGTGGCGCTGGAAGCGATCCAGACCCTCGGCGGCAACGGCTACATCAACGAGTTCCCGGCAGGCCGCTTGTTGCGCGATGCAAAGCTCTATGAAATCGGCGCAGGCACCAACGAAATCCGCCGCATGCTGATCGGCCGCGAGTTGTTTCACGGCAAGGAGTGACAGCTGGGATTTGCGAAAAGGCAGTCCCACTTCCCGACGGGAAGTGGGTGAAGTGAAGTGCATGGAGTTACCGGGGCTGTTGTAGGAGCGCACCTTGTGCGCGACCAGCCTACGGAGCGATACACCCCAGCGCGGCGGTCGCGCACAAGTGCGCTCCTACAAGGGAGCACCCGCGCCGTGGCTCACGGTTTCAACCATGCGAGCCGCTTGCCTGTGGGAGCGCACCCTGTGCGCGACAAACCTACGGAGCGGTACACCACAGCGTGGCTGTCGCGCACAGGGTGCGCTCCCACAGACAAGCAGGCGTGGCAGAGTGAATGAGCGATGCCTAAGGCCGATGCGCAGCGAGGCCTCGCTTTAAGTCCTCAGCGATTCGGGCGCGTTGCGCAGCGCTTGGAAGTATCCCCTGTGTACCCTCGGAGGTTGTCCCTCAACGACGCACCTCAAGCGTTCGGGCTTATCCCAACACGATGCTGCGGGCGTTATCAGGCCATTCTCTTTGGGTTACTTTTCTCTTGGGCCAGCAAGAGAAAAGTGACTCGGCTGCCGGCAGGCAGTCGAAACGCCCGCCGCGTAGGCGGCACGCCGGCGGTAACGCGTCAACCAGAAACCGAGACTCTGGATGACCAGCCATTCGGCTGCTGAACAGCGCCTCCCGCCTGCGCCGTGATGACGAGATCGAACCGTTCCCGCGAGCACCCGCCCCTCACCCCAACCCTCTCCCCGACGGGGAGAGGGAGAGAGAGCTACGTCAGAAATTCAGCCGATAATTGAGCATCCCCATCATCCCCTGGCTGTTCTGCCCAAAATACTGATCCATCCCAAACTGCAGGCTAGAACGCGCCGACATCGTCCAGTCGAGCGACAAGCCCACCTGCCCTTCATAGCGCGACAACCCCACGCCACCGACAGGCGCCCACTGGTCAACACCAGTGAAGCTCGCGTCGAACACGTCACCATGCATGGCAAAGGCCTGCTGCCATTGCGCGCGCGCCTGAAGGCCGAGGCTGCCGCCACCGGCGAGCGACCAGGTATGACCCGCACGCACGCCGAAGCCGGCCTGCCAACGCTCCACATCCTGCTCGCCGCTCTTCAGGCCGAAGCCGTAGCCGCCCAGTTCATTGAAGCCATCGCGCTGGATGTGCGCGTACTGCATGTTGGCGTAGGGCGTGATCTGGATGCCGCCGAACGAGGTACGCAGGCCGCTTTCGCCATAAGCCACGGTGTAGCGGCCGTTGGTATCGCTGGCCACGCCTGACACGTCGCTGCCGAGCTCAAGGTGACGGCGCATATTCTCCCGGTACGTGCCGTAACCGAGTCGACCCATGCTGTACCAGTTGTCCTGCATGACGCCGCCGTAGAGCATGCCTTCGACGGCATTGCTCTGGCCCTGGTCCGCGAATTCAGCGAGACGGCCCAGGCCCTGGCTCTGGCTCACGGCAAAACCCAGCACGCCGTTGCTGCCGAGCTTGCGGTCCTGGCCGGCCATCCATCCGCTGAGGTCGTAGCCCACGTCGCCGTAGCCGCTGCGGCTCATGCTGCCGTGGTAACCCAGCGTCTGCGCCCAGCCGCCGGTCGTGCGCGTATCGACCAGCCCGTCGAAATGATCCGACAGCGCACGCGTACCGGCATCGATCGCTTCGAAGGTCATCGCCGCACTGGCGGCGTGCAGCTGGCCCGAAAGGCTTTCCAGCGACTGCTGCAAGGCCGCGGTGGTCTGCGTCTGCTGCAGGCTGGCTGCGCCATGCATGAAGTCCGTGCCTACCGGCGTGCCGCCGATCGGTGGCGTGCCCTGCCCCAGCTGGGAGTTGATTGCGCCAAAGGCATTGTCGACGCGCTGTGCAGCACCATACGAAGCGGTGGTGTAGGTCATGCCATTGACGGCACTGGCCTGCACCTGGGTCACGTTGAGCCACGCGCTGTTGCTGTCGTAGTTGAGCGTGGCCGCGAGCAGCACGCCGGAGGCCACATCCAGCCCGGTGAACTGGCCCGTGAGTCCACCCTTGGCGGTGAGCACGTTGGTGTGCGAGTTGGCCACATAGCCTTGCATGGCGCCAATCACATAAAGATTGCCGCCAACGAGCACGGCCTGGCCATCGATATTGAGCGAACGCCCCAACTCCAGCGCGAGTCGACCGGTTTGGC
The DNA here is from genome assembly GCF_056399225.1 of Dyella sp. 01N448. Lineage (NCBI taxonomy): Bacteria > Pseudomonadati > Pseudomonadota > Gammaproteobacteria > Lysobacterales > Rhodanobacteraceae > Dyella > Dyella sp. 01N448. Next base: position 442,166 of record NZ_JBFTQX010000003.1, on the reverse strand, counting down.
CGTCCGTGGCAGTGAAGCCCTGGTAGTAGCTGCCGCTGATATGTACGTCACCGCCGGCCACCACCAGCGTGCCCAGGTTCTGGACGTCCGCACCGAAGCTGTGCGCGCCGCTCATGATCGCATCGACATGGTCGATGTAGAGGTTGCCGGCAATCGACGGTGCAACCAGCGCACCGTGCTCGATGAACGTGTCGCCGGTATAGCTCGGGTCCTGAGTCAGCGTCAGCGTGCCGGTGCCGTCTTTGGTCAGACCGCCGCTACCACTGATCGCATTGCCCCAGGTGGAGTTGATGTTGAGCGTGACGTCGAAGTTGCCCCAGTCGAACTTGGCCGGACCCAGGATGGCCTTGCCCACGTCGAGCTCGCCATAACCGAAGGTGGAGTCCACGCCTGGCGCACCCAGATCGTCCGCCGTGCCCAGCAGAGTCTGGCGCACCTGGTCGTTGGTGAAGTACGGGAACGCCTGCCACACCACCGCTGCCGCACCGGATACGGCAGGCGCAGACAGCGAAGTGCCTTCGACGATCCAGTAAGTCTGGTTGCTGGTGGTGTCGTCCTTGCCGCTGACAACCACGTTGCCCGGCGCGGCCAGGCAGTAGTTCATGGCCACGCCGCACTTGTTCGAATAACTCGCCAGCTGCGTGGGGTTGCTGCTGTCCAGGGCGACGACGGCCAGCCAGCCTTTCTGCAGATCCTCCGCGCCCGGCATGCTGGGCAGCGCGGCGATGGTGCTGGGATTGGGCAGTGAATCATTGCCTGCCGCAAACACCACCAGGCCGCCGCCGTTGACGAACGGCGCGTACGCATCGTGGAAGCCCTTGGTCGTGGCGGTGTCGCTCGCGTCCCAGGTAATGCCACCCCAGGAGTTGTTCATCACCTTCACGCCGGCATTGATCAAATCCTGATTGATGTAACCGAACGGCACGGCATCCTGCCCCGATACCGTGGACGGCGGCGTCGATCCGTCATCGTCGGGCGCCTTGTCGGAGATGATGCGTGCCGACACGAGGCTGGCGCCCGGTGCAATGCCGCCCGCGAATTTGCCGAAGGCGCTGCCGGCGGCAATTTCCGAAACCCAGGTACCGTGGCCGACGACATCGTCCACCGACAGGTTGTTGGTCGCCGGGTTGATATAGGTCAATTCCTGGGTGACCTTGCCCGCCAGCGCCGGGTGGTTGCGCATGATGCCGCTGTCGACCACGCCGATGGTCACGCCTGTGCCAGTGAAGCCGGCACTGCGGGCGGCATAGGTATTGGTCAGCGACAGCTGCGCATCGAGCGGCGGCTGCGTGAGCGGCGGCGTGGTGGGCGGCGTGGTGGGCGGTGTTGTTGGCGGTGGCGTGCTGCCACCCGACCCTGGACCCGTGGGCGGAGAGTAACCCGATCCAGGCGGTGAATAACCCGGCCCCGGTGGTGTATAGGCAGGGGCCGGCTTCACATTGCCGTTGCCGCCGCCACCGCAGGCACTGAGGCCCAGCGCCATCCATACCAATACGGAAACCTGGCGGAAACGCATTCCGCCCAGACCACTCTCCATTGTTCCCCCTGCGCCCCCTTAGGGCATCCCTTGCATCCATGGCGCGGCGGCCTGTTACCTGGACTCCGCCAGCACCTCCCTGACTAATCTTCGCACAACATGGTGCGAAAAATTCCTAGAGGTTCACAGGATGAAAAAGCCCGCATCGCAGCGATGCGGGCCGGTAGAACCGCGCCTCATTCGGGGTCAGAACGACAGGCGATAGGCCAGCGTGTCCATCCTGCCGTGCTCATGCTCGGCGACGTACTGATCCATTCCCAGCGACAGGCGGGAGCGATGCGAGATCGCCCAGTCCACACTCAGCCCGGCCTCGCCGCCATAGCGGGACAGGCCGATGCCACCGACCGGCGCCCATTGATTGAGCACTGCAAAACTCGCATCAAGCACATCGCCGCGCATGCTGAAGGCGCGCTGCCAAAGCATGTGCGCCTGCACGCTCAAGCTGCCGCCGCCCGGCAACGACCAGTCGCGGCCCGCGCGCAGGCCGGCGCCTGCCTGCCAGCGCTCGATCGTCTGCGACGCGGCTTTCAATCCGAAGCCGGCACCGCCGAGTTCGTCGAAACCATCGGTGCGGATATTGGCGTATTGCAGATTGGCATATGGCGTTATGCGCACACCGCCCCACTGCATCCGGTAGCCGCTTTCGCCATAGGCAATGTCGTAGGTACCGTTGGTATCGCTGGCGACACTTTCCACATCGCTGCCCAGCTCGAGATGGCGACGCATGTCCTCGCGATACGAGCCCATGCCCAGCCGTCCCATCGCATACCACTGGTTCTGTACGAAACCACCGTAAAGCATGCCTTCCACCGCGCGGCTGCGGCCCTGGTCGGCGAATTCGTCGAGGCGTCCCAGATCCTGGCTTTGGCTCACCGCAAAACCCATGACCCCATTGCTGCCCACGCGGCGATCCTGGCCGGCCATCCAGCCGTTAAGGTCATAGCCCACGCTGTTGTAGCCACTGCGATTCATGCTGCCGTAGCTACCCAGCGTCTGCGTCCAGCCGCCGGCGGTATAGACCTCGCCCAGCTGGTCGAAGCGTTGCGATAGCGCACGCGTCCCTGCATCCATCGCATCGAAAGTCATCGCTGCGCTCGCCGCGTGCAGCTGGCCCGACAGTGAATTCAACGACTGCTGCAAGGCAGCGGTCGTTGCGGTTTGCTGCAGGCTTGCTGCGCCATTGATGAACGAGGTCGGCAGCGGATTGCCGGTGACGGTGGTGCCCGAGCTCACCTGCGTGTTGATCTGATTGAACGCGCCATCGATGCGCTGCGCGGCGCCAAACGAGGCCGGCGTATACGTCATGCCCGTCACCGCCGAGGCTTGCACCTGGGCCACGTTCAACCACGCGTCCGTGCTGTTGTAGTTGAGCGTGGCGCTGAGCAATACGCCGGTGGCCACGTCCAATGCGGAGAACGTGCCGGAGATGCCGGCCCTGGCCGTCAGCACGTCCGTATGCGCATTGGCCTGATAGCCCGAATTGATGCCCGTGACGTAAAGATCGCCACCGCTCAGCGTGGCCGCGCCACCGACCCGCAACGCCGAGCCCAGCGATACCGCCAGCCGACTGCCCGCCTGTTGCGCATAGTTGCCGGCCACGTTGACATCGGTACCGGCCACCGCCAGCACGCCGGCATTGGTGACTGATCCGGCTATCGATGGTGTACCGCTCAACACGCCTTGGGCGCCAATGCTCACGCTCGATGCCAACGATGCAGCCACCAGCATGCCGCCCTGCACCTGGGTCAAGCCGGTATAACTGGACGGCTGGGTCAGCGTCAGCGTGCCCGTGCCCTGCTTGATCAGGCCGCCGGCGCCGGAGATGGGATTGTTCCAGCTTGAGCTGCCGCTGAAGCTGACAGTGACGTCGCCCCAGTTGAATTGTTCCGGCCCATTGACCGCCTTGCCCACGTCGAGTTCGCCGTAGCCAAAGGTGGCGTTCGGCTGCGAGCCGCCCAAGGGATCGGCGGTACCGAGCAAGGTCTGGCGCACCAGATCGTTGTTGAAATAGGGGTAGGCCTGCCACACCAGGGCAGCCGCGCCGGAGACTTGCGGCGCCGCCAGCGAGGTGCCTTCGACAATCCAGTAGGTCTCGTTGGCCGTGCTGGTATCGCTCTTGCCGCTCACGATCACATCGCCGGGCGCGGCCAGGCAGTAGTTCATCGCGATGCCGCATCGGTTCGAATAGCTGTCCAATTGAGTGGGGCTGTTGCTGTTGATTGCCACCACGGTGAGCCAGCCCTTCGCCAGATCCGGCGCCAGGCTCGGCAGCGCCGCGATGCTGCTGGGATTGGCCTGCGAATCATTGCCCGCCGCAAACACCACCAGGCCGCCCCAGCTATTGATGAAGGTGTTGTACGCGTCGTGGAAACCCTGGGTGGTGGCGGTGTCGCTGGCGCTCCAGCTGATGCCGCCCCAGGAGTTGTTCATCACCCTGACGCCGTTGGCGATCAGATCGGCATTGACCTGGCCCAGCGGTATCGCATCGGACGAATTCACCGGCGCCGGTGGCGTGGAGCCATTATCGTCGGGCGCGCTGTCGTCGATGATGCGTGCCGACACGATGTTCGCGCCCGGGGCGATGCCGCCGACGAACTGGCCAAAGGGCTTGCCCGCCGCGATCTCGGCCACGTAAGTGCCGTGTCCGTTGACGTCATCGACCTTGAGGTTGTTGGTGGCGGGATTGACGTAGGTGAGTTCCTTGATCACGCGCCCCGCCAAAGCCGGGTGGGTGGAGGTCACGCCGGTATCGACCACGCCGATGGTGACGCCCGCCCCGGTGTAGCCGGCGGCGTGCGCAGCATTGGTGTTGGTGAGCGTCAATTGCGCATCGACCGGCGGTGGCGGCGCGGTGGAGGCCGGTGGCGGTGCCGGAGCCGGCGCGGGTGCCGGCGCGGGTGCCGGCGCGGGTGCCGGCGGCGAGGGTCTGGTGTTGCCACCACCGCCGCCTCCGCAGGCGCTCAGCCCCAGAGCCAGGCAGACCCATACCGCGCCACGACGGTACCGAAACCCCTGCATCACCGTATTCATAAGGCCCCCGCCCCACTGAATCACGTTCAAGATGACTGCCCTGCGCGCGTCTCCCTGGTATTGGCCACGCGCGCCTCCATATTTGCACAACGAAATCGCAACTAAATGCCTGCAAGATCCCGCTGGTATCGCAAAGAGGGCCGGTTTGCCCCGGTTACTGGCGGGCTGCGATAATTCTCGGATTAAACCGGGGCCTCGCCCCATCAAGTACTTGCGGAGATCCCCATGTCGGACGTCAGCGTTGTCATCGTCGGTGCCAAGCGCACTGCCATTGGCTCCTTCCTCGGCCAGTTCACCGGCGTACCCACCCCCACCCTGGGTGCCACCGCCATTCGTGCCGCGATCGAGCAGTCCGGTCTGGCCCCCGCCGATGTCAGCGAAGTCATCATGGGTTGCGTGCTGCCGGCCAACCTCGGCCAGGCCCCTGCCCGCCAGGCCTCCCTGGGCGCCGGCCTGCCGGTGGCCGTCGGTTGCACCACCATCAACAAGGTCTGCGGCTCGGGCATGAAGGCCCTGATGCTGGGCCATGACCTGATCAAGGCCGGTTCGGCCTCGGTGGTGGTCGCTGGCGGCATGGAGTCGATGACCAATGCACCGCATATGGTCAATGCGCGCACCGGCATCCGCTACGGCGATGGCACCCTGGTCGACCACATGGCGTGGGATGGCCTCACCAACCCGTACGACGGCAAGGCCATGGGTGTGTTCGGCGAGCTGTGCGCCGACAAGTACCACTTTACCCGCGAGGAGCAGGACACCTATTCGAAGGAGTCGGTGGACCGCGCCAAGGCCGCCCAGGCGAACGGCGCATTCGCCGGCGAAATCGTTCCGGTCACCGTCTCCAGCCGCAAGGGCGACATCACGGTCGACACCGATGAGCAGCCGGGCCGTTCGGACACCAGCAAGATCTCGTCGCTGAAGCCGGCGTTCCGCAAGGAGAATGGCACCATCACGGCTGCCAGCTCTTCGAGCATCTCCGATGGCGCCGCCGCACTGGTGCTGTTGTCAGCCGATGACGCAAAGACGCGTGGGCTCAAGCCGCTCGCTCGCATCGTCGCCCACGCGACCCATTCGCAGGAACCGGAGTGGTTCACCACCGCGCCGGTCGGCGCACTGCATAAGGTGTTGGAGAAGGCCGGCTGGAAGGCCAGCGACGTCGACTTGTTCGAAGTCAACGAAGCCTTCGCCGTGGTGGCCATGGCTGCGATGCGTGAGCTGGACATCGCGCGCGACAAGATCAACGTCAACGGCGGCGCCTGTGCATTGGGCCATCCGATCGGCGCCAGCGGTGCCCGCCTGGTGGTCACCCTGCTCAATGCTTTGAAGACCCGCGGCCTCAAGCGCGGCGTGGCGTCGCTGTGCATTGGTGGTGGCGAAGCCACGGCCGTTGCGGTGGAACTGCTCGACTAAGCCCTTGATTGGCGGTCCCACCGGTGGCCGCCGATGAAAGCGGGGTTAACCATTTTTGCCCGTTCACACAAAGATGTGGCGGATTTTCCGCGAAAGCGCTATTAATACGCCCGCCAAACGGCATTCCACGGCAAAGGAGATTCAACATGAAGTTCACGCGTACCCTTCTCGCCTCTGCGCTCGTCGCGCTGCTGGCGGCTTGCAGCAACGGCGCGCAGGATTCCGCGCAGGACGCTCAGAAGTCGGCTGACCAGGCTCAGCAGGCTGCTGACCAGGCTCAGAAGGCTGCTGCTGCTCCGGCAGAGGCTCCGGCCGCAGCTCCCGCTTCGACCGCTGCTGCTCCGGCCGAACAGCCTGCGCCGACCCCGGCTTCGACCGCTGCTGCTCCGGCTGCTGCTTCGACCGCTGGTCACTAAGTACACTCGTGTACTTCTAAAACCGGCCGCCTTGTGCGGCCGGTTTTTTTTTGCCCCATGCAAAGGCAGCGGCCAGTCTTTGTGCGTAAGTGAAAGTACGTGCCCCTTCTATGCTGCGACGCCGATTTAGCCCTCGGCCATGGGCCGCTATGATCGACGTTTCCCACCAAGGCAGCCTGAGCCCATGAGTGTCATTGCGTCGCAGATCGACCCCCGCGCCCCGGATTTCCAGGCGAGCAGCGCGCAGCTGAAGGGACTGGTGGACGACCTGCACCGTGAGCTGGCTCGCAGTGCGGAAGGCGGCGGCGAGAAGGCCCGCGCCAAGCACACGGCCCGCGGCAAGCTGCTGCCGCGCGAACGCATCCGCGCCCTGCTCGATCCGGGCTCGCCCTTCCTCGAGCTCTCGCCACTGGCCGCCCATGGCATGTACGACGATGCCGCGCCGGCAGCCGGCATCATCACCGGCATCGGCCGGGTCAACGGCCTGGAAGTGGTCGTGGTCGCCAACGACGCCACGGTCAAGGGCGGCACCTATTTCCCGATCACGGTGAAGAAACATCTGCGGGCGCAGGAAGTCGCGCTGGAAAACCGCCTGCCCTGCATCTACCTGGTCGACTCCGGCGGCGCCTTCCTGCCGCTGCAGGACGAGGTGTTTCCGGACAAGGAGCACTTCGGCCGCATTTTCTACAACCAGGCACGCATGTCGGGCCTGGGCATTCCGCAGATCGCCGTGGTGATGGGCTCGTGCACCGCCGGCGGCGCCTATGTGCCGGCCATGAGCGACGAGACCATCATCGTGCGCGAGCAGGGCACGATCTTCCTGGGTGGCCCGCCGCTGGTGAAGGCCGCCACCGGCGAAGTGGTCGATGCCGAGGCGTTGGGCGGCGCGGATGTCCATACGTCTATTTCGGGTGTCGCCGATCATTACGCCGAGAACGACGCGCACGCGCTCTCCATCGCGCGGGACATCGTCGCCAGCCTCAACCGCAAGAAAGACATGCCGCTGGCCCTGCGCGCGCCCTGCGAGCCGCTGCACGCCGCCGAGGAACTGTACGGAGTGATCCCGCAGGATAGCCGGCGCCCGTTCGATATCCGCGAGGTCATCGCACGCATCGTGGACGGCTCGGAGTTCCACGAGTTCAAGGCCCGCTACGGCAAGACCCTGGTATGCGGCTTTGCGCATATCCACGGCTATCCGGTAGGCATCATCGCCAACAACGGCATCCTGTTCTCCGAGTCGGCTCTCAAGGGCGCGCACTTCATCGAACTGTGCAACCAGCGCAACGTGCCGCTGGTATTCCTGCAGAACATCACCGGCTTCATGGTCGGCAAGAAATACGAGAACGCGGGCATCGCCAAGGACGGCGCCAAGATGGTGACCGCGGTGGCGTGCTCGCACGTGCCCAAGTTCACCGTGGTGATCGGTGGCAGCTTCGGTGCCGGCAATTACGCCATGTGCGGCCGCGCGTACGGCGCACGCTTCCTGTGGATGTGGCCAAACGCGCGCATCAGCGTGATGGGCGGCGAGCAGGCCGCCTCGGTGCTGGCGACGGTGCGCCGTGACGGCATCGAAGCGAGCGGCAAAAGCTGGAGCGCGGAGGAAGAAGAAGCGTTCAAGGCGCCGATCCGCGACCAGTACGAACGCCAGGGCCACCCCTACTACGCCAGCGCGCGCCTGTGGGATGACGGCATCATCGATCCAGCCGATACGCGCCGCGTGCTCGGCCTGGCGATCTCCGCCTCGCTCAATGCGCCGATCGAACCGCAGCGCTACGGCGTGTTCCGCATGTAAGCGTCAACGTTCGCCTGGCCACAAGGGCGGGCGAACGAGTTCAGGTCACGCTTGAGGCATTCAGCGCGGAACGCGCAACGAGGACTCGCGCAAGGCGGTCTCGTGATCCACTTCGTCGTGCCCGGCGATGTCCAAGGTGTCGACCACGTTGTGGCCGGCCGGATGGTGGACATGCGTCGGCGAAATGATCACATCGGAGAGATCGCCGTCGGGCACGGCCGTCTCGGTGTTGGGCGTGTGCTGCATGGGTGGCTCCTGAGTAACCGCGCGAGTTTAGCGATCTGTCGTCTCATCCGCACCGAGGGCACGCACAGGGCCTGGTCGGCCCACATTCAACCAAACGGTTGACATTCGACTGAGCGAGGCGGATATTCAACTCCATGGTTGAATATCCGATGCCCACCCTGGACACCGTCTTCCAGGCCCTCACCGACGGCACCCGCCGCGCCATGTTGCGCAGCCTGGCCGACGGCGACCGCAATATCGGCGAACTGGCCGCGCCGTTCGCGATGTCGCTGGCCGCAGCCTCCAAGCATGTGAAGGTGCTGGAGCGCGCGGGCCTGGTGCGCCGTCTGGTCAAGGGTCGCACCCATATCTGTCGTCTGGAACCGGGGCCGCTCGCTGCCGCCGATGAATGGCTGCGCTTCTACGAGCAGTTCTGGAACCGCAAACTCGATGCGCTCGAGGCCTTGCTCGAGGCCGAGGACAGCGCCCTGCCCAAAAGGTAATTGTCGATGAGCACGCTACGAACCCTGCGCATCTCCCGCCATTTCGACGCCAGCCCGGAACGCGTCTTCGATGCATGGCTCGATCCCGCCACCGCTGGCCGCTGGCTCTATTCCGCGCCAAACGGCGAGATGGTGAAAGTGGATATCGACGCGTGCGTCGGTGGCCATTTCAGTTTTATCGACAGGCGCGATGGCGAAGACGTCGAGCATGTCGGCGAGTATCTGGAAATCGATCGGCCGCGGCGGCTCGTCTTCACCTTTGCGGTGCCCAAGTATTCCGAGGCCACTACGAAGGTCAGCATCGACATCGTCCCGTCCGGATCCGGTTGCGAACTGCGCATGCTGCATGAAGGCGTGTTGCCGGAATGGGCCGATGCGACGCAGGAAGGCTGGGGTGGCATCCTCGCCAAGCTCGCACAAAAGCTGCAGCGCGATCCCCCGCGCCAGTTGCTTGCCGCAGACACGGCGCGTTTCGAACGCCTGCTGCCAGGACCGATCGAGCGTGTGTGGTCCTATCTCACCGAATCGGACAAGCGCGCGCAATGGCTGGGCAGTGGCGCGATGGAGCAACGCGTGGGCAGCGAATTCCAGCTGCGCTTCGATCACGCCCAACTGTCGCAGACGCCGCTGCCGCCGCCAGCCCGATTCGCATCGATCGCTGCCGGCAAGACCACCCATCACCGCGTCATCGCCTGCGAGCCGCCAACCCTGCTGGCGATCTCCTGGGGCGATGCACAGGAGCCTTCGGAAGTCAGCTTCGAGCTCGCACCCGCAGGTGAACAGGTTCGCCTCACGGTGACGCACAGCAAACTCAAGGCCACCGATATCGCCGGCGTCAGCGGCGGCTGGCATACCCACCTCAATATCCTGGAGGATCGTCTGGACGGCCATTTGCCGCAGCCGTTCTGGCCGGTCTTCAGCCATCTGCTGGCGCGCTACGAACAACTCCCCCATCGCTGACGGGGTGGGCGATCGACAGGTTGCCGGCGCGCTTTCCTGCGATGCGCCCGCCGGCAACCATGCGATTGAATGGCGCCACGGTTGGGAGTAATTTCGACTCGCTGCTCCACCCCAGGCAGACGATGCGAGGTGTCGCCATGACCGTGCGAAATCACCTGTTGCAAGCGCCGTTCTCCGCCATCCTGCTGGCCGGGTTGTGGCTCTCCCCTGCCCTGCATGCCACGGACACTGCGCTGCCCACTATCCCCATCGACACGAAGGCGCCGCCGCCGAAAGTGGTGAGCTACAGGGCCACGCCGGACGTCCCCACCAGCCGCACCGATCCGTTCAATCGACCGGAAGACGACGGCCGTCCTGGCGAATACTTTTTCTATCTTGGCGCGCTGGCCAACCAGAAGCACGACTACGAGCACGCCATCGCGATGTACAAGGTGTCGGCCTCGTGGGCGTACAAGCCGGCCGAATACAACCTGGGCGTGATGTATCTCAACGGCCACGGCTCGCCGGTCGACCTGCCGCGTGCCATGGCCTGGTTCGCACTGGCCGCCGAGCGCAACGAAACGCAGTACGTCTACGCCAAGCAATTGCTCTACGCGAATATGACGCCGGAGCAGTTCGAACAGGCCAATGTGATATGGCGCGAACTGTTGCCGACTTATGGCGACGCCACCGCACTGGTGCGGGCCAAGGCGCGCTGGCGTGAGGTGCTGATGTCGGCGACCGGCTCGCGCGTGGGCTCGGCAGCGCCACACCTGGTCGTGGGTGGCACCACCGGCAGAAACAGCCACGAGTCGCCGATCAGCTATGACGTTGGCAACGGTGGCATGCAAGCCTTCACCGCCGGTGAAGTCACCGGCGTGCATCAGACGGATGGCGTCATCGCCTATGAACAGTTGCGCGCCAGCGATGACCCGTACGATCCGAAGTTCGCCTCTTACCTGCTCTCGGGCACGGTGACGGTGGGCATTCTTACGCCGGTCAAGTCGGACGACCCGGCAACGCACAAGATCAATCCGCCGATGGAACTGCCGGGGAACCGTCAGTAAGTTGCTACTTGCCGCGCGGACGGAAATGAAGAGGCTGCACGTCGCGCGCGGCAGCCGGCGGCTTGGGACCGCAAGAGCCACAGGTATCGCAACCATCGCTGCAATTGCCGCTGGCCTGCTTGGGCTGCAGGCGGTGTGCCAGCGCACGCTGCCATGCCGCGCTGCCCTGCCGGTCAAGACGCAGCGCCAGCGATGCCAGCCAGCGGCTGGTCAACTTCGGCGCCAGTTTACGTAGCGTGATCCATGCGCTGATCAGCACGATCGCGCCGATGATCACGTATTGCACGAGCAACCCAGTACTCATGTCAGCCAGCTTGTGATCTGGTAAGTGAGGAACGAGGCGACATACGCCACCACGAACATGTAGCCAAACGAGATGCCCACGTTGCGCCACGAGTTGGTCTCGCGGCGGATCACCGCCAGCGTGGACATGCACTGCGGCGCAAACGCGAACCACACCAGCAACGACAACGCGCTGGCCAGCGAGAAGTTGGCCGCCAGCGCCTGCGCCAGGCCGGCGCCATCGGCACCGTCGCCACCKACCGCATACACCGTGGCGAGCGCGGCCACGGCGGTTTCACGCGCGGCAAAAGCGGGAATCAACGACACGCTGATCTGCCAGTTGAAACCCAGCGGCGCAAAGATGAATTGCAGGCCGCGCCCCATGTAACCAGCGAAGCTGTAGTCGATCGCGGGACCGGTGGCGCCTGCCGGCGGCGACGGGAACGTGGACAGAAACCACATCAGCACGGTCAGGCCGAGGATGATGCCGGTGAGTCGCTTGAGGAAGATCGTGCCGCGCTCCCACAAGCCCAGTCCCACATCGCGCAGCTTGGGCAGCCGATACGACGGCAGCTCCATCAGCAAGGCGTGCTCACTGCGATCGCGGCGCAGCTTCTTCATCACCCAGCCCACCAGCATCGCGCCAAGAATGCCTGCCGCATACAACGCGAACAGCACCAGGCCCTGCAGGTTGAAGATGCCCAGCACGCGATGAGTGGGTATGAACGCACCGATCAACAGCGCATAGACGGGAAGACGCGCGGAACACGTCATCAACGGCGCGACGAGGATCGTCGACAGGCGATCGCGTGGGTCGGTGATGCTGCGCGTGCCCATGATGCCGGGAATGGCGCAGGCGAAGCTGGAAAGCAGCGGAATGAAGGAACGCCCGGTCAGCCCCACCGACACCATCAGGCGATCGAGCAGGAAGGCTGCGCGCGGCAGGTAGCCGGACTCCTCCAGCACCAGGATGAAGAAAAACAGCACCAGGATTTCCGGCAGGAAGCCGATCACCGTGCCGAGGCCGCCGAACACGCCGTCGACCAGCAGGCTCTGCAGCGGACCGGCCGGCATCCACGCGGTGGCGTGCTCGCCCAGCCAGCCGAAGCCGTCGCCGATCAGATCGGTCATCGGCTTGCCGGCGGCATACACCGCCTGGAACACCAGGAACATCACCAGGGCAAGAATGGCCAGGCCGAACACGGGATGCAGCGCCCAGCGGTCGAGCGCGTCGTCGATCTCCGCCGTGGCGCGCGGCATGGTCACGGTGGCTGTCATCAGCTCGCGCACCTGCACATGCAGATCGGCGCGGCTTTCGGCGTCATCGGACTGCGCGGGCGCGGCCTGCGGAATCTCACCGTCCACCTGGGCGATCAGCGCTCTTACGCCGTCGCGTTTCACCGCAACGGTTTCCACCACGGGAATGCCCAGGCGTCGCGCCAGTTCCGGCACGTCGATGACGATGCCGCGGCGACGCGCCGCATCCATCATGTTGAGCGCCAGCACCACGGGGCGACCGAGGCGCTTCACTTCGAGCACGAAGCGCAGGTGCAGACGCAGGTTGGTGGCATCGGCTACGCAGACGATCAGATCGGGAACGGCCTCGCCCGGATAATTGCCTTCCAGCACGTCGCGCGTGATCTGCTCATCGGGGCTGGTGGCGTCAAAGCTGTAGGTGCCGGGCAGGTCGAGCAGCTGCAGCACGCGGCCGGAAGGCGCCGTGAATCGGCCTTCCTTGCGTTCCACCGTGACGCCAGCGTAGTTGGCCACCTTCTGGCGACCGCCGGTGAGCTGGTTGAACAGTGCGGTCTTGCCGCAGTTGGGATTGCCGACCAGGGCGATACGCAGCGTGCCCGCACTCATCCAGCGTTCTCCGACTGGACCTGCACGCGCTCCGCCTCTTTGCGGCGCAACGCGAAGCGCGTCGAGCCGATCTGGATCAGCAAGGGATCTGCCCCCAGCGGGCCCTGCGCCACCACGCGGACCGGCTCGCCCGCCACGAAGCCCAGGTCGCGCAGGCGCTGCGCAATCGGGTCGGAAGCGTGAGCATCATCCACTCGGTCCACCACGGCAGTAGCCCCTTTCGGAAGATCGGACAGGCGCACTGGTCACCAACTTAAATAAGAATGGTTCGCATTGTACATGAGCCATCCGGGTACTGCAGCGCGGCCGGATGCCGCCTATAGGCCCGTTAAGCCGCAAGAACATGGGGCTGAACCGCCACCATCGAGGCCGCCTTGGAACTGGCAGCCACCGCCCCGATAGCAGTGAGGCAGGCCATCGCAAGCCACTGCGACGCCGCTACCCCATGGATACCGAGGTTCACATGGCTCTATTCGCCAGACACGCAAGCGGGTTACGTCTCGAACGCATGCAAGCTTCCTCGCAGTACGCCGGCGAAGCCTTTGCCAATACCTATCCGTCCAGCACACCGCGCGTGGCCGACGACAAGCCTTCGCTGGTCGATTTCATTTTCCACGGCGAAGGACGCACGCCACCCCGGCCACTGCCCTCGCTCGATCCGCGTGCCGCGTGGACGCGCCCGGTGGAAACCGGCCTGCGCAGCACCTGGCTTGGCCATTCCACCGTGCTGCTGGAAATCGACGGCGCGCGCGTGCTCACCGATCCGGTCTGGGGTGAGCGTGCCTCGCCGTTTTCATTCATGGGCCCAAAGCGCTTCCAGCCCGTGCCGGTGGCGATCGACAAGCTGCCGCCGCTGGATGCCGTGCTGATCTCGCACGATCACTACGACCATCTCGATTACCCGAGCATCCGCGCGCTGGCGAAGCTGGACGTGCCCTTCATCACCTCGCTGGGCGTGGGCGTGCACCTGGAAGCCTGGGGCGTGCCTGCCGAGCGCATCACCGAACTGGACTGGTGGGAAAGCACCACGCTGCCGTGCGGACTCACCCTCACTGCCGCGCCGTCGCACCACTTCTCTGGCCGCAGCCTGCACGATCGCAATGCCACGCTGTGGTCGTCCTTCGTGTTGCGCGGCGAACGCCATGCGGTGTTCTTCAGCGGCGACACGGGCCTGTCGCCGCATTTCAGCGAGATCGGCGAACGACTCGGGCCGTTCGACCTGGTGATGATCGAAGTGGGCGCGTTTCACCCGTCGTGGGGCAGCGTGCACCTGGGCCCCGACAATGCCATCAGCGCGTGGCGCCAGTTGGGCAGCGGCCGCTTTCTGCCGGTGCACTGGGGCACCTTCAACCTGGCCATGCATCCATGGGCCGAGCCGGCCGAGGTCTTGCTGGCCCGGGTCCCGGAGGGCCTGGTGATGCCCCGCCTGGGCGAGGCGATCGAACCTGCGCAGTTTGAAACGGTGCAACCGTGGTGGCGCGAACTGAGCGCCGAACACTCCAAGGGATGCGCACGGCAAGCCGCCGAATTCCTGGTGCTGCCGGCCAAGGACTAAGCCCCGCATCCCCGGCCCACGAGATGGTCGGGGATGGTTCGGTTTACGATGGCGCTCCCCAGCAGGAGCTTTCCATGGCCAGCAGCATCCAGATCGCCGATCACGGCAGCGTGCGCCGCATCGCACTGAATCGCCCGCAGGTGCACAACGCCTTTGACGACGGCCTGATCGCGGAGCTTACCGAGGCGCTGCAGCAAGCCGGCGCGGACAGCGCGGTACGTGCCGTGGTGCTCACCGGCGAAGGCGCCAGCTTTTCCGCCGGCGCGGATCTCAACTGGATGCGCGGGATGGCCGGCGCGAGCGAAGCGGAGAATCGCGAGGATTCGCTGCGCCTCGCGACCCTCATGCGCACATTGCAATACCTGCCCAAGCCCACCATCGCCCGCGTCAACGGCGCGGCGTATGGCGGCGGCGTGGGCCTGGTGGCGTGCTGCGATATCGCCATCGGCGTGGACAGCGCGCGCTTCGGCCTTACCGAAGTGAAACTCGGCCTGGTGCCGGCAGTGATTTCGCCGTATGTCATTCACGCCATCGGCTTGCGACAGGCGCGTCGCCTGTTTGTCACGGGCGAGTTGTTTGATGCCGCCACGGCGCTGCAGATCGGCCTGCTTCATCAGTGCGTGCCTACCGATCAACTGGATAGCGCGGTGGACGCTGCGGTTGCGTTGCTTTCAAAGGCCGGACCGGTGGCGCAGGCGCAAGCCAAGCAGCTGGCGTTGCGCATGGCCGGCGCCGATGCGGCGCAAGCGGAAACCACCGATCGCGAAAACGCTGCGCTGATCGCGCGCCTGCGTGTATCGGCAGAAGGTCAGGAAGGGTTGGGCGCGTTCCTGGCCAAACGTGCTGCTGCATGGTGTGCGGCAGACTGATACGTCACCCCCGTTGACCGATTCTTTCGTCAGGAGCGACACGATGATCGACCATGTCGGATTGCAGGTTTCCGGTTACGAACGCAGCCGCGAGTTCTACCGCAAGGTGCTCGCCACGCTGGGCGGCGACTTGGTGATGGAGGTAACCGAGGAGCAGACGGGCGACGGTTCGCACGCCGGATTCGGCATCGCCGGGCGCCCGACGTTCTGGATTGGCACCTCGCAGACCGCCCACGCCAGCGGCGCCGTGCACGTGGCATTCACGGCCCCCAACCGCGCTGCCGTGATGGCTTTTCATCGCACCGCCATGGAGGCGGGCGCCACCGACAACGGCGCGCCGGGCCTGCGTCCGCATTACCACGAGCACTACTACGGCGCCTTCGTGCTCGACCCCGATGGCCACAATATCGAAGCGGTCTGCCACCAGCCGGGCTGACGCCGCAGACAACGACCACTCCATGGAGACCACGCCATGACGCATCCGATCATCAATATCGCCGACGTCCAGCTGCAGCCGTTTCCGCCGGGCATGGGTCCCACCGGCGACACCGCCGAGCGTTTCGAAGCGCGCATGGGTCGCTTCGGTCCACAGATCGGCGCAAAAAAACTGGGCTATAACATCACCGCGGTGCCGCCCGGCAAGCGTGCGTTTCCGCTTCACTGTCATCGCGTCAACGAGGAAATGTTCTTCATCATCGAAGGCAGTGGCGAAGTGCGCTTCGGCGAGGAACGCTATCCGATCCGCGCGGGCGACGTCATCGCCTGCCCGCCCGGCGGCCCGGAGAAAGCGCATCAGATCATCAATACCGGCGCGACCGAGATGCGCTATCTCGCAGTGAGCACCAAGGAGTCGCCGGAGATTTGCGAATACCCCGATACCGGCAAGATCGGCATCCTGGCGGAATATCCGCCGGCGGCCGATGGCACGCCGCAGGGCTTTCGCATGGTGACGCGGGCCGATATGCAGGTGGGGTACTGGGACGGGGAGTAAACCCCTCAGTCCTGTGGGAGCGCACCCTGTGCGCGACGGGCGAACGGTGAGGCAGCCTTGTCGCGCACAGGGTGCGCTCCCACAGGGACGGAGGGGCCATGTTGCGCCGCGCATCGGCTCCAACGCGCCAATCTGTTAGTTTTGGCAGCATCGCATCATCCCCGGAAGCCGCATGTTCGAGCGCGTACTCATTGCCAACCGTGGCGAGATCGCCTGCCGTGTCATCCGCACCTGCCGGCGCCTGGGGATCCACACCATTGCGGTGTATTCAGAGGCCGATGCCAATGCGCAGCATGTGCGCCTGGCCGATGAGGCCTGGCCGATCGGTGGCCCGCGCCCGACGGAATCGTATCTGCGCGGCGAGACCATTCTCGATGTGGCGCGCAAGAGCGGTGCGCAAGCCATCCACCCGGGTTACGGCTTTCTTTCCGAGAACACCGCCTTTGCACGCGCCTGCGCCGATGCCGGCATCGCCTTCATCGGTCCACGCCCCGAAAGCATCGACGCCATGGGGTCCAAGGCGGCCGCCAAGGCGCTGATGGAACAGCATCAGGTCCCCTTGGTGCCGGGCTATCACGGCGCGGATCAGTCCGCCGAAGTGCTCGCCGAGCAGGCGCGTCGCACCGGCTTCCCGTTGATGATCAAGGCCGCGGCCGGTGGCGGCGGCAAGGGCATGCGCATCGTGCGCAGCGAGGCGGAGTTCGTCGATGCCTTGGCGTCCGCGCAGCGCGAGGCGGCCAGTTCGTTCGGCGACACGCGCGTCATCCTCGAACGTTATGTGGAGCATCCACGCCATATCGAATTCCAGGTGTTCGGCGACACGCAAGGCAACGTCATCCATCTCAATGAGCGCGAATGCTCGGCGCAGCGGCGCTACCAGAAGGTGCTGGAGGAAACGCCCTCGCCCTTCCTCGACGACGCACGCCGCGCTGCCATGGGCGCTGCCGCTGTCGCCGCGGCGAAGGCGGTGAACTATGTCGGCGCGGGCACGGTGGAATTCATCGTCGCCCAGGACGGCGAGTTCTTCTTCATGGAGATGAATACGCGCCTGCAGGTCGAGCACCCCGTCACTGAGGAAACCCTGGGCCTGGACCTGGTGGAATGGCAGCTGCTCATCGCCGCCGGCCACCCCCTGCCGCTCGCGCAAGAGCAGATCAAGGCACATGGCCATGCCATCGAAGTGCGCCTGTATGCGGAGGATCCGGACCAGAACTTCCTCCCCGGCTCCGGCAAGCTGGTGAAGTTGCGTCTGCCTGCGCCGTCGCGCCACGTGCGTCTGGATGGCGGCGTGATTGAAGGCGACACGGTCACCATCTTCTACGACCCGATGATCGCCAAGCTCATCGTATGGGATGTCGATCGCGCGCAAGCCCTGCAGCGCTTGCGCGATGCGCTGATGGCGAGCGAAATCGTGGGGCCGAAATCCAATATCGCCTTCCTCGAACGACTCTCGCGCCACCCGGTGGTGGTCGAAGGACGCATCGACACCGGCTATCTCGACCGTCATCTGGACCAGTTCCTCGCGGGCGATGTGGCACCGGCGGCATCCGTGCTGTTTGCCGCGGCCGTGGCTGCACTGATGCACGAAGAGACCAGTGTGACCTCCAACGCCAGCGATCCGCATTCGCCCTGGTCGCGCGCTGACGCGTGGCGTGTGGGGCATGCCGGCAAGCGCATCGTGGCCTTGTCGCTGCATGGCCAGCGCCATGAAGTGGAAGCCCATGGCCATGACGGCAACTATCAGCTGCGCTATGCCGACGCATCCTGCGACGTGCAAGGCGCTCGCCTTGGTGCGGACGCATTGAGCGCACGTTTCGACGGTGAGGCCATGCGCGTACCGGTACGCGCGGACGCCTCCCGCGTGACCGTGCACGACACGCAAGGCTATCGCTATGCGTTCGAGCGCGCGCCCGCCTTCGCCTGGGAATCGAAGGAAGCCGCCGGCGGCAACCAGATCACCGCACCGATGCCAGGCCGTATCGTGCTGGTGAAGGCCAATGCGGGCGATACCGTCGAAGAAGGCCAGGAATTGCTGGTGATGGAGGCGATGAAGATGGAGCTTGCCTTGAAGGCGCCGCGCAGTGGCAGCATCGCCAGCGTGCACGCGACCCAGGGCGACTTCGTCGAAGCGGATACGGTGTTGCTGCGCTTCGCCGACTGAAAGCGCGGATTGACGCCGCGTCGACAACACAATCTCGACGCTTGCCCCATCGCCCGGGTCCTTGCCCGGGGCTGGGGAGAATCCATGCTCGCGCATTTTCGTGGCTTGCGGTCGACGATATTGCTCGCCCTGATCGCCCTCCATCTCCTGTCTGCCTGTGGCAAACACGAGAGTGAAGCTGCATCGACTGCCGATAACGGACAGGCGGACGCAGCAAGGCAGGCGCAGGAAGAGGCCGCCTCTACGGCCAAATGCGCGGACAACCCCCTTGCCCAGGCCCTGCCTCCCAAGGACGACATCGGCGGCCTGCCGTTTCGATCATGGGATTGCACGCCTGCCAGCATTCGCGCGGTTTACGGCAAGAACGATGGCAAGCACGTCGAAATCTCCGTCAGCGACACGCGCCCGGTCGACAGCAGCGCCACAGCAGGCACAGAGGACGTCAACCGGCGCACGCGCGACATGCAACGCTCGGTGACGCGGCAAGCCATCGAGATGCTGACCATCATGACCGATCCGATGCAGACCAATGCCGAATCGTTTCGCTCCCTGGGCGGGCCCGATTACGCACCCGTGCTGGTGCATAACTCAACGCCCGATTCCTTCGTCATCCACGTCACGGCACAGTCGGAAATCGGTCCGGCCCAAGCCGTCGCGCTGTTCAACGATCGCTACGTGGTCACCTTGCAGTCCACCGACCACGGCAGCGCGCTGACCGGTCTGACCACGCCGCAGGCGCAGGCGCTGTATCTGCCGTTCATCCAGCAATTCCACCCCGAGCGACTGCCACATTAATGCGCCGCCACGGGCCTGACGCGCTATGCTGCTCGGCATGAGCACGAACCATGTCCGCATTGTCGAAGTCGGCGCACGCGACGGCCTGCAGAACGAGAAAACCCTGCTGCCCGCCGACGTGAAGATCGCGTTGATCGATCGCCTTTCCAGCACCGGCCTGAAGACCATCGAAGCCACCAGTTTTGTCAGCCCCAAGTGGGTGCCGCAACTGGCTGACGCCGCCGAGGTGTTCCAGGGCATCCGCAAGGTCCCCGGCGTGAGCTATCCGGTGCTGGTGCCCAACGAGCAGGGCTACGAGCGCGCCCGCGCCGTGGGTGTCACCGAGATCGCGATCTTCACTGCCGCTTCCGAAGCGTTCAACCGCAAGAACATCAACGCCTCGATCGATGAATCGATCGAGCGTTTCCTGCCAGTGATGGCTCGCGCGAAGCAGGACGGCCTGAAAGTGCGCGGCTATGTCTCCACCGTGCTGGGCTGCCCGTATCAGGGCGATGTGCCGGTCAGCGAGGTGGTACGCGTGGCGCGTCGACTGCACGAGGTGGGCTGCTACGAAGTCTCGCTGGGCGACACCATCGGCGTCGGCACGCCGGCCAAGGCACGCGCCATGCTGAAGGCAGTGGCACAGGAGGTACCGATGTCGGCCCTCGCCGTGCATTTCCACGACACCTATGGGCAGGCGCTGGCCAATATCCTCGCCTGCCTGGAAGAAGGCGTGCGCGTGGTCGACAGCGCGGTATCGGGTACGGGCGGCTGTCCCTACGCCAAGGGAGCCACCGGCAACGTCGCCAGCGAGGACGTGGTCTACATGCTGCACGGCCTGGGCATGGAAACCGGCATCGATCTGGACATCCTGGTGGCCACCGGCGCCTGGCTGGCTGGCCAGCTGCACAAGGAAACCGCCAGCCGCGTGACGCGGGCGCGCACCGCGGCCTGATCCGTCGGCGCCTGCGCGGCGCCCTGCTTCATCCCGGCCCCGGCCCGTTTCGTCGCCCCAAGGGCCGGTTCCGTCGAAAACCACGCGCCAGCGCCAAAGCAGCTGGTTATGCTCCGACGCATCCCAATCAAGGACGTCGTGATGAAGAGCGTTTTCTTCGTAGCCCGCCTGGTCGTGTTCTGGTTCTTCGTGCTGCTGTTTGTGGCCTTGTTGCTCGCCAACAGTCCGCCGCTGCGCTACAGAGACACCGGGGCCATGTTCGTCCTGCTTATCTTCCTCACCCTGGTGATGGTAGTGACCAGCGCAGTGACCCATCTGCGCCGCGTGCGCCTGATCGCCGGGCATCTCGACGACAGCACCATGGGCAACCGCCAGCGGCGGCAGATCGAGATACCGCTGGAAGCCGGCGAAGCCTTCGACCTGCTCGATGCCGCCATCCGCGAACTGCCGCGCAGCGAAGACGTGGAAAGCGCACGCGACAGCCTGCAGATCCGCGCCAAGGTACAGCGCCCCAAGGCCTATGGAACTAATCCGTTCGAACGTCTCGACCCGTCGCTGTGGTTTGGTCACGTGCGCAACCAGATCTTCGCCACGGTCACGCCGCGCGAGGGTTCGGGCAGCGTCACGCTGATCTGCGAGCCGGAAGCCGGCGCATGGACCGACTGGTTCCGCGTGGACGACGGCACCAACCTGGAAAACGCCGAGGCCATCACGCGCGCCATCACCCGCCGCATCGCCGAGAAGCGTCGCCAGGAACAACGCCGCGCCACCCAGACGGAAAACGAGAAAGAGCGCACCGTGGCCCGCCTCAACCTGCTGCATGCGCAGGTGGAGCCGCACTTTCTCTACAACACGCTGGCCAGCGCGCAATACCTCACGCGCACCGATCCGCTACAGGCCGACCACATGCTCGGGCATCTGATCCACTATCTGCGCCACTCCCTGCCGCAGCGCGACGATGCGCTGTCCCTGCTGGGCGATGAGCTGGAACGCACCCGCGCCTATCTGGAAATCATGCGGCTGCGCATGGGGCCGCGCCTCTCGCTGCAGATCGACGTACCCGACGCGCTGCGCGCCATCGCGATGCCGCCGATGATGCTGCAGACGCTGGTGGAGAACGCGATCAAGCACGGCCTGGAGCCTAAGCCCGGCGGCGGCACGGTGTGGATCCTGGCGCGCCGCGACGACAACACAGTGTCCATCACGGTGGCCGACGATGGCCGCGGTTTCAGCGACGCCAGCGGGGGCACCGGCATCGGCCTGAAGAATGTGCGCGAACGTCTGCGCCTGATCTATGGCACGGACGCTTCGCTCTCGGTAGTCAGCAATGCGCCCGAAGGCGTGGCCGCCACCATCACCCTGCCCCTGCGCAACGAAACCACGGAACCCGCGTCGTGACCACTGCCATTCTTGCCGAAGACGAAACCCTGTTGCGCACGGCGCTACGCGATCTGCTCGCGCGGGTCTGGCCGGAATTGGAGATCGTCGCCGACTGCGAAGACGGCGCCAGTGCCCTGGAAGCGATCAGCGAACATCGTCCCGACATCGCCTTTCTCGATATCCGCATGCCGGGGCTCAGCGGACTGGAAGTCGCCGAAGCTGCCGCCGAGGCGAGTCCGCAAACGCAGGTGGTGTTCACCACCGCCTACGACCAGTACGCGATCGATGCATTCGAACGCGGCGCCGTGGACTATCTGCTCAAGCCCATCACCGAGACCCGGCTCACCGCCACCATGCAGCGCCTGCAGACGCGCGCCGCACCCCGCGCGACCGATGCTGCAGCTCTATCGCAGCTGCTGCGCGATGAAATGCTGCAGCCTGGCACACGCGCCGAGCCGCTCACCTGGATCACCGCCAGCAACGGGCGCGAAACGCGCCTGATCATGGTGGACGACGTCGCCTATTTTCGCGCCGACAGCAAATACACCATCGCCATGACGGCCGACGGCGAGGCGCTGCTGCGCAAGCCCATCCGCGAACTGGCGGCGGTACTCGACCCCGCCGTGTTCAAGCAGATCCACCGCTCCACCATCGTCAACCTGCGCGCGGTCGCATCGATCGTTCGCGACGACACCGGCAAGGGCACGCTGCGGCTCAAGCAGCGACCCGAAACACTGGTGGTGAGCCAGCCATTCATGACGCTGTTCCGAAACATGTAAGTACCGGAAACCTTCCCCTGCCGAGCATCACAAGAGGTCACCATGGAAAAGCTGATCCTTTTGTTCTATCTGGTGTTATCCCTCACCGGTTTCGAACCCACACGCACCGTCGTCACCCACGAACTGACCCACGGGATCGACCTGATCTACAGCAAGATCCAGATCTCCGGCGAGCTGGCCACGTTCCGCTGCCTGCGCAGCCAGAGCGGCCTGTGCCACTTCACCGTACTGCCCGGCTCGTGCAGCACCAGCCACGTCGCCTGCGAACCACCGATCACCGTCTTCACCATGCGCCAGGGTGATACGTTGTTGTTGACGCGTCTTCCCGACGATTTCGCCAGCTGCGTCACCTCGGCACCGACGGCCGAAGGCGCCTGCGCGCGGCAACTCGCCGGCGCGGGTCGCCCCGCCCTCTGAACCGCGGTCTCGCGGCGCAGTGCCGAGCCTCGCTAGAATCGGCAGGAGCGACGGGCGGGAGCGAGCAATGCGGTGCAAACAGCGTCAAGGTTGGATCGGCCTGCTGACGGCCATGGCCATGGCCAGCGCCACGGCGGCGACCGCGGTGCCACCCAAGGGCGATGTGCTGCTGGTGCCTGACCGCGTCTGGACCGCTGACGGCGACGCTGCGCATGCGGGATGGGCCGTGCTGGTGCATGACGGCGCCATCGCCGCCGTGGGACCGGCGGACAGCCTGAAGGCACCGGCCAGCGCCCAACGCATCGCCCTGCCCGGCACCACGCTCACGCCCGGCCTGATCGACCTGCACTCGCATGTCTTCCTGCATCCGTACAACGAGACACTGTGGAACGACCAGGTCCTGAAGGAGCCGCAGGACTACCGCACACTCGAAGCCGCCGCCCATGCGCGCGCCACGCTGATGGCGGGCTTCACGACACTGCGCGATCTGGGCACGGAGGGCGCCGGCTTCGCCGATGTCTCGATCAAGCGTGCGATTGACGAAGGCATGATTCCGGGGCCACGCATGTTTGTTGCCACCCGCGCCATCGTGGCGACGGACAGCTATGGACCGGGTCCACGCGGCTTCCGTCCCGATATCGATCTGCCCGGCGGCGCGCAGGAAATCAGCGGTGTGGACGAGGCCATCCGCGCCACCCGCGAACAGGCTGGCCACGGCGCCGACTGGATCAAGCTCTACGCCGACTACCGCGTAGGCGCCGATGGCAGCACGCAGCCGACGCTATCGCTGGCGGAAATGAAGGCCATCGTGGATACCGCGCACCTGTCGGGCCGTCCGGTGGCTGCGCATGCCTCCAGCGACGAAGGTGTACGCCTCGCGGTGGAAGCGGGCGTGGACACCATCGAGCACGGTTATGGCGCCAGCGAGGCCACGTTCCGCCTGCTCAAGCAGCACGGCACGGCGTACGAACCCACGCTTACCGCGGTGGAAGCCACCGCGCAGTATTTCGAGCACTACGTGCCGGGGCAAAGCGAACCCACCGCGCGCATGAAAGAAGCCGAGCACGCGTTCCGCACCGCGCTCAAGGTTGGCGTGATCATCGGTAACGGCAGCGATGTGGGCGTGTTCACCCATGGCGACAACTGGCGCGAGCCGGTCAATATGGTGCGCGACGGCATGACGCCGCAGCAGGCTTTGCACGCCGCCACCAATATCGCGGCACGCATCCTGCGCCAGCAGGACAAGTTCGGCCGCATCGCGCCCGGCCTGCGGGCTGACCTCGCCGCATTCACGGGCGATCCCAGTACGCATATCGACGATCTCCAGCATCCCGTCTTCGTGATGAAAGACGGCAGCCTCTACCGCACACCACAAGCCACGCCATGACCGACTTCCTGATCCGCCCCATCGAAGCACGCGACAACGCCGCCGTCGCCGACATCATCCGCACCGTGATGCCGGAATTCGGCGCCGACGGCCCGGGCTTCGCCATTCACGATGCCGAAGTGGGCACCATGTACGAAGCCTATACGCGCCCACGCAGCGCCTACTTCGTGGTGGAACGCGATGGCATGGTGATTGGCGGCGGTGGCGTCGCGCCGCTGGAGGGCGGCGAAGCGGATGTGTGCGAGCTGCGCAAGATGTATTTTCTACCCGAGGCGCGCGGCATCGGCGCCGGCAGCGCCATGATGCTGCGCTGCCTGGATGCCGCCCGCGAACGCGGCTTTCATCGCTGCTACCTGGAAACGCTCACCGGCATGGATGCGGCCCAGGCGCTGTATCGTCGGCACGGCTTCCGCACGATTTGCGCGCCGATGGGCGGCACCGGACACTTCAGCTGCGACCAGTTCTATCTGCGCGATTTGTAGGAGTACCTCATGGCCCGCGATCACCGCATCGATGCCTACATCCTTCAGGCGCCGCCGTTCGCCCAGCCCATTCTCGAGCATCTGCGCGACGTGGTGCACGAGGCCTGCCCGGAGGTCGAGGAAGGCATCAAATGGAGCATGCCGTTCTTCAGCCTCAATGGCTCGCCGATGTGCCAGATGGCGGCATTCAAGCAGCATTGCGCGTTCGGTTTCTGGCGGCACAAGGAGGTCACCGGCAGCGATCGGGCGGATGGCATGGGCCAGTTCGGCAAACTGACCTCGCTGAAGGATCTGCCGGCGAAGAAGACCCTGATCGCGCTGATCCGCAAGGCCAGAGCCTTGAACGAAACCGGTGTAAAGGTCTCCCGTCCCAAGGCCGCACCCAAACCCGCACCGACACTCCCGGATGATGTCGCCGCGCTGCTGGCGATGAAGAAGCACGCCGCCGCCCGCAAGACCTACGAGGGCTTTCCGCCCAGCGCGCAACGCGACTACGTCGAGTGGATCACCGAGGCGAAGACCGAGGCCACGCGCCAGAATCGCATCGCCAGCACGCTGGAGTGGCTCGCCGAAGGCAAGCGGCGCAACTGGAAGTACGAAGCATGCTGAAGGCGCCGCTACTGCATTTTGAGCTCGACGACCCCACGTCGCCGGATGTCGCCCTGTTGATCCGTGAATTGGACGGCTATCTGGCGGAGCTCTATCCCTCGGGCAATATCCGCCACATGACGGCCGAGGAACTGAGCCAACCCAATGTCAGCTTCCTCACCGCCCGCGTGGATGGCACGCCGGTGGCATGCGGTGCCTTCGTGGCGCACGAGGACTACGTGGAAGTAAAGCGCATGTACGTGCTGCCCGCCTGCCGTGGATTGGGGCTTGGCAAGCAATTGCTCGAAGCGTTGGAATTGGAAGTCGCACGCTCCGGCGGCCGCATCCTGCGCCTGGAAACCGGCACGGCGCAAACCGAGGCGCTGGAACTCTACGCACGCGCCGGCTATCGTCGCTGCCCACCGTTCGGCGAACACCAGTCCAACCCGCGCAGCATCTGTATGGAGAAGCATCTCGCATGATCCGCATTGCCCACGCCGACGATGCGGCGGCTGTCCACGACATCTATACGCCCTCGGTGCTCCACGGGGTAGAAACCTTCGAGACCGAGTTACCTGGGATAGACACGATGCGCGAGCGCATCCTCACGCGCCTGCGCTACTACCCGTGGATCGTCTGGGAAGAGGAAGGCCGCGTACTGGCCTATGCCTATGCCAGCCGCTTCCGCGAACGCGCCGCCTACGACTGGATCGCGGAGACCTCGATCTACGTACACGCCGATGCACGCCGCCGCGGCATCGCGCGCAGGCTCTACGGCACACTGCTCGACGTGATGCGCCTGCAAGGCATCAACCAGGCCGTCGGGGTAATCACCCTGCCCGGCCAAAGCAGCGTGACCATGCACGAAGCCATGGGCTTCACGCCGGCCGGCGTGTGGCGTAGCTCCGGTTACAAGCTCGAGCAATGGTGGGATGTCGGCGTATGGCAAAAGGAACTGCAGCCGACGCAGACGCCGCCGCAGCCCGTGACGCCATTCCCCGCGGTAGACGCTGAGCAACTGAAGGCTCTTTTCACGGCATAAGCCGTCGGCCAGTGCCGGGCCCGTTTTGCGCTCATCGCAGCGAGTTGATCGCCTTCACCGCGCTGTTCAGCCAATCCCAGGCATCGGGCAGAAACACGGTGATCAGAATGGACCCCATCGCCAGCAACTTTGGCCACAAGGCGGACAACGCCCCGCCAAAGGTCAAATGGTCCTCATCGTTGGTGAACATGCGTCCCAGCAAATAGTCCTTCTCCAGCGTCAGCACGCCGTAGGTGATGGCGGCAAAGCCGAGCACCATCAAAATGGCCGCCGCCGTCGTCTGCAAACGCTCGTAAACCGGTGGATAGACCTGGATCAACATCAGCGTCACGGTGGCGCCCAGCACCGCGCACCACGCACTGGACCTTACCGCCGTACCGGCCAGTTTCATCTGCGCTACCAGGACGGCCTGCCATTGGCGAAGCTTTTCCTTGTCAAACAAGGGATCGATCGTGCCGTCGAGCAAGGCATTCGTCTGCCGCACCCAGGCGGCAAAATCTGGCCTGCGCAGCGCGTTGTAGTTGTCGATGCGCATGACAGCGTTGAACGGGCTGCGCGGTCGCTCATCCAGCAGCTTGGGCGTTGGCCATTCCTTGACTGTCGTGGATTCCTGCACGGCAGTCACCGTCCTGCTGAGCTCCAGGCTCATGCAGCGCCAGCGGTCCAGGCCTTCCAGGTAGAGAACCAGGAAGAAGCCACTGCTGCCCAGCACGAACGCGCCGGCAAACGCGGAGAGCCAGACCGAATGGGCCCCGCTTGGCCGGTAGTCGTTGACGCAAAGCACCAGCACGAGCAACAGGAGTGCCGTGGCGATCGAAGCGCGGTAGTACGGGCGGTGCCGGAGGCGAACCTTGAGACGCGACGAGGGGTTCACGTGCTCAGCGATAGCAAGGCAATAGGCATTCCACACCCTCATCCGAACGCAACAGAACGCCATGAAACACGCATAGGCAAGACACAGGCAGATCAACGCCCAGCCATCCGTGCCATGCGCAAGGTCCGTGTCGCCGGGCGTCGCCGGAGGAAACATGACGATGATCTTGTACGCGGCAATGAGGATGCCGAACGCGGCAAAAGCGATCCAGGGCACCAGCCAGATCCAGCTTGTCCTTGGCTCGCCTGCCAGCTTCGATGATGCTTGCGCGCCGTTTTGCGTCTTCAACATGTCCATCCAGCGCATGGCGTGGCGGCTGAGCGGGAGCGTTGCCAGTTCGGGCGTGCGCCCGTTGCGAACCAGCCATATGGCCGTGACCAGCAGGATGCCAAGCACGATGCCCATCGACAGGTAGACCGGCTGCTGCAGTTGCATGCGGGTATCGGCAACGATGGGAATGTCGCCGAATCTCCTGCTTGTCCGCTGGGCTTTACTCTCGTTTTGTTCCTTGCCCTGGACTTTGCTCTCGGTTACTTCGTCGCCCTGGACTTTGTCCGCGCTTTGTTCGTCGCCCCGGCCCAGACCCGACTCGTCGACACGCTGGAAGCCTGCCAATGTCGCCACCAGCATATTGGGTCGGTTGGGCGAGGCGTCACTAGGGCAAATCAGACCCACGACCGCGCGAAACATGTTGGCCGCGTAATCCGTCGGAAACGAGAAGAAGCGTCGATTGCCAGACTGGCTGCATTCGTTCGAAGACACCCCTGGCGCGTTGCCGACTGAACGATCCGCCGCCTGCTCGCGTGGCCGCGCATCGGGGTCATCCTTGGGGAAGCAGTCCAGCCCTGAAGCGTTCAGGCAAAGCAGGCTCTTGCCGGCCGGCATGATGATGCTCCCGCGGCTCATGGCGCGGTAGTCGGGATGCACCATCAGGTTGTCCTGCTCCAGCACCACCGGGAGCGCGCCAGGAAATGCATTGCGTATCTCGCTCAGCAGGAACAGGCGATCGCGCACATCGGTGGCCACGATGACGACCGCCGCAGGCGTGACATAGCGCTGCAGGGCGTCGAAGGTCTGGTAAAGCATCAGCTCGTCCGAACGCGAGCTCAAGCTGGGCTGATACGTCGGCGGTTGATCGACTCCGGTTTCCACACCGGTCAGATCCAGCTCGAGCAACCGCTCGGGGAGCAAGCTGCGACGTTGCTTGCTCTCTTCCTGTTTGAGCTGGACATGCTCGGAGCGAATAGCGGCGATGTTCGGCGGAAACTGCACGCTGATGAACTGCACCTCGCCTTTCTTCGCCGATGAGGACGCCGGCGCCGGCGATGACGAGGGCGGCGAAGCCGATGAGGACGGCGGCGATGGCGATGATGAAGGCATCGCCAGCTTGGAAGCGCCCAAGCCAAAACTGGATTCTTCGCTGAGTATGACTACTTTGTCGTTGTCGTGAATCCGGCTTTCCAGATAGCGCTTCACGCGTTTCAACTGATCCCCGACGCTGTAGGCCAGCGGCGTATAGGCCAGCGTGACGAATGGTTTCAAATCGTTCGTGGCGAGGTAAGCGTTCTGTACGATCTGATCGTTGCTGTCGACGCTTGCGGAAGGTGCCCTGAGGAGGATGTTCAGGTGGCCGACGCCCTGGCATCCGGCCGTCGCCGTTTTCGCGGCCTCCATCGCATGTTCCCTTGCGTCCGTGGCGACCTTGCTCAGTGCCGATGCCATTGATTCCATGGCCCCGGAAAAAGTGGGACCGATCACGGCAAGGTTTGCATCGCACGACCAGGAGACGCCCTTGGTCGGCGCCTTCCAGGCAATCTGGTCGCAATCGATCTGGTTAAGCGCCTCGGGCAGCGCGTTAGTCTCCTGGCGATTGCTCGCGTCCAATGCCATCGCACAACGTGCAGCGCGAATGAATGACTCCGGATGAATGCCAAAGCTCGGTGTCTCGCCTACCAAAAACAGCGCGTAATAGGTCGACTCACAGGCATCGGCGTTTGCTTGCGTGTCCGTTCTGGATTTGCAGTTGCGCCAGTTGTCCTTGCGAAAAAGCATCACGCTGGGCAGCGTGCGGCGGCTCGCCTCCGTTTCATTGGCAGTGGACTTGCCGTCGGGTGATCGGGGCGCCCAGGTGAAAGCAAAACCGTCCAGCACGAATTCCTTGGCCTGAAACGCAGCCACGAGTGCGGTCAGCTCGGTGTCAAAGGACCGGCCAAGCCGCGTCTCCACGGGATCGGGCATGGTCACCACGGCGGCGTGCACATTGATGGCGGCATTGCTGGGCAAATGTTCGAAAGGCCGCAATGGATGCGGCAGCTCGGACGCCGCCACGAAATACGATGACGAAGTCACTGCGGGCGGCGCGACCGACGAAGCGGCCGCGGCAACGACGCTGGCTTCCCCCGAAGCTTTCGCTCCGATGGCCGGTGCAGCGCCGATCAATGTGGCGACGAGCAGCCATCGCGCCAACAGCGCCACGAAAGAGCCCTTCGACACCGCTGCCGAGGCCACCGGTATTCCCACTGATACAGCAGCTCCCTGGGCGGGATGGATCATGGCGACTCTCCCTTTTGCGATCGCGCCACTCATCTCACTGCGCTTGTTCTACGCCACAAATCAGCCAAAAACCCTTGGAAGCATGGCTTAAGCCGCGGCACCAAAGGACATACGTATAACCAACTACGTACCCTGTCGAAGCGACGCGGTGGCTCCTGCAGGCAGTGCCCGGCACGCACCGCCCGGGGTCTCTCTATGGCCAAAAAGCGCCACGGAGCAAGGGGTGGCGTCTGATGCGCCCTGCTGCGCTACCATTAGCGTTTTCCACCGCGTTTTGGACTCCCTATGCAGCTCAATCAGGTCAAGGCGATCATCACCGGCGGCGCCTCCGGTCTCGGCTACGCCGTAGCCCAGCATCTGGTCGCCAATGGCGCCAAGGTGGCCCTGTTCGACGTCAACGAGGAAAAGGGCCAGGAAGCCGCCACGGCGCTGAAGGGCCACTTCTTCCGCACCGACGTCACCTCGGAGGACGGCGTGTCCGCCAACGTCGCCGCTGCGCGCGATGCGATGGGCGGCCTGAACGTGCTGGTCAACTGCGCCGGCATCCTGGGCGCGGGCCGCATGCTCGGCAAGGATGGCCCGATGCCGCTCAACACGTTTGCCACCACGGTGCTGGTGAACCTGGTGGGCAGCTTCAACGTCGCCAAGGCTGCTGCCTCGCTGATGCAGAACAACGATACCGGCGAAGACGGCGAGCGCGGCGTGATCATCAACACCGCTTCCGTCGCTGCGTTCGAAGGCCAGATCGGCCAGGCCGCGTATTCCGCCTCCAAGGGCGGCGTGGTCGGCATGACGCTGCCGATGGCGCGCGAACTGTCGCGCTTCGGCATCCGCGTGGCCACGATCGCCCCGGGCATCTTCTGGACGCCGATGGTCGACGGCATGCCGCCGCAGGTGCAGGAATCGCTGTCGGCATCGATCCCGTTCCCGTCGCGCCTGGGCAAGCCGGACGAATTCGCCAGCACGGTGGCCTTCATTCTCGGCAATCGTTATATCAATGGCGAGACGATCCGCCTTGATGGCGCGGTGCGTTTGCAGCCGAAGTAACCCTACCAAACCGTCATTCCGGCGCAGGCCGGAATCCAGTGACTGTATGGCGCGGTTGTCGCAAATGGCGTGGGCGTATACGTTGGGCCGCGCGATAACCTGACACCACGCAACTGGATTCCGGCCTGCGCCGGAAT
The DNA here is from genome assembly GCF_056399225.1 of Dyella sp. 01N448. Taxonomy (NCBI): domain Bacteria; kingdom Pseudomonadati; phylum Pseudomonadota; class Gammaproteobacteria; order Lysobacterales; family Rhodanobacteraceae; genus Dyella; species Dyella sp. 01N448. The sequence continues at coordinate 411,111 of NZ_JBFTQX010000003.1, read as the reverse complement.
GGCGATCAAGAACTCACCCATCCGGTCCTACATCCATGAAAGCTTCCGACGTCAAGAAAGGCAACGTAGTCGAACACGACGGCACCGTGTACCAGGTGCGCGATATCGAGCGCAGCTCGCCGACCGCGCGTGGCGGCAACGTCACGTTTCGCTTCACCATGTATTCGATCCCCGGCGGTCGCAAGTTCGACCTGAGCCTGCGCGCCGATGACGATCTCAAGGAAATGGAGCTGGTGCGCCGCGAGGCGAACTTCTCGTACATGGACGGTGAGGCATTCGTCTTCATGGACAATGAAGACTTCACCCAGTACCTGCTTTCCACCGAACTGGTTGGCGATAACGCCGGCTATATCGTGGAAGGCGTCGAAGGCTACTACGTGCAGCTGATCGACGATGCACCGGTGGGCCTGCAGGTGCCGACCAGCGTGACGCTGACCGTGGTCGACACCGCCCCGGAAATGAAGGGCGCCAGCGCCACCAAGCGCACCAAGCCGGCCAAGCTCAATACCGGCATCGAAATCCAGGTGCCCGAGTACATCAGCAACGACGAAAAGGTGTGGGTGAACACGCTGACGGGCGAGTTCGCCGGCCGCGCCTGATCGGCGCTGCAGGTTGGACACGAAAGCGCCGGGGAAACCCGGCGCTTTTTGTTTGGCTTGACGCGGTGGCGCAGCTGCGGCACGTTCGCCTCTTCCCGCCCAGGAATGAATGCCGTGTCGCGTCCCCACGCTCCGCATGCTCGTTTCTTTCGTACTCGCCATCTGCTGACGCTGGTGCTGCTGGCGCTGGCGCTTTCGGCGTGTGCACCGGCGCCCGTACGCAATCCCATCGCACAGTGGGTGCCCTCGCCCAATTTCGATGCGCGCCGTCCGGTGCTCATCGTGATTCATTTCACCAACGAGCATTCCGCCGAGCAGGCGCTGCACACGTTGCGCACGGCCAACAGCGGCGGACCGGTGAGTTCGCACTATCTGATCGGCAACGACGGCCACCTCTATCAACTGGTCGCCGATAGCGAGCGCGCGTGGCACGCCGGCGCGGGACGCTGGGGCACGATTACCGACGTGAATTCGGCCTCCATCGGGATCGAGCTGGACAATGATGGCGACTCGCCGTTCACCCAGGTGCAGATCGACAGCCTGCTGCGCCTGCTGGCCGACCTCACGGATCGCTTCCGTATTCCGCGCACGCAGATCATCGGCCACGAGGATCTCGCGCCCGGCCGCAAGGACGATCCCGGTCCGCGTTTTCCATGGCAACAACTGGCGCAGGCGGGCTTTGGCCTGTGGCCGCGGGGCACGCTGGTGGACCCGCCGGCGGGGTTTGATCCGTGGGCGGCGTTGGGGTTGATTGGGTATCCGCTGGACGATCGGGCGTCCACGGTGCGCTCGTTCCATCATCATTTTCGGGGGATGGATGGGGATGCGTTGGACGCGCAGGATCTGCGCATTTTGTTCAACTTGTCGCAGCAGCTTGGGGCTGGTGGTGGGGTGATGCCGGTGGCGGGCTAAGCGCTTTGCGCCACACTTCTCCCTCTCCCCTGCGGGGAGAGGGTTGGGGTGAGGGTTGGGGTGAGGGTTGGGGTGAGGGGCGGGTGCTCGCGGGAACGTTTCTACATTGCCGTCGTCGCGGCGTACACCGGGATCTAGAGCCTCGGTGTTTAGTTGTCGCCTCTCCGCCAGGGTGCCGCCTACGCGGCGGGCGTTTCGAACGGCTGCCGCCGCTCGAGTCACTTTTCTTTTGCTGGCCCAAAAGAAAAGTAACCCAAAGAAAATGGCCTGATAACGCCGGCAGCATCGTGTTGGGATAAGCCCGAACGCTCGAGGCGCGTCGTTGTGGGACAACCTCCGAGGGTACACAGGGGGTACTTCCAAGCGCTGCGCAACGCGCCCGAATCGCTGAGGACTTAAAGCGGGGCTTCGCTGCGCGTTGGCTTTGGAGCCTCACAATTCAATAGGGTGCCGCGCCTGGCGCTTGTCTGTGGGAGCGCACCCTGTGCGCGACAGCCACGCCTGGGTGTACCGCTCCGTAGGCTCGTCGCGCACAGGGTGCGCTCCCACAAAGAGCCGATCGGAACCAGCCTGCGCGATCCTTTGTAGGAGCGCACTTGTGCGCGACCGCAGCGCCGGGATGTACCGCTCCGTAGGTTTGTCGCGCACAAGTGCGCTCCTACAACAGGTCCCGGCAACGCCAGTGCACTTCACTTTCCCCTCCGTCGGGAAGCTGCCCAGCCCGTGCGCCCTACCCGACCAGCCACGGATCCCTGGCCCGTCGCGTTCGCTTCAGGCTGTTTGAGGCAGAATCACTGCACTGACTAGGAGTCTTGTCGCGTCATGTCTTCGACGGGTTATTCGCTGCGCGCCACGGTCGTCGACAGCCTGCTCACGGCCAAGCGACCTGACGTGCCGGTGCGTGTGGTCGTGCGCAACACCGCGGCCGTGGTGCTGCCGCTGGCGATTGGCATACTGACAGGGCATCCGGGCATCGGGCTGGGTATCGGCGCTGGCGCGCTGGACACCATGTTCTCGGACCAGCCGGGACCGTATCGCCAGCGCATGACGCGCCTGCTGCTGGCATCGCTGGCGGCCGGCCTGGCCTCGCTGATCGGCTTTCTGATCGGCGACCAGTTGATACCCATCCTGGTCGCCACGGCGGCGTTCGGATTTTTCGGCGGCCTGCTGGTGGTGTTTGGTCCGGACATGGCGCGCGTGGGCATGACCAGCATGATCCTGCTGGTGGTCACGGCCGCCACGCCACGACCCTTGGCCGAAGCGCTGGGCGCCTCGGCCCTGATCTTTGCCGGCGGCCTGCTGCTGACCCTGTTTTCCGTGGCGGCCTGGCCGCTGCAGCGCTATCGCCCTGAGCGGCACGCGCTGGCCGCGGTCTATCGCGGCTTGTCGACGCTGGCGCGCCAGCAGGAACACGACGACGCCGACGTACCCGCGCTCACCGACGCCATGACCACGCTGCAGCACACGCTGCTGGGGCGGCACCACGCGCGCGGCCGCGCGATGGAGGCGTTCGGCGTGCTGCTGGAACTGGCCGAACGCATCCGCCTGGAACTCACCGCGATGGCGGAGTTGCGCGCCAATGCCACCATCCACGCCATGTTCCGGGGCGACGCCGCGCGCGTGCTCGGGGCCATTGCAGACGCTCTGGAGCTTGCCGAATCGCCGCGCCAGGCCGAGCACGCCCTGCAGACCTTGCAGGCGAGCGAGAACGCCCTGCTTGGCAACGGCGGGGACGCCGATGGCCTGGCCACGCATATCCATGCTTTGTCTGGTCAGCTCGCTGCCGCGGTGCGCAATGCCAACTGGGCAGGCAGCCGCGGTGAATTGCGCGCGGCCGCGGCGGAGACGCCGCTACCGACGGCACTGCGCAGCAGTTCGGCGCGCGCCACGCTGCGTGCCAATCTCACGCCGCATTCGGTGGCATTCCGGCATGCCGTGCGCACCGCCGTGACACTCACCGCCACGCTGTTCGTTTCGCGCGAGCTCGGCCTGCCGCATGGCTATTGGCTGCCGATGACCGCGGCCATCGTGCTGCGTCCGGATTTCGCCGCCACCTTCAACTTTGGCCTGTTGCGCGTGGTCGGCACCATCCTGGGCCTGTTGCTCACCACCGCCCTGCTGCATTTCACGCCGCATGACATGTGGGCGCATCTGCTGTTGATGGCTGTGCTGTGCATGGGTTTTCGCTATCTGGCCACCGCGCACTACGGCATCGCCGTGGCGGCGCTTACCGGCACCGTGGTGATCCTGTTGTCGTTCGAAGGCGTCAATTCCAGCGATGCCGTGCTCGATCGCGTGATCAACACCGCGCTCGGCAGCGGCATGGCCTTGCTCGCCTATGTGCTGTGGCCCACCTGGGAACGCGCGCGTGCGCGTGCGGCGCTATCGGACATGCTCGATGCCTATGCCGATTACCTCAACGCGCTCGCCCATCCCGAACGCCGCGATCACCGCCGGGAAGCACGCACTGCCGCACGCACGGCACGCAGCAATGCGCAGGCCTCGCTGGACCGCATGCGCGCGGAACCGGCCACGCCGGCAACCCTGCTGGAACTGGCCAACGCGCTGTTCGCCAACGGCAATCGCCTGGCCCGCACGGCGATGACGCTGGAGGCGCTGATCGATGATCACCACAGCCTGCCGGAAACGGCGGAAATGTGCGCGTTCGTCGACCACAGCGCCAAGGCTCTGCATGAAGTCGCTTCGGCCTTGCGCACGCAGCGTGCGCCGGAGCAGCTGCCCGATCTGCGCGGCCTGCAACGCACCCTGGCTGCGCTGCTCAACATGGCGGAAGACCGCCAGGCCGCCGAGCTGCTCGCGCGCATCAGTGATCGGCTGGTGGATAACGTGAATACGCTGGCGCATATCACCGGACGCAGCCATAGCAAGTCGACGGCGACGGCCTGACCGAGCGAGCCACACCTTGTGGGAGCGCACCCTGTGCGCGACGGCCCAGCGAAGAGGTAGCGGCGCAGCTCCGCGGTCGCGCACAAGGTGCGCTCCTACAAGGGCTCCGTAAACGCCAGGCGCCACGCTTGCATTGTGGGAGCGCACCCTGTGCGCGACGGCCCAGCGAAGAGGCAGCGGTGAGGCTCCGCGGTCGCGCACAAGGTGCGCTCCCACAAGGGCTCCGTAAACGCCAGGCGCCACGCTTTCATTGTGGGAGCGCACCCTGTGCGCGACGGCCCAACAAAGAGGTAGCGGCGCAGCTCCGCGGTCGCGCACAAGGTGCGCTCCTACAAGGGCTCCATAAACGCCAGGCGCCACGCTTTCATTGTGGGAGCGCACCCTGTGCGCGACGGCCCAGCGAAGAGGTGGCGGCGAGGCTCCGCGGTCGCGCACAGGGTGCGCTCCCACACGGGTTACGCTTTACGCCCCGACGCGCCGGCGCACGGCATCGATATCCCGCACCGGCCGCACTTCGATGCGACCCGTGCGCGCCCACGGAAATTCCGCGGCGATGCGCACGGCCTCGGCCATGTCGGCCGCCTCGATCAGGTTGAAGCCGCCGAGGTATTCCTTCGCTTCGGCAAACGGGCCGTCCATCACACTCATGGTGTTGTCGCGCATGCGCAGCGATTTCGCCTGGGCCGGCGGTTCAAGCTGCATGGAATCGAGCAGATGGCCTTCGGCGCGCAGTTCGTCGGCATGGACGAAGCAGCCGTGCATCATCGTGTCGAACTCACCCGGCGGCAGGGCCTCGAGCAGGCTGTCGTCGTTATAGATCATGACCAGAAACTTCATGTTGCCTCCGATGGCTGCGGACGTCGTCGCGCTCGCCATCATGCCGCCAGCCGTGACGGCTTGCATGTGCAATCGGGCCTAAGTTCAGCCGGCAGGAATCTCGCCACAGCTGAGTCGGGCCGCCCGCCCCCCCCGGACGGCGTTTTACGCTGCACCGCGCCGAGACGGCACCGCGCCCCTGACTTACACTCGGCGCATGCTCAAAATCGACACGCACGCCCATATCCTCCCCCGCGACTGGCCCAACCTCGCCGCCAAGTTCGGCGACGAGCGCTTTCCGGTGATGATCCACAACGACGGGCGCCATCGCATCTACAAGGATGGCAAGTTCTTCAGAGAGGTATGGGACTCGGCGTTCGACGCACAACAGCGCATCGACGACTACGCCCGCTTCGACGTCAGCGTGCAGGTGGTCTCCACCGTACCCGTGCTGTTCTCGTATTGGGCGCCCGGCTATCAGGCGCTGGAACTGCACCGCCATCTGAACGACGAGACGGCGCGCATCTGCAACGACCATCCGCGTCACTACGCCGGCATCGGCACGGTGCCGCTGCAGTCGCCCGACCTGGCCATCCGCGAGCTGGAGCGCTGCATCGACGAACTGGGCCTGCAGGGCGTGCAGGTCGGTTCGCACTGCAACGATTGGAACCTGGACGCCCCCGAACTGTTTCCCTTCTTCGAGGCAGCCGCCGACCTGGGCGCCGCGGTGATGGTGCATCCCTGGGACATGATGGGCGCTGCCAGCATGCCCAAGTACTGGCTGCCCTGGCTGGTGGGCATGCCGGCCGAACAGTCGCGCGCGGCCTGCTGCCTGGTATTTGGCGGCGTGCTGGAGCGCCTGCCGCGGCTGCGTGTGATGCTGGCCCATGGCGGCGGCAGCTTCCCGTGGACCATCGGCCGCATCGAGCACGGCTTCCGCATGCGCCCCGACCTGGTCGCCACGGACAACCCGCGCAATCCTCGCGAATACCTGCAACGCCTGTTTTTCGACTCCTGCGTGCACGACCCGGCCGCCCTGCGCTATCTCCTGGATGTGACAGGGGTCGATCGCGTGATGCTGGGGACCGACTATCCTTTCCCGCTGGGGGAGCAGCATCCGGGCAGCGGCATCGAGTCACTCGGGCTCGACGACCACGACCGCGCGCGACTCTTCCACGGCACCGCCCTGGAATGGCTGGGGCTGCCGCTGCAGCGTTTCGAACCTCACCCTCACGCACAGGAAAAGGCATGAGCTTGTTCCGCACTTTGGTTATCGCCGGCGCCCTCGTGTTGGCCGGAACCGCCCACGCCGCTGATGTCAGCATGGCCGGCGGCAGCGTCACCTTCAGCACGCCCGACCAGTGGATGGGCATCATGGAAACGCAGGGCGATCCGGAAGTACGCGTGTTCCAGGTACCCGACCCCTCGCCCAACGGCGCCAGCAGCCTCGCCCGTATCAGCGTCACGGTGAAGCAGGTGGGCAATGCCGGCGAGTTCCAGCAGTACGTGAGCGGCGCCATGGGCAAGGCCAAGGCCCTGACCGGCTACCAGGCCGCCAGCGGCGGCACGCCGGACAACTTCGTCTATACGGCGCAGGAAAACGGCGCGCAGTACAGCTATAGCGAGCGCTACTGGTTCAAGGACAGCCATGCCATCCAGCTGCGTTGCGTGCGTCCCGCGCAAGGCCAGGCCGGCGCAGCGTGGCGCGCTGCGTTCGACAAGGGCTGCGACGCCATCGCCGCACGCATGAAGTAAGTCGTCATCCACGTCGTGCCCGCGCTGGGCGCGACGCTTCAGCAAGAGATTCCCGATGTCCGCTCCGTTCGAAGCCACCCTCGCCTGGGCGCAGACCCAGGATGCCGCCGATCCGCTGCGCGGCTTCCGCGACGAATTCCTGATACCCAGGCACGAGGGCCGCGACGGCCACTATTTCTGCGGCAATTCGCTGGGCCTGCAGCCGCGTGCCGTGCGCCCTGCGCTGAGCGCCGAGCTCGACTCCTGGGCCGATCAGGCGGTGGAAGGCCACTTTCGCGGCGACTTGCCGTGGATGGATTATCACGAGTTCGTGCGCGACGACCTCGCCAGCGTCGTGGGTGCGCAGCCGTCCGAAGTGGTGGCGATGAACACCCTGGGCGTGAACCTGCACCTGATGATGGTGAGCTTTTATCGGCCCACGCCGGAGCGGCACGCCATCCTGATCGAAGCGGGCTCGTTTCCCACCGATCGTTATGCGGTGGAATCGCAGGTGCGTTTCCATGGCTACGATCCGGCCACCTCGCTGATCGAGCTGCAGGGCGACGAGGCCAACGGCGTGATCTCGATGGACGCCATCGAACGCGTGCTGGCCGAACATGGTTCGCGCATTGCGCTGGTGATGCTGCCGGGCGTGCAGTACCGCACGGGTCAGGCCTTCGACCTCGCTGCGATCACGCGTCTGGCCAATCGCCACGGCTGCATGGTGGGTTTCGACCTGGCGCATGCCGTGGGCAATCTGCCGCTGCAGTTGCACGACAGCGGCGCGGATTTCGCCATCTGGTGCAGCTACAAATACCTCAACAGCGGCCCGGGCGCGGTCGGCGGCGCGTTCGTGCATGAGCGCCACGCACGCACCACCCTGCCGCGCTTCGCCGGCTGGTGGGGACACGACAAAACCTCGCGTTTCCAGATGGGTCCGCAGTTCGTGCCCACCTATGGCGCCGATGGCTGGCAGCTGAGCAATCCGCCGATCCTCGCGCTGGCGCCGCTGCGCGTGTCGCTGGAAATCTTCCGCCGCGCCGGCATGGGCAGGCTGCGCGAGAAATCGCTGCGGCTCACCGCTTATCTGGAATGGCTGGTGCAATCCCAGTTGAGCGACGTGCTGGAAGTGGTGACGCCGAGCGATCCGTCGCGTCGCGGGTCGCAGCTGTCCATCCGCGTGCTCGGTGGCCGCGCCCGTGGTCGCGCACTGTTCGATGATCTGGTGGAGCACGGCATCATCGGCGACTGGCGCGAGCCCGATGTGATCCGCATTTCGCCGACGCCGCTGTACAACCAGTTTGCCGACTGCGTGGCGTTCGTCGAAGCCACGCGCCGCTGGGCGCAGCGCGGCTGATCAGGCGGCGCGGCGCATGCCGCGCCATGTCGTCGCGTCGAGCGCAAAGGCCAGCACGCACAGGACCAGGGCGACGCAGCACACGCCTGTCCATCCCGCCGCAGCCCATGCGCTGCCAGCAACGACTGCGCCCCCGCCACCACCGATGAAGAACACGCCGACGAACAAGCCATTGAGTCGGCTGCGCGCGGCCGGATCAAGCATGTTGATCGCACGCCGCCCCAGCGTCTGATCACCGATGGCGCCGGCATCGATCACGATGGCCGCCAGCACCAGCAGGCCCAGCGCCAACAACGGATGTTGCATCACATTCATGCCGAACCAGCCCGCGCCAGCGATCCCAGCAAGCACGAAGCCTGCTGTCGCCACGACGTGAGAGATCGGCATGCCCACCGCGCTATGACCGCGATCGCCCGCCTTGCCTGCCAACGGTGCCACCACCGTGCCGGCCACACCAGCGAGAGCGAACCACGCCAGGCTGCGGCTATCGAGTAGAAACGGTGCCTGCACCAGGCGCAGCGCGATGCCGGTCCAGAATGCACTGAAGGCCGCCATCATGATCGCCGCCGAGACAGCGTAGCGACGCAACACCGGTTCATCGCGCCACAGCGTCCACAGCGACGCGATCAGCCCGCGATACGAGGTATGCACCGGCGGCTGTCGCCGCGGCAGCGCGAACCACAGCGCCAGGGCGAGCAAGCCGTCGAACACGCCTAGCAAGCCGTAGCACGCACGCCAGCCCCACGCGCCTTCCACCAGGCTGGCGAACGGACGCGACAACAGAATGCCGAGCATCACGCCGCTCATTACGTTGCCCACGGCGCTGCCGCGATGCTCGGGCCTCGCCATCGCTGCGGCCAGCGGGACCAGGATCTGGATCGCGCACGACGTGGCCCCGGCCAGGCACACGGCCAGCAACAACCACCACGCCTGCTGCGCCAGCGCCGCAGCGCCCAGCGCCAACGCGCAGGCCAGCAGCGTGATCGTGGTCAGGCGACGGTTCTCGAACATATCCGCCAAGGGCACGAGGAACAACATGCCGACGGCGTAACCCAGCTGCGGCAGCATCGCGACCAGGCCGGTGAGCGACGGGCGCAGGTGCATCGCGCGCGCCACCGGGCCAGCCAGGGGCTGCGCCGCCGTGAGGTTGATGATGATCACGCCCACCGCGAAGGCGAACAGCAGGGTCAAGGGCGTGGTGAGCTCGGAGGGCACCTCGTTGGGCACGGCATCGATACGGCGTCGGGAGAGGTATTGCATGTCTGGGCCTTGCCAATCGATAGGCCTGCGATGCTAAATACCCTGGCATCATGATGACAGTGAATAATCATCATAGTTTTCATGCGCACTTCGCATACTTGGCAGGATCATCGGGCATGAACACGCGGGATGTCAGGGCGTTTATCGCGGTCGTGGACACCGGCTCCATCGTCCAGGCGGCAGCACAACTGCACCTCACCCAACCCGGCGTGACGCGTCGCGTGCAAAGCCTGGAGGCCTTGCTGGGCATCGAGTTGCTGGATCGCCAGTCCAAGCCCCTGCGCCCGACCGCGGCGGGACGCGAGATCTACCAGAAGGGTCGCGACCTGCTGCACGCGGAAGCCGACCTGCTCGCGCTGGCACGCGCCGACACCGAGCCTTCCGGCGAATTGCGGCTGGGCATGCCACCGTTCCTGGCGGAGCGCGCACTCACCACGCCGATCGACCTGCTCCGCTCGCGCTATCCCGGCCTCGCGCTGCGCATACATTCGGCTTGGTCGCCCGGCCTGGTTGAGCAGGTGGAAACAGGCTTGCTGGATGCTGCTGCCGTGGTGCTGTCCGAGCACACGCCGCCACCGGCGAGCATGACCACCCACGCCTTCGATCGCCAACCCTTGCGCATCGTCGCCGCACCTTCGCTGGGCCTGCGTGCGCGCGCCACGCTCAAGGATCTCGCTGAGTTTCCCTGGGTGCTGAGCCAGAACGGTTGCGGCATGCGCTCCACCCTGCGGCGAGCCATGGAAGAACGCGGACTGCCGTGCAACGTGGGTGTGGAAGCGTTCGGGGCGGATCTGCAGCTATCCCTGGTCGCGCGTGGCGCAGGTATCGGCATCATCACGCCCGATCTGTTGGCCGCGAGCAGTTATCGCAGTCAATTGAAGCTCGTCACCGTCACCGACTTCGAGCTGGACATGATCGCCTGGCTGGTTCACCGCGCCCTGCCACCCCGCCTGGAAGCCCCCGTTGCCCTGTTGCTGGAGCAGCTCAAGGCAGTGATGTCGCGGCGGCCGAAATCGCGTTGAACGCCAAGGGCAGACGGACGTCCATCCATAAGGCATGGATGCGAGGACTGGTCGGTTGAGCCATGATGGCCGCATCCACGACAAGGAATGGCCATGCGCAACGCACTGCTCGTCCGTCTGATCGGCCTGATCGCCCTACCGATGGCCGCCTGCCTGGCCTATGCCCAAACACCTGCCGCCATCCCCTCTGGCGACGAACTGACCCGCACCATCGCTTCGCTCGACAGCAAGGTCTTCGACGCCTACAACCACTGCGACCTGAAGACCTTTGGCGAGTACTTCAGCGATGACGTCGAGTTCTACCACGACAAGGGTGGGCTGATGACCTCGCGCGACGCCATCGTCGATGCGACCCGGCGCAATATCTGCCACAAGGTGCGCCGAGAACTGGTCGGCAGCATCGAGGTGTATCCGATCAAGGATTACGGCGCGATCGAGATCGGTACCCACAAGTTCTGCCAACTTGAGTCCGGCAAGTGCGAAGGCATGGGCAAGTTCTTCCATATCTGGCGCTACCAGAATGGTCGGTGGCAGCTGACGCGCGTGGTGAGTTACGACCATCGGCCAATCGAGCCTGCGAAGTAAGCGCCCCCTCTCCCCTCCCCTGTGGGAGCGCACCCTGTGCGCGACTGACCTTGCCTCAAGTCCCAGTCGCGCACAGGGTGCGCTCCCACAATTTAAGGGATACGGCTCTCCGGGTGCCGCACCTGCCCTTCCCCACGCACCACAAATCGCTCGATCGTGAGCGACTCCGCGCCCATCGGCCCGTACGCATGCAGGCGCGTGGTGGAGATGCCGATCTCCGCCCCCAGCCCCAGCTGCCCGCCATCGGAAAAACGCGACGACGCATTGACCATCACCACCGCCGAACGCAGTGACTGCACGAAACGCTGCGCCGTCGACGCATCGCTGGTGGCAATGACCTCAGTGTGATCGGAGCCGTAGCGGTGAATATGCGCGATCGCCTCATCGAGACTGTCCACGACGCGTAGCGCGATGATCAGGTCGAGGAATTCGGCCGCGTAATCGTCTTCGCCGGCAGGATTCGCTTCGGGCACCAGCGCGCGGGTCGCTTGATCGCCGCGCAACTCAACGCCACGTTCGCGCAGAGCAGCTGCAGCCCGAGGCAGGAAGGCGTCTGCCACATCGCGATGCACCAGCACCGTCTCCAGCGCATTGCACACGCCGGGACGCGACGTCTTGCCATCGATCAGCAGATTCAAAGCCAGCGCCAGATCGGCAAGGCGATCCACATACAGGTGACACACGCCCTTGTAGTGCTTGATCACCGGCACGCGCGCGTGCTCGGTCACGAAGCGGATCAGGCCCTCGCCGCCGCGCGGGATGGCGAGATCGACCAGATCGCTCAACTGCAGCAGCGACACCATCGTCTCGCGGCTGAGATCTTCCACCAAGGTGACGGCCGCCGTCGGCAAGCCGTGCGCGCCGAGCGCCTCGTGCAACGCGGCAGCGATGGCGCGATTGGATTGGATGGCTTCGGAACCGCCGCGCAGGATCACCGCGTTGCCAGCCATCAGGCACAACGCCGCAGCATCGGCGGTGACGTTGGGACGCGCTTCGTAGATCATCGCGATCACGCCAAGCGGTATGCGCACGCGCTCCACAGTGACGCCATTGGCAAGCGTCTCCTGTCGCGTGACGACGCCCACCGGATCGGGCAGCTGCGCCACGTCGCGCAAGGCCTGGGCGATACCGGCAACGCGGGCCGGGTCGAGCCGCAGGCGATCCAGCATGGCACCCTGCAGGCCTTTGCCGGCGGCGTGTTGCATGTCCTGCGCATTCGCGCCAAGCACCTCGTCTATGCGGCGCTCAAGCGCACCCGCCATGTCATTCAACAGTGCGCGCTTGGTTGGCGTATCGAGCATGGCCAACGCCGGCACCGCGTCGCGGCAGGCCAGCGCCAACGAACGGATGTCGCTCATGCGTCGATATCTCCGGTGGTCTCGATGTCTGCCGTGGTGGCGAGATCATCACGATGCACGATTTCTGCGCCGTAGCTGTAGCCCAATACGGTTTCGATGTCGCGGCTATGTCGCCCTGCCAGACGCTTCACTTCGCCGGCGCCGTACTGGCTCAGCCCCCGCGCAATCGCACGCCCCTGCTCGTCGACGATCTCGACCAAGTCACCCCGATGGAAATCGCCGTTCACAGCACGCACTCCGCCCGGCAAAAGGGACGCTCGCCCACCGGCAAGAGCACGTACCGCACCGGCGTCCACCTGGATGCCTCCCGGGGCCGCGGGTGCATGGCGCAGCCAGTATTTGCGCGCCTGCATGCGACTGCGCCCAGCGGCAAAGAAAGTACCGTGTAGTTCACCGTTGGCGAGCGCCTGCACCGCGACCGGGTTGCGGCCACTGAACAGCGCCGTGGGGATGCCTGCAGCGCCGGCCTTGGACGCCGCCTCAAGCTTGGTGTGCATGCCACCCGTACCGACCGCACTACCGCTGCCGCCCGCCATGGCCAGGATCTCGGGGGTCAGCGCTTCCACTCTCAGGACGGGCAACGCTGCGGGATCGCGGCGCGGATCGGCCGTATAAAGCGCATCGATATCGGAAGCAATCAGCAGCAGGTCAGCGTCGACCAGGGCGGCAACGATGGCGGCAAGATTGTCGTTGTCGCCCAGCTTCAACTCATCGACTGCGACCGTGTCGTTCTCGTTCACCACCGGCAATACGTCGAGCGCCAGCAGCTCGCGTAGCGTGGTGCGGGCATTGAGGTAGCGGCGACGGCTACGCAGGTCGTCATGGGTCAGCAGCACCTGGGCCACCGGACGCGTGCTGAGCGATTGCCACAACGCAATCATGGGCGCCTGGCCCAACGCGGCAAGCGCCTGGCGCGCCGCCAGATCACCGCCACTGGGCGCATGCGCCCGCAGCTGCGCCCGCCCCGCCGCCACCGCGCCGGACGACACCAGCACCACCTGACGGCCCGCCTCGCGGCTCGCCTGGATGAAATCCGCCAGCGTTGCGGCATAGGCCGCAGTGAGACCGCCGCCATCGGCTGCGAGCAGATTGCTGCCGACCTTCAACACGGCACGACGCCAGGAAGGCAGCGCCTGCGGAGAAACCTGCGTGCGCTGCCCCTCGTTCATGGTTCGGCACTTCCCGTACTGTCGGTCTTCATGCCGCTCACCGTTTAGCCGTCCAGATGGCTGAGTCTAGCGCGCAATTCGTCCAGGCGCAGGTCGTTGCCGGAACCGGGCGACACGCGAGCGGCCAGGCTGCCCTCGGGCGTGCGCCCTGCACCTGCCGAGGCGGCGGCATCGGCCGCTGCCCGATAGGCGTCGCGGAACGGCACACCGGCGGCGGCCTGCTCGATCGCCACGTCGGTGGCGTACATGGCCGGCTCGATCGCGGCTCGCATGGCCGGCTCGTTCCACTCCATGCGGGCCAGCAGATCCGGCACCAGCTCCAAAGCGGCCAGGCCGTGACGGCAGCCATGGAACAGCGAGCCCTTGGAGAACTGCAGGTCGCGCTGGTAGCCCGACGGCAGCGAGAGCAGCTGCTCGATCTCGGTGCGCGCAGCAGCCACGCTGGCATAGCTGGCGCGCAACAGCTCGACGACATCCGGATTGCGCTTGTTCGGCATGATCGAGCTGCCGGTGGTGTATTCGGACGGCAGCTTGACGAAGTTGAACTCGGCGGTGGTGAACAGCGACAGATCCCACGCCATGCGGCGCACATCCAGCAGCGCACCGGCAATCGCCTCAAGCACGGCCATCTCGAACTTGCCTCGCGAGAGCTGCGCATAGATCGGCGACACCTGCATGCGGGCAAAGCCCAGCGCCTGCGTGGTGTGTTCGCGATCCAGCTTCAAGTTGACGCCATAGCCCGCGGCGGTACCCAGCGGATTGGCATCGATCAGCAGCGCCGTCTGCTTCGCACGCAGCGCGTTGTCGATAAAACCCTCGGCAAAACCGGCAAACCACATGCCGGTGGACGACACCACCGCGCGCTGCAGATGCGTATAGCCCGGCAGCGGGACTGCCGGCTGCGCGGCACGATCGAGGCAGACTTGCGCAATGGCGCGGCAATGCTGCTCAAGCGCGGCCAGCTGTTCCTTCAGCCACAGGCGCGTGGCGACCAGGATCTGATCGTTGCGGCTGCGGCCGGTGTGTACGCGGCGGCCGGCATCGCCGAGGCGCTCGGTAAGGCGTGCCTCGATCGCCGAATGGCCATCCTCATAGCGATCGTCCAGCACGAACGACCCGGTACGGAAATCCTCAGCCAGAGCATCCAACTCACGCTTGAGCGCGGCAGCTTCGTCAGCGCTGACCACGCCGATATTGGCCAGACCTTCGACATGCGCCTTGCTGGCAGTGATGTCGTGCAGGAAAAACTCGCGGTCCAGCAGCACGTCGTCGCCGGCAAGAAACGCCATGATGCGGGCGTCGATCTTGATGTTGGATTTTTGCCAGAGGGGTTGGGTCATCGGGGAATCCTGCAATCGTTGTGTGACGCTATCTTTTGCACGTCCGGAGCAAGCCGGAATGACGATCAAGTGGTCGGAATCGCGGTGTACTCGTCCACGCCAATGGCGCGATTGATGTTCTGCATGGCCTGCGTCGCCGCACCTTTCAACAGGTTGTCCAGCGTCGCCACCACCACCACGCGCTTGCCGTCGTTGGACACCGCGAAACCGCCGATATCGACGTGATGTTTGTTGGCGATCTGGCTGACCCAGGGCGCCTCATCCACCACATGCACCAGCTTCTCGCCCTCATAGGCGCCGTTGAAGCGCTTGACGATGTCCTCACGTGCCACGGGACGCGCCAGGTAGAGGTTGGTGGTGACCGTCAGGCCACGGAAGTGCGGCGCCACATGCGGCATGAATTCCACCGGCACATTGAGATGGCGGCTCGCCTCCTTCTCGTGCATATGGCCGGTAAGCGAGTACGGCATCAGGTTGTCGCGCAGTTTTTCCGGATTGTTCTTGTCCGAGGGCGTGGTGCCCGCGCCGGAGTAGCCGGACACACCGAAACTCACTGGCGGCGCGGCGAGCAGGTCTTTCAACGGCGCAATGGAAAGCTGGATGGCGGTGGCATAGCAGCCCGGATTGCTGATGCGCTTCTCGCCACGCCACAACTGGCGGGTGAGTTCGGGCAGACCGTAGTACCACTTCTCGTTGAAACGATAGTCGGCCGAGAGGTCGACGATCAGCGTATCCGGCTTGGCCTTGTCGATCGCCTCGACATAAGGCGCCGCCTTGCCGTTGGGCAAGGCGAGCACCACCACGTCCGCCTGCTGCGCCGCCACGGCCTCGGCATCGAGGTTGGTGTAGCGCAACTCGCCGGTGTAGCCGTCCACATGATCGGCCACGCGCTGGCCATCCAGCTCGCGCGAAGAAACGAAGGCCAGCTCCAGCGACGGATGCGCCGCCACCAGGCGGATCAGTTCGGCGCCGGTGTGGCCGCGCGCGCCCACGATGCCAATGCGATGTCGAGTCGTGCTCATGATTCAATCCACCAGGGTCGGCAGGCGCTGCGCGCAATGGGCCACGCAGCGGGCGATCGTGTCGAAGTCGTCGAGGCCGTACCAGAACACTTTCCAGCTCGGCTGCTTGAGGCAGCCGTCCGATTCGGCGTAATAGAAATGGTTCACGCTGTTGCCGTGACGCGAGCGCCAGAACAGCTGCGGATTCTCCTCGCGCATCACCTGCCACACCGCGCGACCCAGGCCTTCGCCCTGCGCATCGTCGAGCACGGCGAACTTGTCCAGATACGGCAGACCCTCTTCCATGGTGAGTATCATCGCGGTGCGATAGTTTTCACTCACGTAGACACGGAAAGGCTTAGTGCGCTCGAAGTAATCGGGCACCAGGGTGCGGCCGAAGCTCGATTCGATCAGCTCGCGCATGCGACCCAGATCGATACCTTCCCACGACTCGAAACGCTTCACCTTTTCGCCGCGGCGGACCAGGGTGCCCGAACCCTTGTGGGTGAACAGTTCCTTGGCCAGCTCAGAGGGCTTGGTGATCGACACCGACGAGGTCAGCGGCAGATCATTCAACAGGTCGGCAATCTGTTCGATCTTCAGACGCATGCCGCCGTTGATCCACGGCTGCGACATCAGGTGCTCGAATTCCGTGCTCAGGTTGATCGAGTCGATGATCTTGCCCTGATCGTCCAGCAGACCGCCCGTGCCGGTGAGAAACACGATCTTGTACGGCTGCAGCACGCGCACCAGTTCGTTGGCGGCAAAGTCGGCGTTGACGTTGAGGATCTGGCCCTCTTCGGTTTCGCCCAGGCTGGCGATCACCGGAATCGAACCGGCACGCAGGCTCGCCTCGATCGGCGCCAGGTTGATCTGGCTGACCTTGCCGACCAGGCCATAGGTATCGCGGTCGATATAGCTGGCCGTGAACACGCCCGACGGCACCGAAGTGGCGCGCGTATCCATGGTCTGCAGGGCTTCGACCAGGCGCAGGTTCTGCTCCTGGAACACCTTGCGCACGATGGACAAGGCCTTGGGCGTGGTCACGCGCAAGCCGTTCACGGTGTGCTTCTCGATGCCCGCGGCCGACAGCTCTTCGTCCAGCTGCGGGCCGGCGCCGTGCAGCACGATCGGCGTCAGGCCTACCTGCTGCAGGAAGGTGAGCGACGAGGTAAGCGCGGGCAGATCATCGCGCAGCACCGCGCCGCCAACCTTCACCACGGCGAAGCGCTTGGCGTCCAACTGCGAGAAACGCTTGAGGTATTGCTGGATCTCCTTCGCGCTACCCATGCTCGAAAGCAGGCGAACGATGGTTTTCCTTGTGTGCTTGTGGGCTTCCACTTCGGTCTTAGCTCTTATCGATGATGCGGTAAATGGTGTCGGCGTAATGCTGCAATTGATCCAGCGCGACCCACTCGTCAGCGGTATGCGCCTGGGCGATGTCCCCTGGGCCGTACACAAAGCTGATGTAGCCGGCCGCGGAGAACAGCGCCGCTTCGGTCCAGAAGTCCACGGCATTGCCGATCGGGATATTCAGCTCATCGGCCAGATCGCGTGCGGCCAGGCGGCGTGCTTCGGCCGTGGCCGTGTCGCCTGCAGGCAACGAGTCGCCGCGAAACAGTTCCTGGAACTCCACCGGCTGCGGCTCCACCAGCGTGCGGAAGGTCTCCAGCAGCTGGTCAGGCGCCATGGTCGGCAACGGACGGAAGCCGAAACGCACATCGGCGGACGGCGCAATCATGTTGGCCTTGATGCCGCCGTCGACGCGACCGATGTTGAAGCGCAGACCCGTGAGGCCGCCAAAGCGCTCGTGCGCCTGCTTTTCCACGTAGTCGAGCGCAGCAGCACCCCAGCGCACCGCCTGGTGCACCGCGCTGTCGCTGGGCTTCTGCTCGCCCGAGGCGTGACCGGCACTGCCCTTGAAGCGCATTTGCACCGAATGGATGCCACGATGCGCGAGCACGGCTTCGCCCTTGGTCGGCTCGGCCACGATGATGGCGTCGTAAGCCGGCTTGTCCTTGAGGAAGCCGGCGATGCAACGCGGGTCGTTCGCTTCTTCATCGGTGGACAACAGCAAGGCCATATCGCCGCGGGTGACGTTCGCGACCGCAACGAGCGCAGCAGCAGCGCCCTTGATATCGCAAGCACCCAGCCCGATCGCCCGGTCTTCAGTCAAGCGCAGCTCATGCGGGCTCGCCGTCCAGTGCGGCGAATCGGGCACGGTATCGAGGTGCACGTTGAACAGCACCTTCGGCTTGCCGCGCACGGCGTAAAGCGTGACGGCGCCAGCGCCGTAGTCAGTCACGGATACGTCGAAGCCCGGCAGGTTTTCCCGCAGATAATCGAAAATGCCGCCCGTGCCGATCTCGCGCGGCGGGTTGCGCGTGTCGTAGCCGACCAGCGCGCGTAGATGTCGAAGAGTGTCGTCCAGTAGTGCGCTCATGCGATCCGTCTGGTGGTGTCTGGAATGTCACGACGAAACCGTCGCCCCGGCACATGCCGGGACGACGCGTCGCACGATCAGCTACGGTTGATTTCAGCCCACAGCGTGCTGCTCATGCCGAACAGCTTGATGAAGCCTTCGGCTTCCTCCACACCCCAATCCGCAGACTGCGCATAGGTGGCGCCCTTGGCGTTGAGGATGTGCGGCGAGCGCACTTCCACCGCCGTCACCTGAGCGCCGGAAGTTTCCAGCACCACTTCACCGTTGACCTGGCTCTGGCTGGACGAAAGGAACGCCTCCAGATCGGTCTTGATCGGATCGTGGAAGAAGCCTTCGTACACCACTTCCACCCACTTGCGCGCCACTTCCGGCTTGAAGCGGTTCTGCTGCTTGGTCAGCACGGCTTCTTCCAGTGCGCGGTGCGCGGCGAGCAGCGAGATCAGGCCCGGCGCTTCATACACGATGCGACCCTTCAGGCCGATGGTGGTGTCGCCGGTGTACATGCCGCGGCCCACGCCGTAGGGCGCGAACAGCTCGTTGAGCTTGGCCAGCAGCTTGTCGCCCGGCAGTTTCTGGCCATTGAGCGACACCGCCTCACCCTTTTCGAAACCAAGGGTGACGGTGAGCTTTTCAGACGGCCATTCGGCGCGCGGCTTGCACCAGCCACGGGCGCCTTCGCCCGGCGTCTTCCAATGGTCGATCTCGCCGCCGGACAGCGTCACGCCCAGCAGGTTCTCGTTGATGGTGTAGCTCTTCTGCTTGGCGCGCACTTCGAAGCCGCGCTCCTCCAGATAGGCCTGCTCATAGGCGCGCGTCTGGGTGTGTTCCTTCTGGATCTCGCGGATCGGCGCCACGATCTGGTAGTCACCCAGCGCCTTCACGGCCAGGTCGAAGCGGACCTGATCGTTGCCCATGCCGGTGCAGCCATGCGCAATCGCCTTGGTGCCCAGTTCCTTGGCGCGCGCAATGGCAGCGTCCACGATCAGGTAGCGGTCGGACACCAGCAGCGGATACTGGCCCTGGTAGGCCTCGCCCGCCTGCACGAACGGCTTGACGAAACCGTTCCAGATCGCCGGACCGCCGTCGACGGTGACATGGCTGGCCACGCCCAGTTCCTTGGCGCGCTGTTCGATATAGGCGCGCTCCTCGGCATCCACGCCGCCGGTATCGGCGAACACGGTATGCACGGCCCAGCCGCGCTCCTTGAGGTAAGGCACGCAGAAGCTGGTGTCGAGGCCACCGGAGAAGGCGAGAACGATGTCTTTGCTCATGACTTGCGAATCCTGAGATGGAAGGCTAAACGGATAATGGATTACTTTGATTCAACCACGATGCGCGGTTCCACGCGCACCGGAAAATTCACGGAATTGGCGATAAAGCAGCCGTGGTGCGCAGCGTCGTGCGCGGCCTCGGCCTTGGCCGGATCGCTGTCGGCGGTGATGGTGACCACCGGATGCAACACCACTTCGGTGAAGTGACCGCCATGCGTGTCGGTCTCCATCGTGCCTTCGGCGCTATCGGTGTATGCCGTCACCACTACGCCTGCCAACACCGCCTGATGCAGGTAGGACAGCATGTGACAGGTAGACAGTGCCGTCACCAGCATGTCTTCCGGGTTGACCTTGCTGGCATCGCCGCGAAACATCGGATCGGACGAGCCCTCGATGGTCGGCTTGCCCTCGATGCGAATCTCGTGATCGCGACCATAGCCCTGGTAAGTCTTGGTGCCGGTGCCCTGATTGCCAGTCCAGGTCACGTCGACCTTGTAGTGATGCTGATGCGTGTGGCTCACGACCTTCCCTCTTCTTGCTTGGACATGAGATCGGCCAGCTCCGCATCGCCGCGACCAGCGCGTTGCCCGAGGCCAGCCACCACACCGGCGCGATTCGCCGCCGGGTGGTTCTGGTTCAACTTGAACTTGCCTTCGATGCGCTCGACGGAAATTTCCAGCCCGGAGATGGCGCGCAGCATCTTCTCGATGTGATCTTCCGGCGCGTCGGAGACGTGCCAGGGCGCCGGAAGACCGGCCTCGTGACGATCGGTCAGACGCTCCAGCAACTGGCGCAGCCAGGTGGCGTCCTCGATCACACGCAGATGACCATGCACATGCACCACGGCGTAGTTCCAGGTGGGCACTTCGCGATGGGTTTCCTGCTTGCTCGGATACCAATTGGGACTGATATAGCCGTCCGGACCGCGAAAGATCACCAGCACTTCGGCCCCGTCCAAGCGCGCCAGTTCATTGCCGCGCGCGACATGGCCGTGCAATTTTCCATCCACCAGTTCAATCGGCAGATGATTCGCTGCGAGGCCGTCGTCGCCCTGCACCACCACGGTGGCGAACGGGTACGCACGCATCAGCGCGTGCAGCGCCTCGCTGTCCGTCTGCTTGAAGTGCGCGGGCTGGTACATGCTCAGGCCTGGCCGATCAACGAAGCCATCACCGCCTTCTGCACGTGCAGGCGGTTTTCGGCTTCATCGATGGCGATGCACGCGGGCGAATCCATCACAGCGTCGGTGGCCTTGATATTGCGGCGCAACGGCAGGCAATGGCTGAAGAGACCGTTGTTGGTCAAGGCCATCTTCTGCTCGTCCACGATGAAGTGCTTGTGTGCATCGCGGATCGGCTTTTCCTGCTCCCAGCGGCCGAAGAACGGTAGCGCGCCCCAGCTCTTGGCGTACACCACGTCGGCACCGCTATAGGCTTCTTCGATGTTGTGGCTCACCTTCAGCGAACCGCCGTTTTCCCTGGCGTTCTGATAGCCGAATTCCATATAGCGCTCATCGAGCACGTAGTCTGGCGTGGGGCACAGCAAGGTCACGTCCATGCCCATCTTGGTGGCGATCAGCAGCGCGGAATTGGCCACCGCCGTGTTGAGCGGCTTGGGGTGGTAGGTCCAGGTGAGCACGTACTTCTTGTTCTGCAGGCTGCCCAGGTGTTCCTTCATCGCCAGCGCGTGGGCGAGCTCCTGGCACGGGTGGGTGATGGTTTCCATGTTGATCACCGGCACCGTGGCGTACTTGGCGAACGCCTTGATCACGTTGTCCTGGCGATCCACCGCCCAGTCCTGGAATTTCGGGAAGGCGCGTACGGCGATCAAATCGACGTAACGCGACAGCACGCGGGCCACTTCGGCGATGTGCTCTTCGGTGTCGCCATCCATCACCGTGCCCACCTCGAACTCGATCGGCCACGCGTCCTTGCCCGGCGCCAGCACGATCGCATGGCCACCCATATGGAAGGCGCCGAGCTCAAAACTCGTACGCGTGCGCATCGAGGGATTGAAGAACATCAGCGCCACCGACTTGCCGGCCAGCTGCTGTCCGCGCGGCGAGCGTTTGAACGCTGCGGCCTGCTCGAGCAACGCGTCGATCTCGGCGCGACTGTAATCCTGGGTGGTCAGAAAGTGGCGAAGCGTCATGAGGAAGTTGCCTTTGTCCAATCGTCGGAATCCGGAAACAAAAAAACCCGGCTGCTAGCCGGGTTTTATCGTCGATACACGTGAAACGCGTGCGACAGCCTACCCGGCCATAAAGCGGCGCAGCGGTCGGCGAGCACGCGACGTCATCCCAGCGGCCATGCGGGCGCTAGTGAGGACAGTGGCGGTATAGACGGCTGCGGACATGGGTGTTCCGGGAGGTTGAATCGTGATGATGACGGGATTTCCGCTGCCATGCAACAACGAATGCCCCTGATCGCGGCACCCGACACCAAATCGCCGCCCGGAGGCGGCGATAGACGGGGATCTCAGTCGGCGGGAGAAACGCTTACCCGCACGCGCAGGCGCTCGCCGGGGTCGTAATTGAGCCGGGACAGGTACACCTCGCCCCGATAACGATATTCCACGTCGTAGCCCATGATGCGGCGCTGCTCGCTCACCGCCGCCACCTGGCGGCAATGGGTTTCGGTGGACTCGTACTCGCCACCGCCGGACTGGGTGGCGCTGTTGCCCACCGCGCCGCCGGCGACCGCACCGGCCACCGTCGCCGCCGTGCGGCCATTGCCGTGACCCACCGTGCTGCCCAGCACGCCACCGACCACGGCACCCAGGATGGTGCCCGCCGCCGAGCCCTGGCTGGGCGCCTGGCGGACTACCTGCTGGTCATAGCATTCCTGGCGCGGCACTTCGGTACGGGCCACGCCATACACGGGATCGACGCGCAGCACATCCGCCCAACCGTAATGGGTGTTGTCGTCATTTTGATTCTGATAGCGCGCATCCTGCGCAAATACGCCAGTGGTCATTACGGACAGCACGAGCGCAGGGAACAACCACTTGGTCATTACGACCTCCGCAGGAAGCAATTCGGGCGCATCTCTGCACCTCATAGCATCCATTGCAGCAAATTCACGCTGAATCGACGCTTAGAGCTTTTCTTACGCTGCCTGCCCCTGTCCGGCCTACCGCTGCCAGAGCAGTCCCTATCCCCAGCGGAGGCCCCTGCGGCTTGTTAAGATGCGCGACCGGCTTGCGCCCGCCTGGCGCCTGCTCCCACCGTCCGGACCACCCGACCGATGCCGATTTCGCTCCACAACAGCCTGACGCGCCGCGTAGAAACGTTCACCCCGCTCGACCCGGAACGGGTCACCATGTATCTGTGCGGACCGACCGTCTACAACTACGTGCACATCGGCAACGCGCGTGGGCCGGTGGTGTTCGACGTGCTGGTGAAGCTGCTGCGGCGCCATTATCCGAAGGTGGTCTACGCCCGCAACATCACCGACGTCGACGACAAGATCAACACCGCCGCCCAACAACTGGGCGTGGGCATCGAAAGCATCACCACCCGCTACGCCCAGGCCTATCGGGAGGACATGGCGGCGCTGGGCATTGCGCCGCCGGACGTGGAGCCGCACGCCACCGCTCACATGCCGCAGATGATCGCGATGATCGAGCGCCTGATCGCCAGCGGGCATGCTTATGCCGCCGAAGGGCACGTGCTGTTCTCGGTGGATTCGTATGCCAAGTATGGCGAGCTGTCGGGCCGCGATCCGGAAGAATTGCTGGCCGGCGCCCGCGTCGAGATCGCCCCGTACAAGCAAAATCCCGGCGACTTCGTGCTGTGGAAGCCCTCCACCCCCGACCTGCCCGGCTGGGACAGCCCCTGGGGCCGCGGCCGCCCGGGCTGGCACATCGAGTGCTCGGCGATGAGCGAAGCCCACCTGGGCGACACCATTGACATCCATGCCGGCGGCGTCGACCTGCAATTCCCGCATCACGAGAACGAGATCGCCCAGAGCACCTGCGCCCACGGCGGCAAGGTGTTCGCACGCTACTGGCTGCACAACGGCATGCTCACCTTCAGCGGCCGCAAGATGTCCAAGTCGCTGGGCAATGTGATGCTGGTGCACGAACTGCTCAAGGAACACGCGCCCGAAGCCCTGCGCCTGCTGCTCCTGCGCGGCCACTACCGCCAGCCGCTGGACTGGTCCGACACCGCCATCGCCCAGGCCATCAGTACCCTGGATGGCTGGTACCGCGTGTTGCGCGACCTGGTCGATGTGGAAGTGGACACCAGCGCCCTTCCCATTCCTGCCACGGTGGAAGCCGCCCTGTGCGACGACCTCAACACTCCGCAGGCGCTCGCTGAGCTGTCCCAGCTCGCTGATGCCGCGCGCCAGGCTGGCAGCGCCGAAGAACGCCGCGACGCCAAGGCCGCCCTGCTCGGCGCAGGCGCCGTACTCGGCCTGCTGCAGCAGGATCCCGAGGCGTGGTTCAAGCAGACCAGCGGCGCCACCGAAGTGGATGCATCACGCGTCGAAGCCCTGCTGGAAGAACGCCGCACTGCGCGCGCCAGCAAGGATTTCAAGCGCGCCGACGCTATTCGCGAAGAGCTCACGGCAATGGGCGTGGCCATTGAAGATGGTGCGCAGGGGACGCGGTGGAGTGTGGTGAAGGGGTGAGGTGAAGTGCCAATCCTTCGCTCTTTCCTCAAAGCCTCTCCTAGAACCCCCCTCGCGAACACCCGGCGGAGCGGTAAACCCCAGCGCTGCGGTCGCGCACAAGTGCGCTCCTACAAGGGAGGGCGCAGGTTCGTGGATGGCGGATCAATCTTGCCGGTCGGCTTCTTTGTGGGAGGGCACCCTGTGCGCGACAAACCTACGGAGCGGCACACCGCAGCGTGGCTGTCGCGCACAGGGTGCGCTCCCACAGACAAGCGCTAGGCGCGGCACCAAGTGCGGCACGTGCGAGCCCAAGCCAAAGCGAAGCGAGGCCCCGCTTTAAGTCCTCAGCGATTCGGGCGCGTTGCGCAGCGCTTGGCAGTACCCGCTGTGTACCCTCGGAGGTTGTCCCACAACGACGCGCCTCAAGCGTTCGGGCTTATCCCAACACGATGCTGCCGGCGTTATTCGGCCATTTTCTTTGGGTTACTTTTCTTTTGGGCCAGCAAAAGAAAAGTGACTCGGTCGGCGGCAGCCGATCGAAACGCCCGCCGCGTAGGCGGCACGCTGGCCTCGAGGCGACAACCGGGCGATATCGCTACTGGGTCGCGGCCTGCGCCGGGACGACGAATCAGGCCCAAAACACCGAGAAACCCCCAAACGCGCGATAATCCCCCCATGAGTGCCCTCGCCCCCTCCAGCGCCCAACAAGCGCAACAAGAAATCGTCGACGAATTTGCCTTCTTCAGTGATTGGACCGAGCGCTACCAATACCTGATCGACCTGGGCAAACAACTCCCCGCCTTCCCCGAAGCGCTGAAAATCGAGGAATACCGTGTGCACGGCTGCCAGTCCATGGTGTGGCTGGTCCCCAGCGGCGATGCGAACAACCTGCATTTCCAGGCCACCAGCGATTCGGCCATCGTGTCGGGCCTGATCGCCCTGGTGCTGCGCGTGTATTCGGACCGCTCCGCGCGCGACATCGTCGCCACCGAACCGCGCTATATCGAAGCGATCGGCCTGGCCAAGCATCTTTCGCCCACGCGCTCCAACGGCCTCGCCGCGATGCTGGCCAAGATCAAGGCGTACGCGGCGGCCAGTCTGGGCGACAACAAGTAGCCACCACGGCGCGCACCAAGGCACAGCCGACACTGGCCGGCCTGTGGCCAAACAACAAAGCCCCGCACGAAGCGGGGCTTTGTCTATGACATCAACGTCGAGCGCGCGACCTCAGTCGCCCATCTGCTTCTGCAGATGTTCGCGGCGTTCCTGCGCGTCCAGCGACAGGGTGGCGATCGGGCGGGCGTCGAGGCGCTCCAGGCCGATCTCTTCGTCGGTTTCCTCGCAGTAGCCGTATCGACCTTCTTCGATACGGCGCAGCGCCTTGTCGATCTTGGAGATCAGCTTGCGGTAGCGGTCGCGCGTGCGCAGTTCCAGCGAGTTTTCGGTCTCGCGGGTGGCACGCTCGGCCTCGTCGCCCACGTCACGCACCTCGTCACGCAGGTTTTCCATCGTCTGACGCGACTCTTCCACGAGCTGCTCACGCCATTCGCGCAACTTGTTGCGGAAGTACGCGAGGTGCTTGGGGCTCATGTACTCCTCGTTGTCGTTGTTCGAGGGGCGATAACCCTTGGGCAGGTCGATCAGGGTCGTGGAAGGCAGCGCATAGCGACCGTCTTCGCGGGTGATGCCATTGTCGAGAGTTGCGGTTTTATTCATCGAGGACTGCTGGGCTTTCTGAGTTTTGATAGGGGTATGACGAGCGGTTGCGCTGGCCACTTTGCCCGAGAAGGGCGACGTCGCCGGCTTGCTCGGCTCCTTGTGGGTCACTGCAACCGCCTTCGGAGCCAGCGCTGACTGCCTGGCAGCGGCAGGCTGCTTGGCAGGGGCGGCGCTGGCAGCCGGCTTGGCGGGTGCTGGCTTGGCCGTCTTGGCCGGTGCGGGAGCCGGCTTCACCGGCTTGGTCACCGACTTGGGCGGCTGCTTCTTGGCGGGCGCCGCAACCTTCTTGGCGACCGGCTTTTCAGTTTTCTTGGCGACGACCGGCTTTTTGACCGGAGCCGCCTTCTTGGCTACTGGCTTGGGGGCGGGCTTCTTGGCGACGCTCTTGGCCGGAGCCTTGGCGACCGCCTTCTTGACGGCAGGCTTGCTGGCGGCGACCACCTTCTTCGCCGGCGCTGTCTTGGCAGCCGGTTTCTTGGCGGCAGCGGCCTTGGCCGGTGTCGAACTTCGCCCGGCGGCTGGCTTCTTGCCGGCCTTGGCGTCTTTCACCTTGCCGGCAGGCTTTCCCTTCTGCGGCTTGGTGGCTGAAGCACTACGCGTCGTTTTCGCCATTTCCCTTCACCATTTTAGCCTTGGCGGCCGGGTGTTATAGCCCATGCGGCTTACACCAGCAACCGTGCTTCTGGAATACTTGCGACACTACAAGCCGCAAGCTGTTTCGGCAGCGTCAAACCGTCGTGACCCGACTGATACTTTTACTGCTCAGCTTCTACAAGCGCTGGCTAAGCCCCCTGCTGGGTCAGCGCTGCCGCTTCCATCCCAGCTGTTCCGATTATGCACGGATTGCGGTTGTGCGCTTCGGTCCGCTCAAGGGTGGCGCACTTACCGGCTGGCGTCTATTGCGCTGTCAACCTTTGTGCGAGGGCGGTGAAGATCCCGTGCCGGAGCACTTTACTTTCCGTCGTTGCCGCACCCCAGGAGATAACCATGTCCACTGACTGGCTGATCAAGAACGCCGAATTGGTCAATGAAGGCCGCCGTTTCCACGCCGACGTCCGCGTGAAGCAAGGCCGCATCGAGGCCATAGCCGGCGATCTGGATGCCCGCCCCGGCGAAAAAGTGGTCGATGCCAGCGGCCTGTGGCTGTTTCCCGGCATGATCGACGACCAGGTCCACTTTCGCGAACCGGGCCTGACCCAGAAGGCCGATATCGCCCACGAGTCGCGCGCCTGCGCCGCCGGCGGCATCACCAGCTTCATGGAGATGCCCAACACCAAGCCGCCTGCGCTCGATCGCGAGACGCTGGAGGCCAAATACGCACTGGGCGCGCAAAACTCGGCCGTGAACTACGCCTTCTACATGGGCGCCAGCAACGACAACCTCGAAGCCATCAAGAGCCTGGACCCGCTGGCCGCGCCGGGCATCAAGGTGTTCATGGGCGCCTCTACCGGCAACATGCTGGTGGACAACCCCGAGGTGCTGGACGGCATCTTCAAGTACGCGCCCACCCCGATCATCACGCACTGTGAAGACACACCGATGATCGACGCCAACCTGGCCAAGGCGCATGCGAAGTACGGTGACGATATTCCCGCCTGGGAACATCCGCTGATCCGTTCGCGCGAGGCCTGCATCAAGTCCACCCGCCTGGCCATCGAACTGGCCAGGCGGCACAACAGCCGCCTGCACGTGCTGCACATTTCCACCGCGGACGAACTGGCGCTGTTCCAGCCGGGCCCGCTCAAGGGCAAGCGCATCACCGCGGAAACCTGCGTGCACTTCCTGCATTTCGATGATCGCGACTACGAGCGCCTGGGCTTCTTGATCAAGTGCAATCCGGCCATCAAGACCTCGGCCGACCGCGAGGCCATCATCAAGGCGCTGGCCGAAGGCCGTCTCGACGTGTTGGCCACCGACCATGCGCCGCACCTGCTGGAAGAGAAGCACCAGCTCTACGACAAGGCGCCGAGCGGCCTGCCCTTGGTGCAGTACGCGCTACAGGCGGCACTGCAGCGTGTGTTCGAAGGCAAGCTGACGCTGGAGCGTGTGGTGGAAGCGGTGACGCATGCGCCGGCCACCTTGTTCGACGTGAAGGAGCGCGGCTATCTGCGCGAAGGCTATGCGGCGGACCTGGTGCTGGTCGATCCGAACAAGCCGCACACGGTGACCCGCGAGGAAGTACTGTCCAAGTGCGGCTGGACGCCGTTCGAGGGCTACACCTTCAACAGCTCGATCGCGGCCACGTTTGTGAACGGCCAGCGCGTTTGGGATGGCAGCAGCGTCGACCAGAGCGTGCGCGGACAGCGACTGAGTTTTAGCCGCTAATCTCCTCGAGCGTCCATCTCCCTCACCGTCATTCCGGCGCAGGCCGGAATCCAGTAGCGAACCCGTTGAGTTATCGCGATAGCCCACATTCTTGAAAGGCTTCGCGAAAACCTGATACAGCGGCCACTGGATTCCGGCCTGCGCCGGAATGACGAGCCAGGGTTACGGCATGGCCTTGAGCGTGATGCTCACGGGACCATTCTCGCCGGAGCGGCCCAGCACGCTGGTGCGCGTGTCGTTGATGGCGAGCAGCTTGTCGCCCTGCTGCAGGCGAACGCCAATCGCGAAATCCACGCCGTCTTTCAATTCGGCCGGGTCATAGCTCAGCATGAATTCCACCGGCGATGCGCCCACCGGCTGGATGCGCTCTTCCGCCACCGTACGTGCTGCCACATCCTGGCGACTCACGTCAGCCAGCGTCACGATCAGCACCGCATCCGCAGGAATCGCCTGCGGCAGGTCGTAACGCACATCGCCCACCATGGTCTTCATCAGCGCCTGGTGCACGGGCGCTGCAGGGGCGGCCGTCGCGGTCGGTGCGTCTTCCTTGTGGCGGTGCGAGAACATCGAGCAGGCCGACAGCGCGAGCACGGCTGCGGCCAGCAAAGGAAGACGAAACGACATGCGACTCTCCATGGGGGAAGGCCCGGTGACGGGCTCCCGCCATGCTATCAGGCCGCCGTTAAAGCAAGGCTCAGGCGCAGCCCTTGCCCGCGTAACCGCCTTCTACGCCCTTGCTGGCATAGGCGACGGCATCGTGCGGATGCAGGCTTTCCTGGTGCTCCACGCGGATATGGAAGTCGCTCAGCGCCTTGTCGACGTCCAGCGCCTTCTGGATGCGGCGCGCCGCGTCCTCGCAGAACATCAGGTTGCCGCCATTGGCGAGCGCGAACGCCTGCTCGTCTTCGCGCTTCACCGCGGTTTGCACGGGCGTGCCCAGCGCTTGTTCGGTGACGTTGATCAGGTCGATCAGGTTGAAGGCGGCGCCTGCCGCCGGACGCACGCGCAAACGAGCGACGCTGCGCTGGGCATGCGGCGTGGCCACGATGCCCTTCTCACTGCCCAGCCAGGCCAGCACGGCGCTGTGATCGAGCGGTTTGCCCGCCTCGAAATCCCTGGCGAACTGGTCCTGGATCAACTGGCGCGACAGCGCGGCCGATGCCGGGCAGGTCGACGAATAAACAATCTCGGTGCCGAACTCCAGCAGGAATTCGTCGCCGATCATGCTCGCCTCGATGGTCACCGGATACGAACGCCAACCGCTGTTGGCGCTGCGCAAGGCGGGACGACGCACCAGGTGCTCAAAGCGGATGCTGAGGCAGGCGCGATCGGAGAGATCCTTGTGCGATTCCAGGAAACCGCGCAGCAGATCGCGCAGGGTATCGGTGCCGAGCGTCTTGCTGCTCAGCGCCTCCTCCACCTGCAGGTAGAGACGCGACATGTGGATGCCACGCTTGTCCGGGCGACGCAGATTGACGAAGGCGCCGACGCGCGCGCTGGCGCGCTGCACGTCGCCGTCGCCGGCATCGAAACGCACCGGCACCTCGATGCCATCCATTCCCACCCAGTCCAGCTCGCCGACGAGATGCGGCTGGGCATGGACTGCCACGTCGGGCAGCAGGCGGGCGGTGTTTTCCTCGGTGTACATGGGTGAATCCTATGTGGTCCGACTGGCGGTCTTAGCGCCTGGGAGACCTCAATTTTGGGGCACCATCGGTGCCTCGCAATAGTGGCGCACGGGAAACGCTGCGTCCGGAGCGCTCTCTCAACCTTTCGCGCGTTGCCAGGCACGCGCGGCCTGCCAGGCTTGCCAGGTCACGCCCAGCCCCTGCCTGCCCTGCCCCTTGCGCAGCACATCGAGCGGATCGGCGGCCTTGCGCGCCGTGGCGACCAGGGCACGTCCCTGGCGCGATTCCAGCCCGCGGAAGGCGCTCAATGGTCCCGGCAGGCGCTCGGCATCACGCCAGGCGGCTCCCAGATCGTCCAGCTGCGCGCGCACGGCGGCGTTGCGCAGATCGCTCGATTCACGCAATTGCTGGCGGCTCAGGCCGAATTTCGCCAGGCGCGACATCGGCAGTGCGAGGCGGTCGCGATCGACATCCTCCTGCAGGCGCAGCAGCGAATACAGCAGATGCGACAGTGTTGCCACGCGCGTTGCCCGCACGCTGGATGCCTGGTCGCCAAACCACCAGGCGGTTTCCAGATCGGCCAGGGCACCGTGCAACAGCGAGCCGGCCGCGATCTGAGCCGGGAAATCCGCTGCCGTGCCCTCTTCCAGTTGCCCCATCGCCGCCAGCACCGGAGCGACCCAGCGTTCCGCGGCAATCTCGTGCGCGCGGTCGCTGTCGAACAGCACCTGGGTCAAGGGATGACGCCCGCCACTGGCCGCTGCGCCGGATAGCTCCTCGGCCCACCAGTTGAGTTTGCTGGCCGCCACGTGTGGCTCGCGTATGCCGTACGCCGCCGCGAGCAATTCCTGCTCGAGCGCCGCCAGCGCGATATGGCCGGGATAGCTGTTCTGATCGACGAATGCCAAGGCAATACGCTGCTGCGGCTGCACGGCCAGCCACTTGTCGATATAGCTCTGCAGCGCAGTGCTGCTCACGCAATCACCTTCAGGCGGCCAGTGAGCTCGGACGGATGATCGACCACCAGGTCCGCGTTCCACTCGGACGGATCGCCACCATCCAGATAACCCCAGCGCACGGCCACGGTGTACAGGCCCGCCGCCGCGCCCGCCAGCACATCGCGGCGATCATCGCCCACGAACAGGCAGCGCGACGGATCAAGCCCTGCACGCTCGCACGCCAGCAACACGGGCGCGGGATCGGGCTTCTTCACCGGCAAGGTGTCGCCGGACACGACCGCCGCCGCGCGCGGCGCCCAGCCGATGCGCACCAGCAGATCGTCGGTAAGAAAACCTGGCTTGTTGGTCACCACGCCCCAGCGGATGCCCTGCGACTCCAGCGACGACAACAGCTCATCCACGCCCTCGAACGGACGCGTGTGCTCGGCCATCATCACCTGGTAAAGCTCGAGATAACGCGGCATCAAGGCCGCCAGCGCGGCATCATCGATATCGGGAAACGCACAGCGCAGGATCGCCCGCGAGCCGCGCGAGACAACTTCGCGCACCATCGCATACGGCGGCGCGGCCACCTGCATTTCCTCGCACTGTGCCTTCAGCGCGGCGTAGAGATCGGGAGCGCTGTCGAGCAAGGTGCCATCGAGATCAAACAGCACACCCTGGATGTTTTCGGGAAATGACTTCATGCGGGCTTTCGTGCGCTGATCAGGTAATTGACGGCCGTGAGGCGGCTCAACCACGCCTTGCGGCTGATCGGGTTGTAGCCCAGCCCCGAGACGTCATCGACTTCCAGTCCGGCATGTCGCATCAAGCGTCCCAGTTCCGACGGCTTGAGGAATTGTGCGTAGTGATGCGTGCCACGCGGCAGCATGCGCATGATGTATTCCGCACCGAGAATCGCCGCGCCGAACGCGGCCGGCGTGCGATTGAGCGTGGACATCACCACCACGCCGCCCGGCTTCACCATGCGTACCAGGTCGCCGACCAGGGCAGCCGGATCGGGCACGTGCTCGATCAGTTCCATGCAGCACACGGCGTCGAAAGTTTCCGGCTCGGCGGCAGCCAGTTCGGCCGACGACTGCACGCGATAGTCGATGTCGAGATTGGGCGTTTCCAGTCGCGACTCGTGCATGTGCAGTCGCGCGATCTCGATCACCTTCTCGCCCAGATCGATACCGGTGACGCGCGCGCCGGCCTTGGCCAGCGCCTCGCTCAGCAGGCCGCCGCCGCAACCGACATCGGCCACGCGCGCGCCGCGCAGATCCAGCCGATCGGCGACATAAGCCGCGCGCACCGGGTTGAGATCATGCAGCGGACGGGACTCGCCATCGGGATCCCACCAACGCGCGGCGAGCTTGCCGAAGCGGGCGATTTCCTCAGGACTGACATTGGTTGCGGCTTGCATCGAAAGCATCCTTCAAAGCTGTGCGCGGAGCTTAGCGCGCGTTCCATTCGTAGACGGTGATGTCCCAGCCGCCACGGGTGTGGGCCGGGTCCTGGTGGACGATGGCCAGGGCCTCGTCCATATCGACTGCACGCACCAGATAGGCGCCGCCGGACTTGTCGCCGAAGGCACCCGTCATTTCCAGACGGCCGCCGGCGCGCAAGCCTTCAATGAAATCCTTGTGCGGCTGCACGATGGCCGGATCGAAATCCGCGCGTCGCATCATCATCACCAGATAGCGGTTCATCGCGCCCCTCTCAACCCGCATCGATCGCGGCGATGCGTTCGCGCCAGGCATGCGTCTTGGCGAGCACGGCGTCGGTGTCGATATCGGTGAGGATGCGGCCGGCCAGCTTGCGTACGCCGTTGATCCACACGTCGGTGACCTGATGGCGGCCGACGGCATAGGCGAGCTGCGAGGCGATGTGGAACAGCGGCTGCGTTTCCAGATCGGACAGACGAACAGCGGCCAGATCGGCCTGCTTGCCCGCTTCGATGGAACCGATGCGATCTTCCAGACCCATCGCGCGGGCGCCGTTGAGGGTGGCCGCACGCAGCGCATAGGCCGCATCGAAGGCCGCCGCATCGTTGGCCACGGCCTTGGCCAGGAACGCAGCCGTACGCATCTCGCCAAACATGTCCAGATCGTTATTGGAGGCGCAGCCGTCGGTGCCAATGGCGACATTCACGCCGGCCTGGCGCAGCTTCTCCGCCGGGCAGAAGCCCGAGGCGAGCTTGAGGTTCGATTCGGGGCAATGCACCACGGATACGCCCGCTGTTGCGCAAGCCTCGATTTCCGCGTCGTTGAGCTGGGTCATGTGCACGGCGATCAGGCGATCGTTGACCAGGCCCAGCTTCTGCAGTCGCTGGAACGGGCGCAGGCCACTCTTGGCCTTCTCTTCTTCCACTTCATGCGCGGTTTCATGCGTGTGCAGATGCACCTGGATGTCGAGTTGATCGGCCAGCACGCGGATGCGTTCAAAGCTTTCGTCCGACACGGTGTACGGCGCATGCGGCGCAAACGAGGTGCTCACCAGCGCATCGCCGCGGAAACTGTCGTGCACTTCGATGGCACGATCGAAATATTCGTCCTGCGTCTTCGCCCAGGCCGTAGGGAAATCGATCACCGGCAGACCAACCACGGCACGGAAACCCATGCGGCGATAAGTGGCGCCAATCACGTCCGGGAAGAAGTAGTTTTCGTTGGCGCAGGTGGTGCCGCCGCGAATCATCTCGGCCACCGCCAGTTCCACGCCATCGCGTACGAACTCCGGCCCGATCACCTGGCCTTCGACCGGCCAGATGTGCTTCTGCAGCCACACCATCAGCGGCAGATCGTCGGCGAGGCCGCGCAGCAGCGTCATCGGGTTGTGCGTATGGGTATTGATCAGACCCGGGATCAGCACGTGCTCGCCCAGCTCCACGCGCTCACGCGGTGCATAGGCGGCGCGCGCATCGGCAATCGGCAGCAAGGCCACGATGGCGCCTTGATCCACCGCCACAGCGTGATGTTCGAGCACCACGGCATGCGGTTCCACCGGCACGACCCAGCGCGCTTCGATCAACAGGTCGACGGTTTGCGGGGCGTTCTGGCTCATCCGGTGGCTCACTTTTCTTGTGTTGGATACGACATGGGGCGGATCACCTTGCGGTGGCCGCCCCATGATTGCCTGACTTCGTTACCGCTCAGGCTTCGTCATTATTCCCGCGCACCTGCCAAACAGGGACCGCAGGCATGACGTAATGGCAGGCCGCGCAAGGCGCGGGCCGATACGTCACTTGCCGACGCGGCTGACGTATTCGCCCGTGCGGGTGTCGACCTTGATCATTTCATCGGTGCCGACGAACAGCGGCACGCGGACCACCGCGCCGGTTTCCAAGGTGGCCGGCTTGCCGCCGCCGCCCGAGGTGTCGCCACGCACGCCCGGATCCGTCTCGGTGATCTTCAGTTCGACGAAGTTCGGCGCCTGCACGGAGATGATTTCGCCGTTGAACAGCGTCACCACGCACTCTTCCTCGCCCTTCAGCCACTTCACGGCATCGCCCATGCCAGCCTTGTTGGCCTGGTGCTGCTCGAAGGTTTCCTGCTGCATGAAGTGCCAGTACTCGCCGTCGGAATACAGGTACTGCATATCGGTGTCGACGACGTCGGCGACTTCGAAGCTGTCGCTGGACTTCATGGTCGATTCGCTGGTGCGGCCGTTCTTCAGGTTGCGGATGAAGATGCGGGTGAACGCCTGACCCTTGCCGGGCTTGATGAAATCGGCGTCGGTAATGACCCAGGGGTCATTGTTGTGAAGGATCTTCATTCCCTTCTTGACGTCGTTGAGACCGGCGGTGGCCATGCTGAACTCCAGATGTGACGCCGCCCGCAGGCAGCTAGAATAGGTGGTTTCCCGGGCACTGGGCCCGTTTCAAGACCCATTATGATAACCGCAAGCCATGCCGCCCGCCTATCTGTGCCCGGACCCGACTGGCGCACGCTGTGGCGCGAGGCCGTCACCGATCCGCAGGAATTGCTGGCCTTGGTAGGTCTGGAAGCGCTGGCCCACCGGTTGCCGGCAGACGATGCCGGCTTTGCCGTGCGCGTGCCGCGTGGCTTCGTGGCCCGCATGCGCCGTGGCGATCCGCTCGACCCCCTGCTGCTGCAGGTCCTGCCCCAGCTGGCTGAGCTGGACCAGGTGCCGGGGTTCGGCGTGGATGCGGTGGGCGACATGGCCGCCCGGTCTGCCCAGGGCGTGCTGCACAAATACGAAGGGCGCGCCTTGCTGATCGCCAGCGGCAGCTGCGCCATCAACTGCCGCTACTGTTTCCGTCGCCACTTCCCCTATGGCGACGAAATGGCCGCCGCCGGCCAGTGGCGCAAGGCGCTGGAGCACGTGCGCCAGGACAGTTCCATCAGCGAGCTGATCCTCTCCGGGGGCGACCCGCTGTCGCTGGCCACCACCAAGCTGGACGAGCTCACCCGCGGCCTGGCCGAGATTCCACACGTGACCCGCCTGCGTATCCACACCCGTCTGCCGGTGGTGCTGCCCGAGCGCGTCGACGAGGCCTTTGGCCGCTGGCTGGGCGAGCTGCCACTGCAGAAGGTGGTAGTGCTGCACGCCAATCACGCCAATGAGTTCGATGCGTCCGTTGATGCCGCCTGCGCCCGCCTGCGGGAGATGGGCGCCACCGTGCTCAACCAGTCGGTGCTACTGCGCGGCATCAACGACGACGCCGACACCCTGGCCGCCCTGTCCGAGCGGCTGTTCGCGGCGGGCGTGCTGCCCTATTACCTGCATCAGCTGGATCGCGTGCAGGGGTCGGCGCATTTCGAGGTCGACGATGCCCGGGCCCTCGCCCTGGTCGACGCCATTCGTCAACGCCTGCCGGGCTATCTCGTTCCCAAGCTGGTCCGCGAGGTGGGCGGCGAGGCATCGAAGCGGCCCCTGTAACAGAAGGCCGGCACAGTTGTGGGCCGCGTCACTCCCGGAACAATTCCGCTGGCAGTGACCGGAAGAATCCGTTACAACCACGGATGGCACGCGCCCTGCTGACACGGCAGGTATCAGCAGCAGCGGCGAACAACGGATAGCTCGACGAGCCCATGAAAACCGACCAGGTCATAAAGATACTTTTCATCGAAAAGTCAGTCGAAGACGCGGAACAGATCATCAGCCTGCTGCGCAACAGCGGCATCGCGGTTCGACCGGCACGCGCCACCAGCACCGAGCAGATCACCGCCGCCCTGGACGAGCTGGGCCCTGACATCGTCTTGTTCGACCCATCGGTGGGCACGCTGGAGCTGCGCGAGGTGTCGCGCATGCTCGATGCCCACGGCCGCGACCTCTCGCTGATCGCACTGGTCGGCCAAGTGGACAACGCCACCATCACCGAGCTGTTCGTCAACGGCGCCCGCAGCGTCGCGCTGCGTCCGCAGCCCAAGCAGCTGATGGCGGTGATCCAGCGCGAATTCGATGCGCTCAATGCGCGCCGCCAGCTGCGCCGCCTGGAAACCGCGCTGCGCGAATCCGAGCGCCGCTGCGATGCGCTGCTCGATTCGTCCACCGACGCCATCGCCTATGTGCACGAAGGCATGCACGTGCGCGCCAACCAGGCCTATCTGGACACCTTCGGCTATACCGAGTTCGATGACCTGCTCGGCCTGCCCGTGCTGGACATGATCAGCCCGAACGACGCCGACGAATTCAAGAACACCCTCAAGGGCCTGTCCAAGGGCGAGAAGGTCAACGGCGCCATCGAGCTGCAGGCGCGCCGCGCCGACGCCACCAGCTTCAAGGCGAGCGTGGAATTTGCGCACGCCATCTTCGAAGGCGAGCCCTGCCTGCAAGTGGTATTCCGCCGCCATATGGTGGACGCCAACGTCATCGAACAGCTGCAGCGCGATCCGGTCACCGGCCTGTTCAACCGCTCGCGCATGCTCGAATGCATCGACGAAGCGGTGGCCGCGGCCACCCAGGGCACCAAGGGCCAGTCGCTGCTGCTGATCGAGCCTGACAACTGGCAGAGCATCGTGGCAGGCGTCGGCCTGTCCAAGGCCGACGAGCTGCTGGCCGCCTTTGCCAATCGCGTGGAAGGCCAGCTCACCGCCCAGGACACCGCCGGCCTGTTGGCGGAACACACGGTCGGCGTGCTGCTGCATACCCGCAACGACGAAGGCATCAAGCAGTGGATTGCCGGCCTGCAGCAGGCCATCGCCGGGGGCATCTTCGACCTGGGCTCGCGCTCCATCACCATCACCGCCAGCATCGGCGGCAGCCTGCTGGGCGAGCGCAACGCCAATACCGAACTGCTGCTCAACCAGGCCAGCCAGGCCCTGCGCAACGCGCAGAGCCAGGGCGGCAATCGCAGCGACCTGCATGATCCGGCGGCCCGCGAAAAGGCCGACGAAGAGCGCGAGCGCTACTGGCTGGGCGTGATCGACCAGGCGCTTATTCAGAACGAATTCGTGCTGTACCACCAGCAGACGATCAGCCTGCAGGATGCCGAAGGCGAGTTCTCCGAAATCCTGCTGCGCCTCAATGGCCCGCAGGGCGAGGTACTCCCCGGCTTCTTCATGCCGATCGCCGAAAAACACAACCTCACCCCGGCGATCGATCGCTGGGTGCTGAACCAGGCGATCGAACATCTGCGCGCCCGCGATCGCATGGGCCAGCCGACGACGTTCTTCGTCAAGCTCACCTCCGGCTCGCTGGAAGACAAGGCGCTGCTTCCCTGGCTGGGCGAACGCCTCAAGCAGGCCGCGCTCAAGCATGGCCAGCTCGTGCTGGAAATGACCGAGAGCAAGGTGGTGACCGCCCTGCGCCCGGCGCAGGAATTCATCCAGGCCTGGCAGAAGTTGGGCGGCCAGTTCGCGCTCGAGCAGTTCGGCTCAGGCCTCAACTCGTTCCAGCTGCTCAACCACATCAATGCCGACTATCTGAAGATCGACCGCAGCTACATGGCCGACCTGCCGCAACAGCAGGAAAGCCAGAAAAAGGTGGCCGACATCTGCCGCCAGGCACGCGAGCTGAAAAAACAGACCATCGCCGAATGGGTGGAAGACGCCGCCAGCACCTCGCTGCTGTTCGCCTGCGGCGTGGACTTCGTGCAGGGCAACTTCCTGCAGGAACCCCAGCGGTTGGCTTGAGGGGACTCAGTCCCAGGGCGGCCTTTCAAAAAAGCTCGCCTGATGAAGTCACTCCGCGAGCACCCGCCCCTCACCACCGTAAAGGTGGCAATGCCCCAGCCCTCTCCCCCGAGGGAGAGGGGAAAAAACTGTGGGAGCGCACCCTGTGCGCGACAAACCTACGGAGCGATACATCCCAGCGTGCCTGTCGCGCACAGGGTGCGCTCCCACAGGTAAATCGCAAGGGTGACCTCGACGCGCTGACCAAAGCGACGCGTAGCGAGCCCCGCTTTAAGTCCTCAGCGATTCGGGCGCGTTGCGCAGCGCTTTGAACTACCCGCTGTGTACCCTCGGAGGTTGTCCCATGACGACGCGCCTCGAGCGTTCTGGTTTATCCCAACACGATGCTGCGGGCGTTATCAGGCCATTTTCTTTGGGTTACTTTTCTTTTGGGCCAGCAAAAGAAAAGTGACTCGGTCGGCGGCAGCCGATCGAAACGCCCGCCGCGTAGGCGGCACGCTGGCGGAGAGGCGACGACCAAACACCGAGGCTCTGGATCCCGGCCTGCGCCGGGATGACGAGCAGAAATCAGGTCTCTTCGGACGGCGGGCCAAAAAAGCCCAAACAAAAACCCCGCGGATCGCTCCGCGGGGTTTCGTCGAATCGAATCGAAAGAGGCGCCCGAATTACTCGGCAGCAGCCTTCTTCTTCGCAGCCTTGGCGGCCGACACAGCAGCCACGTCTTCCTTGATGCGGGCAGCCTTGCCTTCCAGGTTGCGCAGGTAGTACAGCTTGGCGCCACGCACCTTGCCCTTGCGCTTCACTTCCAGCGAGTCGATGGCCGGGCTGTGCGCCTGGAACACGCGCTCCACGCCCGTGCCGTGCGAGATCTTGCGCACGGTGAAGGCCGAATGCAGGCCGCGGCTGCGCTTGGCGATGACAACACCCTCGAACGCCTGAAC
Organism: Dyella sp. 01N448; assembly: GCF_056399225.1. NCBI lineage: Bacteria > Pseudomonadati > Pseudomonadota > Gammaproteobacteria > Lysobacterales > Rhodanobacteraceae > Dyella > Dyella sp. 01N448. The sequence continues at coordinate 372,073 of NZ_JBFTQX010000003.1, read as the reverse complement.
GCGCTCGCGGTTGCCTTCCTTCACCTTCACGTTGACCACCACGGTGTCACCAGGGCCGAATTCCGGCAGCTGGCGGGTGATCTGCTCGGCTTCGAACTGTTCGATGATCTTGTTCATGGCAACACCTGTCTAATTTCTGCGCCCTTAATGGGCCGTATCGTCGTGCCGCGTCTGCTGAGCATGCTCGCGGCGGAATTCGTCCAACAGCGCTCGGGATTGTGCATCCAGCGCGCGCTGCGCCAAAAGATCGGGACGCCGCAACCAGGTCCGTCCCAGCGATTGCTTCAGGCGCCAGCGACGAATGGCCGCGTGGTCGCCGGAGAGCAATACGTCCGGCACGTCTCCCAGTGCGTCATGCACCGGCTTTGCATAGTGCGGGCAATCCAGCAGTCCGTCCGAAAACGAATCCTGCTGCGCCGACTGCGCGTCATTCAACGCACCGTCCTGCAAGCGGCCCACGGCATCGATGATCACCGCGGCGCCAAGCTCACCGCCGGACAGCACATAATCGCCGATAGAAAGCTCTTCGTCGACCTCGTGCGCCAGCAGACGCTCGTCCACACCTTCGTAACGCCCGCAGAGCAAGGCGATGCGCGGCAACTTGGCCAGCGCTTCCACCCTACCCTGCGTCAACCTCGCGCCCTGCGGGCTGAGGTAGATCACATGCACCGGTTCCGGTGCGGCCTCGCGCACTGCCTTCAAGGCATCGCGCAAAGGCTGAATCAGCATCACCATGCCGGGCCCGCCGCCACAGGTGCGGCCGTCCACGGTGCGGTAATTGTCGGTGGCGAAATCGCGCGGGTTCCAGGTTTCCACCTGTAGCAGCTCACGCTGCTGGGCCCGCCCCACCACGCCAACGGCAGCACACTGACGCATGAAGTCGGGAAACAACGTGACGACATCGATGCGCATGATCCTCAACCCTTGATGCAGCGCGTGGCGCGCTCAGAATTCAGGATCCCAGTCCACCACCATGCGCCCGTCGGACAAGTCCACCGAACGCACATAAGATCCCTGGATGAAAGGCACCAGCCGCTCGCGCGTACCGTCCTTCACTACCACGACGTCGTTGGCGCCGGTTGCGAACAAATGACTCACTCGCCCCAGTGCCACGCCTTCCGTGGTGACGACCTCGAGACCTTCGAGATCGACCCAGTAATACTCATCCTTGCCAGGAGGTGGCAGCAGCTCGCGGGAGACATAAATGTCCTGCCCGACCAACGCTGCCGCCGTATCCCGGTCGTCCACTCCGGGCAGCTGGGCTACCAGCCCTTTGCCCTGCGGACGACCCTTCACTCCTGCGATCTCCGTTTCCGCACCCGGCGCCGAACTCAGCAGCCAAGGTTGGTAAGTGAAGATCTTCGTGCGGGGCTCAGTCCAGGATTCGATCTTGAGCCAGCCCTGCACGCCGTACAGCCCGACGATGCGTCCCACCAGGACGCGCCGACCGGCTGCCGTCATACTCAGGCAGCCTGCTGCTTGCCGGCTTCCTTGACGAGGGCGGCGACCTTGTCGGTCAGCTGCGCACCCTTGCCCACCCACTCCTGCACGCGGGCAACGTTCAGCTCAAGGCGCTTGTCCTTGCCCGAAGCAACGGGGTTGTAGAAACCGACGTTCTCAATGCTGCGGCCGTCGCGCTTGTTGCGCTGATCGGTGACAACGATGTGGTAGAACGGACGGCCCTTGGCGCCGCCGCGCGAAAGACGAATCTTGACCATAAGTAAAAGCTCCAGAGTTGCCGGGATGCCGGCAGCACGCACTCAGCGGTGCGCGGTGAACGCGGCATTTTAATGAATTTTGAGGAAAAAGGAAGAGCTGGCAGGCAAATTCGGCCAGATTGACTGGCCGGACCGTTCAGTCTCAGCGCATCGGGGGCAAACCACCGCCCATGCCGCCCATGCCCTTCATGGCGCCACGCATCTGGCGCAACAGGCCCTTGCTGCCGCCCTTGGACAGCTTGGACATCATTTTTTCCATCTGCATGTACTGCTTGAGCAGACGGTTGACGTCGGCCGGCTGCGTGCCCGAGCCGCGCGCCACGCGGGCACGGCGCGAACCATTCAACAGATCCGGATGACGGCGTTCTTTCTTGGTCATCGACTGGATGATCGCGACCATGCGCTTGATCTCGCCGTCGTTGACCTTGGATTTGACGCTATCGGGCAGGCCCGATACGCCCGGCAGCTTGTCCATCAGGCCGGCCAGGCCGCCCATATTGGACATCTGCTCGAGCTGGTCGCGCATGTCGTTGAGATCGAAGCGCTTGCCCTTGATCACCTTCTCGGCGAGCTTCTGCGCCTTTTCCTGGTCGACCTTGCGCTCCACTTCCTCGACCAGCGACAGCACGTCGCCCATGCCCAGGATGCGCTGCGCGACGCGGTCGGGATGGAACGGTTCCAGCGCATCGGTCTTCTCGCCCGCGCCAAGGAACTTGATCGGACGACCGGTGACATAGCGTACCGAGAGGGCCGCACCGCCACGGGCGTCACCGTCGGTCTTGGTGAGCACCACGCCGGTGAGCGGCAGCGCCTCGGCAAACGCCTTGGCGGTGGTGGCCGCGTCCTGGCCGGTCATGGAGTCGACCACGAACAGCGTCTCGACCGGCGTGATCGCGGCGTGCAACGCCTTGATCTCGGCCATCATCGCCTCGTCCACATGCAGGCGGCCGGCGGTGTCGACCAGCAGCACGTCGACCACTTCGCGGCGGGCCGCAGCGATGGCGGCCTTGGCAATATCAACGGGATTCTGGCCGGCCTCGGACGGGAAGAACTTCACGCCGACCTGCTCGGCCAGCGTGCGCAGCTGCTCGATGGCGGCCGGACGATAGACGTCGCAGCTCACCACCATCACCTTCTTCTTTTTGCGCTCGGTGAGGAAACGCGCGAGCTTGGCCACCGTGGTGGTCTTACCCGCACCCTGCAGGCCCGCCATCAGCACGACGGCCGGCGGCTGCTGGGCAAGATTGAGCTCTGCATTGGCAGTGCCCATCACTGCCGTCAGCTCGTCGCTGACCACCTTCACCAGCGCCTGGCCCGGCGACAGGCTCTTCATCACTTCCTGGCCGACGGCACGCACCTTCACGCGCTCGATCAAGGCCTGCACCACCGGCAGGGCGACGTCGGCCTCCAGCAACGCAATGCGCACTTCACGCATCGACTCGCGGATGTTTTCCTCGGTCAGGCGGCCACGGCCGCGCAAGCGGTTGACGGTGGTGGAGAGGCGTTGGCTGAGGGACTCGAACATGGTCAGGCCGGTGGGCGGAAAAGGTCGATTATAGCGGGATGGCAACCGCTGGTGCGGGCGTGGGGCGGGCCCGTTCAAATTGGGACGAGGGATGGCCGATCGCACGTCCCCAAACCATGCGGACGGCGCCCCGTCACAACGACGTGCCCCCTCTACCCACCCCCAAGGCCCCATGCCACACTCGCCCGCTATGGCCGCCACCGTCCTTTTTGCCCTGCTCGCCATCGTGCTCTACCTCACCGCAGCGACGGCTTTGGCCCGGCCGCTGCTCGGAGGTGGGCAACCATTGAACCGCTCCGCGCTGCTGCTGGCTGGCAGTGCCGTGCTGCTCCACGCCGGCACCCTGCTGGGCGCCCATCGCGGCGCGCTCGACCTGCATTTCTTTTCCGCGCTGTCGCTGGTCGCCTGCGTGGTCTCGGCCTTCACCCTGGTGGTGAATATCTGGCGACCGGTGGCCGCGCTCGGCGTGATCGTATTTCCGCTCACCGCCTTGCTGCTGGGGCTGGACATCTTTGCCGCTCCTGTCACGGCGCCGCTGCCGCTGGAATGGCAGATCAAGCTGCATGTCACGGTGGCGCTGCTGGCTTTCAGCGTGCTGTCCATCGCCGCGGCGCTGGCCATCCTGCTCGCCGTGCAGGAGCGCGCGCTGCGCCATCGCCAGGTGGGCACCTGGATGCGCGCGCTGCCACCGCTGACGCTGACCGAGACGCTGCTGTTCCGGCTGATCGGCGCCGGTTTCCTGCTGCTCACGCTCACCTTGCTCACCGGCATCCTGTTCGTGGACAACCTGTTCGGCCAGCACTTGATCCACAAGACGGTGCTGTCGATCATCGCGTGGCTGGTGTTCGGCACCCTGCTCATCGGCCGCTGGCGGCATGGCTGGCGCGGCCGTAGCGCGGTCAATCTCACCCTGGTGGGCATGGGTGTGCTGCTGCTTGCCTTCTTCGGCACCAAGGCGGTGCTGGAACTGATTCTTCATCGGACGCCATGAAGCGCATGCCATGATCATTCCCGGCCAGTTCGTCCTGACACTCTCCTGTCCTGACCGTGCTGGCATCGTGGCGGCAGTGTCGAACCATCTGGCCGCAAACGGCGGCAACATCATCGAAGCACAGCAATTCGGCGATGCCGAGACGGGCCGCTTCTTCATGCGCCTGGTGTTCGAAGACGCCGAACGCGACCTCGACGCGCTGAAGCCGGGTTTCGAGGGATTCGCCCAGCAACTGGGCATGCAATGGATGCTGCGCAATCGTGCGCAACGTCGGCGCGTGTTGCTGCTGGTGTCCAAGTTCGACCACTGCCTGGCCGATATCCTCTATCGCTGGCGGATCGGCGAGCTACCGATGGATATCGCCGGCGTCATTGCCAACCATCCGCGCGAAACCTATCGCCATTTGGATCTCGACGGAATTCCTTTCCACTACCTGCCGGTGGACCGTGACAGCCGCGCCGACCAGGAAGGCGCACTGGCCGCACTGATCGAGCAATCGCAGGCGGATCTGGTGGTGCTCGCGCGCTACATGCAGATTTTGTCGCGCGAGCTGGTGCAAACACTCGCTGGCCGCTGCATCAACATCCATCACTCGTTCCTGCCCGGCTTCAAGGGCGCCCGTCCGTATCACCAGGCGTACCGCCGCGGCGTCAAGCTGATTGGCGCCACCGCGCATTTCGTCACGGCCGAGCTGGACGAAGGCCCGATCATCGAGCAGGACATCGAACGGGTCACCCACGCCGATACGCCGGAAGATCTCATTCGCATCGGCCGTGACATCGAGCGCCGCGTGCTCGCGCGCACGCTGCGGCTGTATCTGGACGACCGCGTCTTGCTCAACGGCAGCAAGACCGTCGTCTTTCATTCCTGACGGAGGTGTTCGTGGAACTGATCGGCATGCTCGATTCACCGTACGTGCGCCGCACTGCCATTTCGCTGCGGCTGCTGGGCATCCCCTTCACGCATCGCTCGATGTCGGTGTTCCGGCATTTCGATGAGTTCCAGCAGATCAATCCGCTGGTGAAAGCGCCCACGCTGGTGCTGGACGATGGCTGCATGCTTACCGAGTCGGGCCTGATCATCGACTGGGCCCAGGCGCAAAGCGATCGCGTCGCATTGATGCCGACGAATGCAGCCGACCGGCAACGCGCACTGCGCCTCACCGGTATCGCGCTCGCCGCCAGCGAAAAAGCCGTGCAGATCGTCTACGAGGACAAGCGCGATCCGGACAAACGCGACGAAGGCTGGATCAAGCGCGTCAAAGGGCAATTGCATGCGGCCCACGATTTGCTGGAACGCGAACTGAGTGGTGTCGACGGCTGGATCTTTGGAAGCGAACCAGGCCAGGCCGATGTGACCATCGCCGTTGCCTGGGGCTTCACGACAAGCCTACGAAGCGATACACCCAGGCGTGGCTGTCGCGCACAGGGTGCGCTCCCACAAAGTACGGCCGCTGCGGCTCGCGGGCTCAGCGGCAGGCGTCGATGGCTTCCGACAGGCGTTCCACTGGGACAATTTCCATGTCCCCGACTTTCGACTTCTTCGGCGCATTCGCCTTCGGCACGATGGCCTTCTGAAACCCATGATGCGCTGCTTCCTTCAAGCGCTCATCGCCATTGGGCACCGGCCGGATCTCTCCGGACAAACCCACCTCGCCGAACGCGACGGTCTTCTCCGGTAACGGTCGATCGCGCAGTGACGAGAGCACGGCCAGCAGCACCGGCAAATCGGCAGCGGTTTCCTGCACGCGGATGCCGCCGACCACGTTGACGAAGACGTCCTGATCATACGCCGCCACGCCGCCGTGGCGATGCAATACCGCCAGCAACATGGCGAGACGGTTTTGCTCCAGGCCCAGCGCAACGCGGCGCGGATTGCCCAGCGAGGACTGGTCCACCAGCGCCTGCACTTCGACCAGCAAGGGACGCGTGCCTTCGCGCGTCACCATCACAGCGCTGCCCGAGGTCGGGCCGCTGTGGGCAGAGAGGAAAATCGCCGACGGATTGGGTACTTCGCGCAAGCCTTTTTCCGACATCGCGAACACACCCAGCTCGTTCACCGCACCGAAGCGGTTCTTGAAGGCGCGCAGCACGCGGAAGCGGCTGCCGGATTCGCCTTCGAAATAAAGCACGGCATCCACCATGTGTTCGAGCACGCGAGGACCGGCGATGCCGCCCTCTTTCGTCACGTGTCCGACCAGGAATACCGATGTGCCGGTTTCCTTGGCGAAGCGCGTGAGCTTGGCCGCCGATTCGCGTACCTGGCTGACGGAACCGGGCGCCGCGGTGAGCAGTTCCGTCCAGATCGTCTGGATGGAGTCGATCACCAGCACGCGCGGGCGGGTGCTCAGGGCCTGTTCGATGATCCGCTCGATACAGGTTTCCGCCAGCGCATGCAGCGGCGCCAGCGGGAGATCGAGTCGCTGCGCACGAGAGGCGACCTGGCCGAGTGATTCCTCACCCGTCACGTAGACGCTGGGAATCCGCGCGCCCAGCGTCCCCAGCATCTGCAACAGCAAGGTCGATTTGCCGATGCCCGGATCGCCGCCGATCAGCACGACTGAACCATCCACCAGGCCACCGCCCAATACGCGGTCCAGCTCGCCAATGCCGGTGAGCGTGCGCATTTCCGCATCCAGCGCCACCGCCGTCAGCGGCGTCACCTTGGGCGAACCGGCCGCCGCGCCTGCGTAGCCGGTGGTGCTGCGCGCGGCGCCGGCGGATTTCACGGCAGGATGCACCACAATTTCGCTCAGCGTATTCCACACGCCGCAGTCCACGCACTGGCCCTGCCATTTGGAATGCTCCGCCCCGCAGTCGGTGCAGACATAGGCGGTCTTGGCTTTGGCCATGCTTGGATTCCTGATCGGAGGTGCGGGCGAATGACCCAGCTTAGCGGGCCGGCATCGCATACCGCGAGACATTCGGTCTGCGTGGATTGAGCGCCTTGCGCCCGCTCAGGCTTCGTCTTCCACGAACAACACGCGCTTGGTCATGCCGCAGGTGAGGTCATAGGAGATCGTGCCCGCTTGTGCGGCGATGATTTCCACCGGCAGCTCCGGACCCCACAGCGTCACGCGGTCGCCCACTTTGGCGTGCGGCGCGTCGCGCAGATCCAGGGTGATCAGGTCCATCGATACGCGACCGATCAAGGGCACCTGGCGATCGCCCACCCGCACCGGCGTACCGGCCACCGCACTGCGTGGATAACCGTCGCCGTATCCCACTGCGGCCACACCCACGGGCATGTCTTCGGGGCAGGTCCAGGTGCCGTTGTAGCCGATGTGCTCGCCTTTGCCGATGCGATTGATCGCGATCAGCCGCGTGCTCAGCGTCATGGCCGGACGGAAGCCGAAATCGGCGCCGGTTTTGCCATCCACGACGGAAAGGCCATAGAGCAGGCCGCCGGTACGCACCCAGTCGCCGCGCGCTTCGGTCCAGCCCAGCACTGCTGCGGAATTGGACAAGGAGCGCGGCCCGCTCAACCCGCGGGTGGCGTCATTGAAACGACGGATTTGCGCGGGCGTTTCGATGCCGTCGAACACTTCCGATTCGGCGAAGTGAGTCAGCAGGCCGATCTCCGGATCGATGCCGGGCATGGCGGCCAGCTGTGCGTGGACGAAGGCGACGGTTTCCGGCGCAAAGCCCAGGCGATGCATGCCGCTGTCCACTTTCAGCCAGACGCGCAGCGGACCACGCGATGGCGAAGCTTCCTTCAGCCAGCGCAATTGTTCTTCGTGATGGATCGCGGCATCGAGATTCAGGCGCTGCATCTCGGCGATGTCGCTGGCGTGATCCGGACCGGAGAGCACCACGATGCGCTGGCGATGTCCTGCCGCGCGAAGGCGCAAACCATCACCCAGGGCCGCTACCGCAAAGGCATCCGCCTCGCCATCGAGCGCACGCGCGACGCGCTCCAGGCCATGCCCGTACGCATCCGCCTTGACCACCGCCATGACCTTGGCCGGCGCGGACATCTGCTTGATGCGGGCGAGGTTGTGGCGCAAGGCGCCCAGATGGATGGTGGCGACGGTAGTGCGACTCATGCCTGGCTTTGCGCCCGACCGGGCACGGTGAGGAGTGGGAAAAGTTGGGCCGGAGGGCCTGGAGCAGGACTGGAAGCTTACCAGTCCTGTCCGGCCATCCGGCCCGATGCGCCCAACCTAGCCTGCCGGTCCGGCACTCCCGGGGCGCCCCCGTGGCAATCCCCGGGCAACGGCTACCCTCACCAGTAGCCACACCACCCAACATGGTGTTCAGTGATTGTCGCGCGACTGGCAACGCTCCACGGCGACACGACGTGCCTTGTCGTACTCGTGCTGGGTCATCGCACCGGATGCCAGCGCATCCTGCAGGTCGGTCATCTGCTTGCCGCAGGTCTCGTTGTTCTGCACTACGCGAGTGCTGCTGCCACAGCCGGCGAGTGCCAGCGATGCGGCGACGAGAAGCGCAGGAATGATGATTCGGTTCATGGCATCGCCCTCACAAGACGCCCAGGACCAGGAGCACGATCAGGATGATCACGATCAACCCCAGTCCGCCGCTCGGGCCATAACCCCATCCGCGGCTATACGGCCAGGTCGGCAGCGCGCCAAGCAGAAGCAACACGACGATGAGTAGGAGGATAAGCGACATGTGTTGTGCCTCGTCCGGGAAACCGGTGACGAGGTTGCACCGCAGGATGTGAATCCGGCACGGGATTCATGTGCACTGGATGCATATGCCGGGGACGGTACAGGTGCCGTTCCTTTAACGAAACGGGACCTGTACGTCGGACGAGGCGCTTATTCGAATGCGCCTACGAAAGAATCGGGCGCGTAATTCTCGAACTTGGTGTAGTGACCGAGGAAGGTCAGCTTCACCGTGTCGGTGGGGCCGTTACGCTGCTTGCCGATGATGATTTCGGCCAGTCCGCGGTCGGGCGATTCCTTGTTGTAGTACTCGTCGCGGTAGATGAACATGATCACGTCCGCGTCCTGCTCGATAGCGCCTGATTCGCGCAGGTCGGACATCATCGGACGCTTGTCGGCACGCTGTTCCAGCGAGCGGTTCAACTGCGACAGGGCAATCACCGGGCAATTGAGTTCCTTGGCGAGACCCTTGAGCGAGCGCGAGATTTCCGAGATCTCGGTCGCGCGGTTTTCCTTCATGCCCGGCACCTGCATCAGCTGCAGGTAGTCGATCACGATCAGTCCGAGGCCGCCGTGCTCGCGATGCAGTCGGCGCGAACGCGAACGCAGCTCGACCGGCGAGAGACCGGGCGTGTCATCGATGAAGATCTTCGCTTCGGACAGCAAGGCAATCGCATTGGTGACGCGCGGCCAGTCTTCCTCGGCCAGGTCGCCATTGCGCAGGTGCTGCGCGTGGATGCGGCCGACCGAGGAAATCATACGGAAGGCCAACTGCGAGGCCGACATTTCCATCGAGAAGATGGCCACGGCCTTCTTGCCGCGCATCGCCGCCGCTTCGGCGATATTCACCGAGAATGCCGTCTTGCCCATCGAAGGGCGCGCCGCGACGATGATCAAGTCGGACGGCTGCAAACCCGAGGTGAGTTCGTCCAGATCCGAAAAGCCGGTGGAGATGCCGGTGAGCTGGCCCTTGTTCTCGAAGCGTTCGGAGAGGATGCGGAAGGCGTCCTTCACGGCCTCGCGCATCGACACGGTGTCTTTCTTGCCGCGCGCACCGGACTCGGCGATCTTGAAGACGGCCTGCTCGGCGCGCTCCAGCACCTCCTGCACGCCCATGCCATCGGGCTGGTAGCCGTCCTCGGTGATGCCGGTGCCGGCGTCGATCAGCTGGCGCAACACCGACTTCTCGCGCACGATTTCCGCATAGGCGGCAATGTTCGCCGCACTCGGCGTGGTGTTGGCCAGTTCGATCAGGTAGGCGGCGCCACCGACCATGTCGGCCAGGCCGTTGGCCTCGAACCAGTCGCCCAGGGTCACCGCGTCGCACGGCATGCCCTTGCCCGCCAGCTCGGTGATGGCGCGCCAGATCAGGCGATGGTCCTTGCGGTAGAAATCCTGCTCGGCGAGGCGGTCGGCCACCTTGTCCAGCGAATCGGGCGACAGCATGAGGCCGCCCAGCACCGCTTGTTCCGCGTCGATCGAATTCGGCGGTACGCGCAGTGCATCGATGCTGGACAAAGGTTTGCGCTCGGAACGACCGCGGCGCTCGGGGCGGTCGGAACGATCGGAAACGAAGGACATCGAGATTCCTCGCAGCGGTTAGCTGCATTGCCGGCGGCGTGCTGGGTACAGAGCATACGCGGCGCCATCTCAGGCGACGAGACAATAACTCTGTGGATAAGCTGTGGTTCGTTGTGGATAAGCCGCTTACCAAACCCCGAAAAGCAGACGGGCGCCTTGAAGGCGCCCGTCTGGGACTTGCAAGCGACGGGGCGATTTACTTCTCGCCGACCACGATCACCTTGACCTGAGTCTGCACGTCGGCATGCAGAGCGATCACCACCTCGAACTCGCCGGTGTGGCGGATCGGGCCCTCGCCCTGGATCACTTCGCCCTTGTGCACGTCATGACCGGCGGCCGCGAGGGCCTCGGAGATTTCGCGCGGACCGACCGAGCCGTACAGCTTGCCTTCCGGACTGGCGTTGGCGGTGATGGTCACCGACACGCCTTCCAGCTTGGCCTTGCGGCCTTCGGCGCCGGACAGCTGCGAGGCAGCCTTGGCTTCGTACTCGGCGCGGCGCTTCTCGAAAGCTTCGAGGTTGGCGGCGTTGACCGGCACGGCCTTGCCCTGCGGCAGCAGGTAGTTACGGCCATAACCCGGCTTCACGCTGACCTTGTCGCCAAGGTTGCCGAGGTTGCGGACTTTTTCGAGAAGAATCAGTTCCATGGGTATTCCTTTTCGTTAGCACCGGTGTGGCCCGGCGCAGCCTGGACGGTTGTCCGAAGAGTCTTTCACTCCTTCTCCCCTGCGGGGAGAAGGCTGGGATGAGGGGCCAATCTTGCGGCATGGCTAAATCGAAGCGAGCTTCGTAGCAGCTATATCGCGAGCACCCGCCCCTCATATCAGTCCTCTCCCCGGAGGGGAGAGGAAGTTAAAAGCGCACGACTTAGACGTCGTGGTTATCCGTGTACGGCAGCAGAGCCAGGAAGCGGGCGCGCTTGATAGCGGTCGCCAGCTGACGCTGGTAGCGAGCCTTGGTGCCGGTGATGCGGCTGGGAACGATCTTGCCGTTCTCGGTCACGTACTGGCGCAGGGTGTTGAGATCCTTGTAGTCGATCTCTTTGACTTTTTCGGCCGTGAAGCGGCAGAACTTGCGGCGGCGGAAGAACTTAGACATGTCTTGGCTCCTGATCAGTCGTCGCTGTCGCGATCGTTGTCGCGGTCTTCGCGGTCACGGCGTGCCGGACGCTCGTCACCGTCGCTATCGTCATCGCGGCGACGCGAGGACTTGGCGTCATCCTTTTCCTTGGACTTCAGGATGAAGGACTGCTCGGTATCGGCTTCGTCACGGCGAACCACCAGGTGGCGCAGCACGGCGTCGTTGAAGCGGAAGCCCGACTCGAGCTCGTTCAGCGCGTTCTGGCTCACTTCGATGTTGAGCATGACGTAGTGAGCCTTGGCCAGGTTCACGATGGGATACGCCAGCTGACGGCGGCCCCAGTCTTCCAGGCGGTGGATCTTGCCGCCGTCGGTCTCGATCAGCGCCTTGTAGCGCTCGATCATCGCCGGAACCTGTTCGCTCTGGTCAGGGTGGACCAGAAACACGACTTCGTAATGTCGCAGGGACATCGTGTGGTAACTCCTTGTGGATGCGGCCCTTTCAGGCCTGGCAGCCTCCCGCACTATGCGGTGAGGCAAGGTTCCATCCATGCCTTGACGGCCTGGACAGAAGCGGAAGTGTAAGGGATTTCAGGGGTTTGGGGCAAGCAGATGACGATCTGCCTGCGCGCGCAGTGTCTCAGCCGACGGTGAAACTCTCGCCGCAACCGCATTCGCCGGTTGCGTTGGGGTTGTGAAAGACGAAGCTCGCGTTGAGGCCCTGGCGCTGGAAGTCGATTACGGTGCCGTCGATCAGGGGCATGCTCTTGCCGTCGACGATGAGCTTCACGCCGTCTACCTCGACCATCTCATCGCCCTCACCCACCACTTGAGCCAGGTCGACCACGTAACCGAAGCCGGAGCAGCCGGTCTTCTTCACGCCAAAGCGCACACCCGCGGCACTGGGCGTGCCGGCAAGGAAGGAGCGCATGCGTTCGCTGGCGGCGGGCGTGATGGTGATGGTCATGGGCGTTGCGACTACCGGAAGGGGAGATTGTCCGAAATCAGACGTTAAGGGTCGAACCTGAACGATCCGTAGATTATCATGCAAGGTTCGTCTTACGTGCCGATATGCCGGCACTCAGCAGGAGTTTCAATCCAATGACGGCGGTTAGCCCGATTCTATCGAGCGTGAAGCAGGCTCTTTCCGGCAGCATCGCTGCCGGCAGCACCGTGACCGTGCGCGGCTGGGTCCGCACCCGGCGCGATTCCAAAGCGGGCCTCTCGTTCGTCAATGTGAGCGACGGCTCCTGCTTCGACCCCATCCAGGCCGTGGTCACCAGCGAAGTGTCCAACTACGAGAGCGAGGTGAAGCACCTCACCGCCGGCGCGGGCGTGATCGTCACCGGCACCCTGGTCGCTTCGCAGGGCAAGGGCCAGAGCTTCGAGATCCAGGCGACGGACGTCATCGTCACCGGTTTCGTCGACGATCCGGAAACCTACCCGATCCAGCCCAAGCAGCACTCGATGGAATTCCTGCGCGAAGTGGCGCACCTGCGCCCGCGCACCAACCTGTTCGGCGCCGTGACCCGCGTGCGCCACACGATGATGACGGCGATCCACCGCTGGCTCACCGAGCAGGGCTTCTTCTGGATTAATACGCCGATCATCACCACCTCCGACGCGGAAGGTGCGGGCGACATGTTCCGCCTGTCCACGCTGGACCTGGCCAACCTGCCGCGCACGCCGGATGGCAAGATCGATTTCCGCAAGGATTTCTTCGGCCGCGAAGCGTTCCTGACCGTGTCCGGCCAGCTCAACGTCGAGGCTTACTGCCTGGCGATGAGCAAGGTGTACACCTTCGGCCCGACCTTCCGCGCCGAGAACTCCAACACGCCGCGCCACCTGGCCGAGTTCTGGATGGTGGAGCCGGAAATCGCCTTCGCCGACCTCAACGCCAACGCCGACTGCGCCGAGGGTTTCCTCAAGGCCATCTTCAAGGCCGTGCTGGATGAGCGTCAGGACGACATGGCGTTCTTCGCCGAGCGCGTGCAGCCCGATGCGATCAGCCGTCTGGAAGCCTTTATTGCCGAACCGTTCGAACGCATCGATTACACCGAGGCGGTGGAAATCCTGAAGAAGTCCGGGCAGAAATTCGAATTCCCGGTCGCCTGGGGCATCGACCTGCAGACCGAGCACGAGCGCTATCTCGCCGAGAAGCACGTCGGTCGCCCGGTGGTGGTGATGAACTACCCCGAGCAGATCAAGGCGTTCTACATGCGCCTCAACGACGACGGCAAGACCGTCGCCGCGATGGACGTGCTGGCCCCGGGCATCGGCGAGATCATCGGCGGTGCGCAGCGCGAAGAGCGCCTGGATTACCTTGACCGCCGCATGACGCAATTCGGTCTCGATCCGGCCACCTACGGCTGGTACCGTGATCTGCGCCGCTATGGCACGGTGCCGCACGCTGGCTTTGGCCTGGGCTTCGAGCGCCTGCTGGTATACGTGTGCGGCCTGTCCAATATCCGCGATGCCATTCCCTTCCCGCGTGCGGCGGGTACAGCCGAATTTTGAGATCCCTCATGCGTTATCGACTGATCACTGCCACCGCCCTGTTCGCGCTCACCGTGCTGGCGAGCGGCTGCCATAGCGTGAAAGCGCTGGTGCCGCCCAATCTGCGCCCGCCCGAAAATGGCAACGGCAGCCTGGATCAGGCGAAGCAAGCCCTGCAGCAGGCCACGCCCTGCTGCACGACCTTTGCCGACTTCTCCTACCAGGACGCCCTGCCCTGGCAGCCCAAGAAGTTCGCGCTGGGACCGGGCAGCATGGTGGCCAACCTCAATGGGGACCGCAGCTACTTCCTGAGTTTCAGCCTGCCGCGCGAATCGCAGCTGCCGTACCGCGTGGCGGTGAAGTCAGAATTGAACGGCCGCTGGCTGCGCGCCAGCTATCTGTTTGCGCCGACGCTGGTGGTGCTGGACGAAGCGTTCCAGCCGATCGACAGCAAGGACGTGAGCCTGTGCGAACACATGGGCTGGACGGACGCCACCACCGGCGCGTTCGGCAGCGTGGACATCACCGACAAGCGTGCGCGCTATCTGGTGCTGTACAGCTCGGCCAAGCAGCAATCGGGCAGCACCTACTGGGAGCAGTCGCCGGCAGCATTCTCGGCGGAGGCACCGGTGAAGATGGCGGCGGCCGGCACCTTCAAAGTGCCGCACGGGCCCGACGGCACCGTGTGGATCGGCATGATGGACAAGACTTACCAGGACGCCGTGAACAACGCGATCTGCGCCAAGCCCGAACAGGGCAACGGCGTGCTGAGCACGCTGCGCGAGGCACTTCCGCTGCCCGGCATCGGCAGCGACAGCAAGAAGTCCGAGGCGCCCAAGGCTCCTGCGACGTCGAGCGGCTCCAACAACACTGACGCTACGTCGGCAACCAATAACTCGACCAACGGCTGAGTTCGGGTCGGCCCACCATCACCCACCACGGACTCGGCATGCTTCCGCTTTATCTCTCGCTCCTTTCCGCCGGCGTCATCTGCTTCCTGCTGCATTTCAGCTCGCAGTATCTGATCGCCTCGCTGCTGCGCCGCCGTCATCCGAACGAGTGGAAGATCATCGCCGAAGCCGACGGCAAGCCCACCAACGCCGTGCGCACGTGGATGCGTCTGCAGCTCGCGCTGCGCTCGCCGGTGCTGCCGGCGCTGGAAGACAACGGCATCACGCGCTGGCGCCTGGTCTGGCGCTACAGTCTGTGGGCCGCGTGGCTGTGCTGGTTCGCCGCCCTCGCTGTGCAATGGACCGCGCGATAACCCTCACTCCCAAGAGGAGCATTCCATGCAGCTGGATTTGAGTGGACGACATGCTCTGGTGTGTGGCGCCTCGCAAGGCATCGGGCGCGCCAGCGCGGTGGAACTCGCCGAGCTGGGCGCCAGCGTCACCCTGCTCTCGCGCTCAGCCGATGCGCTGAAGGCCGCGACGGATGCATTGCCGCGCAAACACGGCCAACAGCATCGCTGGTTTGCGGTGGATATGACGCAGACCGATGCATTGCGCGACGCGCTGGCGGATATCGTGGCCGCCCAGCCGATCGAAATCCTGATCAACAACACCGGCGGCCCACCGGGCGGCCCGGCGCACAGCGCTACCGCCGAGGCCTTCGAGAACGCCTTCCGCCAGCACCTGCTGGCAGGCCAGACGCTGGTGCAGGCGCTGCTGCCGGGCATGCGGGCCAGCGGCTACGGCCGCATCGTCAACGTCATTTCCACCTCGGTGAAGGAACCGATCGTGGGCTTGGGCGTGTCCAATACCGTGCGCGCCGCGGTGGCGGGCTGGGCCAAGACATTGGCCGGCGAGCTGGCCGTCGACGGCATCACCGTCAACAACGTGCTGCCGGGCTATACCCGCACGGCACGCCTGGACGAGGTGCTTGCCGGGCGCGTGCGCAGCAGCGGCAACAGCGAAGACGAGGTGGCCCAGGGCATGCTCGCCACGGTGCCTGCGCGCCGATTCGGTGAAGCTTCGGAAGTGGCGGCAGTAATCGCCTTCCTGTGCACGCCGGCTGCGGGGTACGTCAATGGCGTGAGCATTGCCGTGGATGGTGGACGTACCCGTTCGCTGAGTTGATCGCGGACCCAACCCTGTGGGAGCGCACCCTGTGCGCGACGGCTACGCCGTGTCGCACAGGGTGCGCTCCCACATTCACATTGAATCGGGCATACGCCAGCGTCCGGTGCAATCGGAGCCCGCAGGTCTTAAGCTTGCGCAGATGCCTACCCTGCGCCTCGCCAACCTGATCGACGGCCGCCTTCAGGCGCCGCGACATGATCGCTGGCTGGACGTGTACGAACCGGCCACCGGCCAGGTTTTCGCCCACTGTCCCGACTCCACCGCCGAAGACGTTGCCGACGCCGTGGCCGCCGCCGCGCGCGCCGCGCCCGAGTGGGCGGCAACGCCCGCCGAGCAGCGCGCCAGCCTTATGCATCGGCTGGCCGATCTGATCGAAGCGCGCATGGACGAATTCGTGGCGCTGGAATCGCGCGACAGCGGCAAGCCGCTGAGCCAAGCGCGCAAGCTCGATATTCCTCGTGCGATCTCCAACCTGCGTTTCTTCGCCGCCGCCATCATCAGTTGGGGCAGTGAGTCGCATGCGATGGAAGCCGGTGCGATCAACTACACGCTCCGCCAGCCGTTGGGCGTGGTCGGCTGCATCAGTCCGTGGAACCTGCCGCTGTATCTGTTCAGCTGGAAGATCGCCCCGGCGCTTGCGGCCGGCAATACGGTCGTGGCCAAGCCCTCGGAGATCACGCCCTGCACCGCTGCCTTGCTTGGTGAGCTGAGCATCGAGGCGGGCTTTCCGCCTGGCGTATTCAACATCGTGCAAGGCCGCGGACCGACCGTGGGCCAGGCCATGGTTGAGCACCGGTCGGTCAAGGCCGTGTCCTTCACCGGCAGCACGCGCACCGGCGCGCAGATTGCCGCCGTGGCCGCGCCGCAATTCAAGAAGGTATCGCTGGAGCTTGGCGGCAAGAATCCCGCCGTGGTGTTCGAAGACGCCGACCTCAGCGACGCCAATCTCGACACCATCGTGCGCTCGGGCTTCGCCAATCAGGGCGAGATCTGCCTCTGCGGCTCGCGTCTGCTGGTGCAACGTTCCATCTACGACACCTTCCGCGAGCGCTACCTGGCACGCGTTCAGGCGCTGCGGGTGGGCGATCCGAACGAAAGCGCCAGCGATCTTGGCGCACTGGTCTCGCGCGAACACTTCGACAAGGTGATGGGCTGCATCGCCACGGCTCGCGAAGAAGGCGGCCGCATTCTCTGTGGCGGCGAGTCGGTGACCGTGGATGGCCGCTGCGCCGACGGCTGGTTCGTCGCACCGACCGTCATCGAAGGCCTGGGCAATGGCGCCACCACCAACCAGCAGGAAATTTTCGGACCCGTCGTCACCCTGATTCCGTTCGAGGACGAAGCCGAAGCGCTCGCCATCGCCAACGGCACCGGTTACGGCCTGGCCGCCTCGGTGTGGACGCGCAACCTGTCGCGCGCACATCGCTTCGGCGCCCAACTGGATTTTGGCATCGTGTGGACCAACTGCTGGCTGCTGCGCGATCTGCGCACGCCCTTTGGCGGCACCAAACAATCGGGCCTCGGTCGCGAGGGCGGCGCCGAAGCGCTGCGCTTCTTCACCGAGCCCAAGAACATCTGTATTCGTTATTGATGAGAGCGCCATCGTGAAAAGTCCCCTGCAGAATCTACTCGACAGCAACCGTCACTGGTCCGCTGCCATGGTCGAACAGGACCCGCGCTTCTTCGAACGCCTCGCCCAGCAGCAGGCGCCGAAGTATCTGTGGATCGGTTGCTCCGACTCGCGCGTGCCAGCCACGCAGATCGTGGATCTGCCGCCGGGCGATATCTTCGTGCAGCGAAATGTCGCCAACGTGGTGTCGCATACCGATCTCAATTGCCTGAGCACCATCCAGTTCGCCGTCGACGTGCTCAAGGTCGAGCACATCCTGGTGGTGGGCCATTACGGTTGCGGTGGCGTGCAGGCGGTCCTCGACGATCGCCGCCTGGGCCTGGTCGACAACTGGCTTCGCCATGTCGGCGATGTCGCGCAAAAGCACAAGCAGCTGCTCACCTCGATCGACCTGATGAATCTGCGCAATGCTCGCCTGTGCGAACTCAACGCGATGGAACAGGTGGTCAACGTCTGCCACACCACCATGGTGATGGATGCCTGGGAGCGCGGGCAGAAGCTCTCCGTGCACGCGTGGTGTTACAGCCTGTTCGATGGACACGTCAACGATCTGGGCATGCATGTGAGTTCGCGCGAAGGACTGAGGCCCGCCTACGAGCACGCCATGCAGCGCCTGGGCACGATTCCCGAGTTCAATCGATGAGCAACGTCGTCCGCACCGATCAGGCCCCGGCGCCGGTGGGCGCGTATCCGCATGCGCGGCGAGTCGGCGATCTGTTGTTTCTCTCCGGCGTCGGCCCGCGCACGCCCGGCAGCAATGCGATTCCCGGCAATGTGTATGACGCTGCCGGCAAGCTGGTGGACTACGACATCGAAGCGCAATGCCGGCAGGTGTTCGCCAATGTGCGCGCCGTGCTCGAAGCAAGCGGCGCGCGCTGGGAAGACCTGGTGGACGTGACGGTGTTTCTTACCGACATGGGGCGTGATTTTCCCGCGTACAACAAGCTTTATGCGGAATACTTCGCGGGCGTCGACGCTTGTCGCACGACGCTGGGCATCACGGCACTGCCCACGCCGATAGCCATTGAATTGAAGTGCATCGCTGCACCGAAGGCCTGAGGCAGCGCACACAAAAAAAGCCCCGGCATGCGAATGCCGGGGCTTTCCTTTTACAAGAGCCGCTTAGTGACTGGCTTCAGTCTGCGGCAGCGTGGACTTGGCCGTGCGCTTGGCGGACTTGCTGCCCTTGGGCTTGGGCTGGCCGTTGTTGGTGGACTTGCTCTTCTTGTGCTTGTGTGACGACGAGCTGGCGGGCGCTGGTGTGGCCGAAGCCGACTTGGCGGCGGGCGCAGGCTGCGGGGCTGCGTCCTGAGCCAACAGGGAACCGGTGAAAGCCATGCCTGCCAGCAGCAGGGAAGCGATCGCGAACTTGCGCATGTGTGTGAGCCTCGACGTAATGAGCCTGATGTTCGTGCCGCGCACCGATCGGAATGGGCCGATCCGTGCATCGCGACGGCTAAAACATCGCACGTTTGGCAGCAGCCCGGAACTGGATTTTTCCAGCATGCGCGCGAGATTTCCGCAGGCCACGTCTTGACATTGCAAGACCCTAACAAGGGTCGAATGTTTTTGCGCTTACGCCACGCAGAGCGCGAGCAGGCGCGCGATGGTTTCCTGCACTTGCACGGCGCTGGCTTCGGCATACGCGAAGCTGTCTTCGTCCATGTAATTGATCTGCGATAGCTCCAGCTGCACGGCCTGCACGCCGCTGTCGGGCTGCCCGTAATGGCGCGTGATGTAGCCACCCTTGAAGCGTCCATTCACCACGAAGCTATAGCGGGACTGGGTTTCCAGCACATCCTTGAGTTGCTGCTGCAAGGCCGCCGAGCAGCTCGCGCCCTCGGCCGTACCCAGGTTGAAGTCGGGCAACTGCCCCTCGAACAACATGGGCACGCGGCTACGGATGGAATGCCCGTCCCAGAGCACCACACGGCCGTGCGCGGCACGCAATCGTTCAAGTTCTTGCGATAGCGCGTCGTGATACGGACGCCAATACGCATTTACCCGACGTTGTATTTCTTCCGCCGTCGGTTCAGCTCCATCGAGGTAAAGCGGCTCACCATCGAAGCCGATGGTGGAGACAAGACCGGTTTCGCGCTTGCCGGGATACAGCGCATGACCGTCCGCGGGACGATTGAGGTCGACCACGTAACGCGATGCCACCGGACGGATCACGCTCGCCCCCAGTGCCTTGGCGAGCGGCTCGTACAGCCGCCCCACGTGCCAGTCGGTATCGACCGAGCGCTGCGCGTCGGGTCGCATGCGCGCGGCGATGTCATCGGGAATATGGCTGCCGTCGTGCGGCAGGCTGATGAGCAGCGGCGCGGTGCCGCGATGTAGCGTGTAGGTGGCAGTCATGGGTGAAGTTTACCGTGGCGCGGGAAAAGCCGATGTTGGCTCGCTCAGTTGATCAACACCAGTTCTTCGGCCGAACTCGGATGGATGGCAATGGTGTCTTCCAGATCCCGCTTGCGCAGGCCCATTTTCAGCGCGACCGCAAAGCCCTGCAGCATTTCGTCCGCGCCTTCGCCGAGCACATGGATGCCCACCACGCGCTCGTCGTCGCCTTCGGTGACGACCTTCATCAAGGTCGGATGTTTCCGCCCTGCCACGGCCCATTTCATCGGCGTGAATTTCGCGCGGTGCACGTGCACTTTGTCACCATGGAATTGGCGCGCCTGCGCTTCGGTGAGGCCGACGATCGCCAGTGGCGGCTCGGCGAAGACGACACTGGGAATATTGTCGTAATCGAGCCGACTGTCGGGTTTGCCGCCGAACAGTCGATCGGCCAGTCGTCTTCCCGCCGCCACCGCCACCGGTGTGAGTTCCGGGCGTTCGGTGACATCGCCGACGGCGAAGATGCCTTCGACATTGGTGGCCTGCCAGGCGTCGGTGACGATGTGGCCCCATTCGTCCACGTTGACGCCAGCGGCATCGAGATCCAGCCGGTCGCTGTTGGGTACGCGGCCGATCGCCCACAACACGGCGTCATACGGTCCGCAGGGGCCATTGACGTCATCGTCGATCATGAGGTTTTCGCCATCGCGATGCAGGCCCGTCACTTTCACCTGGTTGGTGATGCGGATGCCCGCGTCGCACATGTGCTGCTCAAGCGCATCGACCAGTTCCGCATCGAAGCTCGTGAGCATGCGATTGCGCACGTGCAGCGTCACCTCGCTGCCCAGCGCGTTGAGCAGTCCCGCGAATTCGATGGCGATGTAGCCCGCGCCAATGACGGCAATGCGCTTGGGCAAGGTGCGCAGCGCAAAAATGTCATCGGACACCATGCCCAGATCGAAGCCGGGTATATCCAGGCGATGCGGACGGCCGCCGGTGGCAATCACGATTTGCGGGGCACGCAATTCTTCTCCGCACGAAGTGGCAATCGTGTTGGCGGACACGAAGCGCCCCGTTTCGGTGAACACCTGGATGCCGCCCTCTTCCAGGCCCATCGCGTAACGATGGCGGATGTTGTCGATGTAGTGCTGGCGCAGCTGGCGGAAATGTTCCCAGTCGAGCGCGCCGGGCTGGGACGCAAAACCATAGTCCACCGCGAGCCGTTGCTCCTGCGCCAGCTGGCCGGCGAACCACAGCGCCTTCTTGGGCACGCAGCCGACATTGACGCAGGTGCCGCCCAGTGCGCTGGGTTCAAGCAAGGCGACGCGTGCGCCATGGCGCGCGGCACGGAATGCGGCCCCCAGGCCACCCGAACCACCACCCAATACGATCAGATCAAACGTTTCCGCCATGCCGCTCTCCGGTTTGCGCCATTGAAGTTAAGCGAGTCTGCGAGCAGGCCGCGTCAAGATCACACGCCAAAGCGCGACGGTGCGTACGGCGAGGGATCGATTGCTGGCGTCGCGCCGCGCAACATCGATGCCACCAGTTCGCCCGTGGCCGCCGACATGCTCACGCCAAGCATGCCGTGCGCCGTGGCCAAAGTGAGATTGGACCAGCGGGAGCTGGGGCCGATGATTGGCACCTCGTCCACACTCATAGGACGCCAACCCCACCACTCTTCCTTCAGTTCGGGCCCTTCGGGCACGTGCAGCCCCTGGGCGGCGCCTCGACGCAAGGCATCCAGACGCGTGCGGTTGAGGCCCTCGGCATAGCCGGAAAACTCCATCGTGCTGCCCAGCCGGAAGCCGCTGTCCCAGGTGGTGACGCACACGGCGGCCTCGCGCAATACCAGCGCGTGGCGCGGCGCCACGGCGGGACGCGAATAAGTGATCGAATAGCCTTTGCCTGGTTGCATGGGCAGGCGCAGGCCGAGCGAGCTCGCGGTCAACGGCGACCAGGCACCGAGCGCCATCACCACACGCTCGCCACGGAACACACCGCGGGTCGTGCGCACGTGGTCGATACGATTGCCGTCAAGGCCAAAGCCGTCGATGCGGGCGCCCGATTCGACGATGCCACCCAGCTCCGTCACGCGGCGCGCGAGTTCGGCGGCGTACCGGTCTGGTCGCAGACGTGCGTCGTCCGGGTGGAAAAGCCCGCCGGCAACGCCGGGTTTAAGCGCGGGCTCGCGCTCTTCCACGGCCTCGCCGCTCAAGCGCTCCACCGCTACACCCAGGCGATCGAGCACCTGGGCGTGGTGACGCTCGTCTGCCTGCAACGCCCCTGCCGAGCGGTAGACATACAGCTCCCCTTCTTCGCCGAACTCGCAGTCGAACCGCTCGTCGCGCACGAGGCCCGCAAGTAATCCGCGCGAGCGTTGCAGGATGGCTGAACGTGCTTGCGCGGCATGTTCGAAATCGCGCCAGTTGCAGTGGCGGGCAAAGCCGAGCAGCCAGCGCAGGCGCGGGCCGTCAAAGCGTGGGTTGAGGTAGAGCGGTGCATCCGCCCGCAGCATCGAGCGCAACGCCACGCCAAACATGCCCGGCATGGCCAGGGGCGCCGCGTGGCTGGGGGTGATCGTTCCACAATTGCCGTGCGAACTGCCGCAGCCCGGGGTACCCTGCTCCAGAACGCGCACGGTAGCCCCAGACTTCAGCAGGTAGTAAGCGCAGGCCAGGCCGATGACGCCACCGCCGAGAACCAGCACATCACTGCGTGAATCATCCATCGGACTATTGTAGCGTCGCCATGACCCACTCCTGACCTTGAGAGATTAGCGCGATGGGAACGTCAGAGCAGTCCAGCAGGATGTTGGTACGGTGGCGTTCGGCGATGCGCTGCGCGGCGGTACTGGCGGCGTGCGCGGCGGGTGCGGTGCACGCCCAGGCCGCCAAGCAACAACCCGCGCCGACACAGACAGCCACGCAACCCGAGGGGCCGGCCACCGCATCCTCGGCCACCGCCGTGAGTCGCGACCTGTTCACGGAAACCGCGCACATCAAGAACGACCTTGCGCGCTACCTGTACCTGCGCGAAGTGATGCCCCAGCTCACCAAGGACGATCGCCTCATCGATCAGCAGCTGCTGGCGACCGTCGAGGACGAGCTCGGCTTCTACGACGAAGCCATCAACGACTTTCCGTTCGACAACCGCGTGCAGACCCCGGTGACCCTGCCCACGCCGGCCGACTGGGTGACCGCCGACGCGGCGACCGAGATCGCCAAGCTGACGACAGACCGGCGCATCGTGTTGATCAACGAAGCTCACCACGACGCCCATACCCGTGAGCTCACGCTGGCCTTGCTGCCGAAGCTGCGCGCGGAGGGCTTCACCTATTTCGCTGCCGAGGCGCTGGCCAACGGCGACACGGAGCTCATGAAGCGCGGCTATCCCATTGCCAGCAGCGGCAGCGAGTATCTGCACGAGCCGATCTATGGCCAGATCATCCGGGAAGCGATACGACTGGGCTTCAAGGTGGTGGCCTATGAGTCCGACGCCGATGCCCTGGCTGATCGCGAATCGGGCCAGGCGCAGCTGCTCTATCGCCAGGTGTTCAAGAACGATCCCAAGGCGCGCCTGTTCGTGCATGCCGGTTACGCCCATATCGACAAGGCCGTCGGCAACCTGGGCAAGACCATCAAGCCGATGGCCATGCAGCTCAAGCAGCTGACTGGATTCGATCCGCTGTCGATCGACCAGACTCGGTGGCGCGACATCGGCCCGATGCCCAAGACGGATCTGTACAACCAGCTGTCCGCCGCCTTCCCCGTCGACAAGCCTTCGGTGCTGCTCAGCCGCCAGAACGGCAGCGTGTGGGCATCGGACCCGGATCGTCACGACGTCGACGTGATCCTTCCGCGTTCCGGCCACCAGCGCCGCCCCCACTGGCTGGAACTGGGTGGCGCACGGCAGACCCGGGTGATCTCCAGTGAGATGTGCCAGCGCCAGTTCCCCTGCATCGTGGAAGCCCGCTACGCCAATGAGAGCGACGACGCCATCCCGGCAGATCGCTACGTGCTGCTGACCGACAACGTGATGAACTCGCTCTACCTGTGGCCGGGCGAGTACAGGCTCAGCAGCCGCGACAGGGAAGGCCGCAAGCTCAGTGAGCGGCGCATCACCGTGAACCAGCCCGGCTCATGACGTCCGGAGATCGCACCTCCAGCGATCACTTAGAACTTTCTTCCAACTTATTGATTTGATAACCTCGGGCTCGTCTCAAGACCAGGGAAGACGAGATGCGCCCCAACTTCGCCCATCCTGCCTGTGCGCACTTGGCATGGTGGCGTCTTGCGCAACGCGCCCTGGTCGTCGGCGCCGTCCTGCTGCTCGCGGCCTGCGCCAGCAGCAGCCGGCGCCCCGAGCCCACCTACAAAGATTCCCGCTCCTCCCTGGCCAATTTGCCCGCTCGCGCCCCTAGCGGCGCCACCGGTACGGCCAACGATGTGTTGTTCCGCGCCATCGCGCTGGTCGGCACGCCGTACCGCTGGGGCGGCAATACGCCCGACAGCGGCTTCGATTGCAGCGGCCTGGTCGACTACATCTACCGCAATGCGGCGGGTCTGAGCCTGCCCCACAGCTCCCGTGAAATGTCGCAATTGAGCGGCGAGCGGGTTCGCCAGATGAACGAGCTGATGAGCGGTGACCTGGTCTTCTTCGGTGGTTCGGGTGGCATCAGCCACGTGGGCGTCTACGTAGGTAAAGGCCGCTTTGTGCATGCGCCCAACAGCGGCGGCACGGTGAGGCTGGACGATATCGACGGCCCCTACTGGCGCGACCATTTCGAGTTCGGCAAGCGACTGCTCGACTGATCCGGCGCTCGTCGGGCCAGCCAGCGCGCCGCCACGCCTGTCGCGCTTCACACCCCGCATTCCCAGGCCACTTTAGGCTCCGCCTATCGTTTCGATTGAGAAATTGAATTGTACACAATTTAATTTTGCGCTTAGTATCTCTCCTATGAAACGGCAACCGACCCCCAACCAGCTCCTGCTCGACCAGCAACTGTGCTTTGCGCTGTATGCCGCGTCGCGCTCGGTCACGGGGCTGTACCGGCCGCTGCTCGAACCGCTGGGCCTGACCTATCCGCAGTACCTGGTGATGCTGGTGCTGTGGGAACGCGACGGGCTCACCGTGGGCGAACTCGGCCAGCGCCTCCAGCTGGATTCCGGAACGCTCACACCCCTGCTCAAGCGTCTGCAGACCGCCGGCCTGGTGGCACGCCAGCGCCGCAAGGAAGACGAGCGCGTGGTGGATATCCGTCTTACCGACGCCGGCCTGGCGCTACGCGACAAGGCCAGCGGCATTCCCGAATGTCTCGCGCAGTGCATGCAGCTCTCACTCGATCAGATGCAAACCCTGCGCGATGAACTGAAGCGACTTACCCAACAGATCCAACTCTCCCCAAGCGAGGACTAAACCCATGAACATCAGCAAGATTCTCTACACCGCCACCGCCACCGTTCACGGCGGCCGCGAAGGCCACGCCAAGAGCGACGACGGCGTGCTAGACCTGCAGCTGGTCGTGCCCAAGGGCCTGGGTGGTCCGGGTGGCCAGGGCAGCAACCCCGAGCAGCTGTTCGCCGCCGGTTATGCCGCCTGCTTCGAAGGCGCCGTGCGCTTCGTGGCCCGCCAGCAGAACGTGACGCTGAAGGACGCCTCGGTGACCGCGCACGTGGGCATTGGTCCGCGCGAACCGACGGGCTTTGGCATCGCCGTGAAGCTGGAAGTGAATCTGCCGGGTATCGACCGCGCCGTGGCACAGGAACTGGTCGACACAGCGCATCGTGATATCTGCCCTTATTCGCATGCGACGCGCGGCAATGTGGATGTGGAAATCACGCTGGTCTGATCTGGTATTCCAGGTTGGAAACGATGACGGCACCGCGAGGTGCCGTTGTTGTTTGTGGCCTGTGTCGACGCGAGGCAGGAGCAGCGGTGTGCGCGATCTGCAGGTTTGGAGATTTCGCTTCGTAGGCGTTGCGCACAGGGTGCGCTCCCACAAAGAGCCGACCGGCAACGTTGATCCGTTATCCCCAGACCTGCCAACCCTTGTAGGAGCGCACTTGTGCGCGACCGAGGCGCTGGGATGTAGCGCTCCGTCGGCTGGTCGCGCACAAGTGCGCTCCTACAAGGGAGCTGCTTGGCCCAGCGACGTCGCGTTGTACGGCTCTTGATCCCCGGGGTCCCCGTATGACGCGGCGGGCGGGTGGAGGAAAGCCCGAAGGGTGGCCGCATGGATGCGGCCAGTTTTTCGACAGGACAGGGATGTCCTGTCGAAAAACCCCGGAGCCCGCCCGCGCACCTGGAGGGCCGTAGGCCCGGAAGGCGCGTCATCCGGGGGCCCTTTCTTTTGGTTACTTTTCTTTACTCCGGGCACCCTGCCCTCCGCCCTTCGGGCCGGCTTCGCCGTTCGCACGCGCTCCTGCGCGTGCGTGGGCAAGCAAAGAAAAGTAACTCGGCTGCCGGCAGGCAGACGAAACGCCCGCCGCGTAGGCGGCACGCTGGCGACAAGGCGACAACCGGAGACGATCGCTACTGGATCCCGGCCTGCGCCGGGATGACGAGCAAAAAAAAGCCGCTCCGTCTGGAGCGGCTTCTATTAGGCCTACCTTTATCCCTAGCCCCTCCCCAAAGGAGAAAGCCGACGGAAAAAATTAGTGCACCTCCGCACCCGGCGGATGCGCATGCCCATGCGAAATCTCTTCCTCAGTCCCATCGCGCACTTCATTGATGGTCACATCGAAATTCAGCGTCTTGCCCGCCATCGGATGATTCAAGTCAACGTCGACCGTGGTCATGCCGACCTTCTCCACCACCACCACGCGGTGGCCGCCTTCCTTCAGCGCCAACACCGTGGTCATGCCCGGCTTGAGCTTGGCAGCCTGCTGGAAGTACTTCTTCGGCACGCGCTGGGTCATGCCCGGCTGGCGCTCGCCATAGCCCTCGGCGGCGGCGACTTCGACCTGCAGGTTTTCGCCTGCTTCATGGTCTTCCAGCGCCTTTTCCAGGCCCGGGATCAGCTGGCCGTGGCCGAGCAGTACCCATAGCGGTTCGTTACGGTCGAGGGAGCTCTCGACCTTTTCACCGTCCACCGTCAGCGTGTAGTGGAGCGAGATGACCTTGTCCTTGCCAGCCTTCATTGCATGTCTCGTGATGGATCAAACGCTGAATTCTAGCAGCCTGCCCGGCTACTCGCCCGTGCCCGGCGGGGAGCGGCCAAAGCGGGCGCCACGGGCCTCGGGACCCACCCAGGCCAGGAAGGCCAGCAGCACGGCGACGGCGGCCATCCAGGCCGACATGGCGAATGCCAGGCCGCCATGTTGCCGGGCGATCCACAGCTGGGCATTGGCCGTCACCGCGGCCAGCAGGTTGCCGGTCTGGTAGGCAAAGCCGGGCAAGGTGCCCCGCATGCCCTCGGGGGCCAGTTCGTTGAGGTGCGTCGGCACCACACCCCAGGCGCCCTGCACCATCACCTGGATCAGGAACGCACCCAGCGCCAGCAGCGCCAACGTATTGCCGTACATCCACAGGGGAATCACCGGAATGGCGAGCAAGGCGGCCAGGATGATGGCCTTGCGCCGGCCGATGCGCTCCGACAACGCGCCGAAGAACAGGCCGCCCACCAGTGCACCGAGATTGAGCATCGCCACCAGCATGAAGGCCGCGCCCGAGCCGGTGGGCAGATGCAGGCCCTCCTCCTCGAAGGTGTGGTACAGGTCCTGCGAGCCGTGGCTGAACATGTTGAACGCCATCATCAGCAGCATGAGATAGAGGGCGAGCTTCCAGTGGCCGCGCATCGATTCGAGCAGGCCCTTTTTGTCCTTGGCCGCGCGTTCCTGTTTCCAAACTTCCGACTCCGGCACGCTGCGGCGGATGTACAACACCAGCAGCGCGGGCAAGGCGCCGACGATGAACAACCCGCGCCAGCCGATGTGATCGACCAGCAGCCAGTTCACCAGCGCGCCCAGGAAGAACCCGACCGGGTAGCCACTCTGCAACAGGCCCGACACCACGCCGCGCGCCTTGGGCGGAATCGATTCCATCGCCAGCGATGCGCCGATGCCCCATTCGCCGCCCATCGCCACGCCAAACAGGAAACGCAGCACCAGCAGCATGGTGAGCGAGGTGGAGAATGCCGTGGCCAGCTCGAACACCGAAAACAGAATCACATCGAGCATCAGGATGGGACGCCGGCCATAGCGATCGGCCAGGCGCCCGAACAACAGCGCACCGATGGGACGCGCCGCCAGCGTGAGCAACAGACCGAATGCCACTTCCTGATTGCCGACGTGGAATTCCTGCGCCACGCCCACGATTACGAAGGTCAGCAGGAAATAATCGAACGCATCCAGCGTCCAGCCCAGGAAGCTGGCCAGCACGGTGTGCCGCTGGGTGGTGGTGAGCTCCCGAAAGGGCGCGAACGGCGACATGTGTTGCTCCACGGTGAAGGATCACGACCGCCCGGGCGGCTCGCAGGGCGCCAAGCGAACCATCACCGCCGCCCTAGCGCAAGCCGGGAGTAGTGCCGGCCAAAGTTTGAAGGCATGCTCGCCTTCACATCACGCAGCCATGGAGTGGGCTGACATGTCGCCCATGGATGCCACCCTGTATCGCATCGCCAACTCGTACGACCACTGGCTCCAGCGCCGCTACGTCAAGGGCAAGCTGGCGGCCGACCCTGCGTACGCGGCGACGGCGGCCCTGGTGATGAACCGGCCGATGCCACTGCTGGACATCGGCTGCGGCATCGGCCTGCTCGGCCAATACCTGCATGCGCGCGGCGTCGTCACGCGCTACCTGGGCGTGGACAACGACTCGCGCAAGATCGACGCTGGCAACCGCGCCTTGCGGCAATCGGGTCTCGATGGCGTGCTGCAGCTGCGCCAGACCGATGGTGTGGCGGAGCAGCCCATACGCGGCCATGTGGCCCTGCTCGACGTGCTGCACTACCTGCCCCGCGACGGCCAGCGTGCATTGCTGGAGAACGCCATGGTGCATGTCGCCCCGGGCGGCCTGCTGGTGATACGCAACGTGCTGCGCGAACGCAGCTGGCGTTATGCCCTCACGCGCGTTTCGGAGTTCTTCCTGAGCGCCAGTGGCTGGATGCGGGTGGGCGCCCAGCACTATCCCAGTGCCGACGAGCTGCGCGGGCAGCTCGAGGCCGCCGGTCTTTCGGTCAGCATCCGCTCGCTGCACGGCAAGATGCCGTTTGACAGCTACCTGGTGGTGGCAGAGCGGGCACGGGCCTGAAGACCCCGAAACCAGGGCTTCACACCCGGCCCTGGCGACCCGGTTTGGCAAACCAAGCAGCTAATTCAGAATTGCGCTATACTCCCCTGTCACGACCTTCCGTCGTGCCTCCCCCTTACTGATACTGCAACGCGGTTCGATTCGAACGCTCCGGGTTGCTCTGGAGCTTCCATGACTTTCGAATCGCTGGGCCTTGCGCCCGCGTTGTTGCGCGCGCTTGCCGACCAAGGCTACGCCGTCCCTACCCCCATCCAGGCTGCGGCCATTCCGGTTGTACTGGAAGGCGGCGACCTGCTCGCTGCTGCCCAGACCGGTACCGGCAAGACCGCGGCGTTCGCGCTGCCGCTCTTGCAGCACCTGTCCAACGCCGGCGCCACCCAGACCCGTCGCCCTCGTGCCCTCGTGCTCACGCCCACGCGTGAACTGGCGGCCCAGGTGCACGAGAACCTGCGCGACTACGGCAAGTACCTGCGCGTCAGCAGCACCACCATCTTTGGCGGCGTCAGCATGGGCCCGCAGATGCAGGCGCTGCGTCGCGGCGTGGACGTGGTCATCGCCACGCCGGGCCGCCTGATCGATCACATGCAGCAGCGCTCGCTGGATCTGTCCGGCGTGGAAGTGCTGATCCTGGACGAAGCCGACCGCATGCTCGACATGGGCTTCCTGCCGGCGCTCAAGCGCATTCTGTCCGCCGTGCCCAAGCAGCGTCAGACGCTGCTGTTCTCGGCCACTTTCGCGGGCCCGATCAAGGCGCTGGCGATGCAGTTCATGCATCAGCCGCGCGAAGTGTCGGTGACCCCGGCCAATAGCGTGGCTACGACAGTTACGCATCACGTGCATCCGGTGGACGCGGGCAAGAAGCGCGACCTGCTGCTGCACGTGCTGTCGCAGGACAGCCGCCGCCAGACCCTGGTGTTCAGCCGCACCAAGCACGGCGCCGACAAGCTGGTGACGTTCCTGGGTGCTGCCGGCCTGCGTGCCGCCGCCATCCACGGCAACAAGAGCCAGAACGCGCGCACGCGTGCGCTGAGCGATTTCAAGACTGGCCGCGTGACTGTGCTGGTGGCGACCGATATCGCGGCTCGCGGCATCGACATCGATCAGCTGCCCATCGTGATCAACTTCGACCTGCCGATGGTCGCGGAAGACTACGTGCACCGCATCGGCCGCACCGGTCGCGCTGGCGCCGAGGGCATGGCCGTGTCGCTGGTGAGCCATGACGAGTCGGGCCTGCTGCGTGACATCCGCAAGCTGCTCAAGCAGGACATCGCCTTCAGCGACGTGCCGGGCTTCGAGCCGTCGCATCCGCTGCGCACGGACGCCGCTGCACCGCGTCCGGTGCAGGGCCAGCGCCAGGCGCGCCCGGCTGCTCGCCCGCAGGGTGGCCGTCCGCAGGGGTCGCATCGCCCGCACGGTCATGGCTCGGGCCATGGCTTCGGCGGCGGCGAGCGTCCGGCCGAAGGCAACCGCAAGCGTCAGCGCCGCGGTCGCCCCGCTGCCAAGGCGTAAGCACGCCCCATGGTGAGGCCTCGCGCTCAGGCGCCGAGGCCTCACGCTGTACCAACAGCCCCACTGGGCTGTGCAAGTTACCTGCGCTATTTCCTGAACCGTGACGCGTCATGTTGGCCCGAGTGCCAACGAACTATGCGAAGGTGTGCGCACGCCCTTGTGGCGTAGCTGCCCAAATAGCTTTGACGAATCTCTCATTCGCTTGCCACGGGATTTGTCCAAACATAGTCACGGTAAAGGAGCATCGAGATGAGCGGCGAACGATCCAAGCCCATCATGATCGGCCTTGCACTACTCGCCATCGTGGCCGTGGTCGCCACCATAGCGATTCCCACCTGGCGCAATCATCACGTGTCCGAACGCCTGGACGAAGCACTCCAGTCCGGTGAAGCGGCAAAGCTGGTAGTGATGGAAGCCGCCACCGTGCGCGGCGGGCTGAGCCAGCTCAAACCTGGCGACCTCACCTTCAACGCCACATCGTCGGTCAGTGCGTATACGTCGAAGATCGACGTCTCCGAAACCGGGCGCATCACCATTGCGACGCAGAACACCGGCGCGACACCCGACCCCGTTTTTCTTCTCACACCCCTGGACAATTCAGCGGCCGGCGGCAATGCCCCGGTGGTGTGGAGTTGCGACATCATTGCCGGCGCCACCCAATGGATGCCTGCACGCTGCACACGCCCCGCATTGCCGGCATCGGCTTCCACCAAGGGCTGAGTCGCGCGCGCCCGGGTAGCTACGGCTCTCGAATGCGCGAGGTGAGTACGTGGTCTTCCCACACGCCGGCGATCTGCAGGTAGCGCTTGGCATAACCTTCGCGCTCAAAACCAAGCCGCTCCAGCAAGCGACCGCTGCGTTCATTGCGCGGCATGTAGTTGGCCATCACACGATGCATGTCCAACTGATGGAAGGCCCAAGGCAGCGCCGTTTCCAATACTTCCTGCATCAAGCCCTGCGATTGCCTGCGCTGGGCCACGCTATAGCCCAGGTGACAGGCCTGGAACGCACCGCGCACCACGTTGGCGAAGGTGAAGCTGGCGAGGATTTCCTGGCCCGACAGGTCCAGCGCAAAGAACGGATAGGCCCGATCCAGCCGCACGGCCTCGCGCGATTCCGCCAACGTCTGCACGCAGTGGTCAAGGGTGTAGTAAGCGTCGTCGCGCAACGGTTCCCAGGGCGCCAGATGCTCGCGGTTCTGCTCGCGATAACGCAGCAGTTTCCACGCATCGGCCACCTCGACCAGCCGCAGCACCGCGCGGCGCGTGGTGATGGGATGCAACACGCTCACAACGCCCCCAGCGCCTCGGCGTGATGACGAAGGTGGTCGTCGATGAAACTGGTGATGAAGTAGTAGCTGTGGTCGTAACCGCCATGCCGGCGCAGCAGCAAGGACTGGCCGCCTTCGGCGCAGGCCTGGTCAAACAACTCGGGCTTGAGCTGGGTGGCGAGAAAGCCATCGGCTTCGCCCTGGTCGATCAGGATGGTGCCGTCGAAACGGTGCGTACGCACCAGTTCGCAGGCGTCATAGTCCGCCCAGGTTTTCACATCGTCGCCAAGGTAACGCGGGAATGCCTTCTGCCCCCACGGCACCTGGCTAGGCGCCACGATCGGCGCGAAGGCCGATACCGAGCGGTATCGATCCGGATGGCGCAAGGCGATGGTGAGCGCGCCGTGGCCACCCATCGAATGGCCGGTGATGCCGCTGCGGGCGATATCGGCAGGAAAATGCCCTGCAATCAGCGCAGGCAGTTCATCCACGATGTAGCTGTGCATGCGAAAGCGCGACGACCACGGCGACTGGGTGGCATCGAGATAGAAGCCGGCGCCCTCGCCGAATTCCCAGTCACCCGTGGCGCCGTCCAAACCCGTCTGGCGCGGGCTGGTATCGGGCATCACCAGGATCAGCCCCAACTCGGCGGCCAGCCGCTGGGCGCCGGCCTTGATCGTCGCGGTTTCTTCCGTGCAGGTCAGGCCGGCGAGGAAATACAGCACCGGGCACGCCTGCTGTGCCGCTTGCGGCGGCTGGAACAGCGCAAAGCGCATCGGTCCGCCGCAACTGTCCGATTGATGTCGGTAAAACCCCTGCACGCCACCGTGGCAGCGTTGCTCGGAGATCGTTTCGATCCCTGTCATGGTCAATCCTTGTGCTGAAACAGAGCCTGCCAATGATAATGCGCTTGTCTCAGCGCTCCTGGTCGGTGGGCCGCATCAGCACTTCGTTGATGTTGACGTGTGAAGGACGCGACACGCAGAACGTGATGGCCTCCGCCACGTCCACCGACTGCAGCTGGCGCATGCTGTCGGCCCAGGCGTTGAGGTTGTCCTTGGTGACAGCGTGGCCGATGTGGTCGCGCAGTTCCGTCTCCACCACGCCGGGCTCGATCACGGTGACGCGGATATTGTGCTGGTAGACCTCGCGGCGCAACGCTTCGGAAAACGCCACAACGCCGAACTTGGTCGCCGAATACGCGGCGGCGTTGGGATTGGCCACGCGCCCGGCCGTCGACGAGATATTCACGATGTGACCGTCGCGGCGCTGGCGCATGCCGGGCAACGCAGCCTGCGTGGAGGCGATGAGGCTGAGCACGTTCAGCTCCAGCATGTGACGCCAGCGGCCGAGATCGGCCTCTTCGACTGGCTCCAGATACATCACGCCGGCGTTGTTCACCAGAATGTCCAGGCGGCCGTAACGCGCTTCCGTCTCGGACACGATGCGCTGGGCTTCGTGCTCGTCGGCGAGATCGGCCACGAGCACGAGCGGATCGGCGCCCAGCGCTTGCAGCTTCACGGCCAGCGCCT
Source organism: Dyella sp. 01N448 (assembly GCF_056399225.1). Lineage (NCBI taxonomy): Bacteria > Pseudomonadati > Pseudomonadota > Gammaproteobacteria > Lysobacterales > Rhodanobacteraceae > Dyella > Dyella sp. 01N448. Next base: position 338,443 of record NZ_JBFTQX010000003.1, on the reverse strand, counting down.
CCAGACGGTCGCGACGACGGGCCGCGATAGCAACCTTTGCCCCCGCCTCAGCCAGGTCCAGCGCGGTGGCCTCACCTATCCCCGACGAGGCGCCAGTGACCAGCGCAACTCGACCATCAAGACGTCCAGACATGAATAATCCTCACCCAATAGCCATCAGCTAGCACAAAAATCCCGGCGCGACCGGGCCAGCCTGTTACAATACCGTCATTCTCCCGCATGCCCTCGTGCATGCCATGTCGAGGTTCCCCCATGTCCTCCCCGTCTTCCGATTCCCAGCCGGCAGCCGTCGGCTTTGCTGCGCTTGGCCTTCATCCGGAGCTGCTGCGCGCACTCACCGATGTCGGCTATGAGTCGCCCTCGCCGATCCAGGCCGCCACCATTCCGCCGCTGCTGGAAGGTCGCGACGTGCTTGGCCAGGCGCAGACCGGCACCGGCAAAACCGCCGCGTTCGCGTTGCCGATTCTTTCGCGCATCGATTTGAAGCCCGGCAAGCCGCAGGCGCTGGTGCTGGCGCCGACGCGCGAGCTGGCCATCCAGGTGGCTGAAGCGTTCCAGCGTTACGCCACGCACATGCCAGGCCTGCAGGTGTTGCCGATCTATGGCGGCCAGAGCTATGGCCCGCAGCTGCACTCGCTCAAGCGCGGCGTGCAGATCGTGGTGGGTACGCCCGGCCGCGTGATCGACCATCTCGATCGCGGCACGCTCGACCTGTCCGAGCTGAAGTTCCTGGTGCTCGACGAAGCCGACGAAATGCTGCGCATGGGCTTCATCGACGACGTCGAGAAAGTGCTGCAGGCGACCCCGCCGCAGCGCCAGGTGGCGCTGTTCTCCGCCACCATGCCCACGCCGATCCGCAAGATTGCGCAGCAGCATTTGAAAGATCCGCGCGAAGTGACGATCAAGTCGTCGACCACCACCGCGGCGAATATCCGCCAGCGTTACTGGTTCGTCAGCGGCATGCACAAGCTCGACGCGATGACCCGCATCCTCGAGGCCGAGCCGTTCGACGCGATGATCATTTTCGCGCGCACCAAGTCGGCCACCGAAGAACTGGCCGAGAAGCTGCAGGCGCGAGGTCTTGCCGCCGCCGCCATCAACGGCGACATCGCGCAGGCTCAGCGCGAGCGCGTGATCCAGCAGCTCAAGGACGGCAAGCTCGACATCCTGGTGGCCACCGACGTGGCCGCGCGTGGTCTGGACGTGGAACGCATCAGCCACGTAATGAACTACGACATCCCGTACGACACCGAAAGCTACGTGCACCGCATCGGCCGCACCGGTCGCGCGGGTCGCAGCGGTGAGGCGATCCTGTTCGTCACGCCGCGCGAGAAAGGCATGCTGCGCGCGATCGAACGCGCCACCCGCCAGCCCATCGAAGAGATGAAGCTGCCGACGGTGGAAGCAGTCAACGACGTGCGCATCGCCAAGTTCAAGCAGCGCATCAGCGACACCATCGCGGTGGGCGAACTGCAGCTGTTCCAGCAGCTGATCGAGCAGTACGAGCAGGAACACAATATCCCGGCCGTCGAAATCGCTGCCGCGTTGGCACGCATCGCCCAAGGCAACCAGCCGCTGCTGCTGACGCCGCCGGCCAAGCGCGAATTCACCCCGCGCGAACCGCAGGGTCGTGAACGCGAGCATGGCCGTGACCGGGGCGAGCGCGAGCATCGCGGTGAACGCGAACATCGTCCGCACGATCGCGACAGTGGCCCCCGCGATTTCACGCCGCGCCCCGTGCGCCCGCATCACACGGAAGAAGGCAAGCGTACCTTCCGCGTGGAAGTGGGCCATGAGCACGGCGTCAAGCCGGGCAACATCATCGGCGCCATCGCCAACGAAGCCGGCCTGGAAAGCGGCCACATCGGCCGCCTGAGCATCCGCGGCGAATACAGCCTGATCGACCTGCCCGACGGCATGCCGGCCGAAGTGTTCCAGCACCTGCAGAAGGTGTGGGTGAGCCAGCAGCAGCTGCGCATCAAGCCGTGGGACGGCGATGACAGCGGCGCCGGCGATGCCGCTCCGCGTCGCCAGGGTGGCGGTTTCCGTCCGGGTGGCGGCTTCAACAAGAAGCCGGGTGGCGGAAAGCCGCGGCCGCAGGGGCATGGTGCGGGCGGTAATAAGGGGCCGCGTCGCGCGAAGTAAGCGCGGGGCCTTGTGTGCCTGACATCGCCAGCCACATCAAGAACCAAATCACGCCCGGCATTGCCGGGCGGCGCACCCTGTGCGCGACAACCCTACGGAGCGGTGCACCGCAGCGTGGCTGTCGCGCACAGGGTGCGCTCCCACAGACAAGCAGGCACGTCAGACGGAAGAAGGGGTGACTAAAGCCGATGCGCAGCGAGGAGATGACAAGTGCAGGGGCGAACGCCAACCCAACCATCGTTCCCCTCCAGTGACGCATCGTTCACCCCACGCACGCTGCAATTCCCCGCCAAATCCCTAACCTAGGGTGGTCCCCAAAAGGTACGCCACCATGACCACCCTCCCCAGCCTCTACATCTCCCACGGCTCGCCCATGACCGCGATCCAGCCCCGTCGCGTGGGCGAGCGGCTGGCCGAGCTCGCGCGCGAACTGCCCCGCCCCAGGGCCATCGTGATTGCCACGGCGCACTGGCTGGCGCGACAGCCTCATGTGGGTGGCGCCTCGCGGCCCGAGACCATCCACGATTTCTATGGCTTTCCGCAGGCGCTGTTCGACATCCAATATCCGGCGAAGGGGGAGCCGGCACTCGCTGCCCATGTCACCGAACTGCTCGACAAGGCCGGCCTGCCGACCACGCTTGATCCCACGCAGGGCCTGGATCACGGCGCCTGGGTGCCGTTGCGCCTGCTCTACCCCGACGCCGACATCCCTGTCGTTCCCCTCTCCATCCAGCCGCAGCTGGGGCCTGCCCATCAATACGCGGTGGGTCGCGCGCTGGCGCCTTTGCGCAACGACGGCGTGCTGGTGATCGGTTCGGGCAGCATCACGCACAACCTGCACGATTTCCGCGCCGGCTACAGCGAAGAGCGCGAGGCGCCGTACGTACGACCGTTCATCGAATGGATCGAGAACAAGTTGTCCGCGGGTGACGTGCCCGCCCTGCTCGACTATCGCCGTCAGGCGCGGTTTGCCGAACGCGCGCATCCCACCGACGAACACCTGCTTCCGCTGTTCGTGGCGCTGGGCGCGGCGGGCGAGGGCTCGCACGCCCAGCGCATCGATGCCGGCATCGAATATGGCCTGCTCGCGATGGATATCTACCGCTTCGACAGCGCCTTCACTTCACGATAATCGTGCCGACCATCATGGGATGGATGGCGCAGTAGTACGCATAGGTGCCAGCGTGGTCGAACGTGATGGCGTAGCTGTCGCTGGTGTCGAGCGCCTTTGACGTCGCAAACTGATTGCCCGCGCTGACCACCACGTGCGGTTCTTCATCAAGATTGGTCCACACCACGCGCGTGCCCGCCGTAATGGTCAAGGTTTTCGGAGCAAACGCGAAATCCTTGATGTCCACCACGGCGGGCTTGGCGGGCGTGCTCTTCGCTGCATTGGCAGCCAGCGCCGGCGAGGTTGTCGCGGCGGCCACTACCAAGGTCGTGATCACCGAAAGCGACCATGACATCACGTTCATGCCATCACCTCTTCGGTCACGGCCAGCGCGTGGCTGCCCTGCACGTGGCGCACGTCGCGTATACCCAGATAGCGATGCAGGTCGTTCGGGGCGACGTCCTTCATCGGACCCGGCGCAGGCGCCGTGCCTGGTGCAGGCTGCGGATAGGCGGTGGAGCGCGCGGTGTAGAACGTGATGCTGCCTTCCACCTTCTGCTGGATCTGGTGGATGTGGCCGTTGAGCACGCTCACCGAACCGAAGCGACGCAGATAGCTCACCGCTTCATTGCTGTCATCCGTGCCCCAGCCCCAGTCCGTATAAAGCGGCCATAACGGCATGTGCGCGAACACCACCAGCGGCGTGTCGGCGGAAAGTCCGGCGAGATCCTTCTTCAGCCATGCCAGCTGATCGGCGCCGAGCGAGCCCAGGCCTCCGGCTTTCAGATTCAGCACGTTGATGAGTCCCACGAAATGCACGCCGTGGTGGTCGAAGCTGTACCAGCCGCCACTCTGTTGGCGTTCGCCAAAACGGCGGAAGTATTCGGCGCCGTTGTCGCCGATCACGTCGTGTTCGCCGGGCACGTAGAACACCTTGGCCATGCGCGCGTCCTGCATGATGCCGGACAGCGCGTCGAATTCCTCCGGTCGCGACAAATGCGTAAGGTCACCCGTATGCAGCACGAAATCGGGCTCCTTCTTCTGCGCGTTGATCATCGCCAGCGACTGTCGCAGCGTGCCGGCCACATCCATGTTCGGCGCCTTGTGAAAGCCGATATGCGAGTCGCTGATCTGCACGAAGCTGAAAGTGGAGTCGGCAGCAGTGGCCGCTCCCTGTGCCGTCAGCGGCTGGGCTTTCAATACGCCGCCGTGCATCAGCCATAGCGTGCCGGCACCGGCCCACGCCATGCATTTGAGGAACTGGCGGCGGTCGCCGGCCTCGAGGTCTTGAATGTCGTCCATCGTCGGATCTCCGCTAGTGGCGACAGACACTTCGTCCGCGCCCTAAGCCAAATACCCGCCGATGCACCGGTCTATTCCCGGCACGTGCCGCGAAAAGCGCGTTGGAATAAAGTGGCCGCAACCGGGGTATACCCACTTATGCCATCCCAGCCGACCGCCAGCATGAGAGCCGCCGACGCCGCACGAAGCGCACGCTTCGAGGCGCAGGTGGTGCCGTATCTGGACGCGGCGTACAACCTCGCCCACTGGCTCGCACGCAATCCCAGCGATGCACAGGATGTCGTGCAGGAAGCGATGCTGCGCGCGCTGCGCTATTTCGACAGCTTCCGCGGAGGCGACGTGCGCGTGTGGCTGCTGGCGATCGTGCGCAACACGTTTTACACACTGCGCAGCCGCACCCCGCAGGATGCGTTGCACGACGAACTGGACGAGGCGGTGCATCCGCTCATCGACGATGGCCCGTCACCCGAAACCCTCACCCTGCTTGCCGTGGACGTCGGCGCACTGCAGGCGGCGCTGGAACGGCTGCCGTCGCCCTTGCGCGAAATCCTGGTACTGCGTGAACTGGAAGAATGCTCATACAAGGAAATCGCGACCATCACCGGACAGAAGATCGGCACGGTGATGTCCCGTCTTGCGCGTGCCCGCGATCGCTTGCGGGCCGAACTCACCTGCCGGCCCAAGGAGGTACGCCGTCATGATCTGCGATGACGCCGGGCTGCTGTTGCACGCCTATCTCGACGACGAACTGGATGCTGCCAGCAGTGCTGCGATGGCTCGCCACCTGCACGAGTGCAGCGCGTGCAAGTCCCGTTACGAGACCTACGCCATCATGCAGAAGGCCTTGTCCGAACCGGCGCTGTATCGTCGCGCGCCGGATGCATTGCGAGCCCAATGGACGACGCCTGCGGCAGCTGCGGCGCCTCCAAAGGTGACACCGATCACTGTGCGGCGACGCACACCTGTCGCGTTCGCAGCGGCAGCGGGCTTTGCCGCTGCGGTGCTCCTCTCCGTGCCGGCGTGGCTGCATTGGCTGCCCACGCGCGGTGGGGACGATGCCATCGTCGCCCAGGCCATTTCCGGCCATGTGCGCTCATTGCAGGGCGAGCATCTGATGGACGTGGTGTCGACCGACCAGCACACGGTCAAGCCCTGGTTCGAGGGCAAGCTCGACTTCTCGCCGCGGGTGAAGGATCTGGCCGCCGAAGGCTTCCCGCTGGTGGGTGGCCGCCTCGATGCACTGGAAGGCCATAGCGTGGCCGCGCTGATCTACAAGCGTCACCTGCATGTGATCAACCTGTTCCAGTGGCCCGCCGAAACTCGCCCGACCGCGCAGGCCGCCAGCCAGGAGCACGGTTACACGGTGATCCGCTGGACCGGCGACGGCATGCACTACGTAGTCGTCTCGGACGTCAACGAAGGTGATCTGAAACAGTTCGTGCTGGCCTTCCAGAACGAGGCCAACCCGCTGATGGGGCGCTGAGCTCAGTCGCCGGACACGGCCTCCGGCCAGTGTTCCGGCGTCAGCGGCGGCAGCCCATGGCCCAGCCGTGCCTTGTCGCATTGGGCGCTGGGACGGCCAAACTCCCACGACGGTTCCACTTCGCGGCACACCGAGGGCCGGCGCTCGTAGATGCCGCAATGGGCCGCTGTTCCCACCTCGCCCTGCAAGGCGACGCAGCGCGGCCGCGAGGCCTGGGTGCCGCGCATGACCAGGCGATGCGGGTCGAGCGTCTCGGTGAACTCTGGCGGCACCACGCCATCCAGCGACGCGTCCGCCTCGGACCAATGAAAGGCCACGCGGAAAAAGGCGCAACAGGCACCGCAACTCAGACAGGGATGCAACATGCAGATCGTTCGAAAGCGCACCCCGAGGCGCGCAGGCGGCCATTCTAAAACGTCGAAGGCCCGCATGGSGGGCCTTCGACGTGCTTGGACCTCAAGGCTCGCCTGCGAACGTATTGCAGCTGGCGATATCGCCGCTCTGGAACCCGGCGGTAAACCATTTCACGCGCTGCGCCGAGGTACCGTGGGTGAACGAGTCCGGCACCACCCTGCCCTGCGCCTGCTGCTGGAGCGCGTCGTCGCCGATCTTGCTGGCCGCGTTGAGCGCCGATTCGATATCGCCCGGCTGCAGCCACTGCAGGCGCTGCTGGCTGTGGTTGGCCCACACGCCGGCGAAACAGTCGGCCTGCAGCTCCTGGCGCACCGACAAGCCATCGGCGCCTTCCATCCGCGCACCACGGCGACGCGCCTGCTCCACCTGGTCGAACACGCCAAGCAGGTTCTGCACGTGGTGGCCCACCTCGTGCGCAATCACGTAGGCACGGGCGAAGTCGCCGGCAGCATGGAAGCGGCTTTGCAGTTCCTCGAAAAACGCCACGTCGAGGTAGACCTTCTGGTCGCCGGGACAATAGAACGGCCCCACTGCGGTGGACGCCGCACCGCAGGCGGTACGCACCCCGCCGCTGAACAAGTCCAGCTTGGGATCGACGTATTGCCGTCCGTGCGCGGTGAAGATGTCGCTCCAGGTTTTCTCGGTGGATCCAAGAATCGCGCTGACAAAATCCTTGGTCTGCGGATCGACATTGGCCGGCTGTCCACTCGGCGCGGCAACTTGCTGCCCGCCACTGTCGACCTGGCTCAGCAGAGCGGTCGGATCCTTGAAAAACACCAGGCCGAGGATCGCCAGAATGACGATGCCACCAATGCCCAAGCCGCGACCGCCGCCGAAACGGGGACCGCCACCACCACCGCCGCTGTCGACCTCGACGTTCTGACTCCGCTCGCCCTTCTGCCAATCCATACGAAGGCCCTCGCTCATCCAACGATGGCAAGACGATAACCCCTCGCGCCCCCTCCCGCCATTGGCACGCGATGGCTACAGTGGGCGACCTTTCCCTGAGTACCCGCCATGATCCAGCACCTGCCCGCCGTCGTCGTCCTGCTGACGGTCCTGCTCCAGTTCGGCACGGTCTGGGCCACCGGACATGCCCGCGAGAAATATGGCGTCAAGGCGCCGGCCATCGACGGGCATCCGGCGTTCGAGCGCGCCTGGCGGGTGCAGATGAACACGCTGGAATCGACCGTGATCTTCCTGCCTACCCTGTGGCTGGCGGTGCAGTACGGCTATCCGCTGTGGGCTGGCGTGGCGGGCCTGGTCTGGGTGGCCGGCCGCGTTTGGTACGCGGTGGCTTATCTGCAGGATGCGGCGAAGCGTGGGCCGGGTTTTATGGTGTCTTCGATGGCGTGGGGCGTGACGCTGATATTGGCTGTTATTGGTTTGGGGCGTGCGCTCTTGATCGGTTGAGGCGAAAGGCGTCGCGCACAGGGTGCGCTCCCACAGGGCAAGGTTGTTGTGGGAGCGCACCCTGTGCGCGACGCTCTCTCATTCGATCGGATTCACCTTCAGCCGCTCGATGCGTGCGCCGTCCATCGCCACCACTTCGAAACGCAGGCCTTCGCTGGTGAAGGCATCGCCTGCGCTGGGCAGTCGGCCCAGCTGCTGTAGCACGTAACCCGCCAGGGTAGAAAAACTATCGTCGCCGGTCAGCTTGAAACCGAGCAGGTGTTCGACGCGGCGCAGGTCGAGGCTGGCGTCGAGCAACCAGGCTCCGTCGGTCTCCTGCACGGCGGCAGGATCACCGCTCTCATCATCCGGAAACTCGCCCGCGATCACTTCGAGCACGTCGGTGGGCGTGACCAGTCCGAGCACGCTGCCGTATTCGTCCACCACCAGCGCCACTTGCAGCGGTGAGCGGCGGAACTCTTCGATCAGGCGCAGCACGCTCAGCGATTCGAGCACGGTGAGCGGCTTGCGCACCACCTGATCCACGTCGATATGGCCATGTTCGAGCAGGCTCGCCAGCAGGTCGCGCGATGATGCCACGCCTACCAACTGGTCGAGATCATCGCCCGCCACCGGCAGCCATGCATGACTGGATGCAGTGACTTCCGCGCGCAACTGCTCGACGTTTTCGCGCGGGTCGATCCAGTTGATTTCCGGCCGCGGCGTCATGATGGAACGCACCGGCCGATGCGCCAGATCCAGCACACCCTGCACCATCGCCAGCTCGTCCTTGCCGAACATGGCGACGTTGCCTTCGGGTTTCGCCGCGGTGGCTTTGGGCGCGACATCTTCGTCGTCGCCGCCGGCGCCCAGCAGGTTCAGCACCGCCAGCGCGGTGCGATCGCGCAACGTGCGCGCGCTGCCCAGCAGGCTGCGCTGGCGATTGCGGCGCATGGTCTGGTTGAACGCCTCGATCAGGATCGAGAAGCCGATCGCCGCATACAAATAGCCCTTCGGTATATGAAAACCGAAGGCCTCCGCGACCAGGCTGAAACCGATCATCAGCAGGAACGACAGGCACAGGATCACCACGGTCGGCCGCGCATTGACGAAGTTGGTGAGCGGCTTGCTGGCGCTGATCATCAGGATCATGGCCACCACCACGGCGATCATCATCACCGAGAGATGATCGACCATGCCCACCGCGGTGATCACCGAGTCGATCGAGAACACCGCATCGAGTGCAACGATCTGGGCGACTACCAGCCAGAAACGCGCCGGTGCGCGCTTGGCCGCATCGTCATGGTCGGCCGCCTCCAGGCGTTCGTGCAGCTCCACGGTCGCCTTGAACAACAGGAAGGCGCCGCCCAGCAACAGGATGATGTCGCGCCACGAGAACGATACGGCGCCCAGCGTGAGGACGGGCGTGGTGAGCTTCACCAGCCATGACATCGCGCCCAGCAGCGCCAGTCGCATGACCAGGGCCAGCAAGAGGCCGAGCACGCGGGCCTTGTCGCGTTCTTTCGCCTGCAGCTTGTCGGCAAGAATCGCGATGAAGACGAGATTGTCGATGCCAAGCACGATCTCCAGCACCACGAGGGTGAGCAGACCTGCCCAGACAGTCGGGTCGGACAGCCAGTCAAATGCAAACATGGGCTGGCGCCTGAGCGCCGATTTCCTCCTTGGATCGTCCCGTCACTATACAAGGCGATCCCGTGAACGCGATGACAGCCAGCGGGCCGAGCGCGGCACACCTGCGCGGACCATGCCAAAGGACAGGATTGGCACGCGCAGCAGCAGGGTCTAGCGTGATCGTGTCCGTCGGCAGGGGTGAAACCTGCCGACGCAACCACTCTGCGCGCGTGCGCTCTGGATCGACTCGATGGACGCGAACCGCCTGACTGATCTGCCCGTTTCGCCATCCCCATCGACCTCGCGCGCGCCCACTCCCGGGCAAGCCATCGCCCTGATCGTGCTGTATTTCGTGCTCCAGCTTGCCGTGGGTAGCGCGATCACACTGATCGCTGGCATCGTCGGCGCGTTGCGCGGGGGCGGCGGGCTCGGCGCGATCATTCCCATGGGTCGTCACTGGCTGGGCCAGTCGGATATGACGGCGGCAGCCGTGATCGCGACGCTGCTGATTTCCGCCTCGGTGATCGTGCACTTCGCGCGGCGCTGGTGGCCTGAGCGATGGATCGAGGGCGCGCCGCCAGGACTGGGCTTCACGTCTACTCCACATATCGCCTTCTACGTGGCGGCACTCGCCGCGGGCGTGATGATGCCTATCGTCGGCGGCATGCTCACGCAATGGCTGGCGCAGGGACACGAGGTGAGCCAAGACATCAAGCAGCTGGGAGCCAATACCTCGATGGCGTTGCGCCTGCCGCTGGCCGTGCTGGTGATCAGCCTGGGTCCGCTGGTGGAGGAACTATTGTTCCGCGGCGTGCTGCTGTCGGCCGTGGCGCGCTACACCGGCAATGGCATGGCCATCGTGCTGTCGGCCTTGCTGTTTGCCTGTGTGCATCTGCCGGATCTTTCGTTTCTCTGGTACGCCCTGCCCAACCTGGCCTTGCTCGGCCTCATCCTTGGCTGGTTGCGCGTGCAGTCGGGGTCGATCTGGCCGGCCGTGGTCGCCCATGGCATGAACAACCTGCTCGCCGTGGTGTCGTGGTTCGTGATGAGCCACTGAGCTTGACGCTTGGATCAGGCAGCAATCAGCGAGTGCGCTCGCAGCAGTCGCGCGGTCTCGTAAATGGGCATGCCCATGACACCCGAATGGCTGCCATCCAGGTGTTCGATCAGCTTGGCGCCATGCCCCTGGATGCCATAGGCACCGGCTTTGCCGAACGGTTCGCCGGTGGCGATGTAAGCGGCAATGGTCGCGTTGTCCAACGGCGGCATGCTCACGCGCGAAAGACTGGTATCGGACCATTCGCCTGAACGCGTGACCAGCCATACGGTGGAGATCACTTCGTGCACGCGGCCCGAGAGGCGACGCAGCATGCTGGCGGCATCCTCCGCATCGTCGGGCTTGCCGAACACTTCGTCATCGAGCACGACCTCGGTATCTGCACCGAGCACGGCAGCACCGGTCTCTTCCAGTGCAGCGAGTCCGGCGCGGGCTTTCTCGCGTGCCACGCGGCTTACGTAGTCGCGCGGCGTTTCTCCCAGCAAGCGCTGCTCGGGTACATCGACATCGACAATGCGGAAGTTCACGCCGATCTGTTCGAGCAGCTGGCGACGGCGCGGCGATTGGGAGGCGAGATAGAGCATGTGCAACAACCCCGGGGGAGGCAGGAACCCCTAAGGTCTCATATCGCCGCTGTCGAGGAAACGCTGATGCCACGACAGCGCCTCCTGCAACAGATGCGGCGTGTGCTTACCGCGGCTGTCATGCAGCGCGCGATCGACATAGTCCTGCAACATCGGGCGATAGTGAGGATGCGCGCAGCGCTCGATCACCACCTTGGCGCGCTGGCGCGGCGACAGGCCGCGCAAATCGGCCAGGCCCTGCTCCGTCACGATCACCGACACATCATGCTCGGTGTGATCGACATGGCTCACCATCGGCACGATGCAGGACACTGCGCCGTTCTTGGCGGTACTGGGCGTGAGGAAGCACGACAAAAAGCCGTTGCGCGCAAAGTCGCCCGATCCGCCGATGCCGTTGATGATGCTGGTGCCGGCGACGTGGGTGGAATTGATATTGCCGTAGATATCCGCTTCCACCATGCCGTTCATGGCGATGCAGCCGAGGCGACGCACCAGTTCCGGATGATTGGAGATCTCCTGCGTGCGCAGAATGATGCGCTGGCGGAAGAAATCGATCTTGGCCAGAAAGCGCTCGATGCCCGCCGGGCTCAGCGAGAACGAGGTGGCCGAGGCCACCGACAACACATCGTTCTCGAGCAGATCGAGCATGCCGTCCTGGATCACTTCGGTGAATGCGCTCAACCCGCTGAAACCGCCTTCCTGCAGCCCGGCGAGCACGGCGTTGGCGATATTGCCCACACCGGACTGCAGCGGCAGCAGCTGCGGATGCAGCCTTCCCTTGGCGATTTCGTGACGGAAGAATTCAATCAGGTGGCCCGCGATCTGTCGCGAGCAATCATCCAGAGGCGCGAACGCGCTATTGCGGTCGGGAGCGTTGGTCTCGACCACCGCGATGACTTTGCTTGGATCCAGCCGCAGATATTTTTCGCCAATGCGATCGTCCGGCTTCAGCAGCGGAATCGGCTTGCGGTTCGACGGCAGCGCCGTGCCGTAGTAGATGTCGTGCATGCCGTCCATTTCGAGCGGCTGCCAGTGATTGACCTCGACGATCACCTTGTCGGCCAGATCGAGCCAGGTCTTGTTGTTGCCCACCGACGAAGATGCCAAAAGGCTGCCATCCGGCATGATCGCCGTGGCTTCGATCACAGCCAGATCGAGCTTGCCGAAGAAGCCGAACCACGCGTATTGCGCGACGTGACTGAGATGGATGTCCAGGTAATCCATCTCGCCGCGATTGATGCGTGCGCGCAGCTCCGGATCGGACTGATACGGCAGGCGCAGATCGATGCCGTCGGCACGCGCCAGCGCACCATCGAGTTCGGGTGCCGTGGATGCGCCAGTCAACACGCGCACGCGGAACGGTTCGCCATGCTCGTGCGTCGCCACCATGCGCGCGGCGAGCGCCTGAGGCACCGCTTTGGGATAGCCCGCACCGGTAAAACCGCTCATGCCGATCGTCATGCCGTGATCGACACGTTCAGCGGCCTTGGCGGCCGTCATGACCTTGGCGGCCAATCCTGCATGGCGGATGCGCTTGTCCACGTTGAGTTCTCCTGCACGGCAACCGCCCGATACTACCGCGCGGTAACGTCAAACTCTCGACAAGCTAGACGATGGTCGATGCATCAGAAGCGGATGAAATACTCGCGGAATTGTTCGTCCCGCTGCCATCCCAAGGACTCGTACAAATGCTGTGCAGGCGTATTGGTATGCGCCGTGGCGAGCGTCATGCCGGCCGCGCCAATGGCGCGCGCGAAGTCCATCGCCTCGTGCATCAGTGCCGCAGCCACCCCGCGTCGACGCGCGTGGGGTGCGACAAACAAATCGTTGAGCAGATAGCTGCGCGACGTGCGCACCGACGAATACATCGGATATAGCTGAACAAACCCCGCGCCTTCACCATCGGCGTTCATCGCGAATATCACAACCGAATCATGCTGCTGGAATCGCTCGCGCAGAAAGCGCGTGGACCGTTCCAGATCACTCGCCTGCCCATAGAACACGCGATACGCATCGAACAACGGCGCCACGAGGTCGAGGTCGTGGATGGTGGCCTGGCGTACCGTGATGGACATGTGCAACTCCCGCGAACCGCGTTGTTGCAACCAGTATGCGTGGCGAGCCGGGGCGCGCCTATGACCACTTGCCGTGGAAAACACGGCTGGCTGGTCGATGTCCCGCTGCCCGCTTACGCACGGTGATACGGATGACCGGCCAGCAAGGTGGTGGCGCGATAAAGCTGCTCGGCGAGCACCAGACGCACCAGCATATGCGGCAGCGTGAGCGGCCCGAGCGACCACGACTGGTCAGCACGCGCCAGCACCTCGGGCGCGTGACCATCCGGCCCGCCAATCAGAAACGCGAGATCGCGACCGGACATGCGCCACTTGGCGAGCTGCGCCGCGAGATCCTCGCTGGACCAGGTCTTGCCGCGCCCGTCGAGCGCGACCACGTGGATGTCGCGCGGCAACGCGGCCAGGATCGCCGCGCCTTCGTCCTGGATCGCACGCGCGTCATCGCGCCCCTTGCCGCGGATGCCGGGCTTGAGTTCGATCAATTCCAGCGGGAGCTCGTGCGAGAGACGCTTGCGGTATTCGGCAAAGCCTTCGGCGACCCAGGCGGGCATGCGTTCGCCGACGGCGATCAGACGGGCGCGCATGATTGACGATCCAAAAAACGGGAAAATAAGCGGCAGGCCGCGCGCGTTGAACGGCGCACGGCGCTCGCCGCCGCTGGGCGGGCCCTTAGCCCGCGTTGGCGACTTCGGTGTCCATGTCGCGGTCACCCACCGTCCACAGCCGTTCCAGGCCGTAGAACTCGCGGATGCGCGGCAGCATGACGTGGACGATCACGTCACCCAGGTCCACCAGTACCCATTCGGCTTCGCGCTCGCCTTCCACGCCAAGCGGCATCACGCCCGCCTGTTTGGCGAACTTGACGACTTCGTCGGCGATGGATTTCACATGGCGCGCGGAGGTGCCGGAGGCGATGACCAGCAGATCGGCGATGGAGGTCTTGCCGCGGACATCGATTTCACGAATGTCCTTGGCCTTCAGTTCGTCCAGCGCGTTGATGACTTGCTGACGAACGACCGCCGTGGTGGCGGATTTGGTGCTGCGCTTGGCAGTCTGACTCAAGTGCGTTTGCCTCGATGCGGGATCGACGCGCGGGATCGCGCAATACCAGTATACCGGACCACCTTGAAGCGCATGTCAAACAGAAAAAACCAGCCGCCAGGGCACCCGATACCCTCGGTCCTTCGCCCGACGGGGCCAAACGGCTCAAATTACGGCCATTTTGCGCTTCTGACCGTCCCCGGCGGGACACTGAAAAAGCCTGCCTCGACACCCAACTGAGGTAGCTCGTGCATCCGCAAGCGGGCGAGCCCCGGCAGACACAGGCAAAAAAAGAGGCCCTCTCCGTGGAGAGAGCCTCGTCATTTTTCAGCGCGACGGTATCAGTGGCCGGCGGTGGACGCAGCGGCAGGCGCGGCGCTCTTCTTGGTGTTGTGCTGCTTCTTGTGATGCTGGCTGCTGGCATCGCTCTTCATCGAGTCGCTGCTCATCGAATCGCTCTTCATCGCGTCGCTCTTCATCGAATCGCTGCTGGACTTCATGGCGTCCGAGCTGGACTTCATCGCGTCCTTGCTGGCGTCCTGGGTCGACTGCGGCGTGGTGCTCTGTGCCATCACGGGGGACATGGCAAGACCGAACACAACGGCGCTCGCGAAGGCGAGTACGGCGTAACGGGAAACTTTCATGGGTAGGTATCTCCAGAAGCGGTGAGGTAACCGTGCGGTTGGGCCGCACTTCCATGGAACAGCCGCCATCGTCCCTCCCGAACGACCACGGCAAACCGGCTGCGAGTACATCCACACCGGCCACGCCGCATCAGCATTCCTGCACGATGCGAACGGCCCATCCCTGGTCCGTCAATCCACAATCAACGGATCGCTTGATCCGCGCCCCTTCCGGAGCGGAAGCCTATACCCATGCATGACAAGCGCAGGTGGCGTTCGAACCACCCCATTCAGTTTGAATACGGGCAAATCGGCAGCAATAAATTGCGATTGTTGCGGTGCGTGCGGAGCGCCGCTGCGGCGGCCTGCTTTGCGCCACGGCGCCTCGTTGCCCAATGCCGGCCTGCCGTCGGAGCCTCCTTGGCCACGCGTCGTGGCGGCTCTGCCGTGTTGCGACGCAACACCTGTTTTGCCGTGACTAGCGGCGGCTTTTGATTCAGCGTGGGCGGCGATTTATTTCAGCGCAGGCTGCAGCAGGCGCCCGCCCATCAGCGCATTGACCAACACCACGATGGCCACCGCCATCGCGTGCGTGAGCAGATCGGTGGCCGCCACCGCGTAGGCATGGCAGATCTCAAGCAAGGCGGCTGAGGCGGCCGCGGACGCCAGGCCGATCATGATGGCCGCCAGCACAGGGCGTAGAGGACAGGCGCGACGCAGCAGCCAGATCAACAACACCGACAGCGGCACCGACAAACTGATGATGAAGATCAGGCAGTCGCTGGCCTCGTTGAAGGCGGCGATATGCGCCGATGGCCCCAGCCAGTCGCGTATGCAGCCCAGCCCGCTGGCGCCCACCCACAGCAACAGGCCGGGCAAGGGCAGCCAGGCCCAACGCGAGGAGCGTCCCGGCACGCCCAGCGTAAACGCTGCCCATGCCGCGCATACCGCCGTGATCACGGCACCGACGCCCGCGATGGCGATATCCGGCGCGGCCTCGAAGCGGCGCATCATGTGGCTGGCGCCAAAGTGAGCCAACAGCCCTGCCGCGATCACCGCCACCGCCACCAGCCAGCCGAGCGTGCGCACCCACGGGGGCGGCAAGCGCCGCACCGGCGAGAGCTGGTCGCCCAGTGAATGGATCAGTGACTCGGGGAGTCGGGGTTCGGCCATGGTGCTCAGGATTCTCCGTGGAAACGCGACCGCAGCGCCTTGAGCGCGCGATGCAGGTTGACTTTCAGCGCGCCGGTCTGGCGCCCCGTCTCGGCGGATGCCTCCGCCAGCGATCGTTCTTTCAGTCCCAGTTGCTCGATCGCCTCGCGCTGACCCGGCGGCAACGAGGCAATCGCATCGTGCAGCCGCTGCGCTTCCTGTTCGCGTTCGGTCGCCGCGGTCGCATCGTCGGCGTCCGGGTGCATGTCGTACGCATGCTCGTCATGTATTTCGCGGCTGCCGCGGCGCCCCTGGCTGCGCAGCGCATCGATCGCACGTCGACCGGCCAGCGCGGAGAGCCAGGCGTCGTACGAACGCGACGGATCATACGTATGGCGCACGCGATGCACGGTGAGCAGGGTTTCCTGCACCACATCGTCGAGCTGATCCGCCGCCACGCCCTTGCGACGGGCAGCGACGCGGATCAGCGGCACCGAGGACGCCAGCACCTGCTCATAGGCGCGCCGGTCGCCACCTTGTGCCGCAGCCATCCACGCGGCGCGCTCGCGCTCCTGCGTGTCGCTGATGGGAGCAGCAGCGTCGCTCACGGTTGAATCGATCCTGGCCCAGCGGGAAAGGACGATATCTAGACCTATTGAGTGGGTTGCGGTCAAGGTGGCGGACATAGGTGAGCGTCGCAGGTACTCACTGCCTATTCGATGCGGGCCGGGTCCCGGTTACCTGCCTGCGGCTGTCCGCCCTGCCCGCTGTGTGCGGCAAAGACCTCCTCCACGCCGTCGCCTGGCGGCTTTTGAGAGGCATCCGATAGCCCTCCGTTCCTCCCCGCTGGCCTAATGCGCGCCGAGCCTGTCTCCCCCGCAGGCCGCTCGTTTTCAATCGCAAGGAACGCTCCAATGAAGAAGATCCTCTCGGCGATGGCGCTGGCCGCCTTCATCGCCCCGCTGGCTGCGCAGGCTACTGACGGCAACGGCATCGGCTACACCTATGTGCAGCTCGACTACGTCAACGTGACCGGCTCGGGCCACTACGCCAAGGCCGACGGCGCATCGCTCAGCGGTTCGTACCAGTTCGCCAACAACTTCCAGGTGTTCGGCAGCTACAGCGATCTGCGCTCGCCCACGTATTCCAGCAGCGACTACGCCTCGGGCTACACCTATGGCTCGACCGACAAGTTCAAGGACCGCCCGTGGTCGCTGGGCATGGGTTATGCCGCTTCCATCGGCTCGCAGGCCGACTGGGTGACCCAGGTGTCCTACATGCATGATCACGTCAGCGACCACTACTGCGACTGGGTCAGCTCGGCCAACTATTCGGATCGCCGCTGCGGCAACGTCAGCACCAACGGCAACCTCTGGGCCATCAACACTGGCGTGATGGGCCGCGTGATGAATAACCTGGTTGCCAATGCCTATATCGGCTACAGCAACGGCGGCCGCTACAGCCACGGCGGCCCGGGCATCCTGGGCAAGGTGTATGCCGACTTCGGCCTGGTCTACAGCTTCAACCCGACCTGGGCGCTGCATGGCGGCGTACGCGTGAACAATGACGGCACCGAGAACATCAGTGTGGGCGCACGCGCCAGCTTCTGATCGTTGCCCGCAAAGCAAGCCACGAGGCCCGGCCATGCGCCGGGCCTTTTTGTTGATGGCGCATGTAACCTGAGACAACTCCCGGACGAATGATCCGGTGACATCCCCTCGGACCTGCCGCGCCATGCTCGTGTTGATCCTCGCCTATCTCGGCGGTGTACTGACCATCCTCAGCCCGTGCATCCTGCCGGTGCTGCCGTTCGTGTTCGCGCGAGCCGACCGGCCTTTCGCGCGCAACGGCCTGCCTATGCTGCTGGGCATGGCGCTGACCTTTGCCCTGGTCGCCACGCTGGCGGCCGTGGGCGGCAGCTGGGCGATCCAGGCCAACCAGTACGGACGCATCATCGCGATGGTGGTGCTGGCGGTGCTCGGCCTGACCCTGCTCTCCACGCGGCTGGCCGAATGGATCAGCCGTCCGTTCGTGGCGCTGGGCAACAAGCTGTCGCAGCACTCGGATGAAAACGATTCGATCTGGTCGGCCGCCGGCCTGGGCATAGCGACCGGCTTGCTATGGGCTCCGTGCGCAGGCCCCATCCTTGGACTCTTGCTGACCGGCGCGGCGCTCAACGGCGCCAGCCTGCAAACCTCGTTGCTGCTGCTCACCTATGCCGCGGGCGCAGCCACTTCGCTGGCCTTGGCGCTGGTGATCGGCGGTCGCGTGTTCTCGCTGATGAAGCGCTCATTGGGCGCTGGCGAATGGGTGCGGCGCGCACTGGGCGTGCTGGTGCTTGCCGGCGTGGCCGTGATTGCCCTTGGCCTGGATACCGGCGTGCTCACGCGCGTGGCGCTGGCCAGCACGGGTGGCATCGAGCAGAAGCTGATCGACGCGGCCCGTCCGGCGCCTGCGCCGCAGCCCGTGGTCAAGCAGGGCGACCCATTGCCGATCGAAGGCGAACTGCCGTCGCTGGAAGGCGCGACCCAATGGTTCAACACCGCGCCGCTCACGGCGCAGTCGCTGCGCGGCAAAGTCGTGCTGGTCGATTTCTGGACGTATTCGTGCATCAACTGCATCCGCGCGCTGCCCTATGTGCACGCATGGGCGGACAAGTACAGGGATCACGGCCTGGTGGTGATCGGCGTGCATGCTCCTGAGTTTGCGTTCGAGAAAGATCCGCAAAACGTCAGCAAGGCCATCAAGGATCTGGGCGTCGATTACCCGGTGGCGCTCGACAACAACTATGCGATCTGGAAAGGCTTCAACAACGAGTATTGGCCGGCGCACTATTTCATCGATCCGCAAGGCCATATTCGCCACCACCACTTTGGCGAAGGCGAGTACGAGCAGAGCGAGGACGTGATCCGTCAGTTGCTGACCGAGGCCGGCCAGAAGAATCTCCCGGGCGGCTATGTGCAGCCGGGCGCCGAGGGCGCGGAAGCAGCAGGTTCGGGTGATGCCATGCGCTCACCGGAAACCTATGTCGGTTACGCCCGTGCCGAGAACTTCGCGGGCGGCCAGGTGGCGCATGACGATGTATGGACGTACCACGCACCGAAGACCTTGATGACCAACCAGTGGGCGCTGAACGGGCGCTGGACCGTCCGTGACGAAAGTGCGCGACTGGACAGCGCCAACGGTGGCATTACCTACCGCTTCCGTGGACGCGACCTGCACCTGGTACTGGGCCCTGGCCATGACGGCAAGCCCGTGCGCTTCCGCGTGACCATCGACGGCAAAACGCCAGGCGCCGATCACGGCATGGATACCGATGCCGACGGCAACGGCACGGTGGGCTCGCAGCGTCTCTACCAATTGGTTCGCCAGGCCAACGGCACGGGTGAGCGCACGTTCGAGATCACCTTCCTCGATCCCGGCGTGCAGGCCTACGCCTTTACCTTCGGCTGATTCACCTCACTAACCTCACGGAGGTTGCCATGTCCCGCACTCAGGACATCGTGAAACTGGAGCGTCGCCGTTTTCTGCGCGCGGCGCTCACAGGAGGAGCTTTTGCTGCCATTGGAGGCTTTGCGTTACCGACGCTGTTGAAGCGTGGTCCGTTGAGCGGTGCTGCGATGGCTGCAACGCCACCCGCCACCGGCGCCGACATGCTGCTCGTGTGCTTTGCGGACGATGGTCACAAGCTGGGGCCATGTCATGTGCCCAAACTCGTGCTCAACGATGCGCAATGGCATGAGCGCTTGAGCGACGATGCTTATTACGTGATGCGTCGCGCAGGCACCGAGCGTGCCTTCAGCGGCGCGCACGACAAGCCCGCTGTGCCGGGCCTCTACCGCTGCCCGGCGTGCGATACGGCGTTGTTCGATGCAGCGACGCAATTTGACTCGGGGACGGGCTGGCCGAGTTTCTGGCAGCCGATCGCCAAGCAGAACGTGATCGAGATACGCGACTCCTCGTTTGGATGGGAGCGCATTGCGATCAGTTGCGCGGGTTGCGATAGCCATCTTGGGCATGTGTTTGATGATGGGCCGCGGCCGACGGGGTTGCGCTATTGCATGAATTCGGTGGCGTTGAGGTTTGTGCCTAGGACGTCGTAGCGGTGCACGCCCTTTCTCCCTCTCTCCTCCGGGGAGAGGGTTGGGATGAGGGGCGGGTGCTCGCGGGAGCGTTTCTATCTCGTCATCCCGGTGCAGGACGAGATCCAGAGCCTCGGTGATTAACTGTCGCCTCGAGGCCAGCGTGCCGCCTGCGCGGCGGGCGTTTCGATCGGCTGCCGCCGCTCGAGTCACTTTTCTCTTGCTGGCCCAAGAGAAAAGTAACCCAAAGAGAATGGCCTGATAACGCCCGCAGCATTGTGTTGGGATAAGCCCGAGCGCTTGAGGCGCGTCGTTGCGGGACAACCTCCGAGGGTACACAGCGGGTACTTCAAAGCGCTGCGCAACGCGCCCGAATCCCTGAGGACTTAAAGCGGAGCCTCGCTGCGCAACGCTGCGGTGTACCGCTCCGTAGGTTTGTCGCGCACAGGGTGCGCTCCCACAGACGAGCCGACCGGCAAGATTGCCGCCATCCACGGACCTGCGTCCCCCTTGTAGGAGCGCACTTGTGCGCGACCGCAGCGCTGGGATGTACCGCTCCGTCAGGTGTTCGCGCACAGGGTGCGCTCCTACACAGAGCGGGGCCGTAACACTAAATCCGAGACCGTACGCGGCGTTGTAGGAGCGCACTCGTGCGCGACCGCAGCGTTTGGGTGTTCCGCTCCGTCGGCTGGTCGCGCACGAGTGCGCTCCTACAAAGGGATTGGTCACGCCACCGCAGCGGCGCAATTCCGCTATGCGCGATACGGCGCGAGCACCGACGGGTCTTCAAACAGCCCGCAGGGCAACAGGTAACGCGGATCGCGGCCTTCGGCCAACAGATCGCGGATACGCGTGGCGGAAATCTCCAGCGGCGTCACCGCCAGTTCGATCACTTTGCCGCTCGGCAGCTCCTGCAACAGCTTTGGATCGGTCACGCGGCGAGGCAGGATTTCCACGGCCAGCTCCACCGACCACGCGGCGTCGATGCCCGGTCGATTGAGCACGCCGATATGCGCGTAATCGAACAGTTCGCGCCAGCTATGCCAGCTCGGCAGGTTGGCGAACGCATCGGCGCCCAGCAGCAAGACCAGGGGACGTTCGCCCTGCTCTTTGCGCAGTTCGCGCAAGGTGTCGATCGTGTACGAGGGTCCCTCACGCCGCAATTCGCGCGTATCGAGGCTAAGGCGATCCTGGCCTTGCAGCGCAGCGTTCAACATCGCCACGCGCTGCGCCGGCGAGGCGGTGGGCGCATGGCGATGAGGCGGCACATGCGCCGGCATCAGGCGGACTTCAGCATCGAGCAGCTCGGACGCTTCCCAGGCGACGCTGAGGTGTCCCAGATGCACCGGATCGAAGGTGCCGCCGAATAGCGCCAGCGGCTTCATGCCAGTGCGCCGGCCGCCCGCGGTTCGGCGATGGCGGCGATCAGGCGCTCGGCTTCCAGCCAGGCATCGCCCTGTTCGCGGCCTTTGGCCATGCGATCGATGCGTGCCGCGCGTGCCAGGCACTGCAGCCAGTGTTCGCGCGGCGCGCGGCGCAGTGCCTTGCGAAATAATTGTTCACGGGCCGGCCACAGGCGTTCCGCACGTGCCTGCGCGGCAAAGTCACGTGCATTGGCCAGGCGCAGTGCGAGCTGCAATTGATTCACCAGCCAGCCCATCAAGCCAATGAGCTCCTCGCCCTCGGCATGCAAGCCGGCGAGTATGTGCAGCGCACGACCGCCCTCGCCCGCAAACGCCGCATCGGTCAGTTTGAAAGCGTCGTAACGTGCACTGTCGGCAACGAGATCGGCCATCTCTTGCGCATCGATCTTGCCCTGGCCGTGCAGCACGACGAGCTTGTCGATTTCCTGTGCCGCGGCGAGCAAGTTGCCCTCGACGCGTTCGGCCAGCAAGGCGGCCGCATCCGGTGTGGCGGACAGGCCGCGCGACGACAATCGTGCGCCGATCCACGCAGCCCATTCGTTCGGGCGCGGCGCGTTGAACACCACCAGCGCGCCGGCGGCGTCGAGGTTCTTGGTCCAGGCGCCTTCGTGCTTGTTGCTCCAGTCCATCGCCGTGATCAGCAAGGTCACGTCGGGCGGCGGATTGGCGCAGAACTCGTTGATGGCCTTGGCGCCCTCGGTGCCGGGGCGACCGGTGGGAAGACGCAGGTCAAGCAGGCGGCGCGTGGCAAACAGCGACATGCCGGCGGCCGCACGCGCGAGGTCATCCCAATCGAAATGGTTGCCCACTTCCAGCACTTCGCGCTCGGCGTAACCGAGCTTGCGCGCCTGGGCACGCAGCGCATCGGCGGCTTCCAGCACCAGCAGTTCTTCGCCAGCCAGCAGGTAAACCGGCCGCAGCTGATCGGCGGCCAGCGATTTCTGCCATTGCAAGGCGTTGAGCGGCATGACGGCCCGGTGTCTTAGTGCGTACTGCTGGCCGGAGCCGGCTGGGCTTCCTGCGCTGCCGCGGCAGCCGCAGTCTGGCCCGGATGGCGGCCAGCGGCCTGCAGTCGGAACAGGATGGCGTCGACCATGTCGTCGTTGAGGCTGCCCTGGATCGCGTCCACCTGCGCCGTGGTGCCGACCGTATTGGTCGCGTCGTAACTGAATTCGCGCTGCATATCGATGCGCTGATGCGGCAACATCGGCTGGCCGACGCCGTCTTTCACGTCGAACTCGACGTGATAGCGCACGGTGTATTCGGTCACGCGTGCCTGGCCGCTGACGGTCAGCGTATCGGTGCTGAACTGGGCCAGCGATGCATTGAGTTCCGCAATGCCAGTGCCGCCATGTTCCTCCACCGTGATGCCCGAGCTCGACAGCGCTCGCTCGAGCCCACGCTGGAGATTGACGTTGGCGGCGGTCACGTGGACGCGCTGCATGCCCGGGGGCAAGGCCACGCTTTGGCGCAGATGGAAGCCGCAGGCCGCCAGCACGGCGATGGACATCAACAGCAGCGAAGCTTGGAACACACGGCTCATGGATTTCATCCTGCGACGATGTTGACGATCTTGCCCGGCACCACGATCACCTTGCGCACGGCCTGGCCTTCCAGGAAGGCGGCGACCTGCGGGTGGGCGCGGGCCAGCACCTCGGCTTCTTCCTTCGACGCGTTGGCAGCCACCTCGATGGTACCGCGCAACTTGCCGTTGACCTGAACCGCGAGCGTGAGCGAGTCGCGCACCAGCGCGGCGCTGTCCACCTGCGGCCAGGCCTGATCTTCCAGCACCGACGCCGGATGGCCAAGCACCTGCCACAGCGCGTGGCTCACATGCGGCACCACCGGGTTCAGCAGCAGCACCATCGCCTCCAGCGCCTCGTGGCGCACGGCGCGACCCTGGTCGCTCTGGTCGTTGAACTTGTTCAGTGCGTTGAGCAATTCCATCAGCGCGGCAATCGCCGTGTTGAAGGAGTGGCGGCGACCGAAATCGTCGCTCACCTTCTGGATGGTTTCATGCACCTGGCGGCGCAGCGTCTTCTGGCCGGCGTCCAAGGCGGACGGATCGACCACCGGATGATCCGGGTTGGACGCATGCGTGGTCACTTCGCGCCAGAAGCGGCGCAGGAAGCGGGCCATGCCTTCCACGCCCGCCTCGCTCCACTCCAGCGACTGCTCCGGCGGCGCGGCAAACATCGAGAACAGGCGCACGGTGTCGGCGCCGTACTTGTCCACCATTGCCTGCGGGTCGATGCCGTTGTTCTTGGACTTGGACATCTTCTCGGTGCCGCCGATCTTCACCGGCTGGCCGTCGTGCTTCGAACGCGCACCGATCACGCGCGCCTTGTCGTCGCGCTCGATCTCGACGTCGGCAGGGTTGATCCAGTCCTTCGAACCGTCGGCGTTGTCGCGATAGAACGTCTCGGCGATCACCATGCCCTGGCACAGCAGGTTGGTGGCCGGCTCGTCCGCCTTCACCAGGCCCGCGTCGCGCATGAGCTTGTGATAGAAGCGGAAGTACAGCAGATGCAGGATGGCGTGCTCGATGCCGCCGATGTACTGGTCCACCGGCAGCCAGTAGTTGGCGCGCTCATCGACCTGATCGCTGGCGCCCGGGCTGGTGTAACGCGCGTAGTACCAGCTCGACTCCATGAAGGTGTCGAAGGTATCGGTTTCGCGCTCGGCCGGGCCGCCGCACTGCGGACAAGTCGTCTTGCGCCACTCCGGATCGGCCTTGATCGGCGAACGCACGCCGGAGAACGCCACGTCTTCGGGCAGTACCACCGGCAGCTGGTCTTCCGGCACCGGCACGGCGTCGCAGGTCGGGCAATAGATCACCGGGATCGGGCAACCCCAGTAACGCTGGCGGCTCACGCCCCAGTCGCGCAGGCGCCAGTTCACGCGGCGGATGCCCTTGTTTTCGCGCTCGAAGCGCGCGGCCATGGCGTCAAACGCCTGGCCGTAATCGAGCCCGTCGAATTCGTCGGAATTGACCAGGTAACCGCGCTCGGTAAACGCGCCGTCTTCCTGGATGCTCTGCTCGAACGATTCGATCAGCTGCACCGCCGCCGACGTTTCGTAGGCATCGATGTTGCCACCATTGCCCAGCGCGGCACGCATGGGATCGGCGCCAACGCCCTTGCGCAAGTCGTGATTGATCTCGGCCACGGCGTCGAGCACCGCGCGATCGACCACCACCATCTTGATCGGCAGGCTGTAGCGCTTGGCAAATTCCCAGTCGCGCTGGTCGTGGCCGGGTACGGCCATCACGGCGCCGGTGCCATAACCCATCAGCACGAAGTTGGCCACAAACACCGGGATTTTTTCGCCGGTGAGCGGATGGATGGCTTCAATGCCGGTGTCCATGCCGCGCTTTTCCTGCGTCTCCAGCTCGGCTTCGGACACGCCGCCGTGCTTGAGTTCCTCAAGGAATGCGGCGAGCTTTTCGTTGCCTTGCGCGGCCTTGAGCGCCAGCGGATGCTCGCCCGCGATCGACACGAAGGTGACGCCCATCAGCGTATCGGGGCGCGTGGTGAAGACGGTGAGCGGCTCGCTCTCGCCTTCCACGTCAAAATGGATTTCCAGGCCTTCGGAACGACCGATCCAGTTGCGCTGCATGGTCTTCACGGCGTCCGGCCAGCCCGGCAGGGTGTCCAAACCGTCGAGCAGTTCCTGCGCGTAGTCGGTGATCTTCAGGAACCACTGCGGGATTTCGCGCTTTTCCACCAGCGCGCCGGAGCGCCAGCCGCGGCCGTCGACCACCTGCTCGTTGGCCAGCACGGTCTGATCCACGGGATCCCAGTTCACCACCGCGTTCTTGCGGTAGGCCATGCCCTTTTTCATCAACCGCGTGAACATCAACTGTTCCCAGCGGTAGTAATCGGGACGGCAGGTGGCGAACTCGCGGGTCCAGTCGTAGGCAAAGCCCATGCGCTGCAACTGGCCGCGCATATGCTCGATGTTCTGGTAGGTCCACTTGGCCGGCGCGGTCTTGTTCTTGATCGCGGCGTTTTCGGCAGGCAGGCCAAATGCGTCCCAGCCCATCGGCTGCAGCACGTTCTTGCCCTGCATGCGCTGGTAGCGGCTGATCACATCGCCGATGGTGTAGTTGCGCACATGGCCCATGTGCAGCGCGCCCGACGGATACGGGAGCATGGAAAGGCAATAGAACTTGGGCCGCGAAGGATCTTCCTTCACCTCAAAGGCGCGCTGCTCGCGCCAATACGCTTGAGCAGCGGTTTCCAGCGCCTGCGGCTGGTAGCCCTGCTCGTTGCCCTGGTCCTGGGAACCTTGATCCTGAATGTCCTGCATGTGTCCGGCGCCGTGTGTTTTGCGGGCTGCCACCGGCCTTTCCGATGGTCAGCTGGGAACGCGGCAGACTAGCAGAATTGGGGTCTGTTCAGCGCCAAACGGTGGCAAAACGGGCGTGCGCCTTCGTATTTCTGTGGGAGCGCACCCTGTGCGCGACAGGCGGCTGGGGCTTGCGCTCCGTAGGCTTGTCGCGCACAGGGTGCGCTCCCACAGGGTGTTCTGCAGCATCAACCCGCGGGGCAGCTCGCGCTCTGTCCAGCGGCCATGGCACCGGCCACCACACCAATCTGCCCGGCCAGGCGGTTGATCGCCTGCTGATGTCCCTGCACGAGGGCGTCATAGCCCGCGCCTACCGTTTCGCTGAAACGGCTGGTGCAGGCCAGCGGGTCGCCGCCCTTCAGCGGGCGCACGCTCCAGGCGGCGTCGATATAGGCATAGCTGCCCGGCACGGAATCGAAGCGGCGGATATCGAGCTTGATGCGCACCGTGGCCTTGCCCTGGTTCGGGAGGCCGGTCACGTCCTGCGCGCGGAAATTGCGTGCCAGGTCGGCGGCAAGCGCACCGCGCACTTCATCGCCCAGCGGCGCGATCCAGCGCTGTCCCTGCAGCACCGCCACGGCCTGCCCGCCTTCGCGCACCACCATCTGCGGCTGATCGACCTGCGCCGGCACCGTGACCGGCAGCAATTCGAACTGGAACGGCTGGGCCGTGGGCGCCACCGTGGCATCGCCGCCCGCCGGCGGCACCAGGGTGTAGTAGCGCAGCGGCGGCGCCGAACCGCAGGCACCCAGCACCAGGGCCAGCGTGGCGACGGCCAGGTTCAATGTTCCCCAGCGCTTCATGGCTTGCTCCCTTGTGTCGGTTCCACCGGCGCCGTCGATGGCGGCATCGGTGCCAGCTTGTCGTCGGCACGGCGGCCGCGCAGCAGCGCATCCGGATGCGCGCCCAGATAGTCGGTCATGACGCGCAGCGAACGCGCCGCGCGTTGCAGCTCCTGCAGCGTACCGCCCAGGCTCTGCTGCAGCTGCGAATCAGGCGCCAGCGCGTTGTCCGCATTGCCCAGCGCCTTCTGCGCACCCTGCAGCGTGTTCTTCAATTCCGGCAAGACGCTGCCGTTGACCTGCTGCAAGGTCTTGTGCAGTTCGGCCAGCGACTGATCGAGGTTGTTGCCGATGCTGTCGAACGGCACCTTCTGGATCTTGTTGACGATATCGGCGATCTGCTGCTGGATCTTGTCGAAATCACCCGGTGCGGTGGGGATTTCCAGCGGCTTGGTGCGGCCATCGAAGTCCACCCTGGTCGCCTTCGGCAGGAAATCCATCGCGATATATAGCTGGCCCGTAAGCAGGTTGCCGGTGCGGGCCTGCGCGCGCAGGCCGCGATCGACCAGCTTGCCCATCATCGCCGACATCTGCTCGTCGTCGCCCTGCGACTTGGCGATCGCCACCAGTTTGTCGTGCGCCTTGCCCAGGCGCGCCGGATACACCACGGCGCCCACGATGGTCGGGAAGGTCTGCGTTTTTTCGTCGTAGTCCAGGTTGATGGACACCACGCGGCCAAACGGCACGCCCAGGAATTCCACCGGGGCACCCACCGCCAGCCCACGCAGCGACTGGTTGAAGCGCATGCGGATATAGCGAGGCTCGCCGTCGGGCGGCGCCATCGCGGTGGCCTGATCGTTGAACAGGGTGAAGGCGTCGTTTTCCTGCGCCGGTGTCGCGTCATGCGGCCCCGGCGGATCCTGGAACGCGAGGCCGCCCGCCAGCACCGTGGCCAGCGATTGCGTGTTGACCTTCAGGCCATCGGCGCCCAGCGATACGTCGACGCCGCTGGCATTCCAGAAGCGCGAGGAGGTGGTGACAAACTGATCGTTGGGCGCATCGATGAAGATCTGCAGCGTGACGCCCTTGCCGTCTTTGTTGAGATGGTAGGACGACACGCGCCCCACCTGGATGCGGCGGTAGTAGACGGGCGAGCCGATATCCAGCGAGCCCAGGTCATCGGTGTGCAGGTCGAAGGTCTTGCCCGGCGCGCCGTGCGTGACGGTGGGAGGAGTCTCCAGGCCGACGAAGTCTTCCTTGGGTTCCTGCGACTGCCCGGCATCGGCACCGATGAATGCGCCGGAGAGCAGCGTATCGATGCCGGACACGCCACCGAGCCCGATGCGCGGACGCACCACCCAGAAGCGCGAGTCGGCGGTGGCGAAACCCTTGGCGCTCTTTTCCAGCGCGACCTTGGCCACCACGTGGGTGCGGTCGTCGCTGAGGCGCACGGTGTTCACCTTGCCGATGATCACGCTCTTGTACTTCACCGGCGTCTTGCCGGGATCCAGGCCTTCGGCGCTCTGGAAACTGATGTTGATGGTAGGGCCTGCGTCGTACCAGGCGTGGATCACCAGCGAAAGACCGACCAGGGCCGCGATCACCGGCACCAGCCAGACCAGCGATGCATTCACGCGCGGCTTTTGCACCACCGGTTCGGGCAGATCGTCGGCGATGTTTTTATCGTCAGTCATCGGATTCCCTGCCATCCCAGATCAATCGTGGATCGAACGTCATCGAGGCGAGCATGGTAATCACCACGGTAAGCCCGAAAAACACCACACCAGGCAGGGGTTCCACCTGGCTGAAGAAGCCAAACTGCACCAAGGCCGTCAACAGCGCCACCACGAACACGTCCAGCATCGACCAGTAACCGATGAATTCCACCAACCGGTAAAGCCGGGAGCGCTGCCGCTGCGCCCACTGGCTGCCGCGTTGCGAGCTGATCAGCAGCAGGCTCAGCGCAAAGAATTTCAACACCGGCACCACGATACTGGCCGTGAAGACGATGACCGCCAGATCGGGCGACCCCTTCCTCCACAGCTCGATGATGCCGCTGAGGATGGTGTTGTCGTCCACGTCGCCCAGGCTCACCGTGCGCATGATGGGCAGGACGTTGGCGGGCAAGTAAAACACGAATGCGGCGATCAGCAAGGCCCAGGTCCGCGTGTAGCTGGCCGATTTGCGCTTGTGCAGCGCGCAGCCGCAGCGTGGACAGACTGCATCGGGCGTCTTCACATCGCGGCACACCAGGCGGCACACATGGCAGCCGATCAGGCCCAGGTCGCTGGCGCGAAGAAGCTCGCTCATGCCGGCGTCTCCTCGGTCAGATCCCAGAAGCGGCGCACGTCGATGCTGGAGAACGCCGTGATGATCAGCATGAGTACGCCATAGGCAAAGATGCCTGCATTGGGCTGCACTTCGAAATACATGTGCGCTTTGACGATGGCCACCAGCGCACCGAGCACGAAGACTTCACTCATGGTCCAGGGGCCCAGGCGATAAAGCATCACCATGATCCAGCGGAACCCCGGCGCGCGGCGACGCAGGCGCGCATAGGCCAGAATCCAGAACAGGAAGCCCATCTTGATGATGGGGAAGAAGAACAAGGTCAGGGCGGCAATCACCGCCACCACCTCGGCGTGCTCACGCCACATCATCATGATGCAGCCCCACAGCGTCGCGCTGATCAGCTGGCCATTGAGGCCCAGCGTCACGATCGGCCAGATGTTGGCCTGCACGAAGGCGATCATCGCGGTGATCACCAGGGCCAGCATGCCGCGCACTCCGATGCTGTGATGGCGGGCGAGGATGGCGTCGCAGCGCAGGCAGCGCGCCACTTCGCCACGGGCCAGCTTGCGACGACGGTAGACCGTGTCGCAGTGCTCGCATATCCACAGGGTGGGCGGCGCGATGGCGGGTTTGATGCCTTGCGATGGCATGCTCATGGGGGGATTTTCGCAAATATCCGTGTCTAGTGCCGCTGGGGCCGGACAAGCCGTTCAAGCTTGGGCGGCGTAAGCCCCTGCGACCTTGATATGCTGGCTGACGCCCTGATGTGAAGGGCATTCGTCAACGGGAGTCCCCAGTGAGTGCCACGACCGCCGATACGCATGTGTTTGACGTGCGCGAGGACAACTTCGAAGCCGAGGTGCTGCAGGCCTCGCTGACCACGCCGATCCTGGTCGATTTCTGGGCGACCTGGTGCGGCCCGTGCAAGACGCTGGGCCCGATGCTCGAGAAGCTGGCCGGCGAATTCAATGGCGGCTTCCGGCTGGCCAAGGTCGATGTGGACAAGTCGCAGCAGCTGGCCGGCATGTTCGGCATCCGCAGCATTCCTACGGTGATGCTGGTGAAAGACGGCCAGATCCTCGATGGCTTCCAGGGCGCCCTGCCCGAGGGCCAGCTGCGCGAGTTCCTGCTGCGCCATGTGCAGCCGCTTGATGGCGCCGCGAACGATGAGCTCGAGGCGGCACCGGAGTCGCCGGAAGAAACCATCAATCGCATCCAGCAGGCCATTGCGGCCGAGCCGGAACGCGCCGAGCTGAAGCTCGATCTCGCCCTGGCGTTGATGCGTGCAGGCAATGCCGACGCCGCCGAAGCGGAGCTTGGCTCTCTGCCCGCCAACCTGGCCACCGACGCCCGCGCGGTTCGCCTGCGCAGTCAGCTCGACCTGGCCCGCGCACTCAAGGGTGCACCGTCGCTGGCGGAGCTGCAGCAGCGCGTACAGGCCGATGCCGGCGACTGGGCCGCGCGCGACCTGCTAGGCGTGCGCCTGCTGTTGGAAGGCGATGCCCCGGCGGGGCTGGATCAATTCCTGGTCACGCTGGAAAAGGCGCGCGACTGGAACGACGGCCAGGCAAAGAAGCGACTGCTGGCAGCCTTCACCACGCTCGACGACGCCGAACTGGTCGGCCGCTATCGTCGCCGCATGGCGTCGCTGTTGTTCTGAGCTTTCTTAGTGGGCGGACGTATTGCCGCCCGGCGACGCATCTTCCGAAGCCCATTCCCTCGCGGGAATGGGCTTCGGCTTTTTTCACGGCATGCCGGTTGCTGTCGATGCGCTACTACCGATATTGCGGTCGAGAAACTGGGTGATGCGCTGGAACAACTCCGTGTTGTTCTTCTCGTCGTAGAAGCCGTGGCCTTCGTTGGGCTTGTAGAGCCACTCATAGCCAATGCCACGCTTGTCGAGGGCGGCGCGCAAGTTCTGGGCATGTACCGGCGGCACCGTTTCATCCTGGCCTCCGGCGATGAGCATAACGCTGGCTTTCAGGCGGTCCACCTGATTCACTGGCGAATGGGCCGACAACTCCCCCTCGTCATTCCCCAATCTTGCGCGCCAGAAATTCCTGGCCATGGTGCTGTCCGAACCGTTGCCTCGTGTGAGCATCAGGGGCAGGTCGTACACACCGACGTAGCCGATGGCGCAACGGTAGAGATCTGGCTCCTTCATCACGCCCTCGAGGGCCGCGTAGCCGCCGTAGCTGCCGCCAAAGATGCACACGTGCCCCGGCATGGTGACCCCCTGCTGGATCGCCCACTGCGTGGCATCGGTCACATCGTCCTGCATCTTGCCGCCCCATTCGTGATAGCCGGCCTGCATGAAGCCATTGCCATAACCACCTGAGCCTCGATAGTTCACCTGCAGCACGGCGTAACCATGCGTGGCCAACGCCTGCACGGTCGAGTCATACTCCCAGTAGTCGCGGATACCGAATGGCCCCCCGTGAATGAACATCACCAGCGGGAGATGCTTCGCCTCTTCCTTGCCGGGGGGCATGCTGAGGTAACCGTGGATGGTGAGTCCGTCGCGCGCCTTGAATTCAATCGGCTGCATGGCGGCCATCTTGTTGGGGTCGATCCAGCTTGCGCGCTGCAGCAGTGCCGTTGCCTTATTGGTAGCGTTGTCCCACAGGTAGAACGTGCCCGGGTCCATCGATGAGAAGGCCAGCACAATCGACTTGCTGCCATCGCGCGTGGTCGACACGATGCGGACGCTCTCGCCTGGCATCGCGCGCGACAGCGAACTGATTACCTTCATGGCGTCGGAACCGGAAACGAACGCCTCGGCAGTCGGTGCGCCTGGATCAGAGTACACACCTACGACATCCATGCCATCGAGGGTATACATGAGCTGATTGATCTCGACGGTAGCACTGCTCCACACAGGCTCACCCGTCTTCCGCGTTGCAACGTCCCACTCACAGAGAGCGTCCACTTTGCCTGCCGCCGGGCAAGACATGTACACCTTGCTGTCATCGCGGTTGAAATCCAGAGGTAACGGGATGCCTCTGTCTGTCGACCCCTGAAACAGCAAGGTCCACGGCTTGTCGTCGCCCTCACGGTAATAGACCACCGGAAAAGCATGGCTGTCATAGCCTTCGGCAAAACGCACCGCGCCGTGGTTGTCGGCGATAAAGCTGGCCTGGCGCATAGGTGCCTTGCCTAACGGACGCTTGGAGCCGTCGTTGACGTCGAGCATGTAGATGTCGTTGAAAGCGCCTTCGGCACCGGTATCCCACGGCGACACGGAGATGAGGATGTGCTTGGGATCGTTGCGGAACGTAGCGATGACGTCTCCATGAGCGCGCTCCCCGTCCTGGCGCTGGATGTGGCTGGCTACCCCGCCGGTGCCCGCGCGATAACCGAACAGAAGCTTCGGGTTGCTGCCATCGGCGTCGACGGCAAATATCTCGCCAGTGCTGAACGGACGATCCCAACCGGATACCTTGGTACCTTCGGTGTAGATCACGCGGTTGTCGCTTGCCCACCAGAAGTTGACAACCTGATTGCCCTCGCGCGGCGTAACCATGGCGCCCTTCTTGGTATCGAGGTCGAGCAGTGCTAGCAGCGGCTTGTCCTTGACCACCGTTGTCGCGGCGATGTGGCGGCCGTCGGGCGATATCTTCACCCGGCTGTACTGCATGTGCCGCGCCAGATCCTCAAGGGCGACGCCCGAGGCCAACAACGGAGTCGACAACAGACAAAGCACGCCGAAAACGGCGCGCTGGATTCGCTTTTCCATGCATTCTCCCCTGTGGCGTGGCGCCCCATGCAGCCCCGCCGTGCGGCGAGTATAAGCACGAAACTTCTTGGCGGCAGCGCTCGCGCTTGGCCATTCGGGGCGAGGGCTCAACTAAGCCGAAGGCCTACCGCCAACCAAACCATACGCTTACGTATGTTTGGGCTATACTCGGCCGGTTTTCACCGTCCAGCCTATTGCCTATGCGCGCTTCGACCTTCCGCCGCCTGATGAACTTGTGGCCGCCCTTTCTGTTCAACAGCATTCGCGTCCAGCACGTGTCCGAGGACTGGTCCGAGCTGCGGGTGGTGCTGCGGCTGCGCCCATGGAACCGCAACTACGTGCGTACCCAGTTCGGCGGCAATCTGTTTGCCATGACGGACCCGTTCTGGATGTTGCTGGCCATGCATCAGCTGGGCAACGACTACTTTGTGTGGGACAAGGCCGGCGCCATCGACTTCGTCGCGCCGGGTCGCGAGGATGTCTACGCCCATTTCAAGCTGGAGCCTTCGGTGGTCGACGAACTGCGCGTAGCTGCCGCCGGTGGCGATAAGGTGCTGCGCTGGTTCGACGTGGACATCACCACACGCAGCGGCGAGGTGGTGGCACGTGTACGCAAGCAGCTGTATGTGCGACTCAAGCCCAAGGCGCGCAGCGAGTCGACCAACGAGCAGCCGGCCACGACTGCCTAGCGATGTCGCCAACGGGACACCGCGGCTGACGACTCGGGACGACGCGAAGCCAGTCCCGTGGGACAATCGCCGCGTCCCTTCCCCGGCATCCCTCCATGAAACGTCTGCGCATCAAGCGTTACCTGTTCACCGGCCTGCTCACCTTCATTCCGCTGTGGGTGACCTGGGTGGTGTTCAAGTTTGTGTTGAGCATGCTCGCCGGTATCGGCACGCCGCTGGCATCGGCTTTGCTGGCGACGCTGTCGTCCACCTCGCCGCTTGCCGGCGTGGCGCTCAATAATGCGTGGATCACCTTCGTCATTGCGCTGCTGCTGACGCTGGGCGTGCTGTACATCCTGGGCTGGCTCGCCAACCGCGTGATCGGCCAACGTTTGATCGACGGCTTCGATGCCTTGCTTGCACGCATTCCACTAGTGCAGACCATCTACGGCGGCACCAAGAAGTTGATGGCCGTACTGCAACAAAAGCCTTCGGGCGTGCAGCGCGTGGTGTTGATCGATTTTCCGCGCAAGGGCATGAAGGTAGTGGGCTTCGTCACGCGCGTGATGATCGAAGAAGGCACCGGTCGCGAAATGGCAGCCGTCTATATCCCGACCACGCCCAATCCCACGGGTGGCTATCTGGAAGTGGTGGCGGTGGAAGAGCTCACGCCCACCGACTGGACCATGGACCAGGCGATGGCCTTCATCATTTCCGGTGGTGCGGTGGCCCCGGACACCCTGCCCGCCTCGCCCGCCGCGCTCCGCGACGCGTCACCGGAATAATGTGGGAGCGCACCCTGTGCGCGACTCCCCGACCCTCAAGCCACCACCTCAAACGGCCGCATCATCTCGTTCGATGCATGCTCCAGCAGATGGCAATGCCAGACGTAGCGCCCGGCATAACCCTCGAACGTGATGATGTAGCGCGTCACCATGCCGGGATACACCTGCGCCGTATCTTTCCAACCGGCTTCATGCGCCGGTGGCGGCTGAGCGGGCCCCGTGTAACGTATCGTCTTGGATTCCAGATACTCATCCACGTCGAATGGGCGACGATCCAAGATCTGAAATCGCACCAGGTGCAGATGGATCGGGTGCGTGTCTTCGGTGAGGTTCACCAGACTCCAGATTTCGGTGCTGCCCAAACGCGGCTTCTCGCTCACCGGCTCATGCCAATGCTTGCCGTCCAGCAGCATCAACATCGGCGTGGACACGCAATCGGCGTATTCGTCGA
Source organism: Dyella sp. 01N448 (assembly GCF_056399225.1). NCBI lineage: Bacteria > Pseudomonadati > Pseudomonadota > Gammaproteobacteria > Lysobacterales > Rhodanobacteraceae > Dyella > Dyella sp. 01N448. The sequence continues at coordinate 303,862 of NZ_JBFTQX010000003.1, read as the reverse complement.
TGGTCAGCACACGGGTCTGCGTCGCGCTCGTTTCGGCCATGCGGGGCACGTCACGCAGCGTAGACGGTACGCGACTGCTGTCGCTCACTTTGCCCGCGGCCACCTTGAACTGCATCAGCGGCAGCGCATCGTTCATCAGCTCGATCGCCGTGCCATCCATCGAGGCAAAGTCCACGACGAGATCGGCGCGCTCGCCCGGTGCAAGAAACAGGCTGGTCTGCTGTACCGGCGATGCAAGCAAGCCCTGGTCGCTGCCAATCTGCAGGAAAGGACGCTGGCCGCGCAGGCTCAAGCGGAAGAACCGCCCATTGGCCGCATTCAGCACGCGGAAGCGGTAGCGCCGCGCCTGCACGTCAAGCCGCGGCATCAGCGCACCATTCACCAGCATCGCATTGCCGAACACTTCCGGCACCCACGGCGCATCGCTGATGCCGGAGGTCGGGTAATACAGTTGGCCATCTTCGGTAAGCAGGCGATCGGTCAACACCAGCGGCCATTCGAAATCGCCGCTGGGCAGGCCTAGCGACAACTCATGGACGTCGCGCAGCAGATACATGCCGAACAAACCGGCGTAGAGGTTCAGCCGCTCGATGCCCATGGTGTGGTCGTGATACCACAGCGTGGCCGCATCCTGGCGATTGGGGTACGTCTGGGCGCGCGACTGGCCGGGCACCATCCAGTCGGTGGGATAGCCGTCGTCGGCGGCAGGCACGCGCGCGCCATGCACATGCACCACGCCACGCACTTCCGGCTTATCCGGCTCCGCGCCGCAGACGTGATGATCGATCGGCAGGAAGCGCTTGAGCGGAAGTCGATTGCTCCACTCCACGCGCACCGGGACGCCGCTGCGTGCTTCGATAGTGGGGCCAGGCATGCTGTCGCCATAGGTCCACAGGCGGGTGGGTGGCAGATCGCGATGCAGGCGCTGTTCGCTTTCGCGCATCGCAATGCGTAGTGCGGTTCCCGCCTTCGGATGCAGCACTTCCGGCCGCGGCAGCGTATCGACGAAGGGTGTCAGCCGCGACGGGTCGAGCAGGCGCGGCACGCTGGTCTGGTCGGCCACGGCATGCTTGCAAAGTCCGCTGCCCTTCGCAGTCGGCATGGCCATGTGCATGGGCGCGCCGAACGCACGCAATGCTCCCGTGCCCGCGAGCAAGCCCATGCCCTGGAGAAATCGACGACGCGAGGGATGCAAGATTCAGCACCTCCGATCAGGAAAAACGAAACGCCCCGGACCATCGTCCGGGGCGTGCCATGCAAGCGTTTAGAGCTTAGCCGTGCTCGTGCCCGTGCGGCAGGCCGGACCACGGCCACGGCTTGGGCTGCTTCACCGGCTGGCCAGTCTGTTCGTCCAGGAACAGGCGACGCTGTTCCGGGAAGGGCTGGTAGAAGTCGAACATCGGCACCAGTGAACCGGCGACGCTGTCGAACGAACCGCCACCGAGGCGCTCACCGCGCAGCCAGTTGTCCTCGATGAAGCGCGTTACGGACGACTGATCGGTCAGCGTGTGGTCCACGTGATTGCTGCGGGCCCACGGCGAGATCACCAGCAGCGGCAGGCGCGGACCGAAGCCGCAGCGTCCCTGCACCGGCTGGCCCTTGCTGTTGGTGCCCGGCAGCGTGCCGCGCGCCTTGCACAGGCCCGCGCCATCGAGCGCATCGGACGAGGTGCTTGAGGCATTGATGCGCGGGGCTGCCTGATGGTCGTACCAGCCATCGGAGTCGTCATAGGCGATCACCACGGCGGTATCGCGCCAATCGGGCTGCTGCTGCAGGAAGTTGATCACGTGCACGATGAACTGCTGCTCGTCCAGCGGATCCGAATAACCGGCATGACCATCCTGGTAACCCGGCGCCTTGAGGAAGCTCACCGACGGGAAGTTGCCCGCCTGCACGGCCGCGTAGAAATCATTGATGTCGTACTGGTGATTGCCGGCGTCGCCCTGATGGCCGATGGTCTTGACGGACGTGGGGCGCGCATGCGTCGGGTTGGCCGTGCTGGTGTAGTACTGGAACGGCTGGTGATGCGGGATGTAGTCGCTCTCGTTCGCCTGCGTCACCGTCGAGGTGGTCTTGCGCGCGCAGCCGGTGCTGCCATTCGCATTGACCTGGGTGAGGTCAAAACCGCCTTCGAAGAAGCCCCAGGTCAAACCCGCCTGGTTGAGCAGGTCGCCCACGTTCTCGCCGCCGAACTGCACCTGATTGCCTGTGGGCGAAGAACACACGTCGCCGATCGGATCGGCATCGCCGATCAAGGTCAGGCCGCCCTGGCCATCGGCCACTTCATTGCCGGTGCCGTTGAGCGTCTGTGTCACGCCGTTGGTCTGACCCGAGATCAGATTGATCGCGCCCGGCGTGGACGGACCGAACGTGGTGTTGTAGCTGTTGTCGTTCAGCGCAAACGATTGGGCGTAGTTCCACATGGCGGTGACGGTGTTGCCGTCGTAATAGCCCATCACCTGGCCGGTGCCTTCCTCATCCGGCGTCGCACCCGGCAACGTCTCGCCGGTACCGGTGAACTTCGGGAACAGGTCCATCGCGCCGCCATTGAACGCCTTCTGCTCCGGACCATAGGCGTGATCCTGGTCGGCGGTCGCCGCCTGAGCGCGCGACAGGCGGAACGGATTGATCGCACCCGTGCCATTCGCGCTGTTCGCCTGGTTCGGGTTATGCGTGAGCAGCTTGTTGTCGTAACCGTTCACGTGCGGCGTGAACGGGCGCGCATAGAACGTCGGCTCACCCTTGCCGTTGGCGGCATACGGGTAGGTGCCGAAGTAATGATCGAAGGAAACGTTCTCCTGGAAGATCACCACCAGGTGCTTGATCGGCGTGGACGTATGGACGTCCCCATCACCGCCGCCATGATGCAGGCTGGCATCGGTGAACGCTTCGGCATGCACGGGAAGTTGAGCGAGGGAAACGGCAGAAAGACTGAGTACGCACGCGGCAATGCAAACAGCGAGGTTGTTTCGCATGGAGGGCTCCCTACGGTCGCGGTGATGCGCTTCCCCTCAAGCGCGGATGCCACGGACCATAGGCTTGCGAAGTGACAGGCGAATAACAGCGACCATCGTATTTTCATGCGATTTGCGGCGTGTGACTGCAAGCGCAGTGAGACTGTCGATTAGAGCGGGATTGCGAGTGTCGATCTCGACCTTTCTGTCGTGGCGAAAGAACTCTGGCTCTCAAGAGAATCATCGCCAAAAGACAGCAAAGGAACGCAATGCTTTAAGTCCTCTTCGCCATGGCGCGTTGCGGCGTAGCGGCGACGCATGTCGGACGATCGCCACGCTTCCGATACCCTCAAGCGACAGAAGATCGTATCCAACACGACGCTACGAGCCCTTGCTCTTTTAGGCCATTCTCTTTGGGTTACTTTTCTCTTGGGCCAGCAAGAGAAAAGTGACTCGAGCGGCGGCAGCCGTTCGAAACGCCCGCCGCGTAGGCGGCACCCTGGCCTCGAGGCGACAACCGAAGACTGACGACACTGGATGACCAGCCATGCGGCTGTTGAAGAGCGCCTCCGGCCTGCGCCGGGATGACGGCTTCGTTGCATCGATGCGAGACACGGTCGTACCGCCCCTCATCGCCCCCGCGCACCCGAAGGTCCGCCGTCAACCAAGGGCCTCTGCCCCCAGCCGCCGCGGCGCCAACCCACCCCCCCTGCTTGCACCAACCCCCTGACCTTTGACACTGTCTCCCCCGTGACTTGCGGCCTAGCCTCAAAAGTCCGAGATACCGTCCGGGTAGCCCTTGGAACCTGTCCCCCATCAGGACAGGCGCCCAGAGCTGCACACAATGGTTACCACCATCGGCTGCCGAACGCGGCCAACGACCCACAGGGGAATTCCATGACCAAACCGTATATGAAGCCCATTGCGCTCGCCGTGAGCCTGGCGCTGTCGCTCAGCGCCTGCGGCAAGCACGACGATGCCGAAAAGGCCCCGGCCGCCAGCAGCACCGCGCCTGCCGCCGCCAGCACTGCCGCCATGGCAGCTGCCGCGCCCAAGAGCGTGTTCGACATCGCCGACCTGGACACCAACATCCAGGCCTGCCAGGACTTCAACGGTTTCGTCAACAGCAAGTGGGTCGCCGCCAACCCGATCCCGAACGACCGCAGCCGTTGGGGCGCGTTCGACAAGCTGGCCGAAGACAGCCTCAATACCCAGCACCAGATCGTCGACGACGCCGCCAAGGGCRCCGCCAACGCGCAGGCTGGCTCCATCGAGCAGAAGATCGGCTACCTGTACGCCTCGGGCATGGACGACGCTGCCATCGAAAAGGCCGGCTTCGACCCGATCAAGCCCAAGCTCGATGCCATTGCCGCGCTGAAGTCCGGCAAGGACGTGGCCAACTACCTCACCCAGAACTTCACCACGGGTGACATGCAGGTGTTCCAGTTCGGCTCCGGCGCGGACTTCAAGGACGCCAAGATGCAGATCGGCTTCACCCAGCAGGCTGGCCTGGGTCTGCCGACCAAGGACTACTACACCGACGCGAAGTACAAGGAAATCCGCGACGCCTACGTCGAGCACATCGTCAAGGTGCTGGAACTGACCGGCGTATCCGAAGCCGATGCGAAGAAGCAGGCCGCCCAGGTGCTCGCGTTCGAAACGCAGCTGGCCGCCGCCTCGCTGGCGCCGGTGGAACTGCGTACCCCGGAAAACCAGTACCACTTCGTCACCCTGAAGGAAGCGGACAAGATCACCCCGCACTTCAACTGGGAAGATTTCTTCAAGGCCCAGGGCGTGACCGTCGACAAGGGCTTCTCGCTGTCGCAGCCGAAGTTCTTCGCCCAGTTCGACAAGATGCTAGCCAGCACGCCGGCTGACCAGTGGCAGGCCTACCTGCGCTTCCACACCATCGACGATGCCTCGCCGCTGCTGAGCAAGGCCTTCCAGGACGCCCGCTTCGACTTCTACGGCAAGACGCTGTCCGGCCAGCCGGAGCAGAAGCCGCGCTGGAAGCGCGTGCTCGGCGGCGTCAACGAGTCGATGGGTGAAGCCCTCGGCCAGCTGTACGTGGCCAAGGTGTTCACGCCCGAAGCCAAGCAGCGCGCCGAAGAGCTGGTGACCAACGTGCGCAACGCGCTGAAGGCCCGCATCGAGAACCTCGACTGGATGAGCGCCGAAACCAAGGAAAAGGCGATCGCCAAGTGGAACACCTTCCTGCCCAAGATCGGTTACCCGGAAAAGTGGCGTGACTGGTCGGGCCTGGATCTGAAGCAGGGCGACTACTACGGCAACGTGATGGCCGCCGCCAAGTTCAACTACCAGTACGACCTCAACAAGATCGGCAAGCCGACCGACCGCAAGGAATGGGGCATGACCCCGCAGACGGTCAACGCCTACTACAACCCGACCGACAACACGATCAACTTCCCGGCCGCGATCCTGCAGCCGCCGTTCTTCTATGCCAACGGCGACGACGCGATCAACTACGGCGGCATCGGCGCCGTGATCGGCCATGAAGCCAGCCATGGCTTCGACGACGAAGGCAGCCAGTTCGACGGCGAAGGCAACAACGCCAACTGGTGGACCAAGGAAGACAAGGAGAAGTTCGAGGCCCGCACCGCCAGGCTCGTCGCGCAGTTCAACGACTACGCGCCGATCAAGGACAAGCCGGATGTGCACGTCAACGGCCAGCTGACCCTGGGCGAGAACATCGCCGACCTGGGCGGCCTGAACGTGGCGTACGACGCCCTGCAGGAAGCGCTGAAGAAGAACCCGCAGGAAGCCGCCGCGAAGATCGACGGCTATACCGAAGACCAGCGCTTCTTCCTGAACTGGGCCCGCGTGTGGCGCGGCAGCGTGCGCGAGAAGGAAGCGCTGCTCCGTCTCAACACCGATCCGCATGCACCGGCCTCGCTGCGCGCGATGGGCGCTCCGTCCAACATGGAAGCCTTCGCCACCGCCTACCAGTGCAAGCCGGGCGACACGATGGTGCGTTCGGGCGAGAAGCAGGTGAAGATCTGGTAAGACTTCACCGCTGACGTTTGGACGTCCGCAAGACGAAAGGGCGCTGCATCATGCAGCGCCCTTTTCTTTTGGACGTCTTTCCCAAATCCCAGGAAACACCTGTGGGAGCGCACCCTGTGCGCGACGCAGCGCCGCGGCGATATCCGTGCATGAGGTTGTCGCGCACAAGTGCGCTCCTACAATGACTGCCGTTTTGCGCCCCCCCTGTAGGAGCGCACTTGTGCGCGACCGCAACCTCGAGCGATGCCGTTGCATGAGGCCGTCGCGCACAGGGTGCGCTCCCACAGGAGAGAGGCGACGGCAGCTTTACCTGCCCCGCGCGCGACGCACTTCATACGCCTTCAGATGCGCATACGCTGTCCGCAACATCGGCAACGAATCCGCCGCCGCATCCGAACGCGCCAGCAAATCGCCCACGATGTGATCCGCCTCGATCGCCCCACCCTGCTCCAGGTCGCGCATCATCGAGGCACTAAGGGCAGAGCCTTTCTCAGTAAGCACGCCGCGCGCACGCGCCACCACCGCGTCGCCCGGCGCGCGCCCGTTGTGCTCGGCCACGCTACGGCAGTCTTCCAGCAATTGCAGGATTGCCGGTTCCCCACCGGACGCCGCCATGATGTCGCCCACCGGCGCGCGCATCAGGCAGGTGATGCCGGCGAGCGAGGCGAGAAACACCCATTTATCCCACATGTCCTGCAAGATCGTGGTGCTCAGGCGCGGCTCGAATTTGGCCTTGGACATCGAGCCGAGAATGCGTTCGACGCGTTCTGATCGCGCGCCGTCGCGTTCGCCGAAGGTCACGCTGTGCGACTGGTTGAGATGACGCACCGTGCCTTCGGCATCGAGCGTTGCCGCAATCACGCACTGGCCGCCTAGCACGCGCTGCGCACCGAAGCGCGCATCCAGCAGGTCCAGATGCCGCATGCCGTTGAGGACCGGGAGAATCGCAGTTTGTGGCCCCACCGCGGGGGCCATGTCCTCGATCACCTGCGGCAAGTGATAGGCCTTGCAGCTCAGCAGGATCAGGTCATACGTCCCGCGCAGGTCGCCGGCCTGCACCGTCGCCGGATTCGGCAGGCTGACATTGCCCAGGCTGCTGCGTATCACCAGCCCGTGCTCGGCCAGCTGGGCTGCGCGCTTCTCGCGCACCAGGAACGTCACGTCCTGCCCGCTCTCCAGCAGGCGCCCACCGAAATAGCCGCCGGTAGCGCCCGCGCCAATCACCAGTATCCGCATCGCTCGACTCCTCGCCAACAGGGGGGAGAGGGTACGCCATACCCACGCTCCCGCCCCTTCCACCTTGGTCTGAGGGCCAGAACAGCAAAATTCTTCGTAACTAATTGCAACTCATTCTCATTGCCAATAACATTTAGGAAATGTTTGCCGGCGGGTTCTTACTGGTGATGGACCACCCGATCAGGCAGCAAGGCTCCCAACCCCTGTTTCCCCGACTTATGCCGCCATCGACGCCCGCCGCCGCTACTCGTCGATCCACCCCGGTCCGCTTCGGCTGATCGCCCCCTCCATTCGACGAGCTACCCATGGCCCACATAAAGAGCCGCAAGCATCCCGTAACCCGCAACGCCCTGAGTGTTGCGACAGCCACTCTGATGACCGGCCTGGCGATGAGCCATCCTGCCCTGGCTGCGGACACGCCGGCGGATGTCGCCAACGCCACCACCAACACGACCACCTCGCCCACCGGCGCTGCCAACTCGCCCAAGAACCTGCCAGGCGTGTCGGTGGAAGCCTCGGCCGTCAGCGACTACAAGATCGACAACCTCTCCTCGTCCAAGTACACGCAGCCGATCCTCGATACCACCCAGACGGTGACCGTGATCAGCAAGGACCTGTTCCTGCAGCAGGGCGCCACCACGCTGACCGAGGCATTGCGCAACACCCCGGGCGTGGGCACGTTCTATGTCGGCGAGAACGGCACCACCTCCACCGGTGATGCGATCTATATGCGCGGCTTCGATACCTCGGGCAGCATTTTCGTCGACGGCGTGCGCGACCTGGGCACCATCTCGCGCGACATCTTCAACACCGAGTCGGTGGAAGTGATCAAGGGCCCGGCCAGCACCGACAACGGCCGCACCGCGCCCACCGGCGCCATCAACATGGTCAGCAAGCAGCCCGAGCTCGGTAACGGCGTGAGCGCGACCGTCGCTTATGGCAGCGCCGACCAGCGTCGCGCCACCGTCGACTGGAACCAGGTGGTCAGCACCACCTCGGCCTTCCGCCTCAACGTGATGGGCCAGGACTTTGGCGTGCCGGGTCGCGACAAAGTGGAGAACAACCGCTGGGGCGTCGCGCCGAGTTTCGCGTTCGGCCTGGGCACGGCCACCCGCGTGTACCTCGACTACATGCACATCAAGCAGAACAACGTGCCCGATGGCGGCGTGCCCACGATCGGCCTGCCCGGCTATTCCAGCCCGGATCCGAAGCGCCCGTTCCTCACCAACGCGCCGGAAGTGGATTCGTCCAACTTCTACGGCACCACGGCGGACCATGACCACGTCGAAGCCGACATGTTCACCGCGCGCATCGAGCACGACATCAACGACCAGATGGTGTTCCACAACACCTTCCGCTGGGGGCGCACCGCCGAGGACTATCTGCTGACTTCGTTCATGGGTACCGCAGCCAATCTGCTCACGCCCAATCCGAACGACCCGTCCACCTGGACCATTGCGCGCAGCAACCCGACGTTCAAGCATCAGTCCAACCGCATCATCACCGACCAGGCCAACCTCACCTGGAATTTCCAGACCAGCGCCATCACGCACAATCTCAGCACCGGCATCGAGCTGACGCAGGAAAAAGCCACCACCATCGGCATCGTCCCGCTCAATGGCACGACCTGGCCGGCCGCCAATCTGTACGACCCGAACTGGGACGTGAAGGGCCTGATCTACGGCCAGAACGGCGCTTACACGGATGGCCAGACCGACACCGCCTCCGCCTATGTGTTCGACACGCTGAAGTTCAACGAGCACTGGCAGGTGAACACCGGTGTGCGCATGGATCACTACAACACCGACTACTCCAGCATGGTGGCGTGCGGTGCGAAGAATGGCCCCACCTGCGGCACGCTACCCACGGGCGCCGTCGTGCCGGGCCTGACCACCAGCGTTGGCGACAACCTGTGGAACTGGAAGCTCGGCGTGCTCTACAAGCCGATGCCCAACGGCTCGTTCTACGCCAACTATGCCGTGTCGGCCGAGCCGCCCGGCGGCAACACGCTGACCTTCAGCAGCTCCACCAACAGTCTGGACAATCCCAACCTCGAGCCCGAGCGTGCACGCACGTATGAAATCGGCACGAAGTGGGAACTGCTCGATGAAAGGATCCTGCTCACCGGTGCGCTCTACCAGACCACGGTAAGCAACGATCTCGTGCAGGATCCGGTCACCCTGCTCTACTACCAGATCGGCAAGAAGCGCGTGCAAGGCGTGGAACTGAGCGCGGTAGGCAAGATCACCGACAACTGGGCGGTGACCGCGGGCTTTACCACCATGAATGCCAGCGTGCTCAGCGGCTCTTCCGTGGCAGCCGATGGTTCGTCCGACCTGGCCTACACGCCGAAGAAGGCCTTCACCAGCTGGACCAGCTACCTGCTGCCATTCGGTCTCACCATCGGTGGCGGCGCGCGCTACAACGGCCAGATGCAGCGCGGTACCGACAGCGCGATCGGCACGCCGGCGTATACGGAAGCCTATTGGGTGTTCGACGCGATGGCCTCCTACCCGATCAACAAGCACTTCGACCTGCGCCTCAATCTGTACAACTTGTTCGACAAGGACTATGTCGCAGCGGTCAACAAGAGCGGTTACCGTTACACCCCAGGTACCCCGCGCTCGGCGATGCTGACGGCCAATATCCGGTTCTGATCAGGCACTGCTGATCGAGCGCAACGTGGCCGTCCCGATGGCAGTCGGGGAGGCCACGTCACTCTTTCGAGTCGAGGCACGCCATGCTCTTGCATATCCCGCAGATCCTGGACCAGGCGCAGGTACGCGCCATCCGGCACGCCCTCGATCAAGCGACCTGGACCGACGGGCGCGAGACCGTCGGTCCACAAGGCGCCCAGGTGAAACGCAACCTGCAGCTCCCGGATGCCTCGCCCGTACGCGCCGAACTGGCCCGCATCGTGCTCGATGCGCTGGCCCGACATCCGCTTTATCACGCCGCCACGCTGCCGCTGCGCACGCTGCCGCCGCGCTTCAATCGCTATGAAGGCGGCGGACAATACGGTTTCCATGTCGATGGTGCAGTGATGTCCGTGGCTGGCGGCCAACAGCTGCGCAGCGATATCTCCTGCACGCTGTTCCTGGCCGAGCCGGAGGAATACGACGGCGGCGAACTGATCATCAGCGACACCTATGGCGAGCACGAAGTGAAACTGCCCGCCGGCGACATCATCATCTACCCCTCAAGCAGCCTGCACCGGGTGGCGCCCGTCACGCGCGGTGCGCGCATCGCCGCATTCTTCTGGGTGCAGAGCCTGATCCGCGACGACGGCAAGCGCCGCCTGTTGTTTGAGCTGGATGCGTCGATACAGACGCTCACCCGCAGCAACGCCGATCCGCAGGCGCTGCTGCAGCTGACCGGCGTGTATCACAACCTGCTCAGGCAATGGTCCGAGACCTGAAAGGTCCGGACCATTCAAGCGACAGCGTTACCAGCAACCCACCGTGGATGGCAGGCGATTGTTTGCCTGATCCAACGACAAGGTGCCGCACATGGTGTCGCGAGTTTGCTGTGCACCCTTGGGCGCGGCCTGAACAAGAAACGTGGTGGACGTGAGATTGGCGGCCACCAAGGTATAGGTGTAGTTGTTTCCCGTCTGCGACGGCGCCGCACAATCGAGTGTGGGCGGTGAGTTGGGAACGGGGGTCGCCGCGGCACTCTGGTCGTAGCGCAGATTGGTCGTGTAGTACCGCTCCATGTAATTGGCGTACTCCGACAGGCAACCCTCGGCCGCAACCCGGTTCGTCTTGGTCACGGACTTGAGATACGACGGCCACGCGATCGCCGCCAGGATCGCAATGATGGCCACCACGATCATCAATTCGATCAAGGTAAAGCCCGCCTGGCGCAGGAGGCCGGCGCCTGACCTGCGAGCCCCCTTCACGCCGCCGTCCGCCATCAGGCATCGATTCATCGCTGTGTTCCTCATGGGTTGATCAGCTCCTGCCACGACACGCGGGTAAGGCTGCCGGACGAACCGGATGTCATCAGGCTGGAGGTCGTGCCGTTGTCGAAACTCTCTAGCATGTCGCCACCCACGAAAATCGGGTTATTGGGCAGTGACGTGAAGCCCACGCCAGCACTGGCCACTGACGTGCCGTTGGGCAGTTTGATCGTGCCCGCACCATTGCCCAGGAAGAACGGATTAGTGGGGCCGGCGCCGGTAAACGGATTGAGCGCCATCACCCAGCCGCTGCCCGACGGATTGCAGATATCCGTGACCACCGGAATGCGTGTGGTACCCAACAGCAGGTTGCCCTGGAACTGGTTGGGCGTGACCATGCGCTCACCCTGCGCGTTGTAACCCGTCACGTTGCCGCTGCTGTCGGTGGTGGGCTGCTCCAGATCCATATACCAGCCACCCTTGCCCACCAGATCGTTGGCAGCAGCGGTAGACACGGCACGCGCGCCGAGGGTCGGCGGCGTGGCGCTGGAATCGCCATCCACTTCGTAGATGATCGAACGTTGCTTCAGGTCGCTGCGCTTATACGGCAGCGCCGGAATGGCCGTGGGCGAGGTCTGTTGCACGACCTGCGCGATCACGCCATACCACGTCTGCACATTCTTGTTGGAGAGATCGCCCGAGCTCAGATATTCGCCGGTGCCGAAAAACAGCCACACGTTGCCTGTCGTGGGGTCGCGGCCCGCCAACATGCCGGCGGTAATGGGCTGGGCAACGCCGCCGCTGTCAGTCGCGGTAAACACCTTGCTGCCTGCGGTGCTCAGGTCCGCACTGATCGTGGTGACCTGGCTGGTTCCCGTGCCCGTGGTCGTGGTCGCCGTGAGCGGAAAGGACCATACCCGTCCCAACAAGTCACCGGCGTAGGCTTCCGTGCTGAGGCCATTGGCAGGGTTGTCCAGCCAGGCCACGGGAGCGGCCAGGCCATTGACGGTTGAGGAGTCAGTGGCGTGAACGCTCAGCGTGCCAGTGTCCAGCTGGAACTCCAGCAGCGATGCCGTGTTGTTGGCACTGTTGTAGCCATTGCCTATCAACACCTGCCAGTTGCCATCGGCCACTTGCGCGATCACCGGCTTGCCGGTCATCTGCCCGATAGCACCGTAGTTGGTCAGGCCGTCGCCGGCGGAACGCTCCCACAGCGGCGTGATGTTGGCGGGGTCGGTAACATCGATCGCATAGACGACCTCCGTCGGTCCGCGCCCCGAAGAGCCAACCAGGATGGTGTGCCAGGACGAACCATTGATCTTGGTCAACGACGGCAGGTACGCGTCGGCAATCGTCAACTCGCCGTCGTTGTAGTACTGGTGCGGAACACCGGCGGCGACGTTGCCATAGCTGGCGCTGGCCAGGTTTGCCAATCCGCCCGTGATCACTGCACCAGGCAGATAGGCAAAGACTTCGGAGCCGGTGCTGGCGTTGAACGCGTGCATCATGCCGTCGTTGGCGGCGACAAACACCAGCGGCGTGCGCTTGGACGCGGCGCTGGCAACGGCAGTGCCACTGCCATTGATGCTGCCGACGGCCCAGCTCTGGAAACTGTCCGTGCTGGTGCCCGTGGCGTTGATGCCCGTGAACGTCTGGTTCTGAAATTCGTTCGGGTTGGGCGCGCCGGAATACACCGGCTGAGAGTCCACGATATCGCCCAGCGGCGTGTCACGCGTGCGGTACGTGCCGGCTACTTCCAGTGTGTTGTCGCCACGCAGATAGTTGACCAGCGCCATTTGAGCGGTGGTTGCCGCTGTCCCGGTATTTCCACCGCTCAGTGCCGTCAGCTGGGCGCTGGAGAGCGCCGGCGGTGCGGAGGCCGTGTTGATGAACGGCACGAACTGCGAACCTGCCGCTGCCGTGGGGTTATAGGTGACGATATTGCGGCTGGGATACGTGGAGGTGGTGACCCCGCCCGTGGTGCTGACGGTAGCACTCTTCACCAGCATGTTCGCCGCGGACCACGTCGCCGACGTACTGATTGCGCCCGTCGACGAGTTGATCGTAAACGCCTGCAGGTCGCCCTTCCATTTGGCGGTGGTGTAGGTGGCCTGATAGGCCACCGTACCGGTAGTCAACTGGGTGGAGTTGGCCGACAGGCTGGCGCCCGAGCCTGTGCGCTGGGACGCGCGGTTCAGTGCATCGGTCAGGCCGCTGGTGAATGACTGCGGACTGGTGGCGGAATAAAAACCGCCATGGCCGTTGACCGCCGCGTGCGCCAGGTCGGCAATGTTGTAGATCGAGTTGGAAGCCGGCGTGGGCCAGCTGAAATTGCTGATGCTCGAATTGGGAACACCATTGGCCCAATTGAAGATGCCACTGATCGTCGCCGTCGACGGGCTGATGCCGACGGGCGTGAAACCCAACCCCATGGTAAAGGTGGTCATGTGCTGCCAGAAGGCGGGGTCAGCCGAATTGGTCGGCACCGAATTGGGCACACTCGTCTGCAGATCGGTGATCCAGTACTTCATGGCCACGTCGGCCAGCGTGTTGCTGTTGCCGTCCTTGTAAGGAGCCGCGGGCGTATACGTGTAGCTCAGGCCGTTGGGGCCAGTGCGTGTCGCGCTGGTGTTATCCACGTTGCCGGTGGTGCTGATATTGCTGGTGCTGTCGTTCCAGAAGCCGTCGGTGGTGAGGATGGTGTATGACTGGCGGCATGCGATCGTTGTGCTGGAACCCTGCGCGGAGGCAGGATCGGTGGACATCGTCGTCCATGGCTGCGAGGTCTGGTAATACTGACCTACCTGATCCAGCGCCTGGCGCAACGGCGTGCCGTTGCTCGCACTTTCTCCGGCAATCCAGTTCCAGAAATTGACCTTCTGGTCGGTGGATTTGCTGCCATCGCCAAAGGGCGCCACGTTGGCAATGTAATTGGTATCGCTATTGTAGTTGTCGGTGTAGGAATACTTGGACGACGGAAGCCCACTGCTGTTGTTGCCGTCGATCGAACCAAAGCCGACACGATAGTTTTTGTCGAGCGAGGAGAACGCGAGCATCAGGCCGCTTTTGGCCATCAGGATGCGCGTGTGATAGTAGGCGAACCAGTTGGCGATGTTCGTGCCCGCGGCGATACCCTTGGGCGCCGCCACGCCAGTGGTGTCGGTGGCAGGCACACAGTTCGTGTCGCCCGTCGCGCAAGTCGATGCAGCCACGAACTGGGTGGTATACGGCCCAGCGCCACCGTTGGAATCCGTCGAATACTGGAAATAGCTCAGGTAATAGTTGAACGTACAGAGCTGCGTGCTGCTGCTGTAGTTGAAGGATTTGCCGTCGTTATTGGCAGCGTTATAGGCGTTTTTGCACTTGGTATTGGAACTGAGCGTCTGGCTAAACGCCACCGTGTGCGTGCCCAGCCCCGAATAGCTGAGCGACCCGAAGTTGTTTTGACCTTCGCCGCGGATGTCCTTGTTCGAATAGTTGGTCAGGTTAGCGTTCGAGCTGCTTCCACTGAATCCGTCGATCGGCACGGCGGTGATATCGGTGTAGCTGGTGTAGCTGGAACCGTCGACCTTGACTGGAACGGTGTAGGTTACGGTGGGGTTGTAATAGACGCCGTTGTTGTTCGAGTCGATCAGCGCGGCGTTGTTGAACGCTGTCACACTGTCGGTACCATTGCCACTTGGCGTAGTGCCATTGGTCGTACCGCTGCAGGTCACGCCGTTCAAATAACAGGCATCGGGCATGTAATCCCACGCCATCGAGCCTGAGTCATCGAGCATCAGCACGATATTCGGCGGAATGGTGGGCTGCAGTGTCACTGGCTGCTGATCGATCGTCACCGTTGTGGTGGCGGCTTGCGCTGGCGTGTAGACGGCGCCAAGCAACCACACGGCCAGCGCCATGCCCAGCAAACGGCAGGCGCCCTGCTTGAAACGATGCGTCGGTCGTGTTGGCGTATTCATCGCGTTTCCATCGTGGAATGGAGTGTCTTGGCCAGAATGGCGAGGCAGGTGCTGCATGGACGGAGAAATCGACATGATCAGCCCTGTTTGACGATGGCTTGCAAGGTGACAACGGCACGGTCACCCACCACGGCGGGATTGCCGCTGCGCGCAGTGATGCGATAGAACACCACCGAACTGGAGCAACCCTGCGCGCCGTAATTGCGGCAATTGGCCGTCTGCCCACTACCCGTATTGCTGCTCTGGTCAACCCAGTTGCCCATGTTTTCCACCACGTATTCCGGCTGGCTCGCGGCCGTCGCGCTGGCGGTATAGGCGCCTGTTCCGGTGCCCGTGGCCACCGGATTGATATTGGCGGTGGTCAGCGTGGGATCGTTGAACGGATTGGGCAGGCAGGTCACGCCACCGGCCTGGCAGTTGTGCCAGATCAGTGTGGGTTGGGTGGGAATCAGCGCCGACGCCTCGCGTATTGCCGCTTCGGCGCTCTGGAACGCCACCTGGCGATCGTAAAGATTCGCCGCCATCCGCTGCTGCATGATGGTGCCGCGAACAGCCGCCAGGCCCACCAGGGTGATGAGTATCAACAGAATCATCGCCACCACCAGGGCAACACCGCGCTGGGACGATTTCATGGGTTCGCCGCGTGCGGCGCGATGTCGGAATGTGTTGGCCATCGTCATGTCACGGCACTCGATTGCGCAGTGTGGTGGTGCTGGTAAACGAACGCACCAGCGGCTTGCCGTCGACACCGGCAAGCTTGTTCGTACTTGCCAGCGTGAGCTGGACTTGCACGGCCGTTACCTGCGGCCAGTTGGTGACGCTGGCGGCCGTGCCAAATGCCGCATTGCCCAACGGCAAGTAGCTGATCTTCAGCGCGGTGACATTGCGCACCATTTCCTGGGCGGTAGCCGTGGTCCCGGTGGCGCTGGAAATGGCAGTCAGGCGATAAAGCGACGTCGTGCCAGCCGGGTTGTTGCCCAGATACCAGACCGACCCGCTGAGCAAGGCCATCCTGGCGTTGGCGAGGAAGGTGTACGCATTGGCGGTGCCGCAGCTGGTCGGATAGCCAAGGCCCAGCGAGCAATTGCCCGGAGGAATCGCCGAGCCGCTGTTGTGGGTCACCACCGTGCCACCGGCAGCATAAGAGTCGACCTGCATGATGGTGGAGTGGTCGAAATCGCAGACCATGATCAGACTGCCGGTCGTCAACAACGTGCTGGCGGCATTGATATTGATGTTGGCTGCACTGCTTGGCGTCACCGCCGAAACCACGACATCCAGGTTGGTGCTGCCAAGCGTGTGCACCGAGCTGGTAGCCGCCACCGGCGAAGTCGCGCCACTGGTGGGGAGCGTGCTCAATGCCGGGTCCTTGCTGGCATCGTCATACCCCAACAGGGTGTTGCTCCAGTCGGCGTACCACGGGATAGGCGCGTTGATCACGTTGGCGATGCGGCCGCTGCTTCCGTCACACCCCGTGTAACCGGCGCTGCGCACGTCGCGGGAAAGCAGCTCGAACGCGATGCGCGACGCATCCTGCACTTCGCCCAGCGCATCGTTCGTGCGGTAAGTCTGCTGACCCGCCAAAAACACGCTGGTCACGCCGCCGATGACAATCAGCCCCAACAACATGGCCACCATCAGCTCGATCAAGGTGAAGCCAGCGGCTCGCCTGCGCGTTCGAGTGCGGCGCATGGAATACTCACTCATAGCAGGGCCTGCGTGACAACTTGTTGGGTGGATGTGCCGCTAAGGCCGGCACGGCTGTCATCAAACTGGATGGTGACGGTGCAGTTGGCGGAATTCGTGCCGCTGGCGGGCGTGCAGGCAATCGTGCCAATGGTGTTGGCAGTGGCGCCGAGGTCGGCGCCAAGATGCGTGCACCACTGGTTGATCTGCACACTGGAGAGGCTCGAGCCGGCCGCAGGACAAGCATTGCCCTTCCAGGTGCCGTTGTAGCCGTTGGCCACCGCGGTATTGATGTCGGCACGCATCGAGTCGAGGATCGTATAGCTCTCGATGGTGGCCATGCTGCGCGCCATGGCGCTGTTGTTGGTGGACAGCGACTTGGCCTGCAGGGCCGCAATGCCGAGAAAACCGATGGAAAGGATCAGCACGGCCACCAGCACTTCGATCAGGCCGGCGCCCGACTGCGCCCTTGCGCGTGAAGGCATGCGCACCCGCTCAGATCGACTTGATGCAGCCGGCCGGCCGCACATACTCAGAATGAGATTGCTCATCACGGACATGTCCCCGTGTAAGACGTCACCGCCATGATCGAACCGGTCGACATCGTGATCTTCTGATGATTGTCGGCGCTCGTCGCCGTGGTGCAGATATCGGCTACCGTGCCGCCGTAGGGAGCGGTGGCACCCACTGCCTTGGCGAAGCCCGTACCGGAGAAGCGCAGGGCCGTCACGCTGCCGCTGAGCTGGATTGGCCACACGATGCCGGGCAGGCTGGCACGCACTTGCGTGGTGTTGGTCCCGCTGGTCAGCAGATAGATCGCGCCCACCTGCGTACCGCAGGCCGATCCCAAGGTGTCGGTGGTGTTGTTGGCGGCAGAATCGCTGCAGAACGCAATACTGCTGTTGCGCTTGACCGCCTCCATGCGCGCGACATTGACCGCCGCGATGATTTCATTGGTGGTGGTGGTGAGCCGGTTGGTCGCGATGATCCGGGTGAAGCTGGGCACGGCGATCGAGATCAAGATGACGGCCACGACCATGGTGATCACCAGCTCCACCAGGGTGAAGCCCTGCTCGCTGCGCACGGGCGCCCGCCTGCACGGCACAGGCCGTCGCTTGGCAAGCTTGCCAAATTCCAATCGATTCACGTTGCCCCCTACCCCTGGAACCATCAACGGTGCACTCCGTTGACGAATGGCCGGTACGAGAACACCCGACCCGCATGGGCCAACTGTACTCACGAGTTTTGAGGTAACCAGCCAGCAGCCGACGATTGGGGGCATCTTTCCGATAAACGGTCGGCAGCCGCCGCGCATTGGTGACGGCCGTCACTGCGCCATCGAGCAGCAGCCGACGGTTTCGCTAGGCATCGACAACCACTGAGCGGATAATTGGCGGTCCTTGCAACTGGCAGGCCCCTCTCCCTGATGTTTGTTCCCGGTCAACGTTGGATCTCCACCGCCGAGCCCGAGCTTGGCCTCGGCACTGTGCTGCGCGTCGAAGGGCGTGGTGTGCAGGTATTGTTCGCCAAGGCGGGGGTGCTGCGGCCTTACGCGGTCGACTCGGCGCCACTGGTGCGCGCGGAATTCCGCCCTGGCCAGCGCGTGGCCGGCAAGGGCCTGGCCTTTCTGGTTGAACGGGTGGAGATACGTGAAGACCTGCTGGTCTATCGCGGCGAAGGCCGTGAGCTGGAGGAAGGCCAGCTCGACGACGAACAAAGCGTCAGCCAGGCCGATGATCGCCTGATCGGTGGTCGTACCGACCCCGTAGCCCATTTTGAGCTGCGCCTGGAAGGCCTCAAGCGCCGTGCCGAGGCGCGCCGCTCGCCGGCATGGGGCCTGGCCGCCTCGCGCATCGGACTGGTGCCACATCAGTTGCGTGTGGCGGGCATTGCCTCCTCGCGCCGCCCTCCCCGCGTCTTGCTCGCCGATGAGGTCGGCCTGGGCAAGACGATCGAGGCGGGCATGATTATTGCCCGTCAGCTGGCCACGGGGCGCGCTGGCCGCGTGCTGATCCTGCTGCCCGACACGCTGGTCTACCAGTGGTTCGTGGAACTGCTGCGCCGCTTCAACCTCAGCTTCGCCATTTACGACGAAGAGCGTTGCGAGTCGCTGGAACAGGGCGGCGACACCGCCAATCCCTTCGAAGACGAGCAGCTCGTCATCGCCGACTTCAGTTTCCTGGAGCAATCGCCCAAGCGCGCCCAGCAGCTGCTGGAAGCCCGCTGGGACCTGCTGGTGGTGGACGAGGCCCATCACCTGGCCTGGTCGCCCGAAGCCGCCAGCCCGCGCTATACCTTGGTAGATCAGCTCGCCGCGGCCACGCCGGGCGTGATCCTGCTCACCGCGACGCCGGAACAACTGGGCCGCAGCGGCCATTTCGCCCGCTTGCGCCTGCTCGATCCGCAGCGCTATCACGATCTGGACGTCTATCTGTCCGAGTCGGACAAATTCCACAGCTTGTCGAAAGTGGCCGACCGCCTGCTCGACGGCAAGGCGCTCGACGAGCCGCAACTGGCCGCGCTGCGCGAGACCTTTGCGGGCGACGATGCCCTGCAGGCCCGCCTGGCCGATACGACCAAGCCGGAGCATGCACGCGAGATCCTCGCCGCGCTGATCGACCGCCACGGCACCGGCCGCGCCATGTTCCGCAATCGTCGCGCCAGCATCGGCGGTTTTCCCAAGCGCGCGCCGGTATGGCACCTGATCGACAAGGACACGCTGAGCGACGACGCGCGCCAGGCCTTGCTGGGCGAATTCCACGCCGACATCCAGCAACCCTCGCCAGTCATCGAGATCGACTACGGCAACGATCCGCGCATCGACGCGCTGGTCGCCCTGCTAGACGCGCATCCGCAGGACAAGTTCCTGCTGATCTGCCGCAGCCAGGCCAAGGTGCTCGCGCTGGAAGAAGCGCTGCGCACCAAGAGTGGCGTGGGCCTGGCCCGCTTCCATGAAGGCCTGGGCATCGTGCAGCGCGACCGCAATGCGGCGTACTTCGCACAACCCGACGGTGCGCGCCTGCTGCTGTGCTCGGAGATTGGTTCGGAGGGCCGCAACTTCCAGTTCGCTCATCGCCTGGTGCTGTGGGATCTGCCGCTGGATCCGGACCTGCTGGAACAGCGCATCGGCCGCCTCGATCGCATCGGACAGAAGCACGACATCAGCATCCATGTACTTGCTGTCGCCGACAGCGCGCAGCACGTGCTGGCCCGCTGGTATGACGAGGGCGTGGATGCGTTCCGTACCAGTCCCGCCGATGGCCGCGAGCTGCTGCGCCGTTTTGGCGACTCGCTCGCCCGTCTCGCCAGCGAGCACGCGCGCGGCGATGACAATCGCGACCAGGAACTCGAGGTGCTGCTGGCGGAAACACGCGGCGCACACGAGGAAATGGCGGAGCTGATCCGCGATGGCCGCGATCACCTGTTGGAACTCGCTGCCAGCCGCGACCTGCATGCCGATGAACTGGCGCAGGCATTTACTCGCGAAGACAACGACCCGAGCCGCGACGCCTTCATCCAGAGTCTGCTCGAGCGCTTCGGCATTCACGCCGAAGAACTGGGCGGCAAGGTCATGCTGCTCGATCCGCAATACCTCTCCACCGACGCCCTGCCCGGCTTCGCCGAAGGCCCGCAGGCGGTGACGTTCGCCCGTGAGGTGGCGCTCGCGCGCGAAGAACTGCCGCTGCTGCGGCTGGATCATCCGATGGTGTTGGGCGCACTCGACCTGACGCTATCCAACGAGCAAGGCAATGCGGCCTTCCTGGTGGACGATGCATTGCCGGTACGCAGCGCGTTGTTGCAGGCGGTATTCCTTATCGAATGCGTCGCCGACCGCAAGCTGGACGCCGAACGTTTCCTGCCGCCGCAGCCGATCGTGGTGACCATCGATACGCGCCTCATCGAGCGAGCGGATTTCCGCCCGAGCGACATCGGCCTGCGCAAGGCGGCGGACCGCAGCATCGAAGTGGCTCGCTACCGCAAGTTCCTCGCCAAACTGGTGCCGCCGATGCTGGAGAAGGCGGACGCCATCGCGGCCGAGCGTGCCAAGGCGAATGTGGATGAAGCCGTGGCCTTGGCCACCGACACGCTGGATGCCGAACTCTCGCGCCTGCTCGCGTTGCGTGCCGTGAATCCCGCCATCAGCGAGGCTGAAATCGCCGCCGTTGCGGATGAGCGCACCGCCTTGCTGCAGGCGCTGCCGGGGGCGCGTCTTCGACTCGACGCGGTGCGCTTTGTGGTGAGTCCGGACTTCCTCGCCCTGCGCTAACGCGGGGCGAGGAACATCGCATCGCGGCATTTCTGCCGCCCTGCAGCGCCTGCTGCAGGCGGCATCACCTACGCACGCTTCTAACCCAACGCAAAAGCCACGGCCGCTGCGGCGTGCAGCTCAGCCGTATTGAACAACGGCAGCAGGACATCGTCCTGCCGCAGCAGCAAGCCAATCTCGGTGCATCCAAGAATGACGCCTTGCGCACCGTTGATGGCCGCCTCCTCGATGATGGATCGATAGATCTCCCGCGACGCCTCGTTGATCACGCCGGCGCATAGCTCGTCGTAGATGATGCGATGGACGTCCGCACGCTGCGACTTGGACGGCACCACGCAATGCAGATTGAATCGCTCCTGCAGGCGGACGCGGTAGAAGCTCTCCGACATGGTGAACTCGGTGCCCAGCAGCAGAACCGAATGCAGACCCTGGGCGGCGATCGCCGCGCCGGCGGGATCGGCGATATGGATGAATGGCAAGCGGGTCGCACTAGTGATGGCATCCGCCATCTTGTGCATGGTGTTGGTCGCCAGCACGATGCATTCGGCGCCGCCCGCTTCGAGCCGACGCGCTGATGCGGCCAGCGCTGCGCCGGCGGCATCCCAGTCGCCTTCGCGTTGCCAGGTGGCAATCTCCTGGAAATTCAGGCTGTCGAGCAGCAGCCTGGCGGAATACAGCGGCCCGCATCGATCGCGGATGCCGCGATTGATCCACTGGTAGTAAAGCAGGCTGGATTCCCAGCTCATGCCGCCAATCAGTCCGATGGTGCGCACGTGAAGACTCCTGCTGCGCGGGCCCTCGCCCGCCGAGCACGAGTCTAGCTTTGCGCCACCAGCTGCATGCGTCCTTGCACCTGGAACAACCGGTAAGCGATTGCCAGCAGCGCGACCCAGGCCGCTCCGATATAGAGCGCGATGCGCGTATCCGGGCTGACGCCCAGCATCACCACCACAAAACCCAGGAACGCCACGCAGACGATGCCGCTCAGCGGCCACCAGCGCAGCCGGAACGCTGCCGGCGCCTCACCCCGCGCGCGCAACTGACGACGG
This sequence comes from Dyella sp. 01N448, assembly GCF_056399225.1. NCBI lineage: Bacteria > Pseudomonadati > Pseudomonadota > Gammaproteobacteria > Lysobacterales > Rhodanobacteraceae > Dyella > Dyella sp. 01N448. The sequence goes on along the minus strand of NZ_JBFTQX010000003.1, from coordinate 281,783 downwards.
AAGCTGTAGTGCGCCAGCAGCACCATCGTCCACGTCCACACGGTGTTGAACGAGAGGATCGACATCATCATGCCGAACACTTTGGCCGGCAGCAGATAGTTCAGCAGCACGGCAAGCAACAGCACCGCAAGCGTCACCAGGATCGCGCGCACCGGCACGCCCTGCTCGTTCACTTCGCTCAGCGCCGCCGGCGCCTGCCCCTTGCAGGCCAGGCTGTACAGCATGCGGCTGCCACTGAAGGTGGTGCAATTGAAGCCGGACAGCGCCGCGGTGATCACCACGAAATTGATCAGACCGGCCGCCTGCGGAATGCCGAGCTTGGCAAAGGTGGTGACAAACGGACTGCCGTGTTCGCCAAGACCCGTCCACGGATAGATGGCCATGATCACGAACAGCGCACCCACGTAGAAAATCAGGATGCGCCACAGCACCGAATTCACCGCGCGTGGAATCGTGCGCTCGGGCTGTGCCGCTTCGCCAGCGGCGATACCTACGGTTTCCACACCGCCAAACGAGAACACCACCACCGGCAGCGCCAGCACCATGCCGAGCAAGCCGTGCGGAAACCAGCCGCCGTTCGACCACAGGTTCGACAAGCCGGTGGGCCGTCCGCCATTGCCCCAGCCAACAAAGATGATGCTCAGCCCGCCCACGATCATCGCCAGCACCGTGATCACCTTCACCAGGGTGAACCAGAACTCCATCTCGCCGTAAATCTTCACGGTGAGCAGGTTCAGTCCGCCGATCATCACCACGCTGCCCAGCACCCAGATCCAGCGTGGCCAATCGGGAAACCACTCGTGCATGTACGCGCCCACGGCCGTGGCTTCGGCCATGCCGACGCCGACCATCAGCAGCCAGTAATTCCAGCCGGTGACGAAACCGGCGAAGGGGCCGAGATAACGCTGCGCATACACGCTGAAGGAACCGGCGACCGGATCGCGCACGGTCATCTCGCCCAGCGCGCGCATGATGATGTAGATCATCACGCCGCCGAACAGGTAGGCAAACAACACCGAAGGGCCGGCCAGTTTGATCGCATCGGCGGAGCCGAGGAACAGGCCTGCGCCGATGGCCATGCCGAGCGCCATGAAGGTGATGTGGCGCGGCGTCAGTCGACGCTGGAGATGCTGTGTCATGGAAACTGCCGGAAGACTGCGAGTGCTGCGATCAGCGCCAGAGTTTGCGCTGCGGCTTGATGGGGAGCTTGCCCCGCCAGTACTGGATCAATACAAAACCACCGAGCATGCCGCCCAGGTGCGCAAAATGCGCGATGCCTGCCTGCGTGCCGGTCACGCCCATGTAGAGCTCGGCCAGTCCGTAAAGTGTCACGAACAGCCAGGCGGAAATCGGGATCGGCAGGAAGATCAGGATCATCTTCTCGTGCGGGAACAACATGCCGAACGCCAGCAGGATGCCGAAGATCGCACCCGACGCGCCCAGGGTCGGATAGAAGCCGCCGGTAAACCAGTTCACCACCACCAGCTGCGCCAGCGCGGCGACCACCAGGCAGACGAAGTAATAGACGACGAAGTTGCGCGCACCAAACACGCGCTCGATCTGCCCGCCAAACATGAAGAGCGCCAGCATGTTCGAGAACAGGTGCGTCAGGCTGCCATGCATGAAGGCATAAGTGATCAGCTGCCACGGACGGAAACCTACCGAGACCAGGCCCTGCGCCCCCTGGGCGACCTGGTCCGGGCCCCACGGCCACAGCGCGAAGTAGGTCAGCAGCGTTTCGCCCATGATCTGCTGCAGGAGATACACCGCCACATTGGCGATCAGCAGGTTGCGAGTGACGGGAGGAAGGTCAAACGGCATATCGGGGCGAATCCGCGGGGCAATATTCCCAAGCGTACTGGTAGAGGCCGTGCATCGCCACGGCCAATGGCCATAAAGGGAGCCTCGGAAAACCGCGTACTTGCTCGCCATCCCTGCCAACGCAGGGATCCTGCGCCTTCGCTTCAGGTCCTGAGAGTCACCGGACTCCCGCTTTTGCGGGAATGACGGGGCATTGGGGGTGCCATCAAGGAAGGGAGCACGACGTGATCAAGAACTTCTCCCGACAACAGCAGGACGGCCCAGCTCAGCCGATGAACGCGGCCGGCTGCAGGATCTCGATCCAGTAGTCGTCGGGATCGCGAATAAATGCGATGTGCTTCATGCGTCCATCGCTCAGGCGCTTCTGGAACGTCACGCCCAAGGCCTCGAAGCGGGCGCAGGCTTCTTGCACGTTCGGCACGGAGACGCACAGGTGGCCAAAACCGCGCGGCTCGGCGTTGCCGTGGTGGTAGTGAAACGCCTCGTCGTGCTCGGTGCCGTGGTTGTGGGTCAGCTCCAGCACACCCGGCTGGCCGAGCACCCAGCGCAGGCGGGCGGCATCGTCCTCGGGGATGACCGAGCGATCCGGCGCCAGCACCAGGTACACGATGGTGAAGGCCGCCTCGGCAAAGTCCTGGCGGTGCACCGGCGTGAAGCCCAGTACGCGCGTGTAGAAGTCCAGCGAACGACTCAGATCCTTCACGCGGATCATGGTGTGGTTGAACACGTAGCCGTGGGTGGCGGCCTCGGGCGCATGGACGCCCGGCATGGCAAGCAAGGGGGATAGCGACATCGGGGTTCTTCCGGGGGAAAGCGAATGCTCAACATGGGGTTCAAGCGCAGCCAGGCAAGACTTCGGTCGCCATAACAAACCTCGCCATACAATGTCGCCATGAGCACGCCGCCGCGCCATGTACTGCTTGCCGGTGCCACCGGACTGACCGGGCATAAGCTGCTCGAGCTGTTGCTTGCGGATGACTCGGTGGAGCACGTCTACGCCCCCACGCGTCGGCCATTGGCGCCTCATCCGAAACTCGAGAACCCGGTGGGCATGGTCAGCCACCTGATCGCGCAGTTGCACGGACAAGCCGACACGGTGTTCTGTTGCCTGGGCACCACCATCGGCCAGGCCGGATCCCGCGAGGCGTTCCGCATGGTCGATTACGACCTCCCGCTATCGCTCGCCAAGCATGCGCATGCGCTTGGCGCCAGCCACTATCTGGTGATCAGCGCGCTGGGCGCGGATCCGACCTCGCGCTTGTTCTACAACCGCACCAAGGGCGAGTTGGAAGTAGCCTTGCAGAAACAGGAATGGCCGCGACTCACCATCGTGCGTCCATCGCTGCTGCTGGGTTCGCGCCATAAGCCACGCATGGGCGAAGTATTCGCCGCGCCCTTCTCGCGCGTACTGCCAGGACGCTGGCGCGGCATCTCGGCCGGCACGGTGGCCACCGCCATGTGGCGGCTGGCCAAGGCACCGGGTGGCGGCCTGCGCATCGTGGCGTCCGACGAACTGCAGCAACTAGGCGGCTGAAACTTGTATTGCCCGCAGCGGGAAACGTCGCATAAAAAAAGGCCGCCCATGAGGCGGCCTTTGACTGACGGTGACGTCCAAATTAGCTGCGAGCCAGCGCACCCGGGCGCTTGGCGCCAGCGAAACGCTGCGCCCAGTAAGACTGGTCCAGGCTGTCCACGCGCACGGTCTTGCCGCGCGAGGGCGAATGGATGAACTGGCCGTTGGCGATATAGATGCCCACATGCGACACGCGGCCCTGGCCACGCTTGCCGGCGGTGCGGAAGAACACCAGGTCGCCCGGCTTCATGTCGCCGCGATTGACGTTGAGGCCAGCCACGAACTGCGAAGCGGAGTTGGTCGGCAGCTCGAGGCCGACGGCATGGGCGAACACGTAGCGGACGAAGCCGCTGCAATCAAAGCCGGTGGACGGATCATGACCGCCGCGCACGTAACGGATGTCACGCAGCTGCATGGCCATGCCGATCAGGGTCTTGCGCAGGTCGGAGGTGTCGTTGGCCAGCGCGGCGACAGCGTTGACGCCGCTGTCCGGCATGCCGTCGCCATCGGCGTCGTCGTCATCGCCCAGGGCACCGGTGGTGCCGGCCGAGGCCTTGGCAGCGGCTTGGGCGGGAGCGGCGGACTGGGCAAGCATGGCTGCCGGCGAGAACAACGACAGCTGGCCCATCAGATTCGGTGTCACGGTAGCCGACGTCGGCGTGGAAGCCGGAGTGGCGGTCAGCGGTTCAGCAAAAAGCGGAAGGGAAGTAAGCAGTGCACCAGCAAGCGCAGCAGCGGCGAAAATTCGCTTTGTTCGCATGTGGGACACATCCCTTTGCAGTTCGTGGAAATCGCCGTCGTCAGGTCAACGGGCCGTGATCGAGGCGTGAACTTAGCAAAGGGATCTAGATCGTTTGTTCGGATGGGGTTAACTGTACCCTGTCGTTTCGAAACCTGGCACGGCCTATGCTTGGGGTGTGCCGCGTGATAAGTGACTGATTTATCGGTGAAAGCTGTGTCAAATTGGTTACATATTGACCAATTAGTGAACCAAATGTTCAGTTCGGTACCGTATGTTTTGTGAGCTGTCTCACACCGAAAATCGCCGTACCGAGCCGGATTTCGGTCGCGCCCTCGGCAATGGCGAGCGCGAAGTCGCCGCTCATCCCCATGGAAAGTCGAGCCAAATCATGGCCCTGGTCCAATCCGGCCGCACGCAGCTGGCGTAACTGGCGGAAGCAGGCGCGAACGGCCGCGGCATCGTCCGACTGGACGGCCAACGTCATAAGACCTCGCACCTTCAGACGGTCATAGGCGCGCAGGGCGTCCAGCAAGCCGGGCAGCTGATCGGGCGGCAGGCCGTGCTTGCTGTCTTCCGGCGAGGTCTTCACCTCGATCAGCACGTCGACGACGCGATCCTCGATCTCCAGGCGCCTTTGCAGAGCGTCGGCCAGCTCCAGCCGATCCAGCGACTGCACTTCGCTGGCCAGGCGGGCTACATCCTTAGCCTTATTGGTTTGGAGATGGCCGATCACCACCCACTCGATGCGCTCGCCCGCCAGCGCTTCGGCCTTGCTGCGAATCTCCTGCACCTTGTTCTCGCCGAAGCGATGCAGGCCCAGCGCCAGGGCGGCACGCACCACCTCCGGGCCGAACGTCTTGCTCACCGGCAGGATCGACACTTCGCCGGGATCACGCCCCGCCGCACGGCACGCCGCGTCGACGCGCTCGCGCACGGACGCCCAGTTCTCGGCGAGATAGGAAAGCTCGTTGCTGGAATCAGACATCGCTGAAAACCCTGCCAGAGACCGCACGGGCTTGCGTCCGGCTGCTGCCGGCGTCCTGCGCAGTCGGTTGCGTCGCCCCGGCATCGCGCCGGGGCGACGATCACGTTCAGGCCTTGGCGCCCTGCGCGTAGTGATGAGCCACCACGTCGGCCACCACCATCGACACCTTCTTGCCGGTGGGGATGTGCAGGAATTCGTTCGGGCCGTGCGCATTGGAGTGCGGGCCAAGCACGCCAGTGATCAGGAATTGCGCCTTGGGGAATTTCTCGCCCAACATGCCCATGAAGGGAATGCTGCCGCCCTCGCCCATATAGGCCGCCGGTGCGCCGAAATACGTTTCCGAGGCCTTGGCCACCGCTTCTTCCAGCCACGCCGACAGCTGCGGCGCATTCCAGCCGCTGCCGTCTTTCTCGAGCTTGAAGCTGACCTTGGCGCCGTACGGCGGATCCTTTTCCAGCAGCTGCTTCACCAGCTGACCCGCTTTCGCACCGGACAATGTCGGCGGCACACGCAGGCTGAGCTTCACCGAGGTCTTGGGACGCAGCACGTTGCCTGCGCTTTCCAGCGGCGGCATGCCATCCACGCCGGTGACCGCCAGCTGCGGACGCCAGGTGCGGTTGAGCACCAGCTCGGTGAGGTCTTCGGTGACCGGGTGCATGCCGGCCACAAAGGGGAACTTGTCGTAGATTGCCGTGCCCAGCACTTCGGCCGATTTCTTGGCCTGGTCGATGCGCTGCTGCGGGATGTCGACGTACAGCTCCTTGGGCTTGATCGCGCCGGTTTGCGGATCTTCCAGTCGGCTCAGCAGCTCGCGCAGGATGCGGAAGCTGGAGGGCACCACGCCGGACGCATCGCCCGAATGCACGCCCTCTTCCAGCACCTGCACGGTCAGCTCGCCACCGGTCATGCCGCGCAGCGAGGTGGTCAGCCACAACTGGTCGTAGTTGCCGCAGCCCGAATCCAGGCACACCACCAGCGACGGGTTGCCGATGCGGTCGGCGAGGTGATCGACGTAGTACGGCAGGTCGTAGCTGCCCGACTCTTCGCAGGCTTCGATCAGCACCACGCAGCGCGCATGGGGCACGCCCTGCTCCTGCAGCGCCAGCAGTGCGGCGAGAGAACCGAAGATGGCGTAGCCGTCGTCGGCGCCGCCACGGCCGTAGAGCTTGTCGCCTTTCAACACGGGCGTCCACGGACCCAGGCCTTCGGCCCAGCCGGTCATTTCCGGCTGCTTGTCCAGATGGCCGTACAGCACGACGGTGTCATCGCCCGTGCCCGGCACTTCGATGTAGATGAGCGGCGTACGGCCTTCCAGGCGCACCACTTCGAGCGTGGCGCCCGGCAGCGCGGAGAGCTTGCTGCGCGCCCACGTCTCCATCAGCTTCACGGCCGCATCCATGTAGCCGTGCTCCACCCACTTGGGATCGAACATGGGCGACTTGTTCGGAATGCGGATGTACTCGACCAGCTGCGGCACGATCTCGTCATCCCACAGTCCGCTGATGTAACGGTTGAGGCGAGCGGTATCCATGGACGACTCCTACAGCGTGGGAAAAGGCCGTCATTGTATCAGCACGTGCGAGAGGGGCCTGGCGTATCGACAAGCGCCCACGCGTCGTGACGGGCGATACCAGGTCACCCATTCCGCCGCTGCCGACAGCCACCAGCGCGGCGGCTGGGCACAGTCCTCGGGCGGCCACGAGAGGGCCGCATCCACCAAGGGAGGAGTGACCATGATCAAGCAGATCGCAGCAGCACTGTTGGTTCTTGCGCTGGCATGGCCGGCATTCGCCGCCACGCCCGTCAATGTCAATACGGCCGATGCCGCCACGCTGTCCAACTCGCTGGACGGGATCGGCCCGTCGAAGGCCAAGGCCATCGTGGCCTACCGCGAAGAACACGGCCCCTTCAAGACAGTCGCCGACCTGTCCCATGTCAAAGGGGTGGGACCCGCCACGCTGGAGCGCAACCGCAGCGCCATCCTGTTGACCGGCTCCGGTTCCTCGCCGGCACCCGCCGCGAAACTCGCCGCAAAGCCCGCCGCAGCAGCCGTCCCAGCCAAGGCAGCGCCCAAGGCGGCCAAGGGCGGCGGGCAATAACCAAACTGTGTCAACCACTTAAGTACACCAATCGCATTCGGCCGGTATGGAAACCCCGGCCGGATGCGCCTACACTCGCCCGCCTTGCCATCGGCATTGGGCTGTCATGATTGTTCCGCGTTATCGCATCGCCGCGTCGAACATCGCCGGCGCGGGCCAGGGGTTGTTCCTATTAGAGGACGTGTCAGCCGGGCAGATCGTCACGGCCCCGGACGCGATCGACCGCACGTATCGCTACGACGAACTGACTGGCTCGCCCGAGCTTTCGGCCCAGCTGTACGCGAGTGCGCGCTGGTTCGAGGACCGCTATACGGTCTCTCCGGACTGGCCGGACGAGTGCTATCTCAATCACAGCTTCGAGCCCACCGGGCTGTGGCATCTGGGCTTCGTGTTCGCGGCGGGCGATTTGCCTGCCGGCACGGAGATCACCGTGGACTACCGGCACCTGTTGCCGCCGGGTGAGGAAGAGGCTTTCACGGACGCGGCCACCGGACAGCCTATTGTTGGCCTGTCATGGACCGAAAGCCTACGGATGAGCACTCACGCATTGGCGGCCCTGCTCGATGGCACCCGACTTGCTTGCTGAAGATCATGATCGACATACCTGTTATTGAAACGGCGCGCCTGCGCCTTACCGCCCTCGCCGAACGGCATTTCGACGACTACGCCGCGATGCTCGCCGACCCCGCCAGCACCCGCTGGATCGGCGACGGCCAGCCGCTGGACCGCACCAACGCCTGGCGTTCGCTCGCCATGCTGATCGGCCACTGGCATCTGCGCGGCTACGGCATGTGGGCGCTGGAGCTGAAGGACACCGGCGAATTCATCGGTCGTGCCGGCCTGATGCGCCCTGAAGGTTGGCCGGACCTGGAACTGGGCTGGATGCTCAAGCCGGACTTCCGCCACCATGGCTACGCCACCGAAGCAGGCAGCGCCATTCTGGATTTCGCCTGGCACGCCCTGGGCTCGCCGCGCGTCATCAGCCTGGTGAAGATCGGCAACGAAGCTTCCGACCGCGTGGCCGAACGGCTGGGCGGCGAGCACATCGACGATATGGATTTCTTTGGCGCCCACAACCACGTGTTCGCCTATTACCCGCCCTGCACCGAAAAGCGTCGCGCCTGGGCATGAGCCAGCTGCAGCGGCTGTCCATGGAAGGTCTCCATGGCGCGCCCTGCGCCAAGGGCACGGCAGTCATCACCCCGATTGCCTGCGGACCGGACGACGAGGCCTGGCAGTGGCAAATGACCCTGATCGGGATGGAGCAGGAGGTCGATTTTCCAGCACATGCTGACCTGCGCCGGCACTTCGTGCCGCTGGACGCCCCGGTGGACATCGCCTTCCCCGATGGCCGCACCCAGCACGTCACCCGCTTCCAGATCGCCCAGTTCGACCAGAGCAACGACCCGCAGGCCTGCCTGCCGACCGCGCCGACCCGCACGTTCAACCTCAAGCTGCGAGGCGAGGCCCAGGGCGAGCTGATGGCCCGGCCCTTGAATGGCGCCATGGTGCTGCTGGCGCCCAACGGCTGGCGCTGGTTTCTGCTGTTGCTGTCCGGCCGCGCCAAGGTGATCGCCGATCACCGCTCGCAATCGCTGGAAGCCAACGACATGATGTGGATCGACCCGATCCCCGGTCACCCGGTACGCATCGAAGGTGGCGGCGAAATCGTGCTGGCGCGATTGCCTGCCGCCTGATTCATTCCTGGGTACTAGAGGCCCGACCGCCGACCCAGGCCCAGCGAGCGTCCCACATCGGCCAGCGCGAACAGGCGCGCGATGCGCATCCAGCCCAAGGCCGCCACGATGAGCTGGCTGAGCAGGAAGCCCCACAGCAAGCCCGACGCACCGACCGACACGGTGTGTATGCGGGCCAGGCCCAAGGCAAGCGCCATGGCGAAACCGATGGCGGTCAGCAGCAGGTAGACCAATAGCGTCGACACCGGTCGACGCAGCAGCTGCAGGAGGCCGCGCAGCATGGCGATCGACGCCGAACGCAATCCGACGTCGGCGATGAACGAGGCGCGCGCGGATTCCACCCAGGCCTGCGCTAGCACAACCACGACACCTGCTGCCCACCAGGCCACGTGTTGCGCGGTATCGGCCTGCGATTGAAGCGTGGCGAAATCGCCGCGATCGTCGGCGCGGTCCAGGCCCATCTGCACGAGCAGGCCAGCGAGCGCATAGGGCAGCACCGACCAGAGCATCAGCCGGAGCATGCGGCCGTATTCGACCAGTCCACCCTGCAAAAGCTGGGCAAATCCCAGCGTGCGCCCCGCCCGGCCGCTGGCCACCACCATGCCATTTAGCCACGGCAGCCACAGCAACATGAGCAAGCCGCTGGCCAGCCCCGCGCCATGCAACGTGGCGTGCTCGCGCGACAAGGCCACGGCCACATCGCTGAACATCAGGCCGTCGAACTGGCGCGCCCACTCATGTGTATGCGTGGAGCGGTCGAGCAAGCTACCGAGTGCCTGCAGCAAAGGGAGCGCCGCCACCAAAGTGGCGATCAACGTCGCCAGCAGCCACAGCAGCAACAAGCGCCACTGCAATGCGGCAAGCGGCGCCAGCGCCACGGCGCCCATATCGACACGACGAGCACTCTTGTAGGCCATCACAGCGTCACCAGGCATGCGTACAGCGACTGCAACAGTGCCGCGAGATCAGCCGTCCAGCGGCGCGAGGCCGAGGCGTCGGCCTTCACTGTGCGACTGTCATTGAGCTTGTTCTCGTCGAGCAGGATCTTATGCTCGGGATCGAGCTCGGCGGAGATCACCGCTGCCTCGCCGGTGAACACAAAGCGCTTCCAGCGGCGATCGTCGTCCCATGGAACGTCGACATGCGAACCGCCCGCAAACGTCACGCGCAGCAACTGCGGTACGGCGGCACCTTCACGCACTACCGTCACCGTACTGCGCACTTGATACGGACCATCCTCGTGCTTGCCGGCGTTGGGATGCGACTTCTTCCAGGCATCGCGCTTCTTCTCGACCTCGTCGTCGCGATCATCGGCGGTGAGCTCGGTACGCTGGCCATCCTTCATCCAGCTGCCCGCCTCGGGCAGTACTTTCATGGTGTCGATCGATGTCACGCGATCGTCGATACGCGCCGTGCCGTAGACGTACTGATCGAAGATCTCGTTGACCGCACGCGCGTTGCCGGAGACATCGATCAAGGTGGCGCGCAAGTCTGCCGCGGAGGGATGACGGAAGTGCCAGCGCCGATAGTATTCGCGCATGGCGCGTGCCATCACGTCCTTGCCCAGGCGCTCCTCCAGATCGTGCATGGCGGTGGCGGTGCGCGAATACACCGTGCCGTAGCTCGAACTGGAGTAACGATCCCAGCTGTTCTGTCCCAGCGGATCGAACGGATGCTGCAGCCCCGCGTCGAGTCGCTCAAACGTGAAGACGTCCATCGATGGCGTGATGCCGGCGCGCCGCAACCATGAGCTCGGCGTCAGCACGCGCTGGTTGCGTTCGCGCAGCATGCGTTCGTCCCAGTACTCGTTGATGCCTTCGTCCAGCATCGGCTCTTCGAATTCATTGGAGGCGAGCAGGCCGTAGAAGTAACCGTGGCCGAATTCGTGGATGGTCACGAAGTCGATATTCCACTGGTCCATGGTGTCTTTGTCGATCGTCTTGTCGCCTTCGGCGGTGAAGAAGGTCGGGTACTCCATGCCACCGGCTTCTTCCGCATTGAATGGCGGCACCACCGCGGTAACCGTGCGATACGGGTATGGCCCCAACGTCTCGGAAAAATAACTCAGCGAATCCAGCGTGGCCTTGAGCACAGGTTGCGCGCTGGCCACGTACTCGGGCGGATAAATCACGCGCACCGCCACGTTCGGGCTGCCCGGGCCCTGCCAGCTGCCATCGAGCGTGCGGAAGCCCTTGGCGGCCACCCAGGCGAAATCGTGCACGTCGCCCTGCACAAAGTGATAGGTCGTCTTGCCATTTTGTTCGGAAGGTTCGTCCTTCTGCGCGCCCACCGCCCCCACGGTGTAATCGGAGGGCACAGTGAGGCGCACGTCGTAGCTGCCGAAGTCGGCGTAGAACTCGCTGTTGAAGTGGAACTCGTGCACGTTCCATTGCACTTGCGTCGCGCCACGCTCGCCTGGCAGTTCGAGCACGCCGATCTTGGGAAACCACTGCGCCACCAGGTTGAAGTTGCCCCACCAGCCGGTACGTTCGATCACGCGCGGCAATTGGCTGACGAAATCGATATCCAGCGTGAGCGTGCCGCCGGCCGGCACGGGCTCGGCAAGATCGATCGCGGCCACGGTCTGGTCCGTGGCGGGGCCATCATCGGGATGCACGAAACGCCACTTCAGTGCAGCATTGCCCTGCTGCACGGTCTTGAGGTCCATCCAGCCCCATTCGCCTTTCTTCGGCGCTGCCTCGCCGCGCGAATGGCCATGCGCGGTAAGCACGCTGCGCTCGGTGAAGAAGGTACTGCCTTCGTTCTGGAAGGCATTGAGATAGAGATGCAGGTAGATGCGATTGACCGGCTGGCTGCTGCGGTTGCGCCAGGTCAGTTGCTCGCTGCCGGTGATGCTGTGCCTGGCTGCGTCCAGTTCGGCATCGATGCGATAAGCGACCACGCGATCGGATAAGGTCGCCTCTTTGCCTGTGCGCACACCACCCCACGCATCGGGCGCGCTAGCCTCACGCGGCGCATCAGCTTGAGGCTTGGCGAGCGGGATCACCGCTGGCGCAATCGGCGTACCGGGCGCCGGAACCGGCGCGTCCTGTGCAGAGGCCAGCGACGACAACGCCAGGCAGACCAGCGCCAAACCATGGCGCAGCGCGTGTTCCATCCGTGTTCCCATGTAACCCTCCCCCGAAGGAACGCCCAGCCTGCGGCATTCGCGCATGGCGCTCCTATAGGCCAAAGGTCACGGCAACTCAATAGACGTCGCGTCGGTAACGCCCGGCCTCGCGCAGTTGTTCGACCATGGCCTCGCCCAAGGCTTCGCGCAACACCGTGTCTACGCCGGGCGCCATGCCTGCGAGGCTGCCACACACATAAATCGCGGCGCCCTGTTCCACCCACTGACGCAACAGATCGCTCGATTCACGCAGGCGGTCTTGCACGTACACGCGCGAGATGCCTTCGCGAGACCATGCAAGATCGAGCCGTTCGATCGAGCCTTGCTGCTGCCATCGCAAGATCTCGTCGCGATGGTAGAAGTCGCGGGCATACTCGCGCTCGCCGAACAGCAACCAGTTGCGGTGCCGTCCTGCCTCGATGCGCGTCTTGAGCAACGCCCGCAGACCTGCCAGCCCCGTGCCATTGCCGATAAGCACGAGCGGGCGGTCGTCGACAGGCGCGTGGAACCCCGGGTTGGCGCGAATGCGCAGTCCGATATCACCGCCCAGCTGCGCGTGTTGGGTGAGCCAGCCCGAGCCGATGCCGGGCGAGCCATCCTTGCGCTGCATGCGCCGAACGAGCAGATGCACCGTGCCGTCCGATGGCACCGACGCAATGGAATATTCGCGATGCGGCAGCGGCTGCAGCGCCGCCACCAGCTCAGCTGGGGTGGTAAGCGATGCTTCGCTGCCTTCCGGCCAGTGACTGGCTGCCAGCCATTCGCGCAACGATGCGTGGCGTCCTTCGTGTTCGACCGATGCATCGCCGTCGAGTCCGTGCGTTGCCAACCACTGCTCCACCTCGGCCGCCGCGTGTCGCGGACCGATCTCCACCAGATCGCCGGCCTGCCATGTCGCCTGCCCTGTGTGCGGACGCAGCGCCAGATGGAAACACGGGTCACCCTGGCTCGCTGGATTGAGCAGCACGCGCTCGACCAGTTGCCAGCGTTGATAGTCCGGCTGCTGCCAGTCCGGCAGTTCGGCGGCGCCGGAGAGCAGCGCGAGATGGTGCTGCCAATGACGCAACGCTGACGGGTCGCCATTGTCTACTTCCACCGGATCGAACAGCGGTCTGGCACGGCTCTGCTGCAGCCAGTGCTGCAGCGCGCGGCCAAATCCGCAGAAATCGTCGTAGTCACTGTCACCGAGCGCGAGCAGGCCGTATTGCAGCGCTGGCAATGCTTGCGGGCTACGCATGCACTGAGTGACAAAGCGGGCCGCGCTATCGGGTGCATCCCCTTCGCCCGTCGTGCTCACCACGAACAACACGCGTTCTTCCTGCGATAGCGCAGCCACATCCAGTTGCCCAAGCTCGGTCAGTCGCACGGATGCGCCAGCCTGCTGGAGACTTTGCGCCGTCTGCAGCGCCCACTGCTCCGCCGTGCCGGTCTGGCTGGCAAAGGCGATGAGGATGGAATCACTCTGCGATGCGTTGACGGACGACACGCGTTCCGTCTGCCGTTGCGCGGCGCGCCGCCGATAGACCGCCAGCCAGGCGGTGAATCCTGCCCATGCCAGCAGTACGGCGAACGCACTGAGCCAACGCGTTGCACCTGGGTCGTGCCATTCCCATTCGCGCCGATGCAAGCCCATGAGCCCGATGACCAGGAGCGCCAGCAACGTGCAAAGGAGCACATTGCCCCAGGCGGGACGAGTCGACATGGCGGAAGGCGTGTTCATGAGGCCAGCGCAGCCTGGAACGCGGGCGACAGGTGTTCTTCCATGCCATGTGCGCCATGCACGATAAACATCACGGCGAGACCGCGCTCGGTGGCATACGTCAGCCCTTGTTCCGGCCCCAGTACCGTCATCAGCGTCCCGAGGGGATCCGCTTGCATCGCATCGTTGGCCAGCACGCTGACCGAGGCGACGGCGTGCGGCACGGGCCAACCGGTGCGCGGATCCACGTGATGCGAATAAGTCACGCCATCGGCCGTGAATTGGCGGCGATAGTCGCCCGATGTGGCGATGGCCCTGCCCGTGAGGCAGACCACCTGGCTGAGCTGGTCGGCATGCTGCACGGCGCCGGCGGCAGCGCCGGGACGTTCGATGCCGATGCGCCACGGCGATCCATCCGGTTTCCTGCCCTTGCCTTTCAATTCGCCGCCGACTTCGACCAGCCACGCGTCGATGCCGGCAGCGTCGAGACTGCGGCCGACCAGGTCGACGCTGTAGCCCTTGGCCACCGACGAAAGATCGAGATAGACGCCGCCGGGTTGATAGAGGCTATGGGTAGCGGCGTCCAGCTTGATCCGCCACCAGCCGATGCGTTCGCGCGCCGCGTCGATCGCCTCGCGCGACGGCGGTGCTTGCCGTGCGGCGTCGGGGCCGAAGCCCCAAAGATTCACCAGCGGTCCGACCGTGGGGTCGTACGCACCATCGCTAATACGTGCGAGCTCGAGCGCATGCTGCGCTACTTCGTAGCACTCGGCCGGCAACACATGCCAGGTGCCCGCCGGCGCCGCGTTGAAACGCGACAGCGGCGAGCTGGGCTTGTAGGTGCTCATCTGCCCATCGACCAGATCGAGCACGGCCTGGATGGTCTTGCTCCGCGATGCCAGCGACAACTGTGCCGGCATCACCGCGCGCACCGACCAGAACGTGCCCATGGTCTCGCCTTGCACGGATTGCACCACCAGTTCGCTCACCGATGCACCCATGGCTTCGATTCAGCACTCACGCCTTGCATTACTGCGGCAGCACTTCCAGCGTGGCGGCATACGACAGGCGACGCAGCTTGGCCTGCTTGATGCTGGACTTGTTGTCCTGCGTGCTGGCGTTCACCCAATACATGCCGGCGTGCGGCCAGGTGACGCTGAACTTGCCATCCTTGTCGGTGGTGACATCGATTTCTTCCGGCGCGTTGCGATAGCGCGTCTCGCCGGCAATCGCCATCACCTTCAGGTTCGACGCAGGATTGCCGTCCAGCAGCAGCTGGAACGTGGCCGCTTCACCCGAGGCCAGGTCGGTGACGCGCGTCACCGGTACCAGCTCGAGCCCCTTGCCGCTGGGTTTGAGCGCGCCATCGCTGGGCTTGCCGTTGGTGACGAAGGTTTCCACGCGGTTGATCGACTCGGACACTTCGACGTTCTTCGCGTTGGCAGGTATCGCCTTGGCCAGCTCCGCCGCGTCGCCGCGCCAGCGCTTCTTCTGGCCATCCAGTTCATAGTTGGCGAACAGACCGCCATTCACCGCGGCGATCTTGTAGGTGCCCGGCTGGGTCAGGTGCACGTCGAACACGCTGCGGTACTGGCCGGTGAGCGCGTTCTCCGGTTTGGCCGTCTGGCCGTCCGGCGTGGTGATGACCACGCGGTCCAGCTGCACCGCCATATGATCGGGATAGAACAAGTCGTTGGAAACGGCGGCATCCACCGTCACCCACGGATCGTTGCCGGATACATTGGTGGCCGACGGCACCAGCCACATCTTGTGCGCCTGCGCGGTAAGCGGCAGCGCCAGAGCCATGGCCAGCGCGCCCCACTTCAACGAATGCTTGATCATGATGTTGTTCTCCTTCGATTAGGGGGCGAGATCGACTTTGACGGCACCCAGCTCGCTGCTGCCTTGCGCGGCGAGCTGCTGGGGCGCGGCGGCCGGCCAGGTGAACGGCACGCGCACCACTTCGCGGCCGCCGGTTTCGCGGGCGGCCTCGACCACGAGTTCGTACTTGCCCGGGGCCAGCTCGGCCAGGGGCGCCTTGCCTTGATGGAAGCTCAGCTTCTGGTCGCCGGCCGGACGCGTCGCGCCGGATACGCCGTCCACCGGCATCTGCAGGTCGCGACCGCCGCGACGCCACCACTGGCGCAGCTCCGGCAGCCACTTGGTGCCGGCGCCTTCCTTCGATTCCTTCTGCGCATACCACACGGCCAGCTGGGCGGCGACGGAATGGTCTTCGCGCTCCACCCACACGGCGGTGTAGGGACGGTGGTATTCCGCCACATTGAGCTGCGGAATCTGCACGGTGACGTTGAGGTCGGCCGCAACAGCCGGGGCGGCCAGCAGGATCGCGGGGATGGTCAGGGAGAGACGGCGCATGGTGTCCTCGGTTGGGCGCGAGCAGAAACGGGGGGAAAAGGGGAAACGCGTATGGATGCGCGGCGGCCGACCATCATCGTGATGCGCGTGCGCACAGCTTTCATGTCAGTGGATGAAGATCAGCGCGAGCAACAACGGCAGTACCAGGCCGAAGATCACCAACGGCCACGTGGCGCCACGCTGCGCCGCATGCATCTTCAGCAGCAACAGCCCGGTGACCGCGAAGATCACGCAGGCCAGCGCAAACACGTCGATGAACCAGCCCCAGGCAGGTCCGGCATGACGGCCTTTGTGCAGATCGTTGAGATAGGCGATGACGCCGCGCGAACTGCGTTCGCTCTCCACCTTGCCGGTTTCGCGATCGATGCTTACCCACGCGTCGCCACCCGGGCGCGGCATGGAAAGATAGATTTCATCGGATGACCAGTCGCCGGTGCGCCCGCTCACGTCGACATCGAGTGCGGTCGACACCCAGTCCGCCACCGCGGCCGGCAAGGGCGCGCCCTTGCGTTCGTCATCGCCGCTCACGGCCTTGAGCAAGGCGGTAGGCAGGACGGCACTGTGATGCACGGTGTTGGCCTGCGCCTCGATCTGCCCGGCGTGGTTGAGCGTGAAGCCGGTGATGGCAAACAGCAGCATGCCGACCAGACATAGCGCCGAGCTGATCCAGTGCCATTGATGGAGCTGCTTGAGCCAGAACGCGCGGCTCGATCCCATCCGGTTGTTGTGCGACCGCGCCGCTGATTCCATGCCTGCCTTTCAGAGCCTTTGGATCATCTCTTGGATCAGCGCCAAACCACATGATGGGCCATGCAACTGAGTCGCGCGCCCGCTGTCTCAACATCCACCAGGGCGCTAAGCTTCCCACCATTGGGGCTGCCCGCTCCTGATGCAGGGCTGGAATGTTGCCACAAATGAGAATCACTCGCAATTCAACAATAATGGGTCGCGGGCGTCCCCACCCACTGACCCACCGCCCCTGCTGGATAACCCCATGCGCATACTGATCGCCGAGGATGACCCCTCCATTGCCGCCGGTGTCAGCGCCGCGCTGCGCCAGGGCGGCCATGCGGTGGATAGCGTCACCGACGGCGCCAAGGCCGACGCAGCGCTGCGCGACACCCCGTACGACCTGCTTATCCTCGACCTGGGCCTGCCCCACCTGGACGGCGCCGACGTGCTGCAGCGCCTGCGCAAGCGCGGCACCGGCCTGCCTGTGCTGGTGATCACGGCCCGCGAAGGCCTGCGCGAGCGGGTACGCGTGCTCGACCTGGGTGCCGACGATTACCTGGTGAAGCCTTTTGCGCTGGCCGAGTTCGAGGCGCGCGTGCGCGCCCTGCTGCGCCGCTACACCTCGCAGGGCGCACCCGAACTCACCATCGGAAGACTGCGGCTGGATCTTCCCGGTCATCGCGCCTGGATCGACGACAAGGCGCTGGAACTTACGGCGCGCGAATTCGGCCTGCTCGAAGCGCTCGCTGCACGCCCCGATCGCGTGACCAGCCGCGCCCAGTTGGTGGAAGCCCTCTGCAGCTGGGACGAAGAACTCACCGACAACGGCCTGGACATCGCCATCTATCGCCTGCGCCGCAAGCTGGCCGACTCAGGCACGCAAGTGCGCACCATCCGCGGCCTGGGCTATCTGCTGGAAGAAGTGAAGGAAGGCAAGGACGCCAAGGCATGAACCGGCCGGCGGCCAAGCAGGACGACTCCTGGCTTTATCGGATCATCGAACCGGATGGCCGGCCCAGCCTGCGCCATCGCCTGCTGTCGTCGCTGCTGGTGCCGCTGATGATGTTGCTGGTGGTCGAGAGCCTGATCACCTACGGCGGTGCGCTGATCTACTCCAACCACGTGCACGACCGCGATCTGGGCGACGATGCGATGACGCTCGCGCAGATGCTCAGCCAGGAAGACCTGGGCGGACAGATCTCGCCGCAGGCGCGCTTTCTGCTCGAGTACGCGCCTGAAGGCCACAACTATTTCAACGTCAGCAGCCAGAAGCACGGCTTGCTGGCCGGTTCTGCGGAATTGCAGCCGGCGCCGTTGAGCGGCGCCAGCTCCGATGGCGAGCCAGCGCTTTACACCACCTCGCTGGTCACGACCACGCAGAAGTTTCGCGAGCTGCGTGCGGCGACGGTGCGCATACCCAATCTGCAGGATCCGACCGACCAGCTTACGGTCACCATGGCCGAGACCTTCCACGATCGTCACCAGCGCGCGCGTGAAATCCTGCTGCTGAGCATCCCGGCCCAGGCCCTGCTGATCGCCAGCGTGTTCTTCCTGGTGCTGTACGGCGTGCGCGTGGGCCTGCGCCTGCTTGATCCGCTCACAGCGCGGCTGGCCGCGCGCGAACACGACCTCGCGCCGATCGGCGATGCCGATGTGCCGGTGGAAATCCTTCCGCTCACGCGCACCATCGACGGCCTGTTCGCACGCCAGCGCGGCATGCTGGCCTTGCAGGAACGCTTCATCGCCGATGCCGCGCATCAGCTGAAGACGCCGCTTGCCGGCTTGCGCGTACACGTCGAACGCGCCCAGGTTGATCCGAGCAAGGAAACGGTCACCGATGCCTTGCAGCACATCCTGCGACTCACCCAGCGTGCCAGTCGCACGTCCAGCCAGCTGCTCGCGCTGACGCGCGCACAATCGCCCGACCTCAACGAAACCGCGCCCTGTGTGCTGCTGGATCTCGCGCAGGTGATTCCCGAACTGCTGGGTGTGCGCGTGCACGATGCCATCGCCGCGGGCGTGGATCTTGGCTACGAGGGACCGGCCGGACCGGTGTGGATCGACGCCGATCGCCTTTCGCTGCAGGAGATGCTCGACAACCTGATCGACAACAGCCTGCGTTACGCGGGCCGTGGCAGCATTCTCACGATAGGCGTATCGGTGCTCAGCGAAGGTCCATGCGTGAGCGTGGAAGACAACGGGCCTGGCGTGCCGCCTGCCTTCCTTGAGCGCCTGGGCGAACGTTTCTTCCGCGTGCCGGGCATGACGGAAGAAGGCACGGGCCTGGGCTTGGCCATCGTGCAGCGTATTGCCGAGCGCCATCGCGCCACCGTGCGCTTTCTCAATGGCGCGACCGGTGGCCTGCGCGTGGAGATCCTGTTCTCGCCCGCACGCACCTCCCGCTCCGTCAGCTGAGCCTGCGCCGCGCGCAAGCGCAGCACCCGCGTTTGAATCGCCCTTTCAGAGCAGTCTGATGTATTTGTGCGGGCGAAGTCGTGGAACATGCATGGCCTAAAGCAAGGACCGGGCGCGCCCGACCTCGGCAGGTCGAACTCCGCACGTCCTTGCCTGTGCAGACGCCACGTACCGCGGGAACGTGGGCACGATGCCAACCACGACTCCCTGCGATGGCCAAGACCAGACAGCGCTCCATTTGGCAACACAACACGTCGCTGTTTCGACGTGTCGCCGCTGAATTTGGCCGCGACGACAAATTGCTTGCCGCACTTCCTCGACTGGCGCTCTCCGACCCCGATCCATCAGTGCGGCGAGCCGCCCTATCGCGCTGCGCTGATCTTGCAGTAGCCCAGGAAGCTTCGTACACCGAAACCGATCCGGAGAATCGCGCGCATGCCCGCGCCCTTTATTTCTCCTTGATGGCGGGCACCCACGAGCAAGCTCCCGAATTCGCCACCCGCCTGCGGCTGGTCGAGGTGCAAACCGATCGGGCGCTGATTCTGCATGTGGCGATCTACAGCCCGGAACCAGACTTGCGCGAGCTCGCGCAACAACGGCTGGAGAGCGACCGCTTTGCGGGAACCAGAGAAGTGATCGCGGATCTGGGCTTGTCCGACCCCATCTTCAACAAGGTCCGCTCCCGCGTGGTGCTGCGTCGTGCGATTGTCACGGCGGCCTGCGAAATTGAACGCGCCCTGGCCGCCCATGACGCCAAGTCGGCGCTCACCTGGACCGACGCCATGGAACGCTTTGTCGGCGACCGGCCGGCGCGCTGGCCATTGCCGCATTACGTGGCGCGCGTGAGCAGACTGTTGCAGCAGGCATTGTTCAGCCCGCCAGTACCGACGATCACTCCACCGCCGCTGCAGGACACGTATTTTCCGCCGCTGAGATTCAATCTGGCACCCGGCGCCATCCACCCGACATGACTACACGTGGTCGCATGTTCAATCGCAAACGCCCGACACAAGTCGCACACACCCTCGCCACCAGCCTGATCGCTCACGGAACCCGCATCACGGGTGACGTCAACTTCGAGGGCAGCTTGTTCCTCGAGGGTGAGATCGATGGGCAAGTCATGGCGATCGAGCCAGGCGCCCTGCTGACGATCGGCGAGCAAGGCCTCGTGCAGGGAGATATACGCGTCCCGGCGGCGATCATCCATGGCAGCGTCTGCGGGGATGTATACGCGATGGAACGGCTCGAACTGGCAGCGACAGCTCGCGTTTCCGGCAACGTTTGCTATGGCTCGATCGTGGTGATCGCTGGCGCGCAGATCGATGGTCGGCTGCAGCATTGCGCTTCGCGCAGCGATGCCGGCACTGCGTTGCCTGCTGCGCCCGCCAACGCGATAGCGGTTGCCGTCCCGGAAATCACCGCCGGTTTCAGCGAAGCCGGCGAAGCAAGCTCGCCCCCCTCGCTCATCGCTCACGCGAGCGACTCATCCATGCATGGCACTGAGGCGACCGGGCTCAATTCCCTATCGGATAGGCGATCGCGCAAGCGCAACCGACACGATACGAGCAAGCACAACGCCTGATACGACTTGCCCCGCTCGAAGGCGGGGCAAGGCTTCAACGCTACACGACTTGCGATGGGCTCAGCCGACGCGAGGCTCGGACTTCAACGCCGTGACCAGCACTTCAACGCGGCGGTTCGCGGCAAGGCAGGCAATCAAGGCGCTGCGTTCGGTCAGGGCGCATGCCTCCACCGGATTGCGCTTGCCGCGACCTTCGGCCTGGATCAGGCGACTGTCCACGCCGTGCGAGATCAGATAGTCCTTCACCGTGTCGGCCCGCTTCTGCGAAAGCGCATCGTTGTAGGCATCGCTGCCCAGACGGTCGGTGTGACCGATCACGCGCACGCTTTGCACCTGGCCGGCATGCACGATGATGCCCTGGGCGAGCTGGTCAAGCTTGGCGCGACCTTCGGCCGACATAGCCGACAGTCCCGCCCGATCGAATGCGAACAGCGCATCCGAGCCTAGCGTGAACCGCTCGGTGTTGATGACGGGAGCCACGACGACCGGCGGGGGCGCCGGCGCTTTGGCCACCTGCTGGAAACGCGCACACTCCTCGGGCAGCCAGTAGAAACGTTGCGCCAGCTTGTCGGTGTCGAACAAAACCTTGAACTGGCAAGTCACCACGTGATCACTCTGCGCCGGTTCGCGGAAGTTGAAGACGTAGTTCCACTCGCGCACGCCCCATATACCCTCGCTGAAATGGGGGTAGCCAATCAGATCGCTGACCTGTTGCTTGTTCAGGCCCGCGTGCACGTGGACCAGGTTGTCGAGGTTGGGAAAGGTTCCGCCCTTGTGCAGCGGCGTGGTGTCGTCGATGTGCGGCCAATTGATGGAGTCGGCAGACTGACCATCCGCGTGGACGTTTCGACTCACATTGCCGCAGGCCGCCAGTGCGAATGCGGCCGCCAGCAAGAGTGGCGCGAGCTTGAAGAACTTGGTGTTGATGTGCATGTTTTTTTGCAAGCCTTTATGTCGATGAATACAAGAGCCACGAAGATCTCTCTGCCGCAACGGCAGAAGGATCTTCATGGCCGGTCCTTACCAGGCCATGCCCGCGCCCACACCCACGCCAAGACCGTCCTGCTGCGAGCCGGTCGCACTGGCCTTGAGGATGTAGCGACCACTTTCAGTGATCGTGGACAGGCCGACCGAAATCGCGTTCTGCCCGTGGTAATTGCCGATGCCCACGCCCACGACGCTTTGATTGGGCTGATAGGCCTGCGGAATATTGGCCGTTGCCAGCGCGGAAGCCGTACCGGCATAAGCACGCTTGCCCATCTGGTTGATCTGCTGGTCGGTGTAGTTCTTTGCCCAGTTCTGCGTATTGACCACCGCGTCATTGAGCTGTCCCACATTCACCGCATCCGTGGTCGCCGTCCCCGCCTGCACGTTGTGGATGCTGGCGCCGCCACCATTGGGATTAAGCGTGACCGCGTTGTAGTTGATGGAGCCATCGCTGTTGACGTCGTACTGCACGCCACCTGCCTGCGCTGCCTTCAACTGACTCACGTTCACCGCATCCGTGCCCTGCGAACCCGCAGCAACATTCGTGATCTGACGCTCGTTGCCCGACGAACCCATCGACACCGCGTTGGCTCGATCGGCGACAGAGGCATTGCCGATAGCGACGCTGTTGTTGGCGCTCGCTTGCGAGCCATTACCCAGCGCCAGGCTGTTGTCACCCGAGGCCGTTGCACCTGCACCGCCTGCGGCCGAGTTGTTGCCGGTGGGCGTCGGGGTCGGCGCCTTCTGGTCGGTGCTGGTCTGGAACATGCCGGCCTGCCCCGTGCTGATGTTGGTGATATCGCCGGCAATGTGGTTGACCGTGTTCTCGACGGTGGTCACGCGGCCATCGATCTTGTCGACTGCCTGGTTGGTCGCATACAGCTGCGAGCCATTAACTGCGTCGGTGCTGGTGGACGAGAGCGTGCCCGCCGCCACGTTGGTGATGGTGCGTTCCTGCCCCGTCGCGCCCACGCTCACCGTGCCGGTGGGATTGGCGCCGGCAAAGGTGTAGTTGTCACCGGCGATGGTGGCTCCTGACGTGCCCTTCACTGGCCCCGTCGTCGAGTTCGCACCCAGCGCGACACTGTTGTTGGTGCTTGCTGCAGCGCCATGGCCGATAGCCACACTGTCGGCACCCGTGCTCACTGCCTGGGGGCCGACTGCCACCGAATTGGAGCCCACCGCCTGCGAGTCGGCCAGCGACGAATTGGCATGGAAGTACTTGATGCCGCCGCCACCGTTGATGGTGTTGATCGTGCCGTTGAGCACGTCTACCGCCTGATTGGTGGCATACAGCTGCGAACCATTGACGGCATCCGTGCTGTCGCTGGAGAGCTGGCCCGCAGCCACGTTGGTGATCTGACGCTCATTGCCCTTGCTGCCCACGCTCACCACGCTGGTGGGGTTGGTACCGGCGAATTGGTAGGTCTGCCCAGCCACGGTGACGCTGGAGATCGGATTGCTCCTGGAGGTGACCGAGCCTGCACCCAGCGCCACGTCGTTGTCATTGTTGGCCTGGGCGTTGCTGCCCATGGCCGTGGACGATGCGCCGGTGGCCATGGCGCCCACGCCCGCAGCGATGGCATTGGCACCGGTGGCGCCATCGTTGTTGTAGTTGCCGCCCTGCGTCCCGCCGTCGTTGACGCTGTAGTAATGCGTCTTGGCGCCATTCACCGTGGTGGTGAGCTGGCTGACGTTCACCGCATCGGTCGGCGCCGTGCCGGCGGTGACGTTGGTGATCTTCGTGCCACCCGCATCGATGCCGTTGACGGTGACGCTGGGACCACCGGTGATCACTACACCGTTGGTGTCGATGGTGGTGTTGCCGGTGGTCACGCTGGTGAATTCCGGCTTGTCGGTCATCTCGATCTGCAGGACACCGTTCGCATCCACCTCAGTCCTGAGGTTGTCACCAACATAGGTGCCTGCCGTAGTGCCCTTGCCCTGGATCGACATGGTGTCGCCCAATTTCTTCTGTACCGTGCCGGTGTTGCCGGCAAAGCTCAGCGGCGTATCGGCCATGTCATCCAGCTGCGACTTGTTCACCGCATCGCTGGGCGCCACGCCGTCCGCGACATTGGTGATCTTGGTGCCGCCGGTCTTGCTCACCGGATCGTAAGTAGGACCGCCCAGCGTGACGCTGTCGTGCGCGCCGGTGTCGTAAATCACGGCATCGGCGGTGGCGCCCTTGAGCTGTGCCACGTTCACCGCATCGCTGTCGGCCGTACCGGCGGCCACGCCGGTGATCTGGCGGAACTTATTGCTGGCCGCATCACCCACGCTGACGCCACCGAGCGTGCTCGCGGTGGCATTGATCGCTGCCGTCTGCGCTGTGGTCGCCGTTACCGGCACATAACCAGCGATGCCTGCTGCCGTATTTGCCACTGACTTGCTGCCGATGGCCACACCATCGGCCACCAAAGCCTTGGCGCTATTGCCCAGCGCGATCGAACTGTCGGCGCTGGCGGTGGCGCCGTAGCCGCCGGCCAGCGTCCTGGCACCGGCCGCATTCGCCCCAAATCCCACGGCCGTGCTACCGAAACCCGTGGCGCTGGTGGTCGATCCCAAGGCAGTCGCCGTGTCGGAAAGCGCTTGAGCGTTCGCACCCACGCCGGTCGTCATCAGACCGATCGACACGGAACCATCACCCACCGCAACCGACGACGTGCCGGACGCACTCGCATTGGGACCGACGGCCACTGCCGAGTTGCCAGCCGCCCCGGCGCTCATGCCTGCGGCCAAGGCGTTCGTGCCGGTGGCGCCGTCGTTGTCGTAGTTGCCGCCCTGTACGGCGCCATCGTTGACGCTGAAATAGTGCGACTTGGCACCATTCACCGCAGTGGAAAGCTGGTTGACGTTCACTGCATCCGTGAGCGCCGTACCTGCGGCAACATTGCCGATCTTCTGTCCGCCGGCATTGATGCCGTTGGCGGTCATGCTGGGACCACCCGTGATCACCACACCGTTGGTATCGATGGTGGTGTTGCCCGTCGTGACGCTGGTGAACTCCGGCTTGTCGGTCATCTCGACCTGCAATACGCCGCTCGCGTCCACCTCGGTCCTGAGGTTGTCGCCGACGTAGGTGCCGGACGTGGTGCCCTTACCCTGGATCGACATGGTGTCGCCCAGTTTCTTCTGCACCGTGCCCGTGTTGCCAGCGAAGGTCAGCGGCGTATTGGCCAGATCGTCCAGCTGCGACTTGTTCACCGCATCGCTTGGGGCCACGCCGTTGGCGACATTGGTGATCTTGGTGCCGCCGGCCTTGGTGACCGGGTTATAGGCGGGACCGCCCAGCGTGATGCTGTCGTGCGCGCTGCTGTCGTAGAGCACGGCATCGGCGGTGGCGCCCTTGAGCTGGGCAACGTTCACTGCATCGCTGTCCGCCGTACCTGCGGCCACGCTGGTGATCTGGCGGAACTTGTTGGTCGCGGCATCGCCCACGCTCACCGCACCGAGCGTGCTCTTCGTCGCGTTGATAGCCGCGGCCTGCGCCGCCGTCGCCGTCGCTGGCACGTAGCCGGCAATGCCCGCTGCCGTGTTGGCGGCTGACTTGCTGCCGAGGGCGACGCCATCGGCGACCAAGGCCTTGGCACTATTGCCCAAGGCAGTCGAATTATCACCGCTGGCGCTGGTGCCATAGCCGGAAGCCAAGGCACGGGAACCGGCCGCATTCGCGCCGTAGCCCACGGCCGTACTGCCGAATCCGGTGGCACTGGTGGTTGATCCCAACGCGGTGGCGGTGTCGGCGATCGCCTGCGCGCCCGCGCCAACGCTGGTGGTCATCAGACCAGTGGAAACCGAACTGTCGCCCATGGCGATCGCGGAATTGCCGGAAGCGCTCGCGTCGGTGCCGACGGCCACGCCCGAGCTGCCGGCAGCGCTCGCGCCAACACCTGCCGCAAGAGCGTTTGCTCCCGTCGCACCGTCGCTGTTGTAGTTGCCGCCCTGCACACCGCTATCGTTGACGCTGTAATAGTTGGCCATCAGGGCCAGGCCAGCCTTGAGCCCGGAGCCCGTGGCCGACATGGCAGGTGCGGAGAGTCCGCCGACCAACAAGGCGCCTGCAATGGCAAGACTCAGCTTGGCCGATCCCGGCTTCTTGTGGCCCTTGGCCAACTCAGAAGCGACCACGAAGCACTGCTTCTGGGCATCCCAAACGACGTTATAGATTTTGTTCACGACAAGTCCTTTCCAGCGAACGAAGGCAGCAACGTAAAATCGCCGCCATGCTAGAAATCACTTGAACTTGAACAAATAAGGCGCGCTCTCAAATGCACTTCAGTCGATTTCTCTACCGAGAGAAAATGTCCGACTTTTCATTGCACTTGCTTGCGGTGTCAGCGAGTGACCACAAGCAGTCGGCCTGCGCGCTGTCGCTTAGATGAGTGCATGGATGAGAGGTAACTCGCTCGAGCCGACAAACGCCGCCCAAAAAAATACGGCGATGCATGAGCATCGCCGTTCGTCACACTTCCCCTGCATGGGAACTACTTGAGACAAACCACAGACAGACGCCGCGGGTTTTCACCCGCGGCGTCGTGTTGATTACATCGCCTTCTTGGCCTTGGTCAGCAGCTGATCGAGCAGCGCGATGGCCAGGTCGATTTCTTCGTGCGTGATGTCCAGCGACGGCGCGAAGGTGATCACGTTCTTGTACCAGCCACCCACGTCGAGCACGAGGCCGATCTTCTTGCCGTTGTGCTCCAGGTCGCCAGCGAGGCCGATGTCGACCATCTTGTCGAGCAGCGCCTTGTTCGGCGTGAAGCCGTCGTCGGTGCAGATCTCGGCGCGCATGGCCAGACCCAGGCCGTCCACGTCGCCGATTTCCTTGTGGCGCTTCTGCAGGTCGCGCAGGCCTTCGAGGAAGTGCGCACCCTTCTTCGGCACGCTGGTCTCGTAGTCCAGCTCGTAACCCATCTTGATCACTTCCAGACCCAGTGCGGTACCGAGCGGGTTGGAGTTGAACGTGGAATGCGTGGAGCCCGGCGGGAAGATGGTCGGGTTGATCAGCTCTTCGCGCGCCCACAGGCCCGACAGCGGGTTGAGGCCGTTGGTCAGCGCCTTGCCGAACACGATGATGTCCGGCGTCACGCCGAAGTGCTCGATCGACCACAGCTTGCCGGTGCGCCAGAAACCCATCTGGATTTCGTCGACCACCATCAGGATGCCGTACTGGTCGAGCACCTTCTTCAGATCCTTGAAGAAGTTCATCGGCGGCAGCACGTAACCGCCGGTGCCCTGGATCGGCTCGACGTAGAACGCGGCGTACTCAGCCTGATTGACCTTGGGATCCCACACGCCGTTGTATTCGGTTTCGAACAGGCGGGCGAACTGGCGCACGCAGGCATCGGAATATTCTTCCGGCGTCATGCCCTTGGGGCGACGGAACGGATACGGGAACGGCACGAACATCGCGCGCTCGCCGAAGTGACCGAAGCGGCGACGGTAGCGGTAGCTGGAGGTGATCGACGAAGCGCCGAGCGTGCGACCGTGGTAGCCGCCCTCGAAGGCGAACATCAGGCTCTTGCCGCCGGTGTAGTTGCGCACCAGCTTGAGCGAGTCTTCCACCGCCTGCGCACCGCCGACGTTGAAGTGCACGCGGCCCTTCAGGCCGAACTTCTGCTGCGCGTCGACGGCAATGGTCTTGGCCAGCTCGATGCGGGTCTGGTGCAGGTACTGCGAAGCCACCTGCGGCAGCACGTCGATCTGGTTCTTCAGCGTGTCGTTCAGGCGCTTGTTGCCGTAACCGAAGTTCACGGCCGAGTACCACATCTGCAGATCGAGGAAGCGCGTGCCGGCGGTGTCGATCATCCAGCTGCCTTCGCCATGGCGGAAGATCTTCGGCGGATCGACGTAATGCACGGTATCGCCAAAGGAGCTCCACTGGGCCTCATCGGCCAGCAGCTGGGCGTCGGGAATAACGACGCCAGCGGCGTTCTTGTCGTATGCGTTCATCAGGAAATCCGGAATAGATCAGAAAGGGGTGGAACGGGCGAGGCCCGTTCAGGGGATCGTGGCGGCCAGGGCGGGCTCGCCCGGCGTGTGTTCGGCCAGCAGGCTGCCGTCGAGCAGACGGGGCAGCAGCTCCAGCGCATCCTCGAAGCCGGTGATCGGCACATAGGGGATGCCGGCGGCGCGGCAATGCTCGATCAGGCGGTGCTTGGCGAACACGAAATCGACGCGGTCGGCTGCGCAGAAGTCCGAGGCGCCGTCGCCGATCAGCAGGGTCTTGGTGCCGGTCTTGGCGGCCTGGGCAGCCACGGCGCACTTGCAGGTGCCGCTGCGGCAACCGTCCGCCTGGAACGGCGAGGTCAGCTGCCACTGACGCGGCGGCGTGGCCGGAGCCAGGTGGTTGGCGGCCAGCGGCAGATCGTCCAGGCCGTAACGGCCAAGGATCTTGTGGATGGCGTAGTCGAGGCCGTCGCTCACCACCCGCAACGGGGTCGACAATTCGCGCGTCCTGGCCACGAAGGCCGGGAACGCGTGGTCGATCCACAGCGAGGAGAGATGCTTGTCCAGCGCTTCCTGGGTCATGTCCAGCAGACCCACCTGCCCGGTCATGCATTCGCGCGAGCCGATGCGGCCGGCACGCCAGTCCTGCTCCAGCGTTTCCCAGCCGGGACGGCCGAAACGGTCGAGCAGGGAGTCGATCACGTCCTCGACGGAAATGGTGCCGTCGAAATCGCAGAGGATGGTCCAGCCTGTCACTCGGTGAAGCTCCGCCAATGCAGTGTGATGACAAGACTAGAAAGACACCCCTTTCGGCCCCCTTTCTTGCCGAAAGTTGCTGCGTAAAAACGGGTATTCTGGTGTCGGCCGTCAATAAGCTAGTTGAAGGCTTGCTCCGGTATGCTAGGGAACTCCCTGTCGTGCCGTTGCTCAAATCTCAGGAACTTCGTGCTTCAGCGTCGAAACAACCCGGATCTGCCGAACATGGAAGCTGCGCCTCGCCGGGATCGCCGTCCATTGATCAGTGCCTTGCTGGCGTGTGGACTTGCGCTGGTGGCCGGCTGCTCGGTGGCCCCGTTGCCCGAACTCAAGCCGCCCCTCCCCGAGACCTGGCGCAATGCGCCGGCCGGCGTGGCGCCGCCCTCCGCCGACCTCAAGGGCTGGTGGACCGCGCTGGGTGACCCCGAGCTGGACGCCCTGATCGATCGCGCCCTGCAGAACAACCTGGACGTGGCCCAGGCCGCCGAGCGCCTGCGCGCCGCGCGCACCCTGAACCACCACGCCCACGATCCCTACCTGCCCAACCTGCACGGGCGCACCAACGACCTGATCGATCCGGACACCACGGCTTCGTATTTCGTGGTCGGCTTTGATGCCGTGTGGGAGCTTCCGCTGTTTGGCGCCTGGCAAAGCAGCAAGCGCGCGGCCCAAGGCCAGGAGAACGGCGCGGCGGCCGCCTTGCGCGGTGCGCAGGTGTCCCTGGTGGCCGAAGTCAGTCGGCGCTGGATCGAACTGCGCTCGGCCCAGGAGCAGGCCCGCCTGCTCACGGCCATCCGCGATGCCCAGCAGCAAAAGCTGCAGCTGGTGCAGGTGCGCGAACAACTGCGGCTGGTGGCGCCAGTCGAGGTCGCCAAGACCCAGGCTGAACTCGCCCGCGCCGAGGCCGCGCTGACCGAACCCCAGCAGGTCATCAACGCCTGCGTGCAGCAGCTCGCCCTGCTGCTGGGACAGCCCGAACCCGATCTGGCGTGGCTCACGCCCGGTCCACAACCGCGCCTGGGTGCCTGGCAGCTCACCACTGCACCGGCCGACATGCTGCGCGCACGTCCTGAAATCGCCAGCGCCGAAGCCGAAGTGCTGCGCGCCGCCGGCGAGCTGGGCATGAGCCGCGCGGACATCTATCCACATATCGGCCTGGGCGCGTCGCTGCAATGGTCGACCAATATTCTGTCCAACTATCGCGCGCACACCGGCGAAGCCATTTCCTCGTTCGGCCCGATCATCGATGTGCCCTTGTTCGACTGGGGGCAGCGCGTGGCCGCGGCACACGCCAAGGATCATGAGCTGAAGGCCGCCGTCTACGCCTATCGCCAGGCCGTGCTGCAAGGCGTGGCGGAAGCGGAAACGGCGATGGGCGACCTGGAGCAGTCGCGCACACGCGAGGACGCCACGCAGCGCGCCAGCGTGGCGCTGGACAGCAGCATCACCGCCCTGCGCAAGCGCGAGGAACTCAACCTGGGCAGCAAGCTCGACGTGCAGGAAGGCCTGATCGAAAACCAGCGTGCACAGCTTGAACTGGTCAGCGCCATCGCCGCGCGCGACCTCGCCTATGTCTCGCTTTACAAGGCCCTGGGTGGCGCAGCGATGCCCAACCCGCCGATGCCCAACCCGCCGCCTTCCGACGCACCCGTCGCAAAGGGCACGGACTGATGGTCGCGCTGGCACGTAAAACCCTGATCTACGAATGGCGCCGCTTTCTGCCGGCGATCCTCGCTGTCGGTTTCGCCGGCCTGCTGCAATTGCTGCAGGCCGCGCTGGTGCTCGGCATCTTCGGCAGCGCCAGCGTCTACATCACCGGTTCGTCGGCCGATTTGTGGGCCGGCTATCCGGGCACGCAGAGCGTGAACCTCGGCCGCTCGATTGATTCGGGCGTGGAAATGCGACTGCGCATGGATTCGGCCGTCACCGCGGTGGAACCGTTCCACTGGGTCGATGCCGACTGGCGTGGCCCCAGTGATACGGGCGGCGTGTCGGTATTCGTGTCCGGCATCAATGCACGTCCCGACGGCATGTTGTTCGCGCATGCGCTGCCGCCCGCCCTGCGCGCGCGCTTGAACGAACCGGATGCGGTGATCGTCGATCGCGCCGATCTGGACAGCCTCGGCGTGAAGGTAGGCGATAGCGCCGTCATCAACGGCCATCGCGTGCGTGTGGTCGGCGTGAGCAGCGGTCTGCGTGCGCTGGGTGGCGTGAACGTGGTGGCTTCGCTGGCCACGGCGGCCGAACTCGATACCGATCCATCCAATGCCAATCGCATGACGTATTTCGTGGCGAAGCTGCGCGACCCGGCTGCAGCCGACGATGTCGCGGCGCGCTTGCGCGGCAATGGTGCGTTCGGCAAGTACGACGTGTGGACCGCGCAGGATTTCGCACGTCGCTCACAGCTCTATTGGATGTTCGATACCGGCGCCGGCGCGGGGGTATTGTTCCTTGCCGGCATCGTGTTCCTGGTTGGCGCCGTGATCACCAGCCAGACCCTGGTCGCTGCGGTGATCGGTTCGGTGCGCGAATACGCCACGCTCAACGCACTGGGCGTCGGCGTCGGTGCACTGCGTCGTGTCGTGATGGAACAGGCCTTCTGGGTGGGCGCGCTGGGCCTGGTCGGCAGCACCGTGCTCGGCGCCATCGCACTGGCCATTGCGCGCAGCCGCAGCGTGCCGGTGGCGCTCGATCCGTGGACCACGCTGGCCTGCCTCGCGCTGGGCATGGGCCTGGCCATCGTCTCCGGTCTGGCCGCCATGCGCAGCTTGCGCCGCGCCGATCCCGCCACCTTGCTGAGGTAAGCATGAGCGCGCAGCCACAGGCCATGCCCACGGTGTCGTTGCAGGCACGCAACGTCACCAAATCGTTCTCGTCGGGACCGATCCACCACACCGTGCTGCACGACCTCACGCTGGACGTGCACGCCGGCGAACTCACCCTCATCTCCGGACCTTCCGGCTGCGGCAAGAGCACGCTGCTCGCCATCCTGAGCGGCCTGCAGGCAGCCGACAGCGGCCATGTGATGGCGCTGGGACAGGACCTGGGCGTGCTCGGCATGCGCGAGCTCGAGCGCTTCCGTCTGCTGCACACCGGTTTCGTGTTCCAGGGTTTCAATCTTTTTCCGGCGCTCAATGCGCTGGAACAGGTGGAATTGCCGCTGAGCTATCTCGGCTTGGCACCCGGCGAAGCGCGCCGTCGCGCGGTGGCATCGCTGGAAGAAGTGGGCATGGGCCCGCGCATGGAGCTGCGCCCTTCCGAACTCTCCGGCGGCGAAAAGCAGCGCGTCGCGATTGCACGCGCGCTCGCCAAGGAGCCGGGCCTGCTGTTTGCCGACGAGCCCACCAGCGCGCTCGATGCCGCGAACGGGCAGATCGTCATCGATATTCTTCACCGCATCGCGCGCACGCACGGCACCACCGTGTTGTGCGTCAGCCACGATCCTCGACTGGTTGGCCACGCAGACCGCGTGCTCGCCATGGAAGATGGCCGTATCCTTAGTGACCGTGTGCCCTCTGCGACATTGACGTCAGGGCACGAGGACCCTTCTGCATGACCTTGCGCCCGCTACATTCCCTGCTTGCCCTGGTGCTGGTGGCACCCGTGCTGGCTGCCTGCTCGCATGACGACAGCGGCAAGTCGACGTCGTCCACCGCACCCACTGCCACGTATGCGGCGGTGGCGCGCGGCCGTGTCGATATCGAAGGCGGCCTGCTCAAGCTCAGCATGCCGCGCGAAGGCGTGGTGGCCGACATCAAGGTTCGCGAAGGCGACCATGTGAAAAAGGGCCAGGTGTTGGCCGTGCTCGACACCAAGCCTGCGCAGCTTGCCGTGAGCGCGGCCGAAGCCGAACAGAAACAGGCGAGGGCCCAAGGCAGCTCGTTGGAAGCGCGCCTGAAGGCAGCACAGCAGCGCGCCACGCGCCTGCAGGCAGCGGCGGCAGCCGGTGCTGGCGATGGGCAGAGCGCCGATGACGCCAAGGACGCCGCCACCCAGCTGCAGGGCGAACTCGACAATGTGCGCGCCGCCGACGCCATGGCTGCGCAGAAACTGGAAGCGGCGCGCTATGAGCTGGCGCAGCGCAGCCTCGTTGCGCCCGTGGACGCACAGATTGTCGAGCGCGACATCCAGCCCGGCGCCACGGTATCGCCGCAAGGCGGCGCGGCCTTCGTGCTGCTGCCCGAAGGCGCGCGCATCGTGCGTGCCGAACTCAACGAATCGTTTGTGAGCGCCGTGCACGAAGGCATGCATGCCCAGGTCGTTGATGACAGCGGCAGCGGCGTGCCGACGCTGGGCGCGCATGTGCAGCGCATCGGCACCGTGTTCGGTCCCAGTGCGCTCGAGGAAGATCCCCTCATTCGCGCCAACACGCGAACCGTCGAATGCGTACTGGTGTTCGATGAAACGCCGCCGCCGTCGCTGCGCATCGGCCAGCGTGTGATCGTTCAGTTCGGCGACAACGCAGGCGCGCGCGCCAAACCTGGCGCGTGATCCGGATCGGCATGCTGCTGCGCCGTGTTGCCGCCAGTGCGCTGCTGTCCGGCTGCGCGTTGTGCTCGATCGCCAGCGCGGACGACGCGACCGAAGGTCCCAACATCATTCTCGGCGCGGGCGTGCAGCGCATGCCGGCCTGGCTCGGCTCCAGCGATCATCGCAACCAGGCCGTGCCTTATATCGATGCCGAGCTGCCCTGGCATATCACGCTGTCGACGCTCGATGGCCTCACTGTGGATTTCATCCATAGCGGCAAGTGGCGCGGCGGACTTTACGGCAACTACCTGTGGGGCCGCGACCGCGACGAACTCGGCCCCAGGCTGGGCGGCATCGTCGAGTCGCTATCGCCGCGCATCAACGGCGGCGGTTATCTGGAATACCAGGCCACCACGCAGTTCAGCCTGGGCGGCAATCTGGCGCACGACACGCAAGGCGCCGGCGCCTATCTCAACGTGTATGCGGACTACGACCTGCCCGTCATCGGTTATCTCAACCACAGCCTGGAGCTGCAATGGCAGGCGATGAACGGGCCGGCGATGCGTCGCTTCTTTGGCGTATCGCCCGATCAGGCCAGCAAGCTTGGCATATCGCCATGGTCACCGAATGCCGGCGGCCAGCAGATCTCGCTCGAATACGACGCGTATATGCCCACCAGCATGCACACTGGCTTTGCCGTGGCGATCAATTACACGCGCTTGCTGGGCGATGCATCCGGCAGCCCGCTGGTGCGCAGCTATGGCTCGGCCAATCAGCTCACCACCACGTTGGCCTTCGTCTACCGTTTCTAAGCCGGGAACAGGCGCTCCCCTTCAACGATCGTCGCGCGTCCAGATCTGGCCGTCGACTTCGTGCACCGGAAAACTGGCGATCGGTTCGTACGCGGGCGGACAGGTGACGGCACCCGTACGCACGTCGAAGCGCGCACCGTGACGCGGGCACTCCACTTCGAAACCGTGCACCTCGCCGCCGGCGAGGTCGCCGCCATCGTGGCTGCAGACGTCTTCGATGGCGTAGAGATCGCCGTCGATGTTGTAGACGGCGATGGCCGTGTCGCCATCCCACACCACCTTGAATTCGCCCGGCAACATCTCGCTGCGCGTGCCCACGAAGATCCAGTCGGCGAGATTCATGCGAACACCTCGCCCAACGGCTTGCTCATGCACACGAAATGCAGGTCGTCGCGGCGCGGCAGGCCGCAGCGTTCATCGCCATAGGGAAACGGCAGCGTTTCGCCGGTGAGCTGGTAGCCGCGGCGTTCGTACCAGGCGATCAGTTCGGCACGCTGCACGATCACCGTCATGCGCATGGCCGGCACCTGCCACGAGGCGTGCGCCACGCGCTCGGCTTCGGCCAGCAGGGCCCGGCCGATGCCGCCCATCTGCAGCTGGGGATTCACCGCAAACATGCCGAAGTACCCTGCCCCGCCCTGCCGTTCGATATGACAGCAGGCGAGCAGGACGCCATCGCGTTCGGCCAGCAAGATCTTGCTGCCTTCGCGACCGATCAGCTCGGACACGCTTTGCGCATCGGTGCGCTGCCCGTCCAGCAGGTGGCTTTCGGTGGTCCAGCCGCGCTGGCCGGATTCGCCGCGGTAAGCCGATTCGACGAGGGTCACCACGGCCGGCACGTCGGCGGCCGCAGCGGTGCGATAAAGGAGTTCAGACGCAGTCATCATCCCCACATGATACCGCTCGCTGTCGTCATCGCACCGCACAATGACCTTCGACACTGTCGGCTCCCTGACACCCCTGCCTAGCCTGTGGATTGGGGCCGAGCGCCCTGCGTATGACCACGACCGGATGCACGCCATGCATCCCACCAGGGAGAATCCATGAAGAACCGCATTGTGAAACCGCTCGCGCTGGCCGTGGGCCTGGCTCTGTGCACCGGCGCGCTGGCCGCCCCCGGCGGCTCCTTCGACGTGAAGGAGCTGGACACCAACAAGAGCGCCTGCAACGACTTCAACGGCTTCGTCAATGCGAAGTGGCTCGCCGCCAATCCGATTCCCGCCGACCGCACGCGCTGGGGTTCGTTCGATGCGCTGCGCGAAGACAGCCTCAACGTGCAGCACAGCATCGTCGACAAGGCCGCCAAGAATGTCGCCAGCGCGCAGCCTGGCTCGATCGAACAGAAGATCGGTTACTTCTACGCCTCGGGCATGGATGAAGCCGCCATCGAAAAGGCCGGCTACGACCCGATCAAGCCGGAGCTCGCGCGCATCGACGCGCTGAAGAACAGCAAGGACGTGGTCGCCTATATCACCGATAGCTACGCCCGCGGCAACCCGGTGACGTTCCGCTTCTTCGGCAACGCGGACTTCAAGGATTCCAGCCGCCAGATCGCCTATGCCAACCAGGGCGGCCTGGGCCTGCCGACGGCCGATTACTACAGCAAGCCGGACTTCGAAAAAATCCGCACCGCTTACGTGGCGCATATCGCGCGCACGCTGCAGCTGGTGGGCGTGAGCGAGGCCGAGGCACAGAAGCAGGCCAAGGCCGTGATGGCGTTCGAGACACGCCTCGCCGCCGCGTCGCTGGTGCCGACCGAACTGCGCCAGCCGGAAAACCGCTATCACTTCGTCAGCATCGCCGACGCCGACAAGGCGACCCCGCACTTCGAGTGGGCCGCGTTCTTCAAGGCCCAGGGCGCGGACGTAAAGGATGGCTTCTCGCTCTCGCAGCCGAAGTATTTCGCCGAGTTCGACAAGATGCTGGCCGACGTGCCCGCCAGCGACTGGCAGGCGTATCTGCGCTTCCATGCGATCGATGAGGCCGCGCCGTATCTCTCCACGCCGTTCCAGCAGGAAGACTTCGCCTTCAACGCGCAGACGCTCAACGGCCAGAAGGAAATGAAGTCACGCTGGAAGCGCACGCTCGACAGCGTGGAAGGCGGCATGGGCATGGCGCTGGGCCAGCTCTACGTGGCGCAGACCTTCTCGCCGGAATCCAAGGCGCGCGCCGAACAGCTGGTGGGCGATCTGCGTGCGGCCTACAAGAACCGCATCGAAAACCTGCCGTGGATGAGCGATGCCACCAAGAAGAAGGCGCTGGAAAAGTGGGCTACCTTCACGCCGAAGATCGGCTATCCGGACAAGTGGCGCGACTGGGCCGGCCTGACCATTCCCAGCGGCAACAGCTATTTCCAGAACGTCCAGGCCGCCGACAAGTTCAACTACGACTACATGGTCGACAAGATCGGCAAGCCGGTCGATCGCACCGAATGGGGCATGACGCCGCAGACGGTGAACGCGTACTACAACTCGCTGAAGAACGAGATCGTGTTCCCCGCCGCCATCCTGCAGCCGCCGTTCTTCGACGCCAAGGCCGATGACGGCCTGAACTACGGCGGCATCGGCGCCGTGATCGGCCACGAAATGGGCCACGGCTACGACGACCAGGGCAGCAAGTTCGACGCGAAGGGCAACAACGTCAACTGGTGGACCGACGAAGACCGCAAGGCCTTCGAAGCACGCACCGACCGCCTCGCCGACCAGTTCAATCACTACGAAGCGCTGCCGGGCAAGTTCGTCAACGGCAAGCTGACCATGGGAGAGAACATCGGCGACCTGGGCGGCCTCAACGCGGCGTACGACGCACTGCAGATGGCCCTGGCCCGCAATCCGGCCGAAGCAAAGAAGAAGATCGACGGCTACACGCAGGACCAGCGTTTCTTCCTCAACTGGGGTCGCGTCTGGCGCGGCAGCATCCGCCCGGAAGCGCAGCTCACCCTGCTCAACACCGATCCGCACGCACCCGCGCAGTTCCGCGCCATCGGCGCACCGTCGAACATGCCAGCCTTTGCACAGGCGTTCCAGTGCAAGGCGAAGGATGTGATGGTGCGTTCGGCCGACAAGCAGGTGAAGATCTGGTAACGGCTATCGCCTGATAAGCGAGCAAAGCGCCGCGGTCATGCCGCGGCGTTTTCGTTGGTGTGGCAAGCTAGTCGCAACGTGTCATGCGTATGGCCTATCGAGGAGGCGTTGCCATGAGACATGCCATCACGGCCCTGCTCGCCTGCACGCTCGCAGCGTGTGCCACGCCGCCACCCGCTCCACCCATCGCGGGCAAGGCCGGCCTCGCCAACCCCGCGTCGACCTATTGCGTGCAGCAAGGCGGGCGGCTCGATCTGCGCAAGGACGCCGCCGGCAACGTCAGCGGCATCTGCGTCTTCCAGGATGGACGGGCGTGCGAGGAATGGGCGCTGTTCCGCGATCACCAATGCGTCGCGCCGAACGAGCCCGCGCACTGACGCCACCGGTTTACATCAGCAGCTTGCGCACCTTGAGCAGCGCGGTCACGAACCCGTCGATCTCTTCGCGCGTGTTGTAGAGCTTGAACGAGCTCCCGATGTGGCGCTAACCCGCCGGAGGCGAAACCTCCGATATTCGGTTTATCACCGCCATCGAGCAATCGCCGACCGCCTACGTCCTCAGCGGATAGAGGCAGGCGGAAGCACCTTTCGTAGAGCGACTTCAATTGCCATAATCGGGAAAAGCGAAGTACACGGACCAGGCCTTGATCAGACAGGGTCGGCATCTCACGACTGATTAGCCAAACTGCTTTGAGGATGTCGCCGCTTGAGCCGTTCAATGTCACAGGGCAAGGTGCTCCTGGTCTTTGGTACCCGTCCGGAATGCCTCAAGTTGGCAAGCGTCCATCGAGCGCTCAAAGCACTCGGGAGCTGCCATTCGATCGTCATGAACAGCGGCCAGCATGAAGCCGTGGTCGACCGGATCTTGAAGCAATTGGGGATTGATTGTGACATCCGGAAGTCACAGGTGGCAGGCACCTCTCTCTTCGATCATGTTCGCAAACTGAGAGCAAACATCCGCTCTGCGGCCACTGAAATTGGAGCGGATGTTCTGGTAGCCCAGGGCGACACGGCTACCGCTTACGCGGCGGCCATGGCTTCTCGCGATCTAGGCATCCCCCTTGCCCACATCGAAGCAGGACTCCGAACGGATCATCCGCATCATCCTTTTCCCGAAGAGCATTTTCGCAGAAAGATCAGCCGGATCGCGTCGATGCATTTCGCGCCGACGAAATTGGCGGCCACCAATCTTCGCAGTGAAGGCATTTCGCCTTCGCGCATCGTCCGTTCCGGAAATACGATCATCGATCTGTTGCGCGACGAGCTGGAAAAGGGGGAAGCACCGCTCCCCCTTCCCGTTGAACCAGAACAACGCGTTGTCACGCTGACGCTGCATCGCCGTGAAAATCGGGGCCATGGCATTCGTGAGGTCAGCACGGCGCTGAAACGGCTGGTCAGTACGCAACGCGACCTCATCGCCGTCTGTCCCATGCCTGCAAACCCCATGACGCGGACACAACTCTCCCATCATTTGGCCGGGCACGATGGCGTCTACCTGACCGATTCTCTCGAGTACGCATCCTTCATCGCACTTCTGCGGCGCTCTGCGCTGGTCATCACTGACTCTGGCGGCATACAGGAAGAAGCTCCTCATCTCGGCACCCCTACCCTCATCGTGAGACGGAACACCGAGCGAGTCGAGGAGGCCGCCCTGGGCAACTCCACCCTCATCAAGGCAACAACAGCGCACGACATCTATGTGGCGGCTCTGCGCATCCTTGCCGCCCCTCGCGCCAATGGCATGCCCTTCACCGAATCATCTCCCAATGGGGACGGCCGCGCGGGCCAGCGGATAGCCGTCCATCTGGCGACATTGGCGCGAGCAGCATCCCCCTTGGAAGAGCCTCAAAGTCATTCTCTCTATGCGCATCAATCCAATTGATACAGCGACCCAGGAAGCCGCCCGGTCTGCCAGCTCACGTCTGCGCAGCTGGCTTCTCCATGGCCCCGCTCAAACGCAAGACGGCGCTCATGCCGGCGGCGTCGCTGGAAGCGTCGACGAGCGGAAGGGCGCGAGTTATATCTATGCCGAGATCTCGGGCTACTACTTACTTTGGTTGGCAGGATTGGGCGATTCGGCTCCCATCCCTCTGGTCGCTGACCGCGCAACCCGCTGCCTGGACTGGATTCAGCGAGAATTCTCAGGCGCTGCCAATCCAGCAACACGCATCCCGTTGCACGATGCACCTGCCGACTGGCGCAATCAGGCTGAATTCTTCTTCGACCAAGCCATGGTGCTACGTGGCGCCCTGGCTATACGAGCACGAAACATCGCCCTCGTGAGCGACGAGCTGCTGGCGAACCTGATGTCGAAGTTGTCGCTGTTTACACACGACGGATGCGTCGAAGCGGTTCGTCCGCATACGGGTGCAACGTCAGTGCCTGTGCGCTGGTCGACGACATCGGGCCCATTCCTGTTGAAGGCGACTGCTGCCGTCGATCTCGCGACTGACCTCGACTTCCGGCCTCAATCCTTGCTCGCCGCATGCAGGGCGCATCTTGAACGATGCGGTCATACGGGCTTTTCGGCAATGTCAGACATGCTCCACCCCTCGCTTTATTTCGCGGAGGGACTACTCCGATACGGAGCCCGGGAACGGGAGGCAGCTAGCCAGATCGTTTCGAAGTGTCTGCTCCTGCAGCGGATGGATGGCGCCATGCCGGAGACATTCCCCTCCGACATCGGCGAGGGTGAAAATACCCATCGAAACGACGTGGCGGCACAGGCACTTCGACTCGGACTGTTGCTTGGTCACAAACAAGAAGACCCAGCGCGCGAAGTCCGACTCGAGAAGCTGGCAAGACTCCTGTCCACCAGAGTGGACGCCTTGGGAAGAATCGCTTTCGACTCGGACGCTCAAACCCATGAAGCGAACACCTGGACGGCGATGTTTGCAGAGCAGGCCCTGCGCTGGTACTCCGAACCAGACTCTAATCACCATGTCATGTGCGCCGAGCTCCTCGTATGAGGTCCAGGGCCAGCGGTCTGCGTCACTGGTGGACACAGCCATGGATGTGGCGATTCATCCCCCTTTATATCTGCCTTCGACTGGCCGATCTCCTCGCATCGCGACCCTCCTCCTGGCCGCGACGCGAAGTACATGGCAGTCACACCCCCGGCCTCAGCGTCGTCATTGCCGAACGCGGTACGCCGGACCTGCTCAAGCAGACACTGGAAGCTCTGAGACGCGCGTGCGCAGAAATCCAAGAGCCATGCCAGGTCATCGTGCTGATCAACGGCGTCAGCCAATCCGACTACACCAGCCTGCAAGAAGAATTCACCGCGGTAACCTGGCGCCACGTACGCGATCCGCTCGGTTACGGACGAGCGATAAGCGCGGGCCTGGAACTTGTAGAGCATGATTGGTGCTATCTGCTCAACAGTGACATGGTTCTGGCCCCCGACGCCCTCAAGCAGATTCTCGCTTATCGCCGGCCCGAGGTATTCGCCGCCGCATCTCAAATATTTTTTGTGGACCAGAAGCGCCGGCGAGAGGAGACGGGCTGGACAGACTTCCACGGCAACACTGGGCACCCGGAAATCTACGATAGAACGCCCGACGATGGCCCGCTCATCCGTGCCCATATTTACGCCGGTGGTGGGTCGTCCCTATATCGAACGGATGTTTTGCGTCGTTATGTCTGCGACGCAAGTGACTATTCGCCGTTCTACTGGGAGGACGCCGATTGGGGCGCCAGAGCCTGGGCAGACGGTTGGCAAGTACTGTTCTGCCCCGACTCGCATGCATATCACCACCATCGCAGCACCATCGGCAAGTACTACGACGATGCGCAGATCGAACGCATCGTCCGCCGCAACGCCGTCTTGTTCGATCTGCGCAATGCTTTGACCGGACACCTCCCTGGCGCGCAACTGCATCGAGTTGCTGCACTGCCCGCAGCGAGTCGTCGCGAGCTCGCCGGAATTGGCGTCGCCCTGCGCGCGTTGAAGGCACGACTAGCGGTCGCCAAGGCACGTTCCCGCGGGTTTGCTTATGAACGCCTATGCACGGATGAATGGCACGCCGCCATGCCACTGGCGAACCACCAACGCCGTCCGCGACTTCTTCTGGTATCGCCGTTTGCTCTGTATCCGCCGGCGCATGGCGGGGCCAGGAGAATTGCAGAGATCATCAGAAGAATATCCCTGCGATTTGACGTGATCCTCCTTTCCGACGAACGATCCTCTTATGGCGAAGATTCGCGCGAGTGGTTCTCGGAACTCTACGCAGTACACCTGGTCGAGGGCCGCGGAGACATCGAGGGCGAGGCCACTCTTGCCATGACTGACCGAATGAATCGACATGCCTGGCCGGGACTGCGGTCAGAGCTGCGCCGTCTTATGGCGCTTTATTCGCCCGACATCGTGCAAATCGAATTCATGGAACTCGCGCAGCTGGTGGAGGAACGTGATCGTGACTCGC
This sequence comes from Dyella sp. 01N448, assembly GCF_056399225.1. Lineage (NCBI taxonomy): Bacteria > Pseudomonadati > Pseudomonadota > Gammaproteobacteria > Lysobacterales > Rhodanobacteraceae > Dyella > Dyella sp. 01N448. The sequence continues at coordinate 240,449 of NZ_JBFTQX010000003.1, read as the reverse complement.
ACTGGATTCTGACCTTGCACGATGTCGAACCCGGCAGCTCATCAGCGACTGGCTTTCGGAATGAATTGCTCCCTCAATATGACGGAGTGGTCATATGCACCGATGATGACCGGCGCCTGCTCGATCCGGTAGAAGCAACGCTTGTCCCCAACGGCGCGCGCGACCGGCGCCCGGGCGCCACCCCATCGCCAGAAAATCATCTGTTGTTTGCCGGCCCGTTCCGTTATGCACCAAATCGCATTGGCATAACCTCTTTCATCGACCTGTGCTGGTCAGAATTGAAGCGTCGATTCCCTGACCTGCGACTTACCATCCTCTGCGCCGACGTATCAGCCGACGTCAAAGGCGATCCGAGATTCCAGCAGGACGGCATCGAACTGCGCGAGCGATACGAAGAGCCGTCCGCATGGCTCGAGCGATGCTCCCTCACCATCAACCCATTGACCGATACCCAGGGTTCCTCAGTGAAGCTCATCGAATCGTTGCTTGCCCGAAGGATTTGCGTCAGCACCGTCGATGGGGCCCGTGGTTTCACCGGTCGAGATCTAGGTGGGCTGGTCCTGACGGAGAATGTCGCGAACATGCTCGAGCCCATCGCCACTTTGTTGGGAAACGTTGAGCTACGGCATGCGCTCGAGTCTTCGAAGCTCGAGCATCTCGACGCATTTACATGGGACGCAGCGGCAACCAACCTGCAATCCCTGTATACGCATGTCATGGAGTCGTGAATGGACAAACAGGATTGGGGTTACGACCAGATTGCGGATATCTACGAGACCGACATGGGGAGAAGCATGCCCTTTGACGACATCGCCTGGTATGTCTCATCGGCCCAAAATCTGGGTGGCCGCGCCCTTGAGCTAGGCTGTGGCACCGGGAGAATTCTGCTCCCGTTGATCCGGGCCGGCATCGATGTGATCGGCATAGACCGCTCACGTCCAATGCTCGCCAAACTAAAGAGGGACGCGCACAGTGAAGGGCTCCAGCCTTCGATCCTGCAGATGGATATATCCAGATTGGGTATCACCGGCAGGTTTCGCTGCATCATCCTGGCCTATTCGCTGATCACCTATCTGCACGACGAGGTCGTCGCAGGCCAAGTGCTACGAAGCCTGGGCGAACGGCTTGAACCGGGCGGCATGATCATCCTGGATGCCTTTATCCCCAGGCCAATCCAGCAGTACGCTGAGTTCACCTTCGATTACCGGCGTGAATACGGAGACGGTGCGCTGGAAAGAAGCAAACGCATTACCGTCCTTCCATGTGGACGACACCGGATCGAACGCCGCTACGTCATTCGAAACAAGCAAGAACACGCGGTCCAGACCATCGAAACCAACGAAACGATTCGGCCATACACGGTCAAGGAGCTCGTTGCGCTTGGAATGCGTGGCGGCCTGGCCATTGACAACGTCACATTCGATTATCACGCCCAAAATCCGACGGATGGGGCACGCTTCGCCACCATGGCCCTGAGGCAGGCATGAAGATTCTCGACAGACTCAGGCATTGGACCCGCCTTCCGGAAAATCAGGATAGCCCCTCCCAGGTAAGGACTCGGGCTATGCCAGGCATCGTCTGGATCGAATTGACCTCGCGCTGCCCGTTCGATTGTGTCTTCTGCTCCAGAAAGCTTCTCCGCGGGAAAGGCCAGCACATGGACTTTGAGCTGCTGAAAAAGCTCATTCGGGAGCTCGGGCAACCAGAAGTCATTCGGCTGAACTACTCCGGCGAATCGTCGCACTATCCCCATGTCGTCGAAGCATGCGAGCTTGCAGCTGGTACCGGCGCCCAGGTCGAACTGGTAACCGCCCTGGCCTCACTACCTTGGCACCGCGTCGATGGGCTGGCTAAGGCGGGCCTGTCACGTCTCACGATATCGCTGCACACACTGGACGAGACTCGGTTCCAGGAGATCTATCGCTTCAGCGATGTGCACGAAATGAAAGCCCGCATCGAACGCATCGTCGAGTTGTCAAAGTCTGCACCGCATCACATGGCGGTCGATTTTGCATTCGTCGCCATGCAGCGTAATTTGCGGGATCTTGGCGCCGTCGCCGATTACGCATCTGCCATCGGCGTGTCGCGCGTGGATATTCATCCCGTGATCAGGCGTGACCCGATTCCCGAGACATTCGACGACGAACTCGATGGCGATCGCCTCAAGCCAAGTTTTCTCGCGGACCTGCGCGCCACGCTTGGAGGCGAAGAGCACCGGCATCCGGAGATATCCTTCCGCGTCTCAACGCCGGAGTTGATGGAGCCCACCCCGCTACGGGAGGACGCCTGCACCTATCCGTGGCCATTGCTGTCCGATGCACGGATTCACGGCTGCGAACAAGATCCATGGAATACCGTGCATATTCTGGCTGGCGGTGAAGTCGTGACATGCGAAGTGCGCGACCAGATTGTCATGGGCAGACTGACCCAACACAGCTTGTCGGAGATCTGGAACAGCCCCTCCTATGTGTCCTTCAGAGCTGATTACTTCCATGCCAGGGACACCAGATGCCGAAACTGCTCCTACAAAGTCGTGTCGGCTCCAGCACCTCTTCCTGGCGCCGTCATCGCGCCCGCCACCGGACGTTCCGGCCTGGTCTATGGCTGGCATAGCCCGGATCTTGAATCCATTTTTTGGAGCAGCCAACGAGCAAAGATCGCCCTGCTCGGCAGAGGACTCGTGCAATTGAAGTTCAGTGGATTGCTGCCGCCTGGAGAAGGCAGCGCCAACGTACTAACGCTGAAGGCGAATGGCGTTGCTCTCAAGACATGGACGAACGAGAGCGGGGAGATGGTGGACGTTCAATTCGAGAAGCGTGTGCACGCCCAGGGCCAGGTGATTCTTGAATTGGAAACATCCCAGATGTACTGCCCCTTGCGCCGAGGCACTGGCGATGACTCTCGCGATCTTGGGTTTGCCTTGATCGAAGCAAGCCTCACGGCGATCGCGCAAACCCAAACGAGCGCCATACCCTGACCGGTTCAATATGACGCAGGCGCGCCGATGCGTCGCCCTCTACCCTGACGCAAGCCGCTTCACATCAGCAGCTTGCGCACCTTGAGCAGCGCGGTCACGAAGGCGTCGATCTCTTCGCGCGTGTTGTAGAACGCGAACGAAGCGCGCAGCGTGGCCGGCACTTTGAAGAACTGCATCAGCGGATGGGCGCAGTGGTGGCCCGAGCGCACGGCAACGCCCTGAAGGTCGAGCAGCGTGGCCAGGTCGGTGGCCTGTGCACCCTCGATCAGGAACGAGATCACCGGTTCCTTTTCCTTCGCCTCGCCAAACAGGCGCAGGCCGGGGATTTCGCGCAGGCGCTCCGTGGCATAGGAGAGCAGCTGCTGCTCCCAGGCATGGATGGCTTCGAAGCCTACGGAGTCGTAGTAGTCGATCGCCGCAGTGACGCCGGCGAAACCGGCGATATTTGGCGTGCCCGCTTCGAACTTGTGTGGCGCAGCGGCAAAGGTGGTGCCGGAGAAGCTCACTTCGCGAATCATCTCGCCACCGCCGAAGAACGGCGGCATCGCGTCGAGATGTTCCTTGCGCGCCCACAGGCCACCGGTGCCTGTGGGCGACAACATCTTGTGGCCGGTGAAGGCGTAGAAGTCACAGCCCAGCGCCTGCACGTCCACCGGGCGATGCGGCACCGCCTGGGAGCCGTCCACCACCAGGGGAATGCCACGCTTGCGACATTCGCGCGCGATCTCGCGCACCGGGTTCACGGTGCCCAGCACGTTCGAAACGTGCGTAACGCAGGCGAGCTTCACATCGGGGGTGAGCATCTCGATGTACTTCTCGAGGATCAGCTCGCCGCGCTCGTCGATGGGGGCTGCCTTCACCGTGGCGCCGGTGCGCGAGGCGGCGATCTGCCACGGCACGATGTTGGCGTGGTGCTCCATCACCGTGGTGAGGATGCTATCGCCTTCCTTCAGGCGCGGCAGCGCATAGCTGTAGGCAATGAGGTTCATCGCCTGGGTCGTGCCCGAGGTGAGGATCAGCTCATTGCGCGAGGTGGCGTTGATGAAGCGGGCCAGCTTGTCGCGCGATCCTTCATAGGCTGCCGTCGCCTCTTCGCCCAGCAGATGCACGGCGCGCGATACGTTGGCGTTGTGATGGCGATAGTGCGCATCCACTGCCTCGATCACGCTCTCCGGCTTCTGGCTGGTATTGGCGTTGTCGAAATAGATCAGCGGTTTGTCGTGCACGGTGCGCGACAGCAGCGGGAAATCCGCGCGGATGCGCTGCACATCGAAAACGGTCGGGCTCGGCTTGGTCTGTGCGTTCATCGTGTTCGTTTCGCCTGATTGCTGTCGGGCCGCCGGTCAGGCGGAAGGCAATTGCGCCATCAGTCGTTCGTTGATGTGTTCGCGCAGCCCCTCGTCCGGCAGGGACTCGAACACGGCACGGCAAAAGGCCGCGGTGAGCATGGCGCGTGCTTCGGCCAACGGGATGCCGCGCGAGCGCAGATAGAACAGCGAGCGCTCGTCGAGCTGGCCCACGGTGGCACCGTGCGCCGCCTTCACCTCATCGGCGTAGATTTCCAGTTCGGGCTTGGTGTCGATCTCGGCCTGGGCCGACAGCAAGAGATTCTTGCTGCTCAAGCTGGCGTCGCTACCGTCGGCGCCTTCGGCCACCACGATGGCACCGCGGAACACACCGCGCGAACGCTCGTCGGCCACACCACGCCATACCGACTCGGACGTCGTATTGAGCGCCTGGTGGCGGATCGACATCTGCGTATCCACATGCTGGCGACCGCGCAGGGCGAACACGCCGCCCGTGTCCAGGCGCGACTTGTCGCCTGCCAGCACGGCGTGCAGGTCGTGGCGCACCAGCGAGCCGCCGAGCTCCAGCACATACATTGCCGCGTGCGCTTCGGCATGCAGCTGGAGGCTGTCATGGCGCACCAAGGTGCTGGCGTCGGAAGCATCCTGCAACGTCACGTGACGTAGCTTGGCGCCCTGGCGCAGCACCATATCGGTGACCTGGGTGCCGAGGTTCTGATGGGAATCGGTGGCCACGTGCTGTTCGACCAGGGAGAGCTCAGCGCCCTCGCCCAGCTCGATGACCTGGCGCACATGCGATGCAAGCGCGGCATCCGCCGGCGCACCGATGAACAGCACGCGGACGGTCTTGGAGACTTTGGTGCCAGCGGCCACACGCAGCACCACACCATCACCGGCGAGCACGGCGTTGAGGCGAGCGAACACGTCGCCGCCATCGCGATAGTGACGCGACAAGGCAAACCGCAGCGGTTCGGCATCGCCCTGCAGCACCTGCGACAGCGGCTGCAGCGTCAGGCCGGCCGGCAGGTTGTCCACGCCAGACAAATCCTGACGGAACACGCCGTTGACGAACACCAGCGACGGACCGTCGATACCGGCCAGCGCGTAGCGGTCGATATCGATCGCACGCGTGGACGCCTGCGCATCGCCGGCAGCGAATCGCCGTTGAGCCAGCGCGCGCAGCGCGGTGTACTTCCACGCCTCCATACGCGTATCCGGCAGGCCGCCGGCCACGAAGGCATCGAGGTTCTCGCGGCGCGCGGCATCCAGCCAGCCGATGCCGCTGCCCGGCAGCTGAGCTTGAGCGGCAGCCTCCAGCAGCGATTCGACGAAGGGCGTGCGCTGGGCTTCGCTCATGCCGAGGCTCCAGTGAGCGCGGGATCCTTGTCGTTCACCCACGCATAGCCCTGCGCTTCCAGCTTCAGTGCCAGCGTCTTGTCGCCGCTTTCGACGATGCGGCCATCCGCCAGCACGTGCACGAAATCGGGTTCGATGTAGTCGAGCAGGCGCTGGTAATGAGTGATGACCAGGAAGCCGCGCTCGGCCGAACGCAGCGCGTTCACGCCCTGGGCGACCTGCTTGAGCGCGTCGATGTCCAGGCCCGAATCGGTCTCGTCCAGGATCGCCAGCTTGGGCTCCAGCACGGCCATCTGGAAGATCTCATTGCGCTTCTTTTCGCCGCCGGAGAAACCTTCGTTCACCGCGCGATGCAGCAGCTCGTCGGAGATCTGCATGACCTTGAGCTTCTCGCGCACCAGCTTGAGGAACTGCATGGAGTCGAGCTCTTTCTCACCGCGCTGCTTGCGCTGCGCATTGAGTGCGGCGCGCAGGAAGTAGGTGTTGTTGACGCCGGGGATTTCCACCGGGTACTGGAACGCCAGGAACACACCGGCAGCGGCGCGTTCTTCCGGCTCCAGCGACAGAAGATCGACGCCGTTGAAGGTGACGGAGCCTTCGGTCACTTCGTAACCGTCGCGACCCGAGAGCACATTGCCCAGCGTGGACTTGCCCGCGCCATTGGGGCCCATGATCGCGTGCACTTCGCCGGCGTTCACGCTGAGCGTGAGTCCCTTGAGGATGTCCTTGCCCTCGACGCGGGCGTGCAGGTTTTCGATCTTCAGCATGACGGTTTCTTCAGTGGGCGACGCCGGGGCGTCGCATGTTCAAAATAAGGATCGGATGCAGCGATGGCGGCGATCAGCCGACCGCGCCTTCCAGCGACACTTCCAGCAGCTTCTTGGCTTCCACCGCGAACTCCATCGGCAGCTCGCGGAAGACCTGCTTGCAGAAGCCGTCGACGATCATTGACACCGCGTCTTCCTCGCCGATGCCACGGCTGCGGCAATAGAACAGCTGGTCGTCGGAAATCTTCGATGTGGTCGCCTCGTGCTCGACGATGGCGGAGGGATTCTTCACTTCCATGTACGGGAAAGTGTGCGCGCCGCACTTCTTGCCGATCAGCAGGGAATCGCACTGCGTGTAATTGCGCGCGCCTTCGGCGCCCTTCTCTATCTTTACCAGACCGCGATAGCTGTTGTTGCTGCGGCCGGCGCTGATGCCCTTGGAGACGATCTTCGACTTGGTGCCCTTGCCGATGTGGATCATCTTGGTGCCGGTGTCGGCCTGCTGGCGATGATGGGTGAGCGCGACGGAGTAGAACTCGCCCACCGAACGATCGCCGCGCAACACGCAGCTCGGGTATTTCCAGGTGATGGCCGAGCCGGTTTCCACCTGCGTCCACGAAATCTTGGAATCGTTGCCGCGGCAGTCGCCACGCTTGGTGACGAAGTTGTAGATGCCGCCGACGCCGTTCTCGTCACCCGGGTACCAGTTCTGCACGGTGGAATATTTGATCTGCGCGCGCTCCAGCGCCACCAGCTCAACCACCGCTGCGTGCAGCTGGTTCTCGTCGCGCATCGGCGCCGTGCAGCCTTCGAGGTAGGACACGTAGGCGTCGTCTTCGCACACGATCAGGGTGCGCTCGAACTGCCCGGTGTTGATGGCGTTGATGCGGAAATAGGTGGACAGCTCCATCGGGCAACGCACGCCCTTGGGGATGAACACGAACGAGCCATCGGAGAACACCGCCGAATTGAGCGCGGCGAAGAAGTTGTCGCCGGTCGGCACCACGCTGCCCAGGTACTTCTGCACCAGTTCGGGATGTTCGCGGATGGCTTCGCTCATCGAGCAGAAGATCACGCCGGCTTCGGCCAGTTCCTTGCGGAAAGTGGTGCCTACGGAGACCGAATCGAACACTGCATCGACCGCGACGCCGGCGAGCTTGGCGCGCTCGTGCAGCGGCACGCCCAGCTTGTCGTAGGTTTCCAGCAGCTTCGGATCGACCTCGTCCAGCGACTTCGGGCCGGACTTGGGCGCGGCGTAGTAGCTGATCGACTGGTAATCGATCGGCTTCAGATTCAACTTGGCCCAGTCCGGCATCGGCATGGTGAGCCAGTGGCGATACGCCTTGAGGCGCCACTCGGTCATCCACTCGGGTTCTTTCTTGAGCGCGGAAAGTTGACGCACGATGTCTTCGGACAGACCGGCCGGCAGATACTCGGTCTCGATGTCCGTGACGAAGCCGGCTTCGTAGCGACGACCCAGCGCTTCTGCCACTTCGGCGTTGTCGCGAAGTGTCGTGGCGGAGAGGTCGCTGCGTTCGGTGGTTTCGATGGTCATGGTGTTCTTCGTGTCGTCGTGGGCGGTCGTCATGGATGGCCTGGCGGTCATCCGATCAGGTTGGCGTCGATACGACGACTGGGTGGTTTGAGCATGTCGGACAGGCTGACTGCACGCAGCGCGCTATCCACGACGCTGTTGACGTGTTGCCAGTTGGAGCGGACGCCGCACAGCGATTCACGATCGCACTGACCTTCGGCGAGACTGCATTCGGTCATCCCGATGGGGCCTTCGAGCGCTTCCACGATCTGGGCCAGGGTGATGTCATCCGCCGGGCGCGCCAGGCGGTAGCCGCCGTTGACGCCGCGGAACGACTCCACCAGACCCGCATGACCCAGCGACTTGAGCAGCTTGCTCACGGTGGGCAGCTCCAGGCGCGCCTCGTCGGCGATCTGCGCCGTGCTGAGCACGTCGTCAGGATGGGCGGCGATGCAGGTCATCACCACGGTGGCGTAGTCGGTGAGTCGGCTGACGCGGAGCATGGGGGAATCGGCCAGAGAGACTGCGGGGAATCGGTACCAAAATGGTACTGATTAATGCCGGTGGGGTCAAACCGCGGCAATGCACCAAAAGCGGGATTTGTCCTGGGGAGAACGCCCCCTTTCCGGGCAAGGTCACGCGGCCGGCTGACGGAAACATCCCCCATCCCCTCACCGTCACCCCTGCGGAGGGAGGGATCCAGTGCCCTTGCCTCCCCGCCAACCCCTTGAAAGTCGCTGGATTCCAGCTTTCGCTGGAATGACGGTGAGGAACCATCAGCGCCAGCGCAGCGCTCATGGCACGCATCCTGCTGCACCGCGACATATCTACCGTACGGGGAGCGTTGGGGATGAAGTGGATTACGGCCATCATCAAACCGTTCACGCTGGACGATGTCCGCCAGGCGCTGACCGAGGTGGGAGTGACGGGCATGACCGTCACCGAGGTGAAGGGGTTTGGCCGCCAGCACGGGCATACCGAGCTGTACCGGGGTGCGGAATACGTGGTGGATTTCCTGCCCAAGCTCAAGCTTGAGGTGGCCGTGGCCGACGAGCAGCTCGACCGGGCGGTGGAGGCCATCGTCACCGCCGCGCGCACGGGCAAGATCGGCGACGGCAAGGTGTTCGTGAGCGAGCTGGAACAGGCCATCCGCATTCGCACGCAGGAGGTCGACGTCGATGCGCTTTGACCTGAAGACCTCACGCCCCCTGCTCGCTCTCCTCGGTCTCCTGGCCACCTCATCTGCCTGGGCACAGACCACCGCCGCGCCCACCCATATCGACAGCGGCGATACCGCGTGGATGCTCACCGCCACCGCGCTGGTGCTGCTGATGACGCTTCCGGGGCTCGCGCTCTTCTACGGCGGCATGGTGCGTGCGAAGAACCTGCTGTCGGTCTTGATGCAGTGCTTCGCCATCACCGCGATGGTGTCGGTGCTGTGGATGGTCTATGGCTACTCGCTGGCCTTCAGCACGGAAGGCATGCAGGCTGGCGTGACCAACCTGCACTCGTTCATCGGTGGACTCGATCGCGTGTTTCTTGCGGGCTTGAAACCTGACTCGCGCTATCAGACCGTGCCCGAAAGCGTGTTCGTGATGTTCCAGCTGACCTTCGCGATCATCACGCCCGCCCTCATCATCGGCGCCTTCGCCGAACGCATGAAGTTCAGCGCGCTGCTGTGGTTCAGCGGACTGTGGCTGACCATCGTCTACCTGCCGGTGGCGCATATGGTGTGGAGCGGACCGGGTTCGTTCCTCGGCGATCTGGGCGTGCTCGATTTCGCCGGCGGTACGGTGGTGCACATCAACGCGGGCATCGCGGGCCTGGTGGCCTGCCTGGTGATTGGCAAGCGCCGCGGTTATCCCAACGTGCCGATGCCGCCGCACAACCTGGGTTACACCGTGGTGGGCGCCAGCCTGCTGTGGCTGGGCTGGTTCGGCTTCAACGCCGGCTCGGCCGTGGCCGCCAACGGCAGCGCCGGCATGGCGATGCTGGTGACGCAGGTCGCCACCGCCGCCGCCGCACTGGGCTGGCTGGCGATCGAATGGATCGTGCATGGGCGGCCCAGCGTACTGGGCATTGTTTCTGGCGCGGTTGCGGGGCTTGTTGCTGTCACGCCTGCCGCTGGCACGGCCGGACCCGGCGGCGCGCTCGTGCTGGGCCTGATAGCGGGCGTCGTCTGTTTCTTCAGCGCCACGCGCCTCAAGCACAAGTTCGGCTATGACGACTCGCTGGATGTGTTCGGCGTACACGCCATCGCCGGCATCATCGGCGCCCTGCTCACCGGCCCGCTGGCCTCGCCCAAGCTCGGCGGCTTCGGCACGGTGGAATCGCTGTTCGGGCAGTTGTGGATACAGGCCAAAGGCGTGGGCTTTACGGTGGTGTGGAGCGCCGTGTTGAGTCTGCTTATCCTGAAGTTGATTGACTGGACTATTGGGCTGCGTGTGGACGATGAGCAGGAGCAGGTTGGCCTGGATCTCTCGCTGCACGAGGAGAAGGCGTACAACCTGTCGTGAGTGCGCTCTCTCATCCCCTCTTTCCTTTTGGGCAGAGGGGTTCGCTCATTTGTGGGAGCGCACCCTGTGCGCGACGCGGCGCCTGGATGTGCCGCTCCGTAGGTTCGTCGCGCACAGGGTGCGCTCCCACAGTAGATTTCCCACGGTAGATTTCAGCCCTGCTCTGGCTCCCGGCAAGATGAGGCGAATACCCGCTAAGCTTCTCTCATCGCCACGTCCAGCCGACCATGACCACCGTTCCCGACCGCGCCGCCGCCCGCCTCGCCTGGACCCGCTCCGCCCTTGGCGACGCTACGCTCGAACTCGTTTCCGCCTCTTCGGACGCCAGCTTCCGCAGCTACTGGCGCACGCACTATGACGGCAAGAGCTGGGTGGTGATGGATTCGCCGCCCGCCCTGGAAGATCCGCGCCCCTGGCTGGCCATGGGCAAACGACTAGCCGCGGCCGGTATCCACGTGCCCGCTGTGCATGCGGCGGATCTCGAGCAAGGTTTCCTGCTGATCGAAGACCTCGGCACGCAGCTCTATCTGCCCGCCTTGAACGACGACAGCGCCGATCGCCTCTATGGCGACGCCATGGATGCGCTGCTGTTGATGCAGACCCGCATGGACCACGCCGATCTGCCGCTGTTCGATCACGCACGCCTGGTAAGCGGATTGGAAGTGATGCCGGAATGGTTTCTCGGCAAACACCTCGGTTACACGCCCACCTGCGACGAATGGGATGTGCTCGAAGCCGCGTTCAGCGTGATCATCCGCAATACGCTGGAACAGCCGCGCCGTTTCGTGCATCGCGATTATCACAGCCGTAATTTGCTCATCGTCGATCACAACAATCCCGGCATCATCGATTTCCAGGGCGCGCTGTCCGGCCCGATCACTTACGACCTCGCCTCGCTGCTGCGCGATGCCTACATCGTGTGGCCGCGCGAGCGCGTGGAAGGCTGGGTCGAGTCGTATCGGCAGCGCCTGCTCACCGCCGGCGTGATCGATGAAAAGATCGACGGCAAACGCTTCCTGCGCTGGTTCGACCTCACCGGCATGCATCGCCATATCCGCGTGCTCGGCCAGTTCTATCGCCTGTGGTACCGCGATGGAAAACCTGGCTACCTCGCCGACGTGCCGCGCGTGTATCACTACGTGGTGTCGGTGGCGGAGCGCTATCCCGAACTGACGGACTTCGTGGCGCTGCTGAAGCAGCATGCGGAAGGTCGCGATCTTACCCAGGTGGCCGCCGCATGAGACACGCCATGATCTTCGCCGCCGGCCTGGGCGAACGCATGCGACCGCACACCGATCACACGCCCAAGCCTTTGCTGGAAGTGGGCGGCAAGCGCCTGATCGAGTGGCATCTGGAAAAACTGGCTGCCATTGATGTGCGTTACGTGGTGATCAACACCTCGCACCTGGCGGATCAATTTCCCGATGTGCTCGGCGATGGTTCGCGCTGGGGTCTGCGCATCCGCTACGCCTATGAAGGTCCCACACCGTTGGAAACCGGCGGCGGCATGCTCAACGCACTGCCCTTGCTGGGACCCGAGCCGTTTATCGCCGTTAGCGCGGATATCTACAGCGACTACGACTATGCCGCGCTGCCGCTTGAGCCATCCGGCCTGGCACACCTGGTGATGGTGCCCAATCCTGACTGGCATGCCACGGGCGATTTCGTGCTGGATCAGGGCCAGCTCCACGAAGACGGTTCAGGCGAGCGGCTCACCTTCGGCAATGTCGGCGTCTATCGCCCCGAATTCCTGCGCGGGCACGCACCCGGTCGCTTCAAATTGCTGCCGCTGTATCAACAAGCCATGCGCGCCGACCAGCTTAGCGGCGAGTGCTACGACGGCTTCTGGCGCAACCTGGGCAATCCGGCCCAATTGACGGAGCTGGACGCGCATTTGCGCGGCAGCTAAGCGAAAGGTGGCTTGCCGCAAAATCCTGCCGGATGGATGCGGCCGGCAGCCGGCGGTATCCTGAACTGCCCGGTTCTGTAGCGCCCCGCTCCGCTCCCCGCCTGCAGGACCGACACGTAATCTCGCAAGGTGTCGACGATGTCCGAACTGTGGTCCCATCTGGTCAGCTGGTTCGCCAGCCACGGCGTACTACCGGTGCTGCAGTTCCTGCATCTGGAAGGCCTCGCCGGCGATCCGAACGACATCTCCGGCTCGCTGCTGATCGCAGCCTTCCAGCTCTGTGTGATCGGCCTGATCTTCCGGCCGCTGGAAAGCGTCGTGCCGGCGGAACGCTGGGAACACCGCAAGCTGACCAAGGTCGACTTCCAGTACACCGTGCTGATGCTGGTCGGCATCTTTCCGATCTTCAGCTTTCTCATCCTCACGCCCATCGCCACTTACTTTGGCGGACCGGACACCGGCCCCGGCGACGCCAGCGCCTCGCCGCTCGCCATCACGCACTGGGTGCCGTGGCTGAAGCAGCATCCGTGGCTTCTGTTCGGCTGCTACTACGTGATCTACGACCTGGTGTACTACTGGATGCATCGCCTGCAGCACGCCCTGCCGTGGTGGTGGGCGTTGCACAGCATGCACCACAGCACGCGCCAGATGAGCTGCTGGACCAATGATCGCGGCAGCCTGATTGACGGCTTCATCCAGTCGATGATCCTTGCCAGCGTGGGCATCGTGATGGGCGTGGAGCCCGAGCAGTTCGCCTGGCTGGTGCTGATGGGCGAACTGGTGCAGAACTTCTCGCACGCCAATGTGCGCATCGCGTTCGGCCCGGTCTTCAACCGCGTATTCGTGTCACCGAAGTTCCACCGCCTTCACCACATGCTGGTCGACCCGACTCGTCCGACACTGCACAACTGCAACTTCGGCCAGGTCTTCTCGATCTGGGATGTGCTGTTCGGCACCGCGCTGTACAACGAACCGCTGCGCCCCACCGGCGTGGGCGATCCGATGGTGGACGACGACAACAACCATGGCCTGGTTGGCTTGCACTGGAACGCGGCCAAGCGTTTTTGGGGCGCGGTGCGCCGGCCGTCGGGCTGGAAGTTCGGCGAGGTGGCCTTCGGCCCCGACTACCGCCCAATACCGGTGGATCAACTGGATCTGCATGGGTTGGCCCATCATGTGCTGCAGCCGGCGCATGCTGTGGAAGAAACTTCGGCCGGTGTTTCCGGAGTTCAGGCCTCCACTGAGACCGCTTAGATATCTGCCTCGCCGTGTCCCCGCAGCGACTCCACTCAGGATGCTGCCGTCGCAAACTCGCCGGGGCGGTCCACGTACAGCAGGATCCAGCGGCGTGCAGCAACGTCCTTCCCTTTACGGCTCAAACGCACCTGGGTCATGGCCGATTCCTCAAGTTCTATTGCCACGTTGGGAGCATCGGGTCGACTGACTACCAGCACATCGCTCAGGGGAATTTGATGGCCCCCCGCCCAGGCCTGACGAGATTCGTGGAACGCAAGGACGCGGCGAATGGAAGATCGCGGGATGTTCCCGCCGTAATGGATGCCACCACCTAGCCACAGCGCGTGCTCATCGATTGCATGGGGAATCGAGCAGCTTGTGCTGCGCACCGCCAATGCCCATCCGACCGCATACAGCCCGGCGATAAAAACGATGCCATGGATCAACCATGGATGGGCGGGGTGGCAGAGCGACACCAGCACCCATGAAAGCGGGATGTCGCCAAGCAGTCCGATGATCATGATGGGGACCACAACGCTGCTGACCGGTCCATTCGACGTACTGAAACGTCGGACTTCCGGAAACGTTGCCGCCACCTTGGCGCTTGGCCTGGGTTGCCTCAGCACGATCGCAAAGAATTCATTCCAGAGGTTCGGAGCGCGAAACATGCGAGAGGGCCGAGACAGTGTTGGCCCATCCTAGTGTTCGGCGCAGGCGACCTTCAATCGGGGAAGTCCTGCACGCACATGGGCCAGCCTGGAAGTCACACAAAGAAAAAGGCCCGGGAATCCCCGGGCCTCTTCTCAGCGAAAGCAGCGAGCCAGTTACGGACGACGCGCCAACTCCGGATTTTCCTTGGTCCTGGGCATCAGGTCCTGCTTGGACACGCCCAGCCACAGCAGGATCGGGCTCGCCACGAAAATCGAGGAGAGCGTACCCACCAGAATACCGATCAGCATCGTGATGGCGAAGCCGTGCACAGCCGGGCCGCCGAAGAAGTACAGCGCGGCCATGGTGATGCCGGTGAACAGCGCGGTGATGATGGTACGCGACAGCGTGTTGTTGATCGAACGGTTGAGGATCTCTTCCGGCTCGGCCTTGCGGGCCAGGCGGAACAGTTCGCGCACGCGGTCGAACACCACCACCTTGTCGTTGATCGAGTAACCGATCACCGCCAGCACCGAGGCAAGCACCGTCAGGTCGAACTCGCGCTGCGTCAACGCGAAGATGCCGACCGTCACCAGCGCATCGTGGGCCTCGGTGGCGATGGCCGCCACGGCGAAACGCCACTCGAAGCGGATACCCAGGTACAAGCCGATGCCCAGCACCACCACGATGGCAGCCACGATGCCGTCGCTGCGCAGCTCTTCGCCCACGGCGGAGCCGACGTAGTCGCGACTCTTGAGCTTGGCATCCGGACGCGCGGCCTGCAGGGCCTTGGTGACGTCGTCGGCGATCTTGTCCAGGTTAACCTTGCCGCCATTGGCGACGCCGGAGTTCGGATCGTCCTTCGGCTGCAGGCGAATGGACACTTCCTTGGTGCCGCCCAGGCTCTGCACCAGCGCATGCTCCATGCCGCCCTTTTCGAGCGCGTCGCGTACTTCGCCGACCTGCACCGCGTTGTCGTAGTCCATCACCATGGACACGCCGCCGGTGAAGTCCAGACCGTAGTTCAGGTGCTTCACCGAGATGAGCACGATGGACGCGACCATCAGCAAGATCGCGAGACCGACGCTGAACTTCCTCATGCCGAGGAAGTTCACGTTGGCGTTGTGGTTGAAGATTTCCATTTGTGTTTATTCCTCAGACCGACAGCGTCTTGAGCTTGCGATGACCATGGATCAGCGCGGTGATCGCGTGCGTCACGGTGACCGAGGTGAACATCGAGGTCAGGATACCGATCAGCAGCGTCACGCCGAAGCCCTTGATCGGGCCCGAGCCCATCGTGGTCAGCGCGAGTGCGGCAATAAGGTGGGTAACGTTGGCGTCGAGAATGGTGGCCCACGCCTTGTCGTAACCAGCGCGGATCGCCGCGTGCGGCGAGGAGCCGTTGCGCAGTTCTTCACGGATGCGTTCGCAGATCAGCACGTTCGCGTCGATCGCCATACCCAGCGTCAGCACGATACCGGCGATGCCCGGCATGGTCAGCGTCACGCCGACCGCCGACATCACGGCGATCAGGATCACCAGGTTGAAGAACAGCGCCACGTCGGCCACGAGACCGAACAGCTTGTAGTAGAACGCAGCGGCCAGCAGCACTAGGGCGAGGCCGAGCGTCACGGCGCGCAGACCCTTCTGGATGTTGTCCTGGCCGAGGCTGGGACCGATCACGCGCTCTTCGACGATGTCCACCGGCGCCGCCAGCGAACCACCCTTGAGCAGCAGCGCAAGATCGGAGGCGTCCTTGGGACTGCGCAGACCGGTCGTCTGGAAGTTCTTGCCAAACACGCCGTTGATGGTGGCGTAGTTGATCACTTCTTCCGTGACCTTCGGCGTGCGCACTTCCTTGCCGTCGACCACCTTGGTGTCGACCACGCGCTCCACGTACACCACGCCCATCGGCTTGCCGACGTTGCTGGTGGTGAAGTCGAGCATCTTCTTGGCGCCGGCCGCATTGAGCGTCACCGACACTGCCGGGCTGCCGCTCTGCTGGTCGAAGCTGGACGAAGCATCCACCAACTGGTCGCCGGTGACGATGATGTTCTTGCTCAGCAGATACGGACGGCCGTCGCGATCCTTGTAGAGGCGCGCGTCGGGCGGAACGATGCCGGTGCGGGCAGCGTCCACCGCCTGCTGCGGCGTGCCGTAGCCGGAGCGGTATTCCAGGGTCGCCACGGCGCCGATCAGCTTCTTCGCCTCGGCCGTATCCTGCACGCCGGCCAGCTCGACCACGATGCGGCTGTCGCCCTGCTGCTGGATGATCGGCTCGGACACGCCCAGCGCGTTGATGCGGTTGCGCAGCGTGCCCAGGTTCTGGCGGATGGTGTTGAGCGACAGCTCACGCGCCTTGTCCGGACGCACCGCCGCGTTCAGCGGGAAACGATCGCCGGTGGCGTTGCCGTCCGTCACGGCGAGATCGGGATAATCCGCCGTGATGGCGTTGCCGGCGGCGGTGCGGTCGGCGGCGGACTTGAGCACCACCGACACACCCTGCCCGCGCTGCGGGTTGCGCACGACCGAGTCGTAGCGGATGTTCTTTTCGCGCAGCAGGCTGCGGATGTCGTCCGCGTAACGCGTTTCCTGCTTGTCGATCACATCGTTCTGATCGACCTCCATGAGGAAGTGCACGCCGCCCTGAAGGTCCAGGCCCAGCGGCATCGACTTCGCGCCGATGGACGTCAGCCAATGCGGCACCGTCGACTTCAGGTTGAACGCCACCGTGTAGTCATCGCCCAGCGAGGCCTTGATGGCATCGGCTGCGCTCTTCTGCACGTCGGCATTGGCGAAGCTGGCGAGCAGGTGATCGCCATTGAGCTCGACACCGGTCGTGGCGACGTTGGCTTTCTTCAGCGCGTCGACCACCTTCTGTTCGATCGACTGGTCAACCGTCCCGTTGCGGTTGGCCGTGATCTGCACGGCAGGCACCGGCAAGAACACATTGGGCAACGCGTAAACAATACCGAGCACCAATACGATGGCGACCAGCGCATATTTCCAGCGTGGAAAATCACTCATGCCTTGAATCCGTCAAAAGCCACGGCTGAGGCAGCCGTGGCGAGCAATGCTTCGGTGGACCGGAGCCCCTCCGCTCCGGCAAGTCGTCAGGACGACTTCAGCGAGCCCTTGGGCAGGACCTGCTGCACGGCGCCCTTCTGCACCTTGATCTTCACGTTCGGGGCGATTTCGACCGTGATGAAGCTCTCACCGATCTCTTCCACCTTGCCGGCAATACCGCCGTTGGTGACCACTTCGTCACCCTTGGACAGGGCCGTCAGCATGGCGCGGTGCTCCTTCTGACGCTTCATCTGCGGGCGGATCATGACGAAGAACATGACCACCAGCAGCAGGATCGGCAGGGCCAGGCTCATCAGGGGATTTCCCCCCGGAGCGGCTGCGGGAGCGGCCTGGGCAATCACATAGGACATCGGAAAAGTCATCAGCTCGTCTCGCAAGTAGCGGTATTGCCAGAGTTTTCTGACAACACCTGATAAAAGATCGTGGATTATGCCACGCGCCCCCGGCCCCTGCATGCGCTGCAAGGCCCGCCCGTGAAGGGTTCTGGCGTCGGGGGGCGTGGTTTGCAAGGGCTGGACCGGGGCGAGGGGCGGAAGGTTCCCCGGAGAGCCATCCCTAGCTCGTCATTCCGGCGCAGGCTGGAATCCAGTAGCGATATAGGCGGGTTTTCGCGAGAACGCTGGGCAGGCTCTACGTTGAGGCGAAAACCAGGCCATACCGCCACTGGATTCCGGCCTGCGCCGGAATGACGAGCTGGGAAGTCGTCGCCAACCTCAGGCTCAGGCCACCACCCCACCCGCCCTGCGTGCATAGAACTCCGCCACGAAGTCTTCCAGCTTCCCCGCTGCGATGGCCTCGCGCAGCCCCGCCATCAGGCGCTGGTAATGCCGCAGGTTGTGCATGGTGGCCAGCTGGCTGCCGAGGATCTCGTTGCAGCGGTCAAGATGCCGCAGGTAGGCGCGGCTGAAGCCGTTGCTGCAGGCGTAGCAGTCGCAGCCTTCCTCGATCACGCGGGTGTCCAGCGCGAATTTGGCGTTGCGGATGCGCAGCGTGCCTTCGGCGGTGAACAGGAAGCCGTTACGTGCATTGCGGGTGGGCATGACGCAGTCGAACATGTCGATGCCGCGGCGCACCGCTTCCACGATGTCCTCCGGACGGCCCACGCCCATCAGGTAGCGCGGCTTGTCGGCCGGCAACATGGGCACGGTGAAATCCAGCGCATGGTTGCGCTCGGCCTCCGGCTCGCCCACGGCGAGGCCGCCCACGGCGTAGCCGTCGAAGCCGATGTTCACCAGACCYTCCGCCGAGCGACGGCGCAGGTTTTCATAGACGCTGCCCTGCACGATGCCGAACAGCGCATTGGGATTTTTCAGATCGTCGAACGCGCGGCGCGAACGCTCAGCCCAACGCAGGCTCAGTTCCATCGAGGTGGACGCCACCTTCTCCGTAGCCGGATACGGCGTGCACTCGTCGAAGATCATCGCGATATCCGAATCCAGCACCTTCTGGATGCGCATGGACTCTTCGGGCGACAGGAACACTTTGGAGCCATCCACCGGCGAGGCGAAGGCCACGCCCTCCTCGGTGATCTTGCGCTTGTGCGCCAGCGAGAACACTTGGAAACCGCCGGAATCGGTGAGGATCGGCCTGTCCCACCCGATGAACTTGTGCAGGCCGCCGAACTGCTCCACCACCTCGAGACCGGGGCGCAGATACAGGTGGAAGGTGTTGCCCAGGATGATCTCGGCGCCGATCTCGCGGACGTCCCGCGGGGTCATCGCTTTCACCGAGCCATAGGTGCCGACCGGCATGAAGGCCGGCGTTTCCACCGTGCCGCGGTCGAATGTGAGACGGCCACGGCGGGCCGCGCCGTCGGTGGCCTGGAGTTCGAAAGTCATGGAAGTCATAGGGGGAATTATCGCCTGTCCGGCGATTTCGTGCTTTCCGAGCCAAAAAATGCAGAATCTGTGGGAGCGCACCCTGTGCGCGACAAGCCTACGAAGCGGTACACCCACGCGTGGCGGTCGCGCACAGGGTGCGCTCCCACAGGGGAGGGTTGTGCCGCTGCCGCTCAACCCCTCGGCAAAATCAACATCGCATCGCCATACGAGAAAAACCGATACCTCTGCTCCACCGCATGCCGATACGAGCCCAGCATGAAGTCGCGCCCCGCCAGCGCCGACACCAGCATCAGCAGGGTCGATTGCGGCAGGTGGAAGTTGGTCAGCAAGCCGTCGATGCTGCTGAACTTGTAGCCCGGGAAAATGAAGATCTGCGTTTCCCCCGCGAACGGCTGCAGTTCGCCGTCGCGCACCGCGCTCTCCAGCGCACGCACCACGGTGGTGCCTACCGCGATCACGCGACCGCCGGCCGCACGCGTGCGGCGGATCTGCTCCACCAGGCTCGCGCCCACGTTGAGCCACTCGCGATGCATCTGGTGATCCTTGATGTCATCGGCACGTATCGGCTGGAAGGTGCCCGCGCCCACGTGCAGGGTCACGTAGCCAAACTGGATGCCGCGCTCGCGTAGCGTCGCCAGCATCGCCTCATCGAAATGCAGGCCGGCCGTGGGCGCCGCCACCGCACCCGGCTCGCGCGCAAACACCGTCTGGTAGCGCTCCATGTCGCTGGCATCGGCGTGGCGTTCGATATACGGCGGCAGCGGCATTTCGCCGAGTTTCAGCAGCAGCCTTTCCAGCGGTTCGGGCGATTCGAAGTGCAGACGGAAGAACGAGTTGTCGCGCCCCAGCACCACGGCATGGCTGCCATCAGCCAGCTCGATGCGGCCACCCTCTTTCGGCTTCTTGCTCACCCCCAGCTGCACAGTGGCTTCGTGCGCACCGGTGACGCGCTCGATCAGGATTTCCACCTGACCGCCGGTGTCCTTGCGACCGTACAGGCGCGCAGGCAGCACGCGCGTGTCGTTGAACACCAGCAGGTCGCCCTCGCGCAGGAAGGTCGGCAGTTCGCGGAACATGCGGTCCTGGCGCAACTGCGCATCCACGTCGAGCACCAGCAGGCGGCTGGCCGAACGCTCGGACAGCGGTGCCTGCGCAATCAGCTCGGGCGGCAACTCAAAATCGAAATCGGTCTTCTTCACGGCGGGATACTGGCGTCGAATAGGCCATTATCGCGCAAAACCCGCGGCGGGCCCTCGGCCGGGGGCGTGGCGAGGCCAGGACAAGGCGCGCCCGCGATTGCTCCCGAACGCGCCGGCTACAGCCAACCCTTCTGCCGGGCCAGCCGATAAGCCTCGATGCGATTGGCGGCGCCAAGCTTGCCGATGGCCTCGGACAAGTAGTTGCGCACGGTGCCATGCGACAGGTTGAGCTGGGTGGCGATGTCGTTGGCCGACTGTCCCTCGCCCGCCAGGCGCAGCACCTGCCGCTCGCGATCGTTCAGCGGGTCGGCCTCGGACCAGGCCTCCAGCGCCAGCTGCGGATCGATGGCGCGTCCGCCGCGATGGACCATGCGCAGCGCCTCGGCCAGGTTCTCCGCCGGCGCATCCTTCAACAAATAACCGGACACGCCGGCATCCAGGGCGCGGCGAAGAAAACCCGGCCGCGCAAACGTGGTCACGATGATGACCTTGATCGGCATGTCATGGCGCTGGATGCGCTGCGCGAGCTCCAGCCCGGTCAGGCCAGGCATTTCGATATCAGTGACCAGCACGTCGGGCTTGATGCGCTGCAATTCGCGCCACGCCGCCTCACCATCCGCCGCCGAACCAAGCACCTCGATATCACTTTCGAGATTGAGCAGCGCGGACAACGCGCCACGCACCATGGCCTGATCTTCGGCCAGCAATACACGAATCATGCAGCACTCCTGTTGTTCAACTCCATGTCGGACGCCTCGGACGCGGCGACCGACATCTGCTCTTTGCCCAAGGGCACCTGCACGGTCAGCACCGTGCCATGCCGCGGCGGCGAATCGATCTGCAGGCTGCCGCCCAGCGCACGCACGCGTTCACGCATGCCGCTCACGCCATTGCCATGCACGCTCAGGCCGCCGCAACCGTCATCCGTAACCCGCATGTGGAAGCTGTGCCTGTCGATGGTGAAGTCGACGCGCGCGGTGTTCGCCTTGGCGTGGCGATAGATATTCGTCACCGCTTCACGCAACACCAGGGCCAGCGGCGCTTCGACCTGGGCGGGCAGCTGGACCTCGCAGGAAAAAGCGCCATGAAAACCGACGCCGGAGGCTTCCAGCATGAGCCGGGCCGACACCAGTTCCGCGGCCAGATCACCGCGCCGCATGCCGGTCACCGCCGTGCGCACTTCGGCCAGTGCATGGCGCGCGACGCGTTCGACTTCCTCCATTTCACGCTGGGCGCGCTCCGCATCGACCAGCGCAAGTTTGCGCGCGAGTTCGGACTTCAGCGCCACCAGCGACAAGGTGTGACCGAGCAAGTCGTGCAGGTCGCGGCCAATGCGTTCGCGTTCGGCCAGGGTGGCGAGGCGGCGTACTTCTTCCTGCGACAGACGCAGCGCCACGTCCTTGCGCTGGTTGTTCATGCGCAGGAAATGCCCAAAGCCCGAGGTCAACGACACGAAGACGATCAACAGCATGACCCAGGGCGAGACATGCAGCTCATAGGCGACGATAGCCGTAGGCATGGCCAGGATAGCCAAGGCCGTCAGCCAGCGACGCACCGACGACAGGTAGGCAAAGCACATGGCCGAGGAGACTACGTAACCGATCGCCACGCCGTTGTAAGGCCACACCATCAAACCGAGCACAGCGATGCCCGCGGCATACCAGGCCAGTTTTCGATAGGGCGCCGTGTATACCTTGAAGTGCAAATACAGATACAGCGGCACTGAGATCAGCGTGGGCACCAGCCAGCGCGTCCATACGGCCCGGGGATCGGTGATCGGCCCGATCAGCAGCGCAGCGACCCACACCAGATTCGCCATGGCCTCCCAGCGCAGGTAACTGGAGGAGCCGAGCCTGCCCAGCAGGGAGTCGGGATGCGGTTTCAGCCAGCGGCTCATGTCGCCTGCCGCTCCTGCGGTGACCAACCTGTCGCGGGCGAATCGGGCGTCCCGTCGATCTGGCCAAGGTCGCGAAATACCGAGCGCGGACGCAGCGGCACGGTGATGATCAGGCGGGTGCCTTGTCCCACCGGCGAGAGCACCTCCAGGGTGCCGCCCAGTGCTTTGACCCGTTCGCACATGCCCTTGAGGCCATTGCCGTGTACATCGATGCCGCCGCGTCCATCGTCCTGGATGCACAGCTTCAGAGTCTGATTGGCAACGTCGGTGAGCACCCGCGCACGACTTGCTCGCGCGTGCCGCGCGATGTTGGTGACGGCTTCGCGCAGGACGAGTGCCAGTCCTCGCTCGACCTCGACCGGCAAGGAAGGCGGCAGCTCGCCGCATTCGAACGATACGGCCGACGATTCCAGCATCAGTCGCGCCGCGGCAAGCTCGGCGGCCAAGTCGGTGGCGCGGATGCCTGAGACGGCCGTGCGAACCTCCGACAAAGCATGCCGTGCCACGCGTTCTGCCTCGGCCATTTCGCGCTTGGCCGCTTCGGTATCGCGATCGAACAGCTTGCGCGACAGCTCCAGCTTCAAGGTGATCAGCGACAGCGTGTGTCCCAGCAAGTCATGCAGGTCGCGACCGATACGCTCGCGCTCGGCCAGCGCCGCCAGCCGGCGTACTTCATCGTGCGACAACCGAAGCTCGGCCTCCTTTTCCTCACTGAGGCGCTCGGCGTGCACCACCAGGCCGACAATGATCGAGGTGACGGGTATCCAGATGATCGCCTGCCACGGATAGTGCAGCAGGCGCACCTCGACGATGAGCATCACGTTGAGGAGTGCCAGCAGCCCCATGTAGAGGCTCAGCTTCATGCGGCAGCTGCGCAGCATGATGGTGCCGTACACGAAATAGGTGAGCCCGCTGGGGTACCAGCGCAGCAGCAGCATCGACAAGGCGACCAGCGCCAAGGCGTAGTAACGCGACTGGCGACGGGACGCGATGCAAGCCTGTGCATACAGAACCAGGAACAGCGGATAACTGAAGAGAGTGATCCAGGCCCACTGCCAGGTGTAGTGATCGAACGCGGGTATCACGAACACCCACACCGACCACAGCAGATGCACCGCATCCACCCACGGCGACTTGCCTTTGTGCATGCTGATCGCCGCCAGAGAATCCGGCGCCGGCGTAAACCAAGCTCGTAGCCACTGACGCACCGTGTCCCGCTCCCCGTGATCCGTCCGCCCTTCGTGCATGCTACTTCAACCCACCCGATGCAGGCGCCGGGCCGCCAGCAGGAAGAAACCCACGCCATAGGCCATGAGCACAAGCAGGTGCGGCCATGCGTTGGAGTGACCCAGCCCGAGCGAACCCAGCGCCAGTTGCTGCAGGTGGGCGCTGGGCCAGACCGGTGCCATGCGCTGCAGCGCCTGCGGGAGTGCGGAAAGCGGAATCCATAGCCCCGACAGGAACGACATGGGCAAATAGATGAGGTTGATGACGCCCGGCGCACCCTGACCTTTCACCAGCGTACCCACCAGCATGCCCAGTGCGCAGAACGGCAGCACGCCCAACATGCCGGTGACGATGAACACCAGCGCCTGCAGCACGCCCAACTGCACGTGCGCCAGACCGATGCCCAGCGCCAGCAGCAACAGCATCACCATGGCGGCGGCCAGCATCGCCATCACCATCTTGCCCAGCAGATACGCACCGGGCGGCATCGGCATCGCCCGCTTGAGCGTCAGCAGGCCGTTTTCACGCTCCATCGCCAAAGAGACGCCAAAGCCGAACAGACCCGGGCTCATCACGCCGAACACGCCATAGCTCGCCAGCAGATAGCGCGCCGTGTTCGCATCGGCGTTGTGATTCATCACGATGCCGAACAACAGGTAGAACATGGTGGGAAACAAGGTCACCGGCAGCAGGAAGCCGGGCGAGCGGAAGTAGCGCAGGCATTCGCTGCGCGCCTCCATGGCGTAGGCCGCGAGCAGGCGGCGAGACGTCATGCCTTCATATGGCAGGCTGTGGATGGCGGTCACGGACATTACGCAGCCTCCTTTTCAGCGACGCTCTCGCGGGTCAACTCGGTGAACGCCTCGGCGAGGCCGGCGCGACGCACTTCCAGCTCCGACAACAAGGGATCGGCATCGAGCAAGCGGCGCAGCACGCGTTCGGGCGCATCGCTGTGCAAAAGCAGGTGCGTCCCGTCGCGTTCGGCATGCGATACGTGCGGCCATTGCGCGAGCGCGCTCGCATCGAGATCGCTGATGCAGCGGATGCGCGTCACCGCTACATGCGCACGCAGCTCATCCACGCTGCCCTGGCTCAATACGCGGCCCTTGCCAAGCACTACTACGCGTTGCGCCAGCGCTTCGGCTTCTTCCAGGTAATGTGTGGTGAGCACGACGGAACAACCTTCGGCGATGAGTCGTCCAATCGCCGCCCATAGTTTTTGCCGTGCGTCGATATCCATGCCGACCGTGGGCTCATCCAGAAACAGCAACTCCGGCCTTCCGCACAACGCCAGCGCAAACTGCACGCGGCGCTGCTGGCCACCGGACAGCGCTGCATAGCGACGGGAGAGCAGATCGGTCACACCGGCCATCTCCGCGCTTTCCGCCAGTGAACGCGGCGCGGGGTAATAGCTCATGGTGAGGCGTAACAGTTCCGATACAGTCAGCGTCGATGGCAGAAAGGCCGACTGCAGCATCACGCCGATGCGACGGCGCGCGTCGATCGCCTGCGGATCCTGGCCAAACAATTCCACCTTGCCCGCGTCGGCGCGCAACAAGCCCAGCAGCAGGCTGATCGCCGTGCTTTTGCCAGCGCCGTTGGGGCCGAGCAAGGCGAGTAGTTCGCCGCGGTGCAGCATGAGGTCCAGACCATCCAGCGCCGTTAAAGCGCCGTAACGTTTGACTGCGCCAGACAGGCTGGCCACCACTGCGGCAGATGGGTTCATGGCTCCTCCTTGTTGCCTGCCATGCTAGGCAGTGCAAGGGTTTGCCGGCAGTTGACCCCGTCAGCTACCACACATGACAAGCGTCACCCGGGGTACCGGCGGCGACACCGCCGCGCTATGCTCAGGCAGTCGTTGCATTGCCACATCCGTGACGGATCGCAGTGCGGCATGGCTCTCACGGGCCAAGAGAAACGCTGAACGGTTTCGCGTTTCCGCAACGCATTCGTAGACATATCGATGCGCATGCCATCGGGACGGCAGGCAAGTCGACTTTGAAGGAGTTACCCATGGGTGTGATTGATCAGCTGCGCGAAATGCGCGAATTCGGCGGCGCACCGCAGACCAGTGGCCTCGATGAAGCCACCATCGAACGCTACGCGGGCAGTCATCCTGACCTGGTGCAGGCGATCAGCGATGCAGTGACGCGTCATCGTGAACTGCGCGCTGAACTCGGCGACTTCCTCAAGCTCGACGAAGCCGAACAGATGGCGCAGGTGCAGTCCGAATTCGTCAACTTCTATCCGGACGATGCCATCAACCCGTACCTGCCCGCTGCTGCGCGCGGCCCGTGGGTAGTGAGTTTCAAGGGCGCCGTGATCCACGACAACGGCGGCTACGGCATGCTTGGCTTTGGCCACAACAACGCCGCCATCGACGCCGCGCTGGCACGTCCGCAGGTGATGGCCAATGTGATGACGCCGAGCATCTCGCAGATGCGTTTTGCCAAGGCGATGGATCGCGAACTGGGCCGCCACCGCGACGGCAATCCGTATACGCGTTACCTCGCGCTCAATTCCGGTTCGGAGTCGGTGGGCCTGGCCTGTCGCATTGCCGACGTCAATGCCAAGCTGCTGACCGATCCGGGCGCACGCTATGCCGGTCGCACCATCAAGCGCCTGGTGGTCAAGGGCGCCTTCCACGGTCGCACCGACAAGCCGGCGCTGTATTCCGATTCCACGCGCAAGACTTACCTGCAGCATCTGGCCAGCTATCGCCACGAAGACACGCTGCTCACCGTGCAGCCTTACGACATCGCCCAGCTCGAAGCCGTGTTTGCCGACGCGGACAAGAACGGCTGGTTTATCGAGGCGATGTTCCTGGAACCGGTGATGGGCGAAGGCGATCCGGGCCGCGCGGTGACGCCGGAGTTCTACCAGAAGGCGCGCGCGCTCACCGAAGCGCACGGTTCGCTGTTGCTGGTCGACTCCATCCAGGCGGGCCTGCGTGCGCACGGCGTGTTGTCGGTCACCGATTATCCGGGCTTCGAGAAACTCGCGCCGCCGGATATGGAAACCTTCTCCAAGGCGCTCAACGCCGGCCAGTATCCGCTGTCCGTGCTGGCTGTCACTGCGCGCACCGCCGAGCTGTACCGCAAGGGCATCTACGGCAACACCATGACGGCCAATCCGCGCGCGCTCGATGTGGCGCTCGCCACGCTCGACCTGCTCACCGACGAGGTGCGCAACAACATCCGCGAGCGCGGCAAGGAATTCGTCGACAAGCTCAATGCGCTCAAGAACGAACTGGGCGGCCTGATCACCAAGGTGCAGGGCACCGGCCTGTTGTTCTCCTGCGAGCTGGCACCGGAGTTCAAGTGCTACGGCGCCGATTCGATCGAGGAGTTCATGCGCGAGCGCGGCGTCGGCGTGATCCACGGCGGTACCAACTCGCTGCGCTTCACGCCGCACTTCCTGGTGACCAGCGACGAAGTGGACCTGGTCGTTTCGCATGTGCGTCAGGCCCTGCTGCAGGGGCCGCGCAAGCTCAAGACGGTGAAGGCCGAAGCGGCCTGAGGCAGCGACATGACCGGCGTCGTTCACGCAACGTCGACGATGCCGGTCACACAGCAGAACGCAAAGCGCTTCGCAAAATGAAGCGCCGCCGCAACTTCCTTCGCAAAACTGTCGCAATAGCTACTTAGCCTCTCCCTGATGGGGTCCGCCCCGGACCCAGGAAGGGAGTGGTTAATGAAACCAACGCACATTCGACGTGCCCTATTAGTCGCACTGTTGCTCGCCCTGTCGGCAACCGCTGCGCAAGCGGCAGATCTCAACATCAGTCAGTTTCGCGTCCGTGGCCCCGCCGGCGGCAACGACGAATTCGTCGAGCTGTTCAACAGCGGCAGCAAGGCGCTGGATCTGTCGGGCTACAAATTCAACGCCTCCAACGTCAGCGGCACCACCGGCACGCGCCTGACGCTGCCGAGCGGCACGTCCATCGCGCCGGGCTGCTATCTGTTGCTCACCAACAGCGCGAGCAGCGGTTATTCCGGCAGCGTGGCCGGCGATCTCAAGTACAGCACAGGCGTCACCGACGACGGCGGTCTGGCCATCCTCGATGGTTCGGGCCAGCTGGTTGATCAGGTCGGCCTCTCCACTGGTTCTGCGTACAAGGCCGGCACGCCACTGGCGTCGCTCGGCACCACGAATGCCGATAAGGGCTATGGCCGCAAGCCCACGGCCGCGGGCCTGCCGCAAAACACCGGCGACAACCAGGCGGATTTCAACGTGGTGTCTCCCACGGCGCCGCACAACAGCGCAAGCTCGTGCGTCGTGCTGGGCCAGGCGTTGTCCATCGCCGATGCAAGCGCCACGGTGCGCGGTGCGGCGGACGTCCAAATGCCTTTCACCGTCTCACTCACCCAGCCTGCGCCCACGGGTGGCGTCGCGGTGCACGTGGCGACGCTCGATGGCACGGCTACGGTGGCCAATCATGACTACGACGCGCTCGATACCAACGTCAGCATCGCCGAAGGGCAGATGCAGGCGAACTTCAACGTGGTGGTGCACGGCCGCACCACGCCGAGCGACGACAAGGCCTTCGAGGTCAAGCTGAGCCAGCCCAGCGGCAATCTTCCGCTGTCGCGCGATACGGCGATCGGCGCGATCCTCTACGACATCCCGGTTGCTGCCGAGATCTGGCAGATCCAGGGGCGCGATCAGATCTCGCCGCTGCTCGGCAAGCCGGTTAAGACCACGGGCAACATCGTCACCGCGGTGGGCCCGGCGGGCTTCACCATGCAGACGCCCGACGCACGCGCCGATGCCGATGCGCTCACGTCCAACGGCATCTATGTGTTCACCTCCAGCACGCCGACGGTGGCGGTGGGCGATGTGGTGAACGTGGACGCCAGGGTCGCCAACTACTATCAGTTGCCCGAACTCACCAGCCCCGTGGTGACGGTGAGCTCGCATGGCGCGCGCCTGCCGAAGGCGGTGGTGTTTGGCGATGCGATCCCGTCGTCCGATCCGACCAAGCTGTCGTGCGGCGCAACCAACTTCCAGTGCTTCGTGGGCATGCGCGTGGTGATCGAGAACGGCATGATCAACACGGGCAACAAGCGTTTCAGCGGCGAGCCGTATGCGGAAGTGAGCATCACCGCGAACGGCAAGCGCTCGTTGCGTCTCCCCGGCGTGCGCTATGGCGTGCCGGTGCCTGACGGTGTGCAGCTAGCCAACTGGAGCGGCAACCCGGAAGTATTCAAGATGAATACCGCGGACTTCGGCGCCGTGCCGCTCAACACGCCGTTCGTGGCGGGCACCACGTTCCGAGCCGAAGGCATCATCTCCTACGACTTCGGTGCCTACACCTTCATCCCGACCAAGATCAGCTTGAAGCACGTCGCGGAAATGCCGCGCTCCGTTTCACTGACCGCGCCGTACGCACTGCGCATCGGTGCGTTCAACACCGAGCGCTTCTGCGACACCAACTTCAACACCGTCTTTACCTGCAGCGGCGACAGCAAGGAGCCGACGGCCGATGAAGTGGCCTTGAAGACGCAGCGCCTGTCCGCCTATATCGGCAGCGTGCTGCAGTTGCCCGACGTGTTGTCAGTGGAGGAAGTGAAGAGCCTGCCGCTGCTACAAGGTTTGGCCACGCAGTTGGGTGACGACTATCGCGCCAAGTACCAGGCCTACCTGGTGCCCGGACACGATCCCAGCGGCATCAACGTGGGCTTCCTGGTGCGCAGCGACCGCGTCCGCGTGGTGTCCGTGCAGCAGCTGGCCGCCGACGAAACCTGGAACGACAACGGCCAGACCGCGTTCGTGCACGACCATCCGCCGCTGTTGCTCACCGCCGAAGCGCGCGGCGTTCGCTTCCAGGTGATCTCGGTGCACATGAAGGCTCGCACCAACGTCGACGACAACGACGACAGCGCCGTGCGCGACCGTCAGAAGCGCTTCCTGCAAGCCAGTTCGCTGGCACGCCAGGTGCAAAGCCTGCAGGGCACCAATCCGTGGCTGCCGTTGATGGTGGTGGGCGACTTCAACGCCTACCAGTTCAGCGATGGCTGGGTGGACGTGGTGGGACTGGCCTCGGGCAAGTACAAGGACAGCGAAAACCAGCTGAAGCTGGGCAAGAACATCGTGCGCCCTGCCCTGTGGAATGCGGTCGAATCGGTGCCGCAGAACGATCGCTACTCGTTCCTCTACACCGAGGCATTTGGCCCGATCCAGGGCTATACCACGGCAGGCTCCGGCAACTCGGGCCGCGAGGTGCCCACCGTGCAAGTGCTCGATCATGCGCTGATGAACGATGTCGCCCGACTGCGCTTCCTGAAGATGCAGTACGGCCGCGCCGATCTCGATGCGCCGGTGCAGACCGAGGCCGATGCGGCCAGCGCCACCGACGTGCGCAAGGCGATTGGCGTGTCCGATCACGATGGTTTCGTGGTCGATCTGTTCGTGCCGGGATTGTTCGGCGAACAAGGCCATGGTCATCACGATGACGACGACCACGGGCATGGCCATCACGACGACGATGACCAAGGGCACGACCACGGTCACTGATCGGTAGCTTCAAATCCCTGGGAGGCCACGCCCGGCGACGGGCGTGGCCTTTCCTTTGGCGCCCCGCCAGGCTAAGAAAAGTCCGATTCTCCTGTCCCCCTCCGGCTTGCTGAACGGGACGCCTCGGCGACCACGCGCGCCCTCCCACGCGACCTGTCGGCAGGCATAGACTTGCGACGCCGGCGTTCGCCGGTCATGTCATCCAGGAGGGTACCCGCATGTCTTCGCGTTTGAGTCTGATGGTTGCCAGCGTTGCGCTGGCCTTCGCTGCCTCCACCGCCTTCGCCGCGCCGCAGGCGGCAAGCAGCAGCGCGCCCGCCAAGAACTCGCAGCAGCAGCGCATGACCGACTGCAACAAGCAGGCCACGGGCAAGACCGGCGACGAGCGCAAGACCTTCATGAGCAGCTGCCTGAAGGGCGAAAGCGCCGCACCGGCCAAGATGACCCAGCAGGAAAAGATGAAGGCCTGCAATGCCGATCCGCATGCCAAGACGCTCAAGGGCGACGAGCGCAAGCAGTTCATGAGCGCCTGCCTGAGCGGTACGCCCAACGCGGGCCATTGATCGCATTTTTGAGCAAGCCACCAGGGCGCCGGTTTTATCGGCGCCCTTTTTATTGCCGCTTGAGGTTCTGCTGCTATCCTGCGCACTCTCAAGCCTTCCAGGGATTCACCGCCGACATGCGCCTCTAAGCCGCTCGCCTGCCAACCGATTGCTCCCACTTTGGGTGCGTTGCGTCTGGCCACGAGTGACAGGGCGGTCGACATCCCACAGCGCGCTTAAGCGCCAGACCCCTTGTCGTATGCCACTCCCCTATCGGAGGGTCTATGACAGCCATAGCCATGTTTATCCATCAGCTCGGCTTTGCTTTGCCGGGTCGCGATCCCGTTTTCGAAAAACTCGAGACGTCCTTTTCCGTTGGCCGCCATGCACTGGTCGGACGCAATGGCAGCGGCAAGTCTCTGCTCGGTCAGATCCTTGCTGGCCGGATCGAACCCACCCACGGCCAGGTCGCGCGCACCGTCGAGCTCGCCTATCTACCGCAACGCTGGCCAGCGTTCGGCGGCAGCATCGCTGCGGCATTGGGCGTGGAGCACAAACTCGATGCGCTGCGCCGGATCGAGGCAGGCAGCGTTGATCCTGCGGATTTCCAGGCGCTTGCCGACGACTGGACCGTGTACGAACGGGCTAGTCGATGGCTGGAACAGGCCGCGCTACCGAGCGATCTGGCACGGCCATGGGAGAGCCTCAGCGGCGGCGAACGCGTGCGCCTGCAGCTCACGCAGTTGTTCGAACACGACCAGCATTTCCTGATACTCGATGAGCCGGGCAATCACCTGGATCGTCGCGGCCGGCATTGGTTGCGCGAAAAGCTGACGGCACACGCGGGCGGCTATCTGCTGATCAGCCACGACCGCGCACTGCTGGCCGACGTGGAAAGCATCGACGAACTCTCACCGCAAGGCTTGCGTCGCTATGGCGGCGACTACGCCGCCTATGCCGCGCGACGCGATGCCGACCAACAGGCGGCCGGGCGGCAACTGGATCAGGCGCGACGCGAGCAGAAGATGCTCGAGCGCAAACAGCACGAAGAGCGGCAACGTCTCGCCAGGCAACAACAGAAAGCCCAGCGCGAACGTGCAAACGCGAACATGCCCACCATCCTGCTGGATCGACGCAAGCAGCGCTCGGAAGACACCGGTGCCCGCCTGCTCACCGCGCAGCGTTTGCAACAAGCCAGGCAACACGAACAACTCTCCGAGGCCCGTGCTCGCGTGGACGTGCATCGCGCCCAGCGTTTCGACCTGGGTGAGCATGCGGCGACGCGTGCATCGTTCCAATTGCACGACTTCATACCGCCCTACGGACATGACCAGCCGATCAATCTGCATCTCGCACCGGGCGAACGCCTTTACCTGCACGGCGACAACGGCAGCGGCAAATCCAGCCTGCTCGCCGCCATCGCCGGGCGTTTACCCCCACGCGGCGGACAACTCCGGCGTGGCGAACGCTTGCTGCTGATCGACCAGCACTACAGCTTGCTGGATGACCAACACAGCGCTCTGGAGAACCTGCGCGAGCTGTCGCCCGGCCATGCACCGACGCGCTATCGCGAATATCTCGCGGGCATCGGCCTGCGTGGCGAGCGTGCCGACGTGGCCGCCGGTGCGCTGAGCGGGGGCGAACGCGTGAAGCTCGCCCTGCTGGCACTCGACAGCGCGCGTGAACCCTATGACCTGTTGCTGCTCGACGAGCCGGACAGCCATCTGGATCTGGACAGCCGCCAGCTGCTCGAGCAGGCATTGGCGACCTATCGCGGCTCGCTGATCCTGGTCAGCCACGATGCGGAACTGGTCGCGAAGGCGGGTATCGATCGCGAGCTTCGGCTGGACAAACCGCTCGCCCTCATCACGCCGCGTGAGTGACAATTCACCGACTCTGCCGCCAGGTTTGCCCATGAAAATCGTCGAAGTCCATCACCCCCTGATCCAGCACAAGCTCGGCCTGATGCGCCGCGCCGGCATCAGCACCAAGGAATTTCGCGAGCTGGCCTCGGAAGTGGCTTCGCTGTTGACCTACGAAGCCACCAAGGATCTGGAAACCGTCGAGCAGCGCATCGAAGGCTGGGCCGGTCCGCTCACCGTGCACCAGATCAAGGGCAAGAAGGTCACCATCGTGCCGATCCTGCGCGCCGGCCTGGGCATGCTGCCCGGCGTGCTCGACATGATTCCCGCGGCCAAGGTGAGTGTGGTCGGCCTGCAGCGCAACGAGGAGACGCTCGAGCCCATCACCTATTACGAGAAGCTCACCGGCCGCATGGACGAGCGCATCGCGCTGATCGTCGATCCCATGCTGGCCACCGCCGGCACCCTGATTGCCACGGTGGACATGCTCAAGGCCGCCGGTTGCAAGCGCATCAAGGGACTGTTCCTGGTCGCCGCGCCCGAAGGCCTCAAGCGCATCGAAGCGGCGCATCCGGATGTGGAGATCTATACCGCGTCCATCGACGAGCGGCTCAACGAGCACGGCTACATCCTGCCCGGGCTCGGCGATGCGGGCGACAAGATCTTCGGCACCAAGCAATTGCCCGCCAGCTGAGCATCGGCATCTCACGTTCCGCCAAAACCCCGCCCTCATCGGCGGGGTTTTTCTTTGACTCAAGCATGAGAAGTGCAGCACATAAGTCACGGAGACGACATCTTCCCGTGCCATGATTTCCGCGTCGCCTCGACCCCGCGAGGCAGTCATAACAAGTTGAAGATAAAGCGCTTTTCCTGCATTTTTGGCTAAAGTTACCGCGCGGTGAGCCGACAGCTCTTGCAGTTCCCTCACCCCGGACTTCCCCATGTTCAAGTTCTCCAAGCCGACCACCGGATTGACGCTGCGCCAGCGTCTGCTGTTGCGCCTGCTGGCCATCGTGTCGCTGCTGGCGATCACCTGCGTGGCCGGCATGGTGCAGTTGCATCGCGCGGACACGCGCATCCAGGGTCTGGTCGACGGTTCGCTCAGCCCGGTCGCCGACGTGGGCCGCGTGCAGAACGACTACAACAGCACACTGCAGGTGCTGGTCCATGCCGTGATGTCCCAGTTGCCCTCGGCGGTGGAAGACGCACACACGCGCATCCACGCCGATCGCATCGATGCCGAGCGCCACTGGAAGACGCTGCTGGGCAGCGAACTGGCGCAGGAACAGGCGCAGGCGCTCAAGCTCACCACCGCCCATCGCGCCGAAGCCGACCGCATCATCGACGAGACCCTCGCCCTGCTCGATGCGGGTCAGTTCGATATCGGCGGCCTCAAGCTCACCACCGAAGTGCAGCCGGCCTATGAGCCCCTGCAGAGCGACTTCGCCAACCTGTTCCAGTCCGCGCTTGCCAAGGGCAACAAGCAGGTGGCCATGCAGCGCGCGGCGGATCGCGACGGCATGGTGCTTTTGCTGGTGCTGCTGGGCGTGGCGCTCGCCGTCACCATCCTGATGGATGGCGCGCTGATGCGCTCGCTCATGCAACGCCTCACGCGCGCCACGCAGGTGGCCGAACGCATCGCCGCCGGCACGCTGGGCGAGGCGATCGACGTCGGCTCCAACGACGAGCTGGGCAAACTGCTGGGCGCGCTCGCCTCCATGGATACCCAGCTCACCCAGGTGCTGACCGAAGTACGCGTCGGTGCCGAATCGGTGGGCGAACGCGCGCGTCGGCTTGCCTTGGACAACGAAGCGCTGAGCTCGCGCACGCAGGCGCAAGCGGCCAGCCTGGAGCAGACAAGCGCGTCGATGACCCATATGGCGGATACCGCCGCACTGGGTGCGGGCCACGCCGATGGCGCAGCGGCCGCGGCACGCGATGCCCTGGAGCACGCCGAGCATGGCCGCCAGGTGGCAGACGAAGCCATCGATTCGATGCTCGCCATCGAAAAGGCCAGCCGCGATATCGCGGAGATCGTCGACCTGGTCGACAGCATTGCGTTCCAGACCAACCTGCTCTCGCTCAACGCAGCCATCGAAGCGGCGCAGGCAGGCGAGCGTGGCCGCGGATTCGCCGTGGTGGCCACCGAAGTGCGCCAGCTCGCGCGCCGTTGCGTGGATGCCGGCAAGGACATCCGTCGCCTGGTGGAACGCAGCGGCGACGCCGTCGTCACCGCACGCGAACGCGTGACGCGCTCGGGCGAGGCGCTCGACGGCATCGTGCTCAGCATCGCCAATGTATCGACGCGCGTCTCGCAGATTTCCGGCGCCACGCTGTCCCAGGTCAGTGGCATCGGCCAGGTCAATCGCGCGGTGATGGCAATGGACGGCATGACCCAGGCCAACGCCGAGCTGGTCGAAGACATCAAGTACACCGGCCGCGCGCTGGCCACCGATGCCGACACGCTGATGCGGCAAGTCGCGTTTTTCCGCCTTCCCCAAACGGAAGGCCACCACGGGTCGCCGCATGAAGCGGGGCTCTCATCTGCCAAGGTGCATCCAACGCGGGCCGCGGCCTGACATCGAACAGGGCATGCCAGCCAGACCCCTCCCCCACTACACGCCACAAGCCGTGCTTGAGCGCGCGCTCGCCGCAGGAAGCCTGCAGCCGGTCTTTCAGCCGGTGGTGCGCGTGGACACGCTCGAAGTGGTGGCGCACGAGGGCCTGAGCCGCTGTGCCTTCATGCCGGGCGAACTGTCGATCCTCGATCTGCTGGATCTGGCCCGCATGGAGGGCCGACTGGCGGAGCTGGAATTGCATGCCGCACGCACGCTATGCAGTGCGTTCGAAGCGCAGGCGGCAGCGGGCCGCCTGCTGGTGAACCTGAGCGCGCACGCCATCCTGCACGACACCTTGCGCCCGGACGACGTGCTGCTGGCACTGTCGGCCTGCGGCCTCGACCCCGCCCGCGTCACCATCGAAGTGACCGAGCGCGATGTGGTAGAAAGCCCTGCCCGCCTCGCCCATGCGCTGGGCTATCTGCGCGCGCATGGCATCCGCGTCGCGCTGGACGATTTCGGCAACGGCCATTCCAACTTCGAGATGTGGAACGAGATCCACCCCGACGTGGTGAAGATCGACCGATACCTCATCAACGGCGTGTCGCGCAGCGCGGGACGCCTGGCCATCGTGCGCTCGCTTTGCCAGGTCGCCGAATCGCTGGGCACCGACCTGGTCGGCGAAGGCGTGGAAGACCCGGCGGACCTGCGCGTCTTGCGCGACCTGGGTATCCCCTATGCGCAAGGCTTCCTGATTGGCCGTCCTGCCGAACACATTGTCCGCGAAGCCAGCGCCGAATCCCGGCAAGTGTTGCGTACGGCGGCAGTGTCAGTGCTGCCGCGCCCGCGCGGCCCGGTCACGCAGCGTCCCACGCAAGTGAGCCACCTGTTGATCGAGGCGCCCGCCGTGCAGCCGCGTCAGACCAACGACGAGGTGATGGCGCTGTTCGTCGATCATCCCGAGCTGCACGCGGTGGCGGTGGTCAAGGACGGGCATCCGATCGGCCTGATCAATCGCCGCCTGGTCAACGAGCGCATGGCGCAGCCCTTTGCCCGCGAACTGCTGGCGCGCAAGTCATGCACGGCGCTGATGAACAGCGCGCCGCTGGTATGCGATGAAAACCGCAGCCTCGAAAGTCTGGCCGACGTGCTGCGCGGCGAAGATCAACGCTATCTCGCCGACGGTTTCATCGTGACGCGCAAGGGCGTCTATCTGGGCCTGGGCACGGGCGAGGCCCTGGTGCGTCGCGTGAGCGAGCTGCGTATCGAAGCAGCGCGGCACGCGAACCCGCTGACCTTCCTGCCCGGCAATATCCCCACCACCGAACATCTGGAACGGCTGATCGATGGCGGCGAGTGTTTCACCGTGGTGCACGTCGATCTCACCGACTTCAAACCGTTCAACGATCACTACGGCTATTCGCGCGGCGACGAGATGATCCGCCTGCTGTCAGGGCTGCTCAGCGAGCACGTGGACCCGGCGCTGGATTTCATCGGCCATATCGGCGGCGACGATTTCGTGGTGCTGTTCCAGAGCGGCGACTGGGAGGYGCGCTGCCAGCGGGTGATCGATGCGTTCAATGCGCGCTCGCCGCAACTGTTCGATGCGCTGGACATCTTCCACGGCGGACTGCAAGGCAAGGATCGTCGCGGCGAGCCGCAATTCTTCCCGTTTACGACGGTGGTGATGGGAGCAGTGGAGCTGGCGCCACCGCTGCCGCAGCGCGCGCAATCGATCGCCATGCTCGCCGCGCGCGCCAAGCGCCAGGCCAAGCGTGCGCACGTCAGCCTGCACGTGTTTCCCCGGCTGGCCATGTCGCAGACATAAGAAAACCCCGGCAGATGGCTACCGGGGTTCGCGTACGTCAGTGGGGCTCAATCAGCCGCGGAAACGATCGGTCGCGTTGATCAGCTCCGAGATATTGCCCGGCTCGAATGCAGAGTGACCGGCATCCTGCACGATGCGCAGATCCGCTTCCGGCCACGCACGATGCAGATCCCAGGCGCTGCGCATCGGGCACACCACGTCGTAGCGACCCTGCACGATCACGGCAGGAATCTTGCGGATGCGCTCGACGTTGCGCAGCAGCTGGTCATCATGTTCGAAGAAGCCGCCGTGCACGAAGTAGTGGCATTCGATGCGGGCAAAGGCCAAGGCGAATTCGTCTTCGCCGCTGGACTGGATATGGCTTTCGTCCTGCCACAGGTAACTGGTGGCGCCCTCCCATACCGACCATGCACGCGCGGCTTCCACGCGTTCGATCGGGTCGCTGCTGGTCAGGCGACGGTAGTAGGCGCTCATCAGGTCGCCGTGCTCCACCTCGGGGATCGCCTTCAGATAGGTTTCCCAGGCATCGGGATACAGCGCGTCGCAACCCTTCTGGTAGAACCACTCCAGTTCCCAGCGACGCAGCATGAAGATGCCGCGCAACACCAGCTCAGTCACGCGCTCCGGATGCGTCTGCGCATAGGCGAGCGCCAGCGTCGAACCCCAGGAGCCGCCGAACACCTGCCAGCGATCGATGCCCAGATGCCCGCGGATGCGCTCGATGTCGTTGACCAGGTTCCAGGTGGTGTTCTCGTGCAATTCCGCATGCGGCGTGGACTTGCCGCAGCCGCGCTGATCGAACAGCACGATGCGATACACCGCCGGATCGAAGAAGCGCCGGCACTTCGGATTGGTGCCGCCGCCCGGGCCGCCATGCAGGAACACTACCGGCTTGCCGTTGGGATTGCCGCTCTGTTCGTAGTACAGCGTGTGCAGGTCCGACACCTTGAGCATGCCGGTGTCATACGGCTCGATCTCGGGATACAGGGTGCGAAGTTCCTGCGACATGCTCGATGCTCCTGAAGCGAACGGGGACGGCCTATAAGGCTATCACGCCACCCCTGATCGCCTCTTTCACCCAGACCTCCGGCGCACTTCTCAGTGCGCCGGAGACAGACTCAGGGCGCGCCGACCGTCAGCACCGTGAAGCTATCCGGCACGATGTCCGGGCGGGCGCCCTCCTTCGGTGCCGACGCCCACTTGGCCGCCGAGAGGTAGAGCCGATGCAGCTTGGGATCGAGCGTGAGTGTGCGGGCGCTGGGCTGAGTCGGAATAGATGCGACCACGCTGTAGTGATCGGCGTCCTTCTGGCGCACGGCCGTAATATCACCGCTCTCGCCATTGGAGCTGTACACCATCGAGGTGGCCTCATCGAAGACCACCGCATCCGGGCCTTCGCCGATCGGCACCCGCGCCACGGCCTGGCCGTTCTCGGCATTGGTCACGGCCATCTGCTTATTGTCGCAAACAGAAAACAGGCGATGCAGCTTGCGGTCGATCGCCAGGCCGGTCGGCGCTTCGCAACCGCCCAGCGACCACGTCGCTGCCACGGTGTTGCTGGTCGTGTCGATCTTCACCAGCTGTGCCGTGTCTTCAATATTCACGTAGATCGATCCGGCCTCGTCGCTTTGCGCGAATTCCGGCTTGCCGGGCAAGGCCACCGTGGCCGTCACGGTATTGGTGGCAGGGTCAATCACGCTGAAAGAATGTCCCTTGCCGTTGAACGTGAACACGTGCTTCGACGCCGGGTCGTAGGCAATGGCATCGGGCTTCTCGCCCGTGCCGCTGATGGTCGCCACGACATTGAAGGTGTCGAGGTCAAACACCGTGACCGAGGCGGCCTGCCCGTTGCTGGCATAGCCGCGATGCGCCGACTGATCCAGCGCCACGCCGTGTACGCCCTTCGTGCCGGGAATCGTGCCGATACGCTTGTGCTGGTCCACGTCCACCACATCGACATGGTCGCCGCGCGTCACGAACAGATGACGGCGCTGCGCATCGAAACTGAGGTAATCCCAGCCGCCGGCGCCACCGAGCGGCAGGCGGGCGAGTACGCGGAAATCCGCGGGCGCCGGGGTAGCCGCCGCATGGCCGGCAAACGCCGCCGCGAGGGCACAGAACAGCAGGGTGGGCAAAGGACGCATGGGAGATCTGCCAGCAGTGAGGTCTGCACAGCATCCCCGCCCCGACTTAGGTCCGGCTTAGCCGGCGCCGCTGGACGCCATCAGACGAACAGCTTGCCCGGATTGAGCAGCCCCTTGGGGTCGAACACCTGCCGCACGCCGCGCATCAGCGCAATTTCCGCTTCGCTACGGGTGCTGCCCAGATAGGCGCGCTTGACCAGGCCGATGCCGTGCTCGGCCGAAATGCTGCCGCCATGCCGCTGCAGCGTTTCGGCCAGCAACTTGGTGACGTGCTCGCACTGGGCGATGAAATCGCTGTCCGACAGATCGTCCGGACGCAGCACGTTGATATGCAGGTTGCCGTCACCGATGTGTCCAAACCAGACCACGTCGAAGTGCGGATACTCGCGACCCAGCAAGGCCTGGATCTCGCGCAGGAAAGCCGGCAGCGCACTGATCCGCAGCGAGATGTCGTTCTTGTACGGGCGATGCGGCGCCAGGCTCTCGGTGATGCCTTCGCGCAGCCGCCACAACGCGGCCGCCTGCGCATCACTTTGCGCGATCACGCCGTCGCTGATCCAGCCGTGATCCACGCCGACTTCGAACGCAGCTAGCGCGGCGTCCTGTGCTGCTTCGCTGTTGTCGAACTCGGTCACCACGTAATACGGGTGCTCGCCATCGATGGCCCGCTGCGCACCGTGCGCCAACACATGGCGCAGTGCTGCATCGGTGAAGAACTCGAACGCCTGGAGGGTGAGCCGCGAGCGAAACAGCGCGAACACCTCCATCAGCGCTTCCATATTGGGCAGCGCCAGCAACATGACCTGCGATGGCGGCGGCGGATCGGTGAGACGCAAGGTCGCTTCGACCACGACACCCAACGTTCCCTCCGAACCGATCAGCAACTGGCGCAGGTCGTAGCCGCTGGAGTTCTTGATCAGCCCGCGATTGAGCTGCAACAGCTCGCCGTTGCCAGCCACCACGGTGAGTCCGGCAATCCACTCGCGCGTGTTGCCGTAGCGGATCACCCGGATGCCGCCGGCATTGGTGGCGATATTGCCGCCGATGGAGCAGGAGCCGCGGGCGGCAAAGTCCACTGGATAGAGCAGCCCCTGTTCCCTGGCGGCCTCGTGCACGGCATGCAGCGTCATGCCGGCCTGCACGGTGAGCGTGCGGTCCACTGCATCGAAGTCGAGCACGCGATTCATGCGCTCCAGGCTGAGCACCAGCTCGCCGTTCGCCGCCACCGCGCCACCCGACAGACCCGTGCGACCGCCCGAGGGTACGATCGCCACCTGTTGCTCATTGGCCCAGCGCACCACGGCCTGCACCTCGGCCACGTCGCCAGGCAGCGCGATTGCCAGCGGCGCGGGGGTCCAGCGGCGCGTCCAGTCGCGGCCGTAGTGCTCCAGATCGGCCAGATCGGTCAGCAGGCGAAGATTGGGCAGCCGGGCGGCGAGCGCGGCCAGTCGAGCATCAGTCATGCGGTTGTCCCCGGGTGTGCTGCAAGCCTGCCAGCGCAGCTTTGCATCGTCCAGTGTTGCGACGCCGCAAAAGCGCTTCAAGCCGTGGCATAGTGCAGGCGTTCTCCATTGCGCAACGGCCCATGAAGACCTCGTTCCCGAAACAAGACATCAAGGTACTCCTGCTCGAAGGCGTCAGCCGCAGCGCCGTGGAAAGCTTCCAGCGCGCGGGCTACAGCCAGATCGAATACCACGAAAAAGCCCTGCCGGAGGCCGATTTGAAGGCCCGCATCGCTGAGGCCCATATCGTCGGCATCCGCTCGCGCACGCACCTGACCGATGAGGTGCTTCAGCAGGCTAAACGGCTAATTGCGGTGGGCTGCTTCTGCATCGGCACCAACCAGGTGGACCTCGGCAGCGCCCGCCGGCTCGGCGTGCCGGTGTTCAACGCGCCCTACTCCAATACGCGCAGCGTGGCGGAATTGGTTATCGCTGAAACCATCATGCTGTTGCGCGGCGTCCCGCAGAAGAACGCGCTATGCCATCGCGGCGGCTGGACCAAATCCGCCGCGGGCAGCTTCGAGGCGCGCGACAAGGTGCTCGGCATCGTCGGCTATGGCCATATCGGCACCCAGGTCGGCGTGCTGGCCGAAAGCCTGGGCATGCGCGTGATCTTCCACGACATCGAATCCAAGCTCTCGCTGGGCAACGCCCGCGCCGCCAACAGCCTGGACGACCTGCTGGAACGCGCCGACGTGGTGACCCTGCACGTGCCGGAGACTCCTGCCACCCAGCTGATGATCGGCACCCGCGAACTGGCCCGCATGCGCAAGGGCTCGCTGCTGATCAACGCCTCGCGCGGCACCGTGGTGGATATCGAAGCGCTGGCCGCCTCGCTGCGCTCGGAGCATCTGGCCGGCGCCGCGGTGGACGTCTTCCCGGTCGAACCCAAGGGCAACGACGATGCCTTCGTATCGCCCCTGGTCGGCATGGACAACGTGATCCTCACCCCGCATATCGGCGGCAGCACGCTGGAGGCACAGGACAATATCGGCATCGAAGTGGCCGCCAAACTGGTGCGCTACAGCGACAACGGCTCCACCCTCTCGGCGGTCAACTTCCCCGAAGTTTCGCTGCCCGAACATCCGCGCAGCCGCCGCCTGCTGCACATCCATCGCAACGTGCCGGGCGTGCTCTCGCGCATCAACGAGCTGTTCTCCGCCGGCAACATCAACATCGATGCGCAGTTCCTGCAGACGGATAGCGAAGTGGGTTACGTGGTGATCGACGTGGCGGCCGATGAGAAGCAGTCGGGCGAGCTGCGCGATCGGCTCTCGGCCATTCCGGGAACGCTGCGCAGTCGCGTGCTTTATTGAGAAACGACCATTGTGCGGTGCAGATTCAGTAGTGGAATCTGCACTGCGCGATCTGGATCATCCGTAGGGTTGTCCTGGCGTGCTTCACGCCAGGAGCAGGAAGGTCCAGCAGCCGATAGACCAGCCGGTGTTCCAGGGTGATGCGCCGCGACCACCAACCGGACCAGTTCTCCCTTAGAGGTTCTGGCTTGCCCAGGCCCGTAAAGGGAGTCTTGCGAATATCCCTGATCAAACCATTGATGGCGGCTACCTTGGTGGCATCGCTTGCCTGCCAATGTAGGTAGTCTTCCCAGCCTCGCTTCGACCACCACAGATCATCCCTGTTCCTGTCTTGGTCCATGGCGTTTTACGCCTTCTTCTTGGGCTTCGAGGCTGACTTCGCCGGCGCGGCCTTGGAAGGGTTCTTGGGTTTGCCCGGCGTGGCGGCCTTGACCCGGCTGGCCTTCGAGTCACCCGCCTTGACCTTGGTCTCTACACCGGTATGCCGGCGGATCAACAAAGGGGCCGCATGGCTGGGCTCGTCCATGACCTTGCCGGCCTGGTGCTTGCGCGGGGCCATGCCAGCCAGATCGTCAGGGGTAACCACGCGGGCGGCAGCCGGCAGCCGGGCGTCGGCCTCTTCCATCGCCTCGTTAAGGCGCGCTGCATTCGCCCTGGAGCTGACGAGGTACAGCATCTCTTGAATGGAGTTGTAGTCACTAGCCGAAAGCATCACGAGATCCTCGGCATCGCGGCGCGTGATGAGCGTAGCGGTATGGTCCTCCGCTACCTGATCGGCCACTGCCTTCAGATTGTTCCTTGCCTCCGTGAAGTTCACGGTCCTCATGGGGGCTCTCCCGACATGTACGTCATATTGCACATGTTCAGTGTAGGGCCTGTCCATCAGGCCAACAAGCAAAGGGACGTCTGGTCTTTCCTGCGAAAGAGATAGGGCTTTGCTGCAGCGAAGCCAGCTTCGAGTAGCTTTCGCGGCTCGCTGGCGACCGCTGCAGAGTTTCGAAGTCCCGCTTTCGCAGCATCAACAAACAAAAAAACGGCGCCCAAGGGCACCGTTTTCTTATCTATTGCCGAATTGGTCGGGACGGCGGGATTCGAACCCACGACCCTCTGCCCCCCAGGCAGATGCGCTACCAGGCTGCGCTACGCCCCGATGATCGGCAAGACGACAAGTCTACCAGCTAAGCCGGTAGTACCGGAAGTCGTGATGAAAATTCAGCGACGCAGCAGTGCGAGGACCTCTTCCAGCTCCATGCGCACCTGGCGCACGATCTGGTGGGAAATGCTCGACTCCATGCGCGCCTGCGGGCCTTCCAACCGGGCGCGGGCGCCGGTGATGGTGAAGCCCTCGTCATACAGCAGGCCACGGATCTGACGGATCATCAGCACGTCGTGACGCTGGTAATAGCGGCGGTTGCCGCGACGCTTGACCGGATTGAGTGCGGGAAATTCCTGTTCCCAATACCGCAACACGTGCGGCTTGACGCCACACAGTTCGCTTACCTCACCGATCGTGAAGTAGCGCTTCGCCGGAATGGCGGGCAGCTCGGTGTTATTCCCTTGGTCCAGCATAGCCCTCGACTCGCACCTTGAGTTTCTGACCCGGTCGGAACGTCACCACGCGGCGGGCGGAAATCGGAATCTCTTCGCCCGTCTTGGGATTGCGTCCCGGTCGCTGGTTCTTCTGGCGGAGGTCAAAGTTGCCGAACCCCGACAGCTTCACCTGCTCGCCCTTTTCCAACGCCTCGCGGACCACCTCGAAATAGGCGTCCACGAATTCTTTTGCCTCACGCTTGTTGAGGCCCACCTCGAGAAAGAGGCGCTCGGCCATCTCTGCTTTGGTCAGCGCCATCTTATCCTCGCAACTTCGCCTTGCATGCCATCTCCAACGCACCGACTGCTTCACGAATGTTACGGTCGGCGTCGTCGTCAGTAAGGGTGCGTGAAGCGTCCTGTAAAATCAAGCCCATAGCGAGACTCTTTCGGCCTAGTTCGACCCCCTTGCCGCTATAGCGATCGAACAGGCGCAGCTCCTTGAGCTGGCTGCCCAGGGTCGAGCGGACCACCTGCTCAATCTGTGACCAGCTCACCTCTTCGGGCACGTCCACCGCAATGTCGCGGCGTACGGACGGGAAGCGCGGGACGGCCACGGCCTTGGGCAGGCGGCGGGCCAGGACCGGTTCCAGCTCCAGTTCGAGCACATGGACATCGGCGCCGAGGTCCAGGGCTTTAGCCAGTTGCGGATGCAGGGCACCCAGGTAACCGACGGTCTGCCCGTCGCGCGTCACGCGGGCGCCGCGACCGGGATGCAGCCAGCCGGGCAAGCCGTCGGCATGGAAGGCCCAGCGACCGGGCTCGCCGCCCCAGGCGATCAGGGCATCGAGGTCGCCCTTGAGGTCGTGGAAGTCGAGCGTGCGCGAGGCTTCGCCCCACTGCTCGGCATGCGCGATGCCGCTGGCGACGATGGACAGGGTCGGCGTCTCGGTCGGTGCGTCCTTGCGGGCGGCGGCTTCGGCGCTGATGCGGAAAGTACGGCCCAGTTCGAACAGGCGCACGCGCTCCTGCTGGCGGGCGCGGTTGTGCGAGAGCGCCACGATCAGCCCCGGCAGCAGGGACGGACGCATGATGGCCAGCTCCGCCGATAGCGGGTTGGCCAGCGGCACCAGCTGTTCGGTCATGCCCCAGCGCTGCAGCACGTCGTTGCCGATGAAGGCCAGGTTCACCGCTTCGTAGTAACCGCGGGCGGCCAGCTGCTCGCGCACGGCCAGCTCGTTGAGGCGCGCTTCCGGTTCGGCGGCCAGGGTCAGCGCGCCGGCCGGCGTATGGGTCGGGATATTGTCGTAGCCATGGATGCGCGCGACCTCTTCGATTAGGTCTTCTTCGCGCTCGATATCGAAACGGCTGCTGGGTGCGGTGACCTGCCA
Source organism: Dyella sp. 01N448 (assembly GCF_056399225.1). Classification (NCBI taxonomy): domain Bacteria; kingdom Pseudomonadati; phylum Pseudomonadota; class Gammaproteobacteria; order Lysobacterales; family Rhodanobacteraceae; genus Dyella; species Dyella sp. 01N448. Next base: position 195,759 of record NZ_JBFTQX010000003.1, on the reverse strand, counting down.
GCCATCGTCCTGCGGCACCACCTTCATGCCCAGCGCGGTGAAGATGCGAGCCACTTCAGTATCGGCCACGTCGATACCCAGCACGCGCTTGAGGCGCGCACGGCGCAGCACCACGGTGGCCGGCGTCGGCAGGTCGGCAAGGTTTTCGGCAACGAGCACGGGGCCAGCCTTGCCGCCCGCGATGGCGAGCAGCAATTCCGTGGCGCGTTCCAGCGCGCGCTGCGGCAGGGCGGGGTCAACTCCGCGCTCGAACCGATGCGAGGCGTCCGTGTGCATGCCCAGCTTGCGCGCGCGGCCCATGATGGCGGCCGGCGCGAAGTGGGCGGATTCCAGGAACACGTTGTGCGTGTCGTCGGTGACGCGCGAATCGAAACCGCCCATCACGCCAGCCACGGCGAGGCCGCTGGTCGCATCGGCGATCAGCACGAAACCCTGATCGAGCTTGGCCTCGGAACCGTCGAGCAGCTTGAGCGTTTCTCCATCGCGCGCGTGACGCACCACGATGTCGCCATGCAGCGTGTCGTTGTCGAAGGCATGCAGCGGCTGACCAAGTTCGAGCATCACGTAGTTGGTGACGTCGACCACGGCGCTGATCGGACGCAGGCCCGCGCGACGCAGACGCTCCGCCAGCCACAGCGGCGTGCGCGCCTTCGCATCGATGCCTTCGATGATGCGGCCCAGATAGCGGGGCGCATCGGCGCCCGCTTCGAGGCGGATGCCGCGACTTGCTTCGCTGGTCACGGGTGCAGCTGCTTGTTCGCCCGTCTTCACGCGACTGCCGAACAACGCCGCCACGTCGTGTGCAAGACCGTAAAGGCCAAGGCAATCCGGACGGTTCGGGGTGAGTTTCAGTTCGAAGCTCGCATCGGGCAGGCCAAGATAGGCAGCCAGCGGCTTGCCCACGGGCGCATCGGCCGGCAACTCGAGCAGGCCGGACGCATCGGCGTCGATGCCCAGCTCCTTGGCCGAGCACAGCATGCCGAACGATTCCACACCACGCAGCTTGGCCGCCTTGATGTTGATGCCACCGGGCAAAGTCGCACCGACCATCGCCAGCGGCACCTTGATGCCGACGCGCGCATTCGGCGCGCCGCAGACGATCTGCAGCGGCTCGCCCTGCCCCGCATCCACCTTGCACACTTGCAGGCGATCGGCTTCAGGATGTTTTTCGGCGCCGACGATCTCGGCCACGACCACGCCATCCAGGCCTTCGCCCAGCGGCGTGAGTTCTTCCACTTCCAGACCGGCCATGGTCAGTGCGTGGGACAGCGTCGCGCGGTCTGCCTGGATCTCGACCAGTTCGCGCAACCAGTTCTCGGAGAATTTCATGCGTATCGGTTCCTGCTGCGTTTACGCGAACTGCTTGAGGAAGCGCAGATCGTTCTCGAAGAACGCGCGCAGATCGGAGACGCCATAGCGCAGCATCGCAAAGCGCTCCACGCCCAAGCCGAAGGCAAAGCCGGTGTAACGCTCCGGATCAATGCCGCAGTTCTTCAGCACGTTCGGATGCACCATGCCGCAGCCCAGCACTTCCAGCCAGCGCGTGCTGCCGTCTTCCGCATCCCAACGGATGTCCACTTCGGCCGAGGGCTCGGTGAAGGGGAAATAGCTGGGGCGGAAACGCATCTCGAAATCGCGCTCGAAAAAGGCGCGGATGAATTCGGCCAGCGTGCCCTTCAGATCCGCAAAGCTCGAGGTCTCGTCGACCAGCAGGCCTTCGATCTGATGGAACATCGGCGAATGCGTCTGGTCCGAATCGCTGCGATAGACCTTGCCCGGCGCAATGATGCGGATCGGCGGCTGGCGTCCCTGCATCGAACGCACCTGCACCGGCGAGGTATGCGTGCGCAGCAGGCGGCCATCGCCGAAATAGAAGGTGTCGTGCATGGCGCGCGCCGGATGATGCGGCGGGAAATTCAGCGCCTCGAAGTTGTGCCAGTCGTCCTCGATCTCCGGACCATCGGCGCGCTGGTAACCCAGGCGCGAGAAGATCGCGCTGATGCGCTCAAGCGCGCGCGTGATCGGGTGAATACCGCCACGCTCGCCGTTGCGACCTGGCAACGTGATGTCGATGGTTTCGGAAGCGAGGCGGTGATCGAGTTCCGCCTGCTCAAGCACCTGCTTGCGCGCGGCCAGCGCGTCGGCAAGACGATCCTTGATGCGGTTGACCTCGGCGCCACGCGCCTTGCGCTCGTCGGGCGACAGCGCGCCCAGTGCTTTCAATGCAGCGGTGACAATGCCGCTCTTGCCCAGCAGGCTCACGCGCAGCGCGTCGAGTGCTTCGAGCGTGTCGGCGTTGCCAATATCGGCCAGCGCCTGCACGGCGCGGCTATCCAGATCGTCCATCGATGCGATTCCGGGTTGAAAGTCAGAAACGAAAACGGGGAGGAGGCTTCTGGCCTCCTCCCCGCGAACGTCACGCGCATCCCTTGAAGAGTGCGGCCATGGATGGCCGCTTCTTGATCTTAGCGATCAAGGATGAGCGCACAAATTACGCCGCCAGACTGGCCTTCGCTTTCTCTGCGATCGCGCCAAACGCCTTGATGTCGTGCACGGCGATATCAGCCAGCACCTTGCGGTCGACGGTGATGCCGGCCTTGGCCAGACCGTTGATCAGGCGGCTGTAGGACAGACCGAACTGACGAGCGGCGGCATTGATACGAACGATCCACAGCGCGCGGAACTGACGCTTGCGCTGCTTACGGCCGATATAGGCGTACTGACCAGCCTTGATGACGGCCTGGTTGGCAACGCGGAAGACTTTGCGACGGGCGTTGTAGTAGCCCTTCGCGCGGCCAATGATCTTCTTGTGACGACGACGGGCGGTAACGCCACGCTTTACACGAGCCATGGTTTATCTCCTCGCCTTACAAGTACGGCAACATGCGTGCTACACCCTTGGTGTCGCAAGCTTTGACGTGGTTGGTGGCACGGAGACCGCGCTTACGCTTGGTCGACTTCTTGGTCAGGATGTGCGACTTGAAGGCGTGACCGGCCTTGAACTTGCCCGATGCGGTCTTGCGAAAACGCTTCGCAGCCGCCCGGTTGGTCTTGATCTTGGGCATGGGAATGCTCCTTGATGGGGTTCGCCGTTTTGAGGTGCGGCCCCGGTTTCTGACTGATCTGGCGGCGACCCCGAGGGCCACTCTTTCCGTCCTGCCACGATCGGTTCACGACCCGTCCTGGTGGGTCGAACCGGCGATTATACGGAGGGATGGGGGGATTTGCCAGCCTTGAAGCTTGCCGCAGTCCGACTCCCTCTCCCCTCCGGGGAGAGGGTTGGGGTGAGGGGCCGGCCTAGCCTCAATACATGGCAACCCTCACCGTCATTCCGGCGCAGGCCGGAATCCAGAGCCTCACGCTCCAGCCATACGATGACTACCGGGGCTTGACGCCACTGGATTCCGGCCTACGTCGGAATGACGGATAGGCCAGGTTCCCGCGAGCACCCGCCCCTCACCCTGCCCGCTCCCCGGCGGGGAGAGGGAAAAGCCGGCTTCGGTTCGGAGCTTCGCTTCGGCGGCCCCAGAAGAAAAAAGCGGCCCTCAGGCCGCTCTTTCGATTACTGCTTCTTCTTCGGGCCGATCATCATGACCATCTGACGACCTTCCAGGCGGGGGAAGGACTCCACCACGCCGTTCTCGCCCACGTCTTCCTGGATCTTCTTGGCCAGGTTCTGGCCCAGGTCCTGGTGAGACATTTCGCGGCCACGGAAGCGGATGGTGACCTTGACCTTGTCGCCTTCCTCGAGGAAGCGAAGCATGTTGCGCAGCTTGATCTGGTAGTCGCCCACGTCCGTGACCGGACGGAACTTCACTTCCTTGATCTCGACCTGCTTCTGCTTCTTCTTGGCCGCCTGAGCCTTCTTCTGGGCTTCGAACTTGAACTTGCCGTAGTCCATGATGCGGCAGACCGGCGGATCGCCGTTCGGCTGGATCTCGACCAGGTCCATGCCCGCTTCTTGTGCCAAGGCCAGTGCCTCGTCACGGGTCAGGATGCCTAGCTGTTCCGAATCTGCGCCGATCACGCGTACGCGCGGGACGCGGATCTCAAGGTTACGGCGGTTGCCCTTTGTGTCGGTGGTAGCGATACCACAATCCTCCAGAAGAGTTCTTAAAAGTGCCGGCCCGCGCGCTTAGCGACGGGTCTCGGCTTCCAGGCGTTCGATCAATGCGACCAGCGGCATGCTGCCTAGGTCCTCGCCCGAACGCGTACGCACGGATACTGCCCCCGATTCCTTCTCGCGATCTCCGACCACCAGCAGGTAAGGGACTTTCTGCATCGTATGTTCGCGGATTTTATAGCCGACCTTCTCATTGCGCAAATCGGCGTGTACGCGGAAACCTTTATCGACAAGGGTTTGCGTCACTTCGCGGACATAGTCGGCCTGGGCGTCCGTAATACTGAACACGGCGGCCTGCACCGGCGCCAGCCAGGTCGGCAGCAGACCGGCATGATGCTCGATCAGGATGCCGATGAAACGCTCCATCGAACCCACTATGGCACGATGCAGCATCACCGGGTGACGACGTTGTGAATTCTCGTCCACATACTCGGCGCCCAGGCGCTCGGGCATCATGAAGTCCACCTGCATGGTGCCCACCTGCCAGGCGCGGCCGATGGAATCCTTCATGTGGTACTCGATTTTCGGACCGTAGAAAGCGCCCTCGCCCGGCAGCTCTTCCCACTGCACGCCGGCCGCGCCCAAGGCAGCACGCAACGCTTCCTCGGCGCGATCCCACACCTCGTCGCTGCCGATGCGCTTGTCGGGACGCAGCGCGATCTTCAGTGCGATGTCCTCGAAGCCGAAGTCACCGTAGACCTTCATGGCCTGCTGATGGAACGCCGTCACCTCGGACTCGATCTGCGCTTCCGTGCAGAACACGTGGCCGTCGTCCTGCGTGAAGGCGCGCACGCGCATGATGCCGTGCAGCGCGCCCGAGGGCTCATTGCGATGGCAGGCGCCGAACTCGCCGTAGCGCACCGGCAGGTCGCGGTAGCTGTGCAGGGACGTGTTGAAGATCTGCACATGGCCCGGGCAGTTCATCGGCTTGAGGGCGTACGTGTGCTTCTCCGACTCGGTGAAGAACATGTTTTCCTGGTAGTTGTCCCAGTGGCCGGACTTCTTCCACAGCGACACGTCCAGCACCTGCGGGCAGCGCACTTCCTGGTAGCCGCTCTGGCGATACACGCGGCGCATGTATTGCTCCACCTGCTGCCAGATGGCCCAGCCCTTGGGGTGCCAGAACACCATGCCCGGGCCCTCTTCCTGCTGATGGAAGAGATCCAGCGCCTTGCCGATCTTGCGATGGTCGCGCTTTTCGGCTTCTTCCAGCTGGTGCAGGTAGGCCTTCAGATCCTTGTCGTTGAGCCACGCCGTGCCGTAGATGCGCGTCAGCATCGCGTTGTTCGAATCGCCACGCCAGTAAGCGCCGGCGACCTTCATCAGCTTGAACGCGCGCAGCTTGCCCGTGTTCGGCACATGCGGGCCGCGGCAGAGATCGGTGAAATCGCCCTGCGAATACAGCGACAATTCCTCGTTGGCCGGGATGCTCTGGATGATCTCGGCCTTGTATTCCTCGCCCATGCCACGGAAGAAGCTCACTGCCTCATCGCGCGACTTCACGCTGCGCGTCACCGGCAGCGCTTCCTTGACGATCTTCTCCATCTCCGCCTCGATCTTGACCAGATCGTCGGGCGTGAACGGGCGCTCATAGGCAAAGTCGTAATAGAAGCCGTTGTCGATCACCGGACCGATGGTGACCTGCGCACCCGGATACAGGCGCTGCACGGCCTGCGCCAGCAGGTGCGCCGTGGAGTGACGCAGGATGTCCAGCGCCTCCGGGCTTTTCTCGGTGACGATCTCGAGGCTGGCGTTGTGGTCGATCGGGAAACTGGCATCCACCAGCTTGCCGTCCACCTTGCCCGCCAGGGTGGCCTTGGCCAGACCGGCGCCGATCGAGGCTGCCACGTCCTGCACCGTCACCGGATGATCAAACGGCCGCTTGCTGCCGTCGGGTAGCGTGATTTCAATCATGTTCGCACCTAAAAAAAAGACGCCCAGAAGAACGTGCTCAATTTAAAGAACCCACCCTCGATAGCCGATTCCACCGGCCACCAACAAAGCGTGCTCTTAGTTGAAAAGTCCGGCCATGGATGGCTGGTTTTGCTCTTGCCTGCCTGGATGGCAGGCAAAAATAAAGAGCGCCACGCGCCCTTCTTGTCGAACAAGGCGTGGCTTGAGTCAGCGCTGGAGGGTCGTAGTTGCCATGTCACACGCTAGACCGACGCTTGAGGCGTGGGCCACCTTGTCTCCGGACGGGTACAGTCAGAACGCTAGTTTAGCCTATCCGTCGATGTCAAATCTGCTATTGCCGACGCTGTCTCAATATCGGCAGCGATAGAATGCCCGCCTCCTCGAACACCGGGCTATTCGCATGCGCATTCTCGTCACCGGCACCGCCGGCTTCATCGGCTCGGCCTTGGCCGAGCGCTTGCTGGCGCGTGGCGACGAGGTGTATGGCATCGACAACCACAACGACTACTACGACCCGACGCTCAAGGAAGCCAGGCTCGCCCGCTTCGCCGACCACCACAACTACACGCATCTGCGTGCCGATCTGGCTGATGCAGCGGCCGTGAATAGCGCCTTTGGCGAGTTCCGCCCGCAACGCGTGGTCAACCTCGCCGCCCAGGCCGGCGTGCGCTATTCACTGAAAAACCCGCAAGCCTACGTGCAGAGCAACCTGGTGGGTTTCGTCAACATCCTGGAGGCCTGCCGCCACGGCAAGGTCGAGCATCTGGTGTATGCGTCGTCAAGCTCGGTCTACGGGGCCAACCGCAAGCTGCCCTTCGCCATCGAGGACGCCGTGGACCACCCGGTGAGCCTGTACGCGGCGAGCAAGAAAGCCAACGAGTTGATGGCGCATACGTATAGCCATCTGTACGACTTGCCGACCACCGGCCTGCGGTTTTTCACGGTGTACGGCCCGTGGGGCCGGCCGGATATGTCGCCCATGCTGTTTGCCGATCGCATCAGCCGCGGCGAGCCCATCGATGTCTACAACTACGGCAACCATAGCCGCGACTTCACCTATGTCGACGACATCGTGGAAGGCGTGATCCGCACGCTCGATCACGTCGCCCTGCCTGATGCGGCCTATGACGCGCTAGCTCCGAGTCCGGGCACGTCCAGCGCGCCGTATCGCGTCTACAACATCGGCAACGATCAGCCGGTGCAGTTGCTGCACTTCATCGAGCTGATGGAGCGCGATCTCGGGCGCACGGTCGAGAAGCGCCTGCTACCAATGCAGCCGGGCGATGTGGCCGATACCTGGGCCGATGTTTCCGCGCTGCGACGTGACGTGGGTTATGCGCCGAATACCTCGATCGAAGAGGGTGTGAAGCGGTTTGTGGCCTGGTATCGGGAATATTTCCAGCAGGAGCAATGAGCGATGTTCGTTGTGGGAGCGCACCCTGTGCGCGACTGGCGTTCGGTCAGACCGCGGCGCCTGTCGCGCACAAGGTGCGCTCCCACAGAAACCCGCGGACGCTCGATCAGAACGGCTTGGCAATCACCAGGAAAACGATGCCCAGCAAGACCAGCACGGGCAGCTCGTTCATGATCCGCAGCATCTTCGACGACGGAAGCGCCACGCCTTGCTCGCTGCGCTTGAGCAGCCGCCCCGACCAGATGAAATAGGCCAGCATCAGCGCGACCAGGGTCAGCTTGGCGTCGATCCAGTGCAGCGAGGCCACGACGTTGGGCAGTGTCTGCGGAAACAGCCGCCAGCCCTCCCACAGGGCCAGCCCGAACAGGAAGGCGATGCCGAACATGTGGTGCCCGAAACGGTAGAGCCGCCGCCCCATTAGCAGCAGGCGCGCCTTCACGACCGGCTCGTCTCCGGACTCGGCGATATTCACAAGGATGCGCGGCAGGTAGAACACCGTTGCCATCCAGGCAATGACGAACACGACATGGAAGCTCTTGATCCAAAGGTACGTCATCGACCGGCTCCTTCAGCGCAAAAAGAAACGGCGCGACCCAAAGGCCACGCCGTTTCATCGGTATTGGTGGGCGGTACAAGGATCGAACTTGTGACCCCTACCATGTCAAGGTAGTGCTCTACCGCTGAGCTAACCGCCCGGTTCTCGCCCGGCATGCCGTGCGAGCCGCGCAGTTTACACATTTCGTGAGGCCGGGACAACTATCCGGCCTCAACGAGCCACCCGTTCCTGCAACTGGTGGATCTGGTCGCGCAGCCGGGCCGCCTCCTCGAATTCCAGGTTTTCGGCGTGCTTGTACATCTGCGCCTCGAGCTTCTTGATCATCGCCGAGGCCTGGTCCCCGCTCAGAGCGGCGTACTGGGCGCCTTGCTCTGCCACAGCGGCGCTCTGGCGGTCGCTGCGGCGGCCGCGACCACGTGACGCAGTCTCGCTGCGGGCCCCTTCCATGATGTCCGCGATGCGGCGCACCACCGACTGCGGCGTGATGCCGTGGGCCTCGTTATAGGCCTGCTGCTTCTCGCGACGGCGGGCGGTCTCGTCCATGGCCGCCTGCATCGAGCGGGTGATGTTGTCAGCGTAAAGAATCGCCTTGCCGCGCAGGTTGCGTGCCGCGCGACCAATGGTCTGGATGAGCGAACCGGTCGAACGCAGGAAGCCTTCCTTGTCGGCGTCGAGAATCGCCACCAGCGAGACCTCGGGCATGTCCAGGCCCTCGCGCAACAGGTTGATGCCTACCAGCACATCGAACTCGCCCAGGCGCAGATCGCGGATGATTTCCACGCGCTCCACCGTTTCGATATCCGAATGCAGATAACGCACTTTGACGTTGTGCTCATTCAAATATTCGGTGAGGTTTTCGGCCATGCGCTTGGTCAGCGTGGTGACCAGCACACGGTCGCCCATCGCCACGCGCTTGTGCACCTCGCCCAGCAGATCGTCGACCTGGGTGCGCACCGGGCGCACTTCCACTTCCGGATCGATCAGGCCGGTCGGACGCACCACCAGTTCCACCACGGCATCGCCGGACTTCTGCAATTCATAGTCGCGCGGCGTGGCCGATACATAGATCGAACGCGGCGCGCGCGCCTCCCACTCCTCGAAACGCAGCGGACGATTATCCATTGCCGAGGGCAGACGGAAACCGAATTCGACCAGTGTCTCCTTGCGCGAGCGGTCACCCTTGTACATGGCGCCGAGCTGGGGAATGGTGACGTGCGATTCGTCGACCACCAGCAACGCATCGGCCGGCAGATAGTCGAACAAGGTCGGCGGCGGTTCGCCGGGGCCGCGGCGCGTGAGATGGCGCGAGTAGTTCTCGATGCCTTGGCAGTAGCCGACTTCGGCCATCATTTCGATGTCGAAACGCGTGCGCTGGTCCAGGCGCTGCGCCTCGACCAGTTTGTTGTCCTTGTACAACTGCTCCAGCCGCTCCTTGAGCTCGACCTTGATGGTCTCGATCGCGTTCAGCACGCTCTCGCGCGTACTCGCATAGTGCGTACGCGGATACACGGTATAGCGCGGCACTTTGCGGATGGTGTCGCCGGTGAGCGGATCGAACAGCGACATGTTTTCCACTTCGCCGTCGAACAGCTCGATGCGCAGCGCTTCGGTTTCCGATTCGGCGGGAAACACATCGATGATTTCGCCACGCACGCGATACGTGCCGCGACGCAGCTCCATCTCATTGCGCGTGTACTGCAGTTCCGTCAGCTGGCGAATCAAGGCGCGTTGATCGATGCGCTCACCCTTGGCCAGGATCAGCCGCAGCGAGAGATAGTCTTCCGGGTCGCCCAGGCCGTAGATCGCCGATACGGTGGCGACGATGATCGAATCCTTGCGCGACAGCAGCGCCTTGGTGGCCGCCAGTCGCATCTGCTCGATGTGGTCGTTGATCGAAGCGTCTTTCTCGATGAAGGTATCCGACGCCACCACGTAGGCTTCGGGCTGGTAGTAGTCGTAGTAGCTGACGAAGTATTCCACCGCGTTGTGCGGAAAGAATTCCTTGAACTCGCCGTACAGCTGCGCCGCCAGGGTCTTGTTCGGCGCCATCACGATGGTCGGCCGCTGCACCTGCTGGATCACGTTGGCAATCGTGTAGGTCTTGCCTGAGCCGGTAACGCCCAGCAGCGTCTGCGCCGCCAGGCCGGCCTCGAAGCCTTCGGAAAGTTTGCGGATGGCCTCGGGCTGGTCGCCGGAGGGCTGGTAGGGCGAGACGAGTTCGAAGCGGTCAGTCATGGCTCTCTACATGCGGTCGCGACGGGGCATTTTAAATTGCCCTGCTGACAGGGCCTGTCATCAGGCTACGACAGGGGTCCTTGGCGGCCGATGACTGGAGCGCCCGTCGGCTCTGGTTAGGCTGATCGTTTCCGAGACGCAGGAGGCGGCCCATGGACAGGAGTCGGCAAGGCTACCAGCCACGGAGCAGTGCGGGGTTTACGCTGCTTGAAAGTATCGTTGTGATGGTCGTGGTCGCCCTGATGGTGGCGGTCGCCGTTCCCGCGCTGGGGCGGATGCTGGGGCGATACCAGCTCAACACGGCCCAGCTCGACCTGGTCGCCTCGCTCCAGCATGCGCGCAGCCTGGCAGTGAGCAGCGGGCGTCCGAAGCTGCTCTGCCCCTCCTCGGATGGACGGCAATGCGCCGGCGACACGCATTGRGAACGCGGCTGGGCCGTCGGCAATTATCGCAGCGGCAACGCCGATCAGCTGGACAGCTCGCCCAAGCTGGCAAGCGGCGGCTACAAGCGCACGACCATGCACATCATGTCGGACCGCAAGAGCATCCGCTTCCAACCCACGGGCAGCGCCGGTGGCAGCCCCGCGACGTTCACGCTATGCCGCAAGGGGCATGCAGAAGATGCGCTGGCCCTCACGGTCTCCAACGTCGGGCGCGTGGCCGGCGCTACTGCAAAGGCGGACGCCGCCAAGATTTGTGCGGCCAGCAACTAGAGGCACGCCTTGGCGGAGTCGCGATAGGCGCGCATGGCCAAAACCGCTAGGCGCTCGTACAGCGCCACCTCGGCGCCCTGCACCTTGCTGTGGATCACCAGCAGCTCTTCCACGCTCGTGGTGTTGTTGGCCACCACCACCTGCAAGGTCGTCGGCGTTTCGACGATGTGCGCCGTGGGCGAAAGCGCCTGCCAACGCGATTGCACGCAGGCCGCATAGGTCGAATCGAGTTTGCTGGTGCTGGCCTGGAAGGTGGGTTTGTTGTGGCTGATATCGCCAGTGCTCGCGCAGCCTGCCAGGCCGATAGCGCCGAAGGTCAGCAACCAACTGCGCATCAGGCTCTCCCCTTCAAATGATGACGACGTGCACCGGGTTCGCGAACCGACTAAACCAAGGTCAATACTTAAACCAGCGACGACATGCGCCGCGCTCAAGCCCTGCCGATCTTCATCGTCAGCAGGTGTACCCGATGTGGACGCTCGCAAGCGCTCGGCAATCAGGAAGCCTTGAGACAGCCCTGAGCCGGGCATAAAAAAACCCCGCCAATCGGCAGGGTTTTCTTGAATATGGCGCCCGAAGTTGGACTCGAACCAACGACCCCCTGATTAACAGTCAAGTGCTCTAACCGGCTGAGCTATTCGGGCGGGGTGAGCTGGATAGTTTGAATATCCAGCCCTGGTCTGTCAAGCCATGCGGCTCTCAAAAACCCTCAGGCGGCGCGGGCACCGGTGAGCACCCGGTAGCAGGGCACATAGGCCGTGCCGCCCGGGAGTTTCATGCGGTCCTGGGCCACGAAGGCCTTCAGCAGCTCGTCCAGCGAGGCCATGATGTCGGCATCGCCATCGATGTCGAACGGGCCGTACTTTTCGATGGCGCGCAGACCCTCTTCCTTCACGTTGCCGGCGACGATGCCGGAGAACGCGCGACGCAGGTCGGCGGCCAGTTCATGGCGCGGGCGATCGCGATGGATGGCCAGCGAGCGCATGGCCTCATGGGTGGGGCGGAACGGCAGCTGGAACGCGTACGGGATGTTGAGCGACCAGTTGAAGAAGAACGCGTCCTTGGTGTCCAGGCGATGGTTGCGCACCTTGTCGATGCCGCGGACCATGGCACGCGCCACGGCGGCCGGGTCGTCCACGATGATCTGGTAGTGCTGGGTCACGCTCTCGCCCAGGGTCAGGCGCAGGAAGTGGTCGATCTGCTCGAAGTACGCGGCCGACTGCTTGGGACCGGTGAGGATCAGCGGGAACGGCACGCCGGCGTTGTCCGGATGCAGCAGGATGCCGAGCAGGTAGAGGATTTCTTCGGCCGTGCCCACGCCGCCCGGGAACACGATGATGCCGTGCCCCATGCGCACGAATGCTTCGAGACGCTTCTCGATGTCCGGCATGATCACCAGGTGATTGACGATCGGGTTCGGCGATTCGGCCGCGATGATGCCCGGCTCGGTGATGCCGATATAGCGGTTGCTGCGGCGACGCTGCTTGGCGTGCGCAATCGTGGCGCCCTTCATCGGGCCCTTCATGGCACCCGGGCCGCAACCCGTGCAGATGTCCATGCCGCGCAGTCCGAGCTGGTAGCCCACCTGTTTGGTGTACTCGTACTCATCGCGCGAAATCGAATGGCCGCCCCAGCACACCACCAGGTTCGGATCGATCTGCGGCTTGAGAATGCGTGCGTTGCGCAGGATTTCGAACACCACATGGGTCAGGCCCACGCTGTCGTCCAGATCGAAGTTGCCCTGCTCCATCTGCGTAGAGACATAGACGATGTCGCGCATCACGGCGACCAGCAGCTCGTTGATGCCGCGAATGATCTGGCCATCCACGAACGCCTGCGCCGGCGCGTGCGTGAGCTCGATCTTGATGCCGCGATCCTGCTGCAGCACCTGGATGTCGAAATCGGGGAACTGCTCGAGGATGGAGCGCGGATCGTCGCTCATGTTGCCCGAGGTGAGCACGGCCAGCGCGCAGCGGCGCAGCAAGGCGTGCAGGCCCGAACCGCTGGCGTCGCGCAGGCGCGCCACTTCGTTGCGGGACAGGATATCCAGGCCACCGGCGGGCGAAATGCGCGCGCTCACGGTGGCGGGTCGGCCGGACTTTCCGGCTTGAATCTCGTTCATTGAACCATTCTCCTCGCCGCGCCCTCGCGGCTCGTACGTCCGTGCAAAACGCGGCGGACCGCGTAGCTTCCCGCGCCGGGCATGGCAGGGTCAAGCCGTAGGCGTTGCGTCCATTAATAAAAAAGCCGGCGCCCGAGGGCGCCGGCCAGGTTCAAACATCGCAAACAACTGCGCTTAGAAGGCGTATTTCACCGTCAGCAGCACCGACCAGCGCTGGGCGAGGTCGTCGTTGTTGTTGATATAGGTCGGGATCGGCAGCGGCTGGTAGCCACCACCCTGGTTGTAGGTGGTGCACGAGGCCTTGCCACCGCAATCGATGTTGTAGATGTACTTGCCCGTCTTCGGGTCGACACCGGCGTAATCGGCCAAGGCACGGCCACCCGGGAACGCCACGCGCTTCTCGATACCCCAATGCTTGTTCAGCAGGTTCGTGAAGTTGTAGACGTCGAAACGGATGATGCCCTTGTTGCCCTTGAAGATGCCCGGGATTTCCTGGCTGAAACTCAGGTCGATCTGGTTGAGCCAGCCGGCGCGGTCGCCATTGCGCTTGGCCACTTCACCCTGGTGATCCTTCAGGTAATCGTTCTTCTGGATGTTCGCCCAGAACTGATCGATCAGCGTCTGGTTGGTACCCGGACGGAACTCGACTTCACCCGGACGCGGGATGTAGACCAGGTCGTTGGTGTAGCCGTCGCCGTTGGCGTCATTGCCGAACGTCCAGCTGTACGGGGACGCGGAGTGACCGTCATAGAAGATGCTCGCGCTGGTGGCGTAGTCGCCCCAGAAGCGATGCTGCCAGTTGAGCGAGGCGATCACGCGACGCGGCACCGAGTAGTTCGAGGTGCTGGCCACGTTTTCGTTCGAGTTGTAGACGTAGTTGTTGCTGTAGTTCGAGTTGGCGACCGAGGACGTGCCCGGGTTCACTTCGGTCGAACGGCTCCAAGTGAAGCCGATCATGCCCGACCACTCTTCCGAGAACGGCTTCTTCAGCGACAACGCGATGCTGTCGGCGCTGCCCTTGCCGGTGTTGGCGAGGTTGATCATCTGACCGGAGAACGCCGGGTTGGCATTCTTGCGCGGACCCGGCTTGGTCGTAGCAGGATCGGTCAGCGCGGCGTAGTAGGTGCTGCGGCCGTCCGGCAGCATGCCGGTCGGGGCGCCCAGGTTCACGTTCTGGAACCAGATCGCATCGCGCTGGTCGATGTGCTCCCAGTCAGCCGTGGCGATCAGGCCGTACCAGGGCAGCTCGCGGTCGACGCCGAGGCTGAACTTCCACGCGGTCGGGATGTTCCAGTCCTTGGAGATGGTGTTGACCGTCATCTGGCCAGCACCGACCGGGCCGTTGTTCTGGTTATGCGGATCGGCGCTGAACGGCGGCAAGTTGACGTTGCACGGCGGCGACTGCGTCGGACCGCAGTTGAACTGCGTCTGGGTCACGCCGGAGTTGGAGAAGATGTTGCCCAGCCACACGGCCGGCTGGTTGGTCACGAACAGGCCCGCGCCACCACGCAGCTGCGTCATGCGCTCGGTGTTGAACGCATAGTTGAACGACATGCGCGGCTGCACCACGCGATGGCCGTTGATGGTGTACTGGTTGGTCTGGCCGAAGCCGCCAGCCGCCGCACCCGTCTTCGGGTTGATCGTCGCCGGAGCTGCGTAGGCAGCGTTGTACAACGGCTTGTCGTCCATCAGCGGCACGTCGACGCGCACGCCGTACTGCAGCGACAGGTTGTTGGTCACCTGCCAGGTGTCCTGCAGGAAGATGCCCCACTGCGTGAGGTTGTAGTTCGCGGCGACGTCGCCCAGGCCCAGGGTGCCGGCCGGACGGTTGTAGCGATACTGGTAGTACAGGCCCTTGGCGAAGTTATCCAGACCCGTGGTGCCCTTGGGGCCCGGGACTTCTTCGAAGATGTAGCTGCCGTAGTAGTTCTGCAGGAACAAGTTGTAGTACTTGCCCTTTTCGTAATCGAAGCCACCCTTCACGGTGTGGTCGCCGAGATACAAAGTGCCGGCCCAGGCTGCGTCGAGCGTCTTCACCTTCAGCACGTTTGCCTGGCTGGAGTACTCGGTGCCGAACTCGATCGCCGGACCACCAAACGCCACCGGATAAACCGTGACGTCCGGCATCGCCACGCCGTTGTACGGGCCGCGGTTCTGGTCGAAGTTGGCGTACGACAAGGTGGTGTCGGTCGAGAAGATTTCCGACCAGTCGTCGTAGAAGTGCAGCGCGTAGCTCTTGTTGTCGACGTTGGTGTTGTACCAGCCGCTGGACAGCACGAGCTTGGTGGTGCTGCCGGTGATGATCGGCTTCTCTTCCTTGGTCTCGCTATAGGTGAAGCTCGCGCGATGGTTGTCGGCGATGTTCCAGTCGATCTTGGCGAGGTAACGCTTGTCCTGCAGGTTGGAGTTGCCGCCGCCCACCGAACCGATGTCGGTCAGGCCGTACTTGGCGGCGATGTCGCGCACCTGCTGCACCTGCTGGTTGGTCAGGCCCTTGATCGGCGTCGCGGCGCCGGAATCCTGCGGACCGTAGGGGCTGCCCGAACCGACCTGCTCGCTCTTTTCATACGAGGCAAAGAAGAACAGCTTGTCCTTGATGATCGGACCGCCAACGGTGCCACCGGCCGTCCACTGGCGATTGAAGCCGGCGTACGGCTTGTCCAGCTCGTTGTCACCGATCATGTCGGTGTTCTGGAACGCGTAGTAGACCGAGCCGTGGAAGTCGTTGGTACCGCTCTTGGTCACGGCGTTGACGTTGGCGCCGATGCCGCGACGGGTGGCCACGTCGTAGTTGGCCGTCGAGATGTTGTATTCCTCGATGGTGTCCTGCGAGATCGGCGTGCCCAGCGTCGGCAGGCCGTTCGCGTTCAGGCCGAACGGATCGTTCGCGCTGACCGAGTCGACGGTGATGTTGTTGTAGCGGCTGTTCTGGCCGACGGCCGAGATTTCGCCACGGGCGCGGTCGGTGATCACCACGCGGGGATCAAGACGGACCACGTTCTGGATCGAGCGACCCGGGGTCGGCGTGGCATCGAGCTCACGACGCGACACGTTGGTCGACAGGCCCTTGTTGTCCGGGGTGAAGGTCTGCGACAGCGTGTTGGCCGAGACGGTCACGCCGCTGAGGTTCTGCGCGTTCGCCGTATCAGCGGTAACGCCCATGGTCAGGTTGACCGCGGTGTCCTGGGCCAGCTGCAGGTACACGTTGTCCTGCTCACTCTGGGTGCCGTCCTTGGACACCTTCACGTCGAACGGGCCGCCCACGCGCAGGCCCTGAGCCGAGTAACGGCCGGCCGCGTCTGTGGTGGTGGTCTTGGTGGTGCCCGAGGGCTCATGCACGATCTGCACGGTGGCGCCGGCGATCGGCTGGCCGCTGCCGTCAACGATGCGGCCGCTGATGGAAGACGAGGTGTCCTGGGCCAGCACCGGAGCCGTGGCGAGCAAGCCCGCAATCGCCAATGGCAGCAATTTCGTACGCAACGAATGGTTCATCGAGATTCAACCCCTTAAGAAAGTCGCAAAAAAGGCATGGGACCAGACCGAAGGAGTCCCATGCCCCCTCGCCACCGTCTTAAGTGACTGATTCCCCAAATTATTTTGATTCGTCCGGGACCGCCCCGCAGGGGCCGTCGACCGCAACTCATCACGACGAATGTAACCGCATTATATTACAATTTCGTAACTTTTTGACGAAATACTCACACTTCTTGCGGGCTTTTCTTACGCTTGGCGTAAGTTATTGATGCTTGAACATTTCCTCGGGCACAAAAAAAACCGGCGCCTCGCGGCGCCGGTTTCGGGGTACTGCTTAAGCCGTTCGACTTAGAAGAACGAGATGCCGAAGGTGACCATGTAGGTGCGGTCTTCCAGCAGCGAGTAGTACGGCGCCGAGGTGAACAGCGTACCGCCCGTGTTGACGTCCTTGATCGTGTTGCCCGGATTGCTGGCCAGGAACGCGCCGATGTTGTTGGCGTTGGTCAGCGCACGCTTGTTGGTCAGGTTGAACACGTTGAGCTTGATGTACGGATTGCGCAGCCAGGTGGCGAAGTCCGAGAACTTCCAGCCGGCGTTCAAGTTGAACACGGTGTAGCCGCCCACCTGTTCGGTGTTGGACCAGTCACCCCAGATCGGACCGCGGTACTTGGCGTCCAGGGTGGCCCAGAACGGACCGTGGTCGTAGCCCAGGCGCACATAGCCCGAGTTCTTCGGCGTGTTGAGGAAGGTCTTGCCTTCGGTCGGGTAGGTGCCGTCGCCGAAGGTGTTGACGTTACCGTCGAGGATCGCCTTCTGGTACGAGTAGTTGCCGTACAGGGTCCAGTCTTCGGCGAACTTGTAGCTGCCTTCGGCGGTGATGCCGCGCATGTGCATCTTCGGCAGGTTCAGGTACACCGTCTGGCCGGAGTTGACGTCGTAGCCCGAGATCTGCTTGTTGACCAGGTGCGACTCGTACGCATCGACGTTGGCCGAGAAGTGATCGGCATAGAAGCGCCAGCCCAGGTCGACCGTGGTGGCCTCTTCCGGCTTGGCCTGATAGGTACCGGCCGCAGCGTTGGCGAGGTTCTTCGGGTTGTCCGCCACGGCAACGTTCTGCAGCAGCGAGCCATTGATCGGTGCACGGTAGGTGCGGCCGGCGCCGATGTAGAACTGGTTCTGGTCGTCGAGCTGGTACTTCACGCCAGCAGTCGGGCTGACCTTGTGATAGGTCGCTTCAGCCGTGCCGCCGAACTGGTTGGTCTTGGCAGTGGGAGTGCTGTAGCTGCCCCAGTTCTCGTAGTCGTAACCGGCACGGTCTTCCCACAGGTACGCCGCGCCGACCGTGATGGTCCACTTGTCGTTCGGCGTCCAGGTGTTGGTGGCGAAGAACTTCTTGATTTCGGAGTTGGTGTACTCACGGTACAGGCGCTGGATCACGCCGTTGGAGTAGCGGATGTAGTTGGAGTCGCCCCAGAAATCGGACGGCTCGCCGCCGACGGCGGGGTTGAAGACTTCCTGCTGCTGCTGGCGGGCACGCTCGTACCAGAAGCCGTATTCCAGGCTGTCGTCCATACCGAAGTCCTGGTTCAACTTGGCGATGACACCGGGACGGTAGGTGAAGGTCTGGCTGACGTCGTAAGCCACCGCGCTGCCGGCGATCTTGCCGTCGCCGTTGAGGTCCTGGTCGGCCACGCCGATCACGTTCTGCGGCACGGTCGATTCGGTGAACTTGTAGCCGCCGCCGCCGCCGCCGTTGCCGTACCAGAAGTACGGCACCACCGACAGGCGCAGGCTGTCAGCCAGCTTGAACTCGCCATCGAGGCTGGCCAGCCAGCTGGTGAACGGGTTGGTGTGGAGCTTCCAGTAGTAGGTATCGGTCGGGCTGTAGGGCTCGTCGTAGCTCTGGAAATAACCGCCCGTACGCACCTGGGCCTTGGTCAGGCTGTCATAGCTGTAGTTGCGCTCGCGGTTGTACTGCACCGAACCGGAGATGTAGTTGTTGTCGTCGATCGTCCACAGCGCCTTGCCGTCGACCTTGGTGACGTTCAAGTCGCCCGGGCCGCGCCAGAAATCGGAGGTGTTGTTCGAGTACGACAGCCACGCGCGCACCGGACCGAGGTCACCGGTATTGAAGCGCAGGAAGGTGCGGCGATAGTCGTGGTTGCCCAGGCTCTGGGCAAAGTCCAGGCCGGCCGTGTGCGACGGATCGATGGTGACCCAGGAAATGGCGCCACCGGCCGCGCCGGAGATCGGCGTGTCGACGTCCGGGTAACCCTGCAGCACGGTGATGTCACCCATGTTCTCGGTGTCGCCGTACTCGGTCGAGTAGACCTTGTAGTTGCCGCTGTCGTTGATCGGCGCGCCGTTGACGGTGGTGCCGATTTCGTCGCTGGTGAAGCCGCGAATCTGGTAGTTGCCGTTGGCCAGGCCGCTGACGTCGTCGGTCGAGGCATTCACGCCCGGGATCGAGTCGATCATCTGCACGAAGGTGCCGCCCGGCGCCGCCTTGACGATGGCATCGCGCGAGATGGTCGAAACCGCCTTCGGAGCCGTCTGCACCGACATCAGGCCATCACCCAGCGACAGGCTCTGCGCCTGCACCGTCACGGTGTCCAGCTGCTGGGCACGCTTGGTGTCGTTGGAGGTGGTGGTGTTGGACGTGCTCGACGGGCCGTTGCGGGTAGCCGGTTCCTTGGTCTGCGGGTTGGTGGCCTGGCCCGAGGTGTCCTGGGCCGAGGCGACACCGGCTGCCATACAAAATACGACAGCAATGGCCATGGAAAGGTGGTTTCGTTTCATCATCGTCATTCCAGAATTGACAAAGTTTTGGAGTCAGCTGCCGCCCCTTAAGGTCGCCAGCAAACCGAGTAGGAAAGTGGAGCGTCGCCCGGCAGAAAGATCTCGCGATTAATCGAAAGATGCTTCGCAAGTCATTGCGTAAAAACGCAATTTCATGCCATTTAACGTAAATTTAAACGTTTCCTCCGGGCGTAAAAAAGCCCGATCGGTAAAAATCGGGCGAAATTACGAAATTAGTTGAAGCTGTTGGTCCAGGCGACGACTAGCCCCTTGCGCCCGACCAACGACGTAAGCTTTGCATAAGTATTTTACAAGAAATTTACCGAAGGATCACGCGAACGCCAAGGCCCGCGCTTTCTCCCCATCCAACGGTCAATCAGTCACCACTGAAATTCTCGTAGGGCGATATCTGGCCGACCGGGAAGGCGTTGGCAGAACCGGACGCCTCTTACTTGCCCAGATAGCGCGCCCGCTTGGCGGGCTTGAGCGTCGCCAGATCGAGCATCACCAGACCATCCACACAGCCGGAGAAACCCGGATCCTCGCCGAAAGCGAGGAACTGCACACCTTCTGGATCGACCAGATCCACGTACTGGCGATACAGCACCGGCAGGCTGACGCCGAGCGCATCGAGATGATGCTTGAGTTTGCCAAGGCCTGCCGCCGGGTCCAGGCCCGCCAGCGCATCACGCACCAGCTCGATCACCCCCGGCGACACCACGAACGGCTGCCGCGCCGAAGCCAGACCCGGCGCACCAAAGTAATGCTGATGCGCCGCGGCGATCCATTCGCGCGCCTCGCGCGGAAGCGCAACCGACATGCTCACCGGACCAAACAGGTAACGCAGGTCCGGATGGCGCTGCAGGTACAGACCAATGCCCTGCCACAACTGATCCAGCGCACGCGAACGCCAATAGGCCGGCGCGATAAAGCTGCGTCCCAACTCCAGCCCCTGCGCCAGGCGCGACTCGAGCGCGGGCGAATAGCTGAAGAGACTGGAGGTATACAGCGCCGCCATGCCGCGCTCGCCAATCAGGCGACCGCCGTGGCCGAAGCGATAGGAGCCGACGATGCGCAGCGCCTTCGGATCCCACAACACCAGGTGCTCGTAATGTGGATCGTAGGCGTCGAGGTCGCGACGTGCGCCGGTGCCCTCGCCCACCTTGCGGAACGTGAGTTCGCGCAGGCGACCGATCTCGCGCAGCACGGCGCTGTCGGACGCGCCCTTGAACAACAGGATCTGCTTGCCGTCATTGAGGTCGGCGAGCTTTTCCGCCTGCGCCTGCAGCTCGGCGACCACGCGCTCGGTGGGCTCCGGATGCGCCAGCGGCGCCTGGCCGCCAAAGATCAGGCCGCGATGACGACCCACGCGGTATACGTGGCGACGCATCAACTTGGCCGCGCGCTTCGTCGAATCGCCGCTGTGCTGCTCGAGTTCGTCGGCCGACACCAACTGGCCCACGCTGAAACCAATGCGGCGGCTGGTGGGTGAAATCGCTTCGCGCGGCAGCATCGCCGTGCTGAGCGGCTTGGCCAGCATCGACAAGCCATAGAACATGGCGGAGTTGCGCGCGGCGACGTGGATCGGCAGCACCGGCGCACGGCTGCGCTGCGACAGGCGCGCAAATCCATCGGACCAGCGTCCGTCGCTCACGCCCGACGGACTCACGCGCGACACTTCGCCCGCGGGGAAAACGATCAAGGCCTCGCCGTTGTCGAGCGCACGATAAATATCGCGCATGCGCGAGGCGGCGCCCTTGCCGAACACATCGACCGGCAGCAACAACTTGTGCAGCGGCGGGATCGACATCAGCCAGTCGTTGGCGAGGATGCGCACATCGCTGCGCACCGAGCCAACCATCTGCAGCAGGGTCAGCGCATCGATCATGCCCAAGGGATGGTTGGCGACGATCAGCACGCCGCCTTCGACCGGAATGTTCTCCCGCTCGCGCGGGTTGACGAAGTAGCTGACGCCAAGCACGTCCAGCGTGCGCTCGACAAAGTCGAAACCTTCGGCCTCGCCTGCGGCTACCAGGGTGCGGTTGAACCCTTCCTCATCGGCCAGTCGGCCCAGCATGCCGGCCACCGGCCGGCGGATCAGGGGGTGTTGCGCCAACCATGGCAGACGTTCGGTGAGGGTCTGTTCAACTTTGAGCATGACCGCCTCCTGGGAATTACCCCAAATGCTGGTAGCGGATTATGACAGCAAGGTTATGCGGATGGGTCCGAAAGATCACGTGTGCGACTTTCGTGTCGTTTCAAACGACCAGATGCAGATAAGCCGCCACGCCGCCCATGAACATCTGCACTGACAGCGCGATCAGCAGCATGCCCATCACGCGCTCAAGCGCCGTGAGCACGCTTTCGCCCAGCCAGCGGAACAGATAAGTCGAGCACAGCAGGATCACCGAGGTCGCCAACCACGCGCCCAGCAAGGCGATGGCCCAATCCGCCGTACGACCGGGCTGGGTATTGGTAAGCAGTAACAGAGCTGCCATCGCGGACGGCCCGGCCACGCCGGGAATGGCCATGGGCACGATGAAGGGCTCGCCCTCGCCCTGCTTGCCGAAGATGCCGCCGCCATCGGCGGGCGGGAACACCATGCGGATGCCGATCAGGAACAGCACGATGCCGCCGGCGATGCTGATCGATTCCTGGCGCAACTGCAGCAGCTTGAGGATGTGCTGGCCGCCGATCAGGAAACCCAGCAGCACGCCCAGTGCGATCAGCAGCTCGCGGATCATCACCTTGCGGCGCCGCTTGGGCGCCACGTCCTTGAGCAGGCTCAGGAAGATCGGGATGTTGCCGAGCGGATCCATGATCAGGAACAGCAGGATTCCCGCCGCCAGCGTGGTCATCTGCGTTTCCATCTCAGCGGAGCTCCTGCGTCATGCTCATGCCGATTCACGCAAATCGAGAGCTGCGCCGCGCGCGCCCCTGCCCTGCTCGCCCAACAGATAGATGGCTGCCTGCGCGGCCGCATCCGGCAGCGGATGGATCATCGTGTCTTCGCCGAAATACGCCGCGCGTCGCAGCGTGGTTCGCATCGGTGCGGGCAACAAGGCGTGCGCACGCAGTGGCGACTGTTCGGTTTCCTGATGCAGGATTTCCACCAGTCGCTCCAGCGCCGCCTTCGATACGCCATAGGCGCCCCAGTGCGCGCGCTGCACGAGCTCGGGATTGTCCAGCACGAACACCACCGCGCTATCGGGTGCGCGCGACAGCAGCGACATGCAGGCCTGGGTCAAGGCAAACGGCGCCGACACATTGACGTGCATCGCTCGCAGCCAGTCGTCGGGCTTGTGCACGGCCAGCGGCGTCAGCTCCTTGAAGCTGGCGGCGGCATGCACGATGCCGTCGAGGCGACCGAAATCGCGTTCGAGGCCATCGGCCAGCGCTTCATAGTCACGCGGCGTGGCCACTTCCATATCGAGCGGATGGATCACCGGCTCGGGCAAGCCCTCGCCGATCATCGCATCGTAAAGTTGTTCCAGCTGGCGCTTGCGGCGACCCGTGATCACCACCGTGGCGCCGGCACGCGAAGCCGCACGCGCGACCGCCGAGCCCAGGCCGCCATAGGCACCGGTGACCAGTACGACACGACCGGCCAAGGAACCAGGCGCCGCAACCCAGCCTTCCGGCAGACGAACCAGGGGAAGCGCCATCAGGAACCGGCCCCCGCCACATCCGCCGCCATGCGCGCGAGTTCACCCGCCGCGTTGAGGTCTTCGATGATGTCGCATCCGCCGATCAGCTCGCCCTGGATGAAGAGCTGCGGGAAGGTCGGCCAGTTCGCGTAATGCGGCAACGCCGCGCGGACTTCCGGGTCGGCCAGCACGTTGACGGCATGAAACTGCGCGCCCGCCGCCTTCAACGCCTCCACGGCGCGGCTGGAGAAGCCGCACATGGGGAACTGCGGCGTGCCCTTCATGAAGAGCACGATGGCGTGTTCGGCCAAGACAGCCTTGATTCGCTCGTTAACGTCCATAAGTCGAGTCGTTCATCGTTACAATGCAATGAGATCGATAGTGTATCAGTCGTGCGCGGGTCGCCGGTCCTCGGCCAATCCTGCCCGACCCCTTTCCTCAGCCAACGCCCAGGAGCCACAACATGGCGATCGAACTCCCCCCCTTGCCCTACGAAAAGAACGCACTTGAGCCGCACATTTCCGCGGAAACGCTCGAGTATCACTATGGCAAGCATCATCAGGCCTACGTGACCAACCTCAACAACCTGATCAAGGGCACCGAGTTCGAGAACGCCGCGCTTGAGGACATCATCAAGAAGTCGTCCGGCGGCGTGTTCAACAACTCTGCCCAGGTCTGGAACCACACCTTCTATTGGAACTCGTTGAGCCCCAAGGGCGGCAATGAGCCGACCGGCAAGCTGGCCGACGCCATCAACAAGGCGTTCGGTTCGTTCGACAAGTTCAAGGAAGAGTTCACCAAGTCGGCCGTGGGCAACTTCGGTTCGGGCTGGACCTGGCTGGTGCAGCGTCCGGATGGTTCGCTGGGCATCGTCAACACGTCCAACGCAGCCACCCCGATCACCGGCAGCGACAAGCCGCTGCTGACCTGCGACGTGTGGGAACACGCGTACTACATCGACTACCGCAACGCCCGTCCGAAGTACCTCGAGGCGTTCTGGAATCTGGCGAACTGGGAATTTGCGGCCAAGAATCTGGCCTGATTTCTCGCTGGATGCAGTCACGAAAAACGGGGCCTCGCGGCCCCGTTTTTTTTTGCGCGATCTGTACTGTGGGAGCGCACCCTGTGCGCGACAGGCGCCTCGCCGATACCTTGACGCACGGTCGTCGCGCACAGGGTGCGCTCCCACAATATCGTCGTTATTTACGCTCCAGCAATTTGTCGACCGCGGGCTGCGCCTGCGGATCACGACCCAGCGCATGGGCGATGCCAGTCAGGCGCTCGATCAGCTGCGCGGCATCAGGCGCGCACACAGTGGCATGCCCCACCTTGCGACCGACACGCGGCTGCTTGCCGTAGTCGTGCCAGTGCGCGTCGATGGCTTGAAGCACCGGTGCGGCATCGGGCAGCTCGCCAATCCAGTTGAACATGGCCGAGAGGCCCCGCGCCGAGGTATCGCCCAGCGGCAGGCCGAGCACGGCGCGCACGTGATTTTCGAACTGGCTGGTGAGTGCACCCTCGATGGTCCAGTGACCGGAGTTGTGCACACGCGGCGCCATTTCGTTGCCGAGCAACTCGCCGTTTTTCACGAACAGTTCGAGCGCAAACACACCGACGTAATCGAGCTTCTCCGCCAGCGTGCGGGCCAGGCCGGTAGCACGTGCCTGCAAGGCGGCAATGTCGGACGCCGGCGCCAGGCTGAGCGACAGCACGCCATCGGTATGCCAGTTCTGCGTCAGCGGCCAGGTGCGGAAGTCGCCGTCGCGACCACGCACGGCGATCACCGACAACTCGCGGTCGAACGGCACGAAGGCCTCGAGGATCAAGCCATGCGCCTGCGCCTGCGCACCGAGCGCAGCCCAGGCGGCATCGGCATCGGCCAAGGTCTTGATGCGGAACTGTCCCTTGCCGTCATAACCCAGGCGGCGCGTCTTGAGGATGGCCGGCGCGCCGACGGTCGCCAGCGCGCGCTCGAGATCCTCGCGCGTGTCGACCGCCTTGAACTCGGGCGTCTGCAGACCGCATTCGAGGAACAAGGTTTTTTCGGCCAGGCGATCCTGCGCCACGGCCAGCGCGCGCGGCGCGGGAAACACGTCGACGCGGTTGGCGAGCCAGTGCGCGGTTTCGGCCGGCACATTTTCAAAGTCGAAAGTGACCACGTCGACTTCGCGAGCGAAGTGCTCCAGCGCGTCGTAGTCGGTCCAGTCGGCCACCACCAGTGGGGCAATCTGCCCGGCGCAGGCGTCGACGGCGCTGTCGACCACGAGGGTCTTCACGCCCAGCGGCGCAGCGGCCAGCGCCAGCATGCGGGCGAGCTGGCCGCCGCCGAGGATGCCGAGCACCGGTTGGCGTCGAGCGGTCACGAGCGCGGATCCGGGTTGTCCAGCACGGTCTGCGTCTGGCGGGAACGGTAGCTGTCGAGCGCGGCGGCGATGGCGGGGTCGTGCAGTGCCAGCACCGAGGCTGCCAGGATGCCGGCGTTCACGGCACCGGCGCGGCCGATGGCCAGCGTGCCGACCGGGATGCCTGCCGGCATCTGCGCGATCGACAGCAACGAATCCATGCCATTGAGCGCCTTGGACTGCACTGGTACGCCGAACACCGGAAGCCGCGTCTTGGCTGCCAGCATGCCCGGCAGATGGGCGGCGCCGCCGGCGCCGGCCACGATGACCTGGATGCCGCGACCGACAGCTTCTTCGGCGTACTGGAACAACAGGTCCGGCGTACGGTGCGCCGATACCACGCGCACCTCGTGCGCCACGCCAAGCTCGGCCAGCACGCTGGAGGCATGCTCCATGGTTTCCCAGTCCGAACGGGAGCCCATTACAACGCCCACGCGCGGCGGGAGGGAAGTCGAGGTCATGACCCAAGCCATCCAAAAGGGTTATTGTACGGACTTTCCGCGTCTCGGCACGACCCACTCCCCATGGACAAACGCCTACTCGACATCCTCTGCTGCCCGGTCAGCAAGGTTCCCGTCCGCCCGCTCCAGCGCCAGGAGCTCGATGCCCTGAACAAGGCCATCGGGGCCAGCCAGGTCCAGAACGTGGCAGGCGCCGCCGTGAGCGCCCCAGTGACCGAAGGGCTGATCACCACGGACCGCAAGGTCATCTACCGGGTCGAGGACGGCATCCCCGTCATGCTCCCCGAGGAAGGCATCGGTACCTTGCAGCTCACTGACTTTCCAGCGGCCGCCTGAGGGCCACTTTGGGCCGGATGTCCGCAAGAACCCGCTTCTTGTGAACGTGTCGACATATATCGATACGGCGAATGACAGCGGCCCATGACATCCCTTATCGTAGGCTGGCGTATTGTCGTATGTGGCTGTGAGCACGTCGGCATCACTTTCAGGGGGTGAAAGGCGATGAAAGACGCCAGTGAATCATCCAATATCGTCAGCCTGACCCAGCGCCTGGACCCGTCCAGCGAGCGCGGAGGCGCCCTCTTGAACACCGTCCGGGACATTGCGGGCCGCCGCCTGCAGATCTTGATCAACGGCATGTTCGAGCATGTCGACGATGCGCTGTTCGATCTGGCCGAAAAAGCCGAGAACAACGCCGCCCAGATGCACTACTTCGACGGCATGCGCGAAGTGCGCAAGCGCCGTCCGATGGTGGAGCGCAGCTTCCTGGCGCAGATCTCGCGCGAGCTGACCGATTTCGCCTCGAGCTATCGCAACAACGCCGGCAACAGCAATGGCGTGTCGTTGCCGGTGGGTTCGGTGGAACTGTCGCTGGTGGCCGACAACGAACTGGAAGAATCGCTGGCCATCACCAGCATGATCGGCAAGAACGAGACGCGCCTGACGCGCGATCTGTTCGCCGTGAACCAGCGCCTGTCCGTCATCTATGGCGGCATCAAGATCGACGACGCCACCAATCCGGTGGGGCCGGCCGCACTGTCGCAGGCGTTCCGCCAGGCGATGCGCGAGCTCAGCGCCGAGATGCGCGTCAAGCTGATCATCTACAAGCTGTTCGACCGTTACGTGCTGGCCTCGCTGGATGAGCTATACCAGGAGATCAACGCCGAACTGGTGCGTGCCGGCGTGCTGCCGCAGCTGCGCCACGAGATCCCGCGTGCTGGCGGCGCTGCCCGCGCAGCCGGTACGGCCGCACCCGCGGGCAATGCGGTCGCTGCCGAGCAGACCGAAGGCACCTTCCTCGGCGAAGACGAGACGGGCAACGCCTCCAACGAATTGATCCAGACGCTGCGCACGCTGTTCAGTGCACGCCGTCCGGCGCCTGTTGCGGGCGCCATGCCGATGTCTGCCGGCGCCATGCAGATGCCCAGCGCCAACGAGCTGATCGGTGCGCTGAGCGTGCTGCAGAGCCAGGCCGCCATCAACCAGCACATGCCACTGAGCACCAGCAACGCGGTGGAGCTGGCTGGCGAAGTGCAACAGCTGAAGGAACACCTGCTCGCCCAGATCGGCTCCCTGCGCGGCGAAAAGCCGAGCCAGGTGTCAACCATCGACGAGGACACCATTGATCTGGTCGGCATGCTGTTCGAGTTCATCCTCGAAGACCGCAACCTGCCGACCGAGATGCAGGTATTGCTGGCGCGCCTGCAGATTCCGTATCTGAAGGCCGCCATCCTCGACCGCAAGCTGTTCGCGCATCGCCAGCATCCGGCACGCCGGCTGCTCGACAACCTGGCCGACGCCGCCAAGGGCTGGTCGGCGGAATCCGATCGCGATCACCGCCTGCACGACAAGATCAAATCCATCGTCGACCGCCTGCTGCAGGACTTCGACGATGACATGACCATCTTCGAGCGCCTGTGCGCCGAGCTGCAGGAATTCCAGGACATCAGCCGCCGCCGTGCCGAACTGGCCGAGCAGCGCGTGGCCGAGTCCACCCGTGGCCGCGAGAAGCTCGAGCAGGCACGCCGCCGTGCCGCCCGCGAGATCCTCAGCCGTATAGAAGGCCATAACCTTCCGCCGCTGATCCACGGCATCCTGTCGCGCGCCTGGGCGAACTACCTGGTGCTCACCATTCTCCGCCAGGGCGAGGAATCGAGCGAGTTCCGCGACGCGCTGCGTTTTGCCAACGACTTCATCGACAGCACCAAGCCGGCCCGCACGCTCGACGAGCGCCGCGCGCTGCGCCAGATGCTGCCGGGCATCGAGCGCGCCCTGCGCCGCGGCCTGGGCAACGTGGCGTTCCAGGAAAGCGACATCGATCGCCTGCTGGCCCAGCTGCACACCTATTACCGCCACCAACTCGGCGAAGCCGTGCCGGAGGCCGAGGTGCATGCGGTGGAGGAATCCACCACCCTGCCCATCCCCGAAAGCATCCAGCCGATTGCCGAGTCCGAAGCGGAACTTGACCGCACCGAACCCGTGCAGGAGCCGGTGCTCGACACGCCGGAGATGCTGTTGGTCTCCGAGCTCAAGCCCGGCACCTGGCTGGAGTTCGTGACGGGTCCGGACACCATCGAGCGCGCCAAGCTCTCGTGGATCAGCCCGATGAGCGGCCGCTACCTGTTCGTGAACCGCCGCGGCCTCAAGGTGGCCGATTACTCGCCGCACGAACTGGCCCAGGCACTCGCCAGCGGCACGGCGCGCGTGCTTGAATCCACCGCTCTGTTCGACCGCGCGCTGGATGCCATCGTCGGTCGCCTCAGCCAACCGGCCACGTCCCAAGCACCGACCGAATGACTTCAGTACAACTTGTTCCACCGTCGTCCGACCTGATCCAGGCGGATGTCGAACGCGCGTTCGCCGAAGATATCGGCACGGGTGACGCCACCGCCGGGCTGCTGCCTGCAGACGCCACCGCCAGCGCTGCGCTGACCTGCCGCGAAGACGCGGTGGTGGCCGGCACCGACTGGTTCAACGCCTGTTTCCGCCAGCTCGATCCGCAGGTGCAGATCGAATGGACCGTGCGCGATGGCGACCGTGTCGCCGCGGGCTCGGTGATCTGCCGCCTGCGTGGCAACGCGCGTGCCCTGGTCACGGCTGAGCGTTCGGCCCTGAATTTCCTGCAGCTGCTATCTGGCACCGCCACCTCGACCGCCGCGCACGTGGCCGCCGTGGCGGGTACTGGCGTGCGCGTGCTGGATACGCGCAAGACGGTTCCCGGTCTTCGATTGGCGCAGAAGTACGCGGTGCGCTGCGGCGGCGGGCACAACCATCGGGTGGGTTTGTATGACGCCATCCTGGTGAAGGAAAACCACATCATCGCTGCGGGCAGCATCAAGGCCGCCGCCGAAGCGGCGCGTCGACTGCATCCCAGGCTGTTGCTGGAAATCGAAGTGGAAAATCTCGACGAACTGCAGCAGGCCCTGGACGCCGGCGCCGATCGCATCATGCTGGACAACTTCACCCTGCCGCTGATGCGCGAAGCCGTGACCCTGGCCAAGGGCCGTGCAGAGCTGGAGATTTCCGGCAACGTGGATCTGTCGACCATTGGCGAGTACGCGAGCACCGGCGTGGATTTCATCTCGGTGGGTGCGCTGACCAAGCATGTGCGGGCGGTGGATTTGTCGCTGCGCTTGAAGCTCGACTGAGTCGCGCCCAAGCGCGCCCTTCGCCAGTCATGGCGGCCTGCGCCGGAATGACGAGCAGCAGGCGACTTTCACACCGCGCCCCTTGCAAGCCACGCGCGACGCCTACACTCTCGCCACATGAGTGAGCTTTCCGACCTGATCCTGTTAGTCCTGCTGCTGGCCATCATCGGCTTGTGGCTCAAGCTCGCCCGCGGCCGCGAACAGGCCACGCAGGAAGCCCGCCAGCAATGTCGCCAGCATGGCCTGCAGTTGCTCGATGAAAGCGTGGGCCTGCGCGGCGCCCGCCTGCTGCGCCAGCACGGCCAGCTGATGCTTGAGCGTTGCTACACCTTTGAAGTGAGCATCGACGGCAACGACCGCGAACCCGGCAAGCTGTGGCTGATCGGACATACGTTGAGCGGCGTCAGCCTGCCGACCATCCAGAGTCATCTGCCCGGCCTGCTTTCCGAACATGTGCCGCCGCCGGCGCACGACAATGTGGTGCCGCTGCGCCCGCGGCTACGCAAAGACAACCAGCTGCACTGAGGCCTTGATGGCCCGATCGCGCCGGGCCAGCCGGCGCGACGGCAACGCGGCTTACTTCACCACTCGCAGGAACGGCGCGCTGCGCTTGGGCTTCTCGCCTGCCTCGCCCTCGGGCGTCGGCGGGGTGTCGTCGGGATCGGGCGAGGACGGCGGCGGCTGATCGCCACCTTCTTCGGCCGGGAACATCATGCCCTGCCCGTTTTCCTGCGCGTACAGCGCCAGCACGGCCTGAATCGGAATATGGATGTTGTGGCTGACGCCGGAGAAGCGCGCCTGAAAGCTGATCCAGTCGTTGCCCAGGTCCAGGCTGGCCACGGCACGCATGGCCAGGTTCAACACGACCTGTCCGTTCTTGATGACCTGCGGAGGCACCCGCACCCCTTCCCGCCCGGCATCGACCAGGACATAAGGGGTCAGATTATTGTCGGTGATCCAGTCGTAGATCGCCCTCAGCAAGTAAGGACGATTGGAGGACATCGGCGGGAGCTTGTCGTCGGTCATGCAAAAACCTATGGAGGGCGCCGCCTCACGGGATAAGCCCAGGGCGCGCCAAGTGGATCGTGGCAGTGTAATGCGAAGCCGAGGCGAGTTGTCGCAGTGGCGCCGTCCAGCGCGCCCAAACGCCGCCGGGGCGGCCAGGCAGGCCCATCAAGGCCTGCCGCCTGAACCTCAGGGGCGCATGGCCTTCTCTTCGGGGGTCATGCTGCGGGCGTAGCCCTGGCTCGCGAACAAGCGCTCGCCATAGTCGAGGATGGGCTTGCCCTCCCGTCCCAGGTCCACCCCCAGCCAGGGCAGGCGCCAGACCACCGGGGCCACCAGGCAATCGGTGAGGCTCATTTCCGGGTTCAGGAAGAACCGGGATGCCTTGAACAGAGGCAGCGCTGACAGCAAGTGCTCCCGCAGCCGCTTGCGGGCCGCATCGGCTGGACGGCCGCCTGCCCTGATCAGGTCCACTTCGGGCAGCCAATCCAGCTCGATCCGCACATTGGCCAGACGCAGACGCGCCCTGGATAACGGGTCGATCGGCATCAGCGGCGGATGGGGATAGCGTTCGTCCAGGTATTCGCAGACGACCGCCGTGTTGTAGAGGGTCAGGTCGCGATCAACCAGGGTCGGCGTGGTGCCGTAGGGGTTGAGGTCGAGCAGGTCTTCCGGCGGCTTGGCGGGGTCGACGATCACCCTGTCGTAGCTCACGCCTTTGGCGGCGAGCACGAGACGCGTCTGGTGGCACTGGATGCCATCTGCGGTGGTGTAAAGGGCGAGTGCGGTACGCGAACGAGCGCTTTGGACCATGCGCGATCTCCCCATCGGCTTATCCAAGTACGGCGGCCCCGGCACCCATCAATGGGTCGCAGGCCGCCGTACCGTAGGCTCCGGAAGGTGACGTCTTAGTGGACGTCCTTCCAGTACTCCTTCTTTAGCAGATATGCCAGGAAAGTGAAGCCCGCCAGGAACAGCAGCACCCAGATGCCGTAGCGCTGACGCTGGAGGGCGGCCGGTTCGGCGGCGTACTCCAGGAAGTTGGTCAGGTCACGGGAAGCCTGCTGGTACTGCGCCGGCGTGAGCTTGCCCGGCTGGGAGAGCTCGAGCTTCTCCACATCGTCGCTGCCTTCCTTCTTCACGGCCGTCTGGATGCCCTGCAATTCCCACAGCGGGAACGGCATGGAAGCATTCGGGAACACCGTGTTGTTCCAACCCACCGGACGGGTCGGATCGAGGTAGAAGGAGTTGAGGTAACCGTAGACCCAATCAGCCGTCTTGGCGCGCACTTCCAGCGACAGGTCCGGCGGTGCCTTGCCAAAGAACTGCTGGGCCGAATCCTCCGGCATGTGCGAGATCACTGGGTCGCCGAACTTGGCGCCGGTGAAGTTGAGGTTCTTCATCACCTCGTCTTCGGACAGGCCCAGGTCTTCGGCGATGCGCGAATAGCGCACGTACTTCAGCGAGTGGCAACCCACGCAGTAGTTGAAGAACAGCTTGGCGCCGCGTTGCAGCGAGGCCTGGTCGTGCACGTTGGTGCCGGCCGAAGGCAGACCGCCCTCTTCCTGCGCCATGGCGACATTGGTGCCGACCAGCAAGCCAACGGTGAGCGCAACCGTGGAAATGATTTTCTTCATCGAGGGCTGCCGCTTATTCATGGTCAAACACCACCCGCTCCGGAACCGGCTTGGTCTTTTCCCAGCCGAGATGCGTGTAGCACCAGAGGAACACGAAGTAGCCGAAGTAGAGGACGGTCATGAAGCGACCGAACGCGTTCTCCCAGAACGTCGCGTCCGCAGGCACCCACTCCGTGGTCAGCTCGCCGACCACGCCCGCACCCACCAGGGCCAGGCCGATGAACGACGCGGCGAAGGTCATCAAGGCCACCTTGAAACCGGTGCCGCGATAACGGATGGAGCGCACCTTGCCGGCGTCGATCCACGGCAGCACGAACAGCAGGGCGATCGCGCCGAACATGCCCAGCACACCCCAGAACGCCGTGCCGAAGAACGACGGGATCATGCGCAGGATCGCGTAGAACGGGGTGAAGTACCACGACGGCTTGATGTGAGTCGGGGTGACCAGGTTGTTCGCCGGAATGAAGTTGTCATGCTCCAGGAACCAACCACCAAAGGTCGGCGCAAAGAAGATGATGAACGCCGCGATCAACACAAAGAAGCCCACCGCCACCAGGTCGTGCACGGTGTAGTACGGATGGAACGGAATGCCGTCGGCCGGCTTGTTCGGGTCCCAGCGGTTGCCCTTGGCGCCGTGCTTGATGTCGACGCCGTCGGGGTTGTTCGAACCCACTTCGTGCAGCGCGAAAATGTGCAGTACCACCAGCAACAGCAGCACCAGCGGCAGCGCGATCACATGCAGGGCGAAGAAGCGGTTGAGCGTGGCGTCGGCCGGAAGGTAGTCACCCATGATCCATTCGACCAGGCTGCTGCCAATCACGGGCACCGTGCCGAACAGGGAGATGATCACCTTGGCGCCCCAGAACGACATGTTGCCCCACGGCAGCACGTAGCCCATGAAGGCTTCGGCCATCAGCGAAAGGAACACCAGCATGCCCAGCAGCCACACCAGCTCGCGCGGCTTCTGGTACGAGCCGTACATCAGGCCGCGGAACATGTGCAGGAACACCACCACGAAGAACAGCGAAGCGCCGGTGGAGTGCATGTAGCGGATCAGCCAGCCCCACTCCACGTCACGCATGATGTACTCGACCGAGTTGAAGGCTTCCGCCGCACTCGTCTTGTAGTTCATGGTGAGGAAGATGCCGGTGACGATCTGGTTGACGAACACCAGCAGCGCCAGCACGCCGAAGTAGTACCAGAAGTTGAAATTCTTCGGCGCGTAATACTCGGTCATGTGCTTGCGGTAGACCGGCATCAAGCCAGGTGCCCGCTCATTGACCCAATCGCCGACTCGCGTGAATACGTTGGCCATTAGCCGGCCTCCTTCGGATCCACGCCAATCTGGATGTGCGTGTCGTCCATGAAATGGTACGGCGGCACCAGCAGGTTCTTCGGTGCGGGCACGCCCTGGTAGACGCGACCGGACATGTCATAGCGTGACTTGTGGCAGGGGCAGTAGAAGCCACCCTTCCAATCCGGATCGAACGGCTCGGGCTTCATCACCGGCACGAAGTCGGGGACGCAACCCAGGTGCGTGCACAGACCCACCAGCACCAGCCACTCGGGCTTGATGGAGCGTGCTTCGTTCTGTGCGTACTTGGGCTGCTGCTCGGCCGAACCGCTGTCGGACTTGGCGTCGACGAGGCGGGAATCCTGGCTGGGCAGCGCATCGAGCTGCGCCTTGGTGCGGTTGACTACAAACACCGGCAGACCGCGCCAGGGGTAGGTTACCCGTTGGCCCTCTTCGATCTTGCTGATGTCGATCGTGACCGGCGCACCTGCGGATTTAGCCCGCGCACTGGGTTCCCACGACTTGATGAAGGGCACGACTGCCGTAACTACTCCCACACCACCAACCACTGCCGTGGTCGCTGTGAGGAAGCGGCGGCGGCCGTGATCGACGACTTCGTTCGCCATCAGGCTCTCCGGTACTTACATGCCATTGAGACGCGGAACTTAGATGTTCCACAGGTGCTTGCCAAGCGCGTCGATCAATCCGACAGCAGGAGACTACCTTGCTGTGCAGAGAAAAACCCCTAAGACTCCCCCTTAGAGAACAGCAGGCACGCGCGGCACCAGCACGATGAGCATGCAGCGAGAGCTACAGGCCTTCCGTTGTCGGGACCTAAGCGCACCGGGAAACCCCGGGACGACCCGCTTCGCAAGCGCCAGTAGATTCAGGCTCCCGCAAAATCGCGTTAGTGTAGCGTCAGGGCATGACTCGTACAATAAAATAGCCTCGCCTGCGACACATGCGCGCACCCCTCTCTAACGCCTTGCCGTGAAACGCATTACGACATGAAACATGCCGCTGGCACGCTCGCATTCATCGCCCGCTTCGTGGTGCTCGGGCTGGCGGCTGCGTTCGTCATCAGCCTCGCCTGGCCTGATGTCGGCCATCGCCTGCGGGAACGCTTCGGGGTCGCGCCGACGCCGACCACCGAGTCGATCAGTACCTCATCGACGCCTGCGCACACCGGCGGCCCGATCTCCTACGCGGACGCCGTCGCCAAGGCGGCACCCTCGGTCGTAAACATCTACGCCAACAAGATGGTCACCGAGCAAGCGGTGCAGATGTATACCGACCCGGTGCTGCAGCGACTGTTCGGCGGCCGTCCGACTGGTCCTGCCTACAAGCGACGCGAGCAGAGCCTGGGCTCGGGCGTGATCGTGCTGCAGGGTTATGTGCTGACCAACAACCATGTGATCGCCAACGCCGACGACATCCAGGTGCTGCTGTACGACGGACGCGTGGCCAAGGCCACGGTGGTGGGCGCCGATGTGGAGACAGATCTTGCGGTGCTGCGAATCGACGCCGGCAACCTGCCGGTGATCCATATTGCCGACCACCGTCCCACCCGCACCGGTGACGTCGTGCTCGCCATCGGCAATCCATTGGGCCTCAATCAAACGGTGACCATGGGCATCGTCAGCGCCATCGGCCGCCAGCTGAGCAGCTCCAGTCCCGAAGACTTTATCCAGACCGACGCGGCCATCAATCTGGGCAACTCCGGCGGCGCCCTGGTCAACACCGAGGGCGAGCTGGTCGGCATCAATACCCTGCTGATCGGCAAGGCGGCCAACGCCGAAGGCATCAGCTTTGCGATACCGGTAGCGAGCGCCAAGCGCGTGCTCGATCAGATCATCGACAGCGGACACGTCGTGCGCGGCTGGATGGGTGCCGATTACACCTTTGTCCCCGTCGCCGCCGACAGCGGCCTGCCGGCAGCGGCACGCGGCGCGCAGGTCACCGATATCTATCCGGGCGGACCGGCGGCGACGGCCGGCATCCAGCCACACGACATTCTTTTGCGAATCGGCTCGGAAGACATCGTCGATCCCGCCGACCTGCGCAGGCATGAGGCTGCGCTCAAGCCAGGCAGCAAGGTCGAAGTCTCCGGCCTGCGCAACGGCGCGCCCTTCCATACCGAAGTGATTCTTGCGCAGCGTCCACCCACGACGCCGACGGCGTCACTGGATAGCTGAAAACCCCGCCGCAGCCACCGGCGATCGACCACCGCCCGGATGGATGGCCAAGCCATAGCGTTTGCGCAGCGTGCCCACGCGTTCGACATAGACCTGCGTTTCCGCATACGGCGGCACGCCGTTATAGCGCTGCACGGCGCCAGGGCCAGCGTTGTATGCCGCAGCCGCCAGACGCTCGTTGCCGTTGAACGTGCGCAACAACAAACCGAGATAACGTGCGCCGCCGCGGATGTTTTGCGCGGTGTCGAAGGCATCGCGCACGCCCATGTCATTGGCCGTGCCGGGCATCAGCTGCATCAGGCCCTGGGCGCCCTTGATCGAGAGCGCGCGCGGATTGAACGCGCTTTCGGCATGGATGATGGCGCGCAGGAAGGCCTCGTTGACGCCGGACTCCTGACTGGCCAGTTCGATCACGTCGCTATAGGCCGCAAGATTTAGCGCCACCGAATCCCAGCGGATATTCGAATGCAGATTGCACGCCACGCAGGTGGCGATGTAACTGAAGAGCATCGTCACCGCGTGACCTTGCTCGCCCGCCGGCCGCAGGTTGGTGTATTCCACGCTGCCGTCCTTGCGCACGACGCGATAGACCGCACCGCGCAGCACGCGACTGCCATCGGCATCTGCAGCGGCCACGGGCTTGTCGGGCGTGGAGGCGCTGCGCGCCGGGCTGGCTTCGCTATAACTCCACTGACCCGGCTTTCCTGTCGGCGCCGCTTTGGCCGTTACGACGCGCGCCGTGGTTTCCACCGAATCCTCGACCCAGGCTACTGAAGGCGGCTGCGGCGCAGGCACCGCCGGCACTTTGCCCGCGGAGCTTTCCACCGAACCCTTGACCGTCGCCAGCGAAGGCGCGGGTGCTGCTGGCTTCTTGCGCACCGGATCGGGTGCGCCAGCAATGCGGCTGCAGCCCTGATAGCCCGCCGTGCTGCTGCTGAAGACGGTTTCGCCTGCCGAACCGGTGCAGCGGTAGAGCGAGCCCGCATGTCCCGGCAGCGAAAGCACCAACAGCCCTGCAAGCAAGGCGCAGCCAGCGAGGATCCGCCGAGGGGCCGCCGCGCCCAGCCGCGACAAGGGCAGCCCGCTCACGGACTCCCCTCGGGCCGTCCAGCCTTGGCGGCGGCCTCATCACGGTCAAGCAGCGACATCACTCCCCCTTCCTCATCTTCTCCCCGTGCGGCTAGCCAGCGCGGGGTTTGGCGGCAGTGTGCTACCGCGCCGCCCTCCACGCCAAGCGCTGCGCGGCCGATTCGTGCGTCAGTACCCGTTTCCAGTCGCCCCACGGGCGCGCAAGTGCTTGATCCGCCTCGCCCGTTCCAGTGGCGGCAGGGCCTTTTGACGCGTAAACTACGCGGTTCGGCAACCCTCGCGCCGCCTCCTGAACCACGGTACCCAAGCCCATGACCGGCAAGCTTTTTATCAAGACCCACGGCTGCCAGATGAACGAGTACGACTCGGCCAAGATGGCCGACGTGCTCAAGGCCTCGCACGGGCTGGAGCTGACCCAGGATGAAGCCGAGGCGGACGTCATCCTGATCAATACCTGCTCGATTCGCGAAAAGGCCCAGGAAAAGGTCTTCAGCCAGCTCGGCCGCTGGAAGGAGCACAAGCAAGGCGGCAAGCCCGTGCTGATCGGCGTGGGCGGCTGCGTCGCATCGCAGGAAGGTCAGGACATCATCAAGCGCGCGCCTTACGTGGATCTGGTGTTCGGCCCGCAGACCCTGCATCGCCTGCCGGAGTTGATCGAGGCGCAGCGCGCCACCGGCAAGCCGCAGGTGGACATCAGCTTCCCGGAAATCGAGAAGTTCGACCGCCTGCCCGAGCCGCGCGCCGAAGGCCCGACCGCCTTCGTGTCGATCATGGAAGGCTGTTCCAAGTACTGCTCGTACTGCGTGGTGCCCTACACCCGCGGCGAAGAAATCAGCCGTCCGTTCGACGATGTGCTGGTGGAAGTGGCCCAGCTCGCCGGGCAAGGCGTGCGCGAAGTGAACCTGCTCGGCCAGAACGTCAACGCGTACCGCGGCCCCACCCATGACGGCGGTATCGCGGACCTCGCCGTGCTGATCCACGCCATCGCGCAGATCGAAGGCATCGGTCGCATCCGCTTCACCACCTCGCATCCACTGGAGTTCTCCGACTCGCTGATCGAGGCGTATGCCAACGTGCCGCAGCTGTGCAACTTCCTGCACCTGCCCGTGCAGGCCGGTTCGGATCGCATCCTCACAGCGATGAAGCGCGGCTACACGGCGCTGGAATTCAAGCAGAAGATCCGCAAGCTGCGCGCGGTGCGTCCGGATATCTGCGTCTCGTCGGACTTCATTGTCGGCTTCCCTGGCGAGACGGCCGAGGATTTTGAGAAGACCATGAAGTTGATCGAGGACGTCGGCTTCGACCAGAGCTTCTCCTTCATCTTCTCCTCCCGCCCCGGCACGCCGGCCGCGAATCTTGCCGACGACACCCCGGCAGATGAGAAGCATGCACGCCTCACGCGCCTGCAGGCCAAGCTCAACGACAACGCGCGTCAGATCAACGAGGCGATGGTGGGCACGGTGCAGCGCGTGCTGGTGGAAAAGGTCAGCCGCAAGAGCGCCAACGAAGTCACCGGCCGCACCGAGAACATGCGCTTCGTGAACTTCCCCGGCAGCACCCGCATGATCGGCCAGTTCGTAGACGTGGTGATCACCGAGGCGATGAGCAACTCGCTGCGCGGCCGCGTGAAGCTGGCCGAAGAAGACGTCGCGCTGGCCTCGTGACGGCACCCATCTCGATCCGGGAAATCGGCGCCGACGAGTTCACCCTGGTCTGGCCGCTGTTCCGCAGCGTGGTGGCCGCGGGCGACACCTACAGTTACCCGCCCGACCTGAGCTTCGAACAGGCGCGCGACTGGTGGACTTCGCCGCCCACGCGCTGCTTTATCGCCGAACGCGAAAAACTGGTGCTGGGTTGCTACATGCTTCGCGCCAACCAGCCGGGACTGGGCGACCACGTGGCCAACGCCGGCTACATGGTGTCACCCGCCGTGCGCGGCCAGGGCATCGCCTCGGTCATGTGCGAACATTCGATGGCGCTGGCCCGCGACGCGGGCTTCACCGCGATGCAGTTCAACTTTGTGGTCTCAACCAATACCTCCGCGGTGCGCCTATGGCAGCGCCACGGCTTCCGCATCGTTGGGCAGGTGCCGGGCGCATTCCGCCACGCCGCGCATGGCCCGACCGATGTCTACGTGATGCACCGCCCTCTCTGACGCATACCGATGACCAACGGCCTCCATCAACGCGACTTTTCCCTCGA
The DNA here is from genome assembly GCF_056399225.1 of Dyella sp. 01N448. Taxonomy (NCBI): domain Bacteria; kingdom Pseudomonadati; phylum Pseudomonadota; class Gammaproteobacteria; order Lysobacterales; family Rhodanobacteraceae; genus Dyella; species Dyella sp. 01N448. The sequence continues at coordinate 156,830 of NZ_JBFTQX010000003.1, read as the reverse complement.
GCCGGAAGACAACGCACGGCTCTCCAATCTCTGCGGTCCCTTCGATGAGCATCTGCGCCAGATCGAGCTTCGCCTGGGCGTGGAGATCAATCATCGCGGCGCGCTGTTCCAGGTGATCGGCGAGGAAGCCGCGTCGCGCGCGGCGGAAAAAGTGCTGCAAGCGCTTTACCTCACGACCGAAAACGAATCGCTGAACGGCGCGAAGATCAATCTGCAGCTGGCCGACTCGGGCATCGAAGCCATCGTCAACGATACCGACGGCGCGCAGGAAGTCACCATCCGGGTGAAGCGCGGTGTGATCAAGGGCCGCGGCCCCAACCAGGCGCGCTACCTGCATGCGATCACCACCCACGACATCAGCTTCGGCGTGGGCCCGGCCGGTACCGGCAAGACCTATCTCGCCGTCGCCAGCGCGGTCGAAGCACTCGAGGCCAATCGCGTGCAGCGCCTGTTGCTGGTGCGCCCGGCGGTGGAAGCGGGTGAAAAGCTCGGCTTCCTGCCCGGCGATCTTTCGCAGAAAGTCGACCCGTACCTGCGACCGCTCTACGACGCGCTGTACGAAATGCTGGGCTTCGAAAAAGTCGCCAAGCTGATCGAGCGCAACGTGATCGAGATCGCGCCGTTGGCCTATATGCGCGGCCGTACGCTCAACGATTCGTACGTCATTCTCGATGAAGCGCAGAACACCACCGTCGAGCAGATGAAGATGTTCCTGACGCGCATCGGCTTCGGCTCGGTGGCGGTGATCACTGGCGATGTGAGCCAGGTCGACCTGCCCCGCCATGTGCGCTCGGGCCTGCGCCACGCAGTGGAAGTGCTGCGCGGCGTGGACGGCATCAGCTTCACCTTCTTCACCTCGCGCGACGTGGTGCGCCACCCGCTGGTGGCGAAGATCGTGCGTGCGTACGAGGCGTTCGAGCAGACGTCCGAAGAGCCGCCGCGATGAGCGCTGCCGTAACCGTTTCTGTGGGCTACGCCGCATCGCGCAAAGGCGTGCCGGCGGCGGCAAGCTTTCGCCAATGGGTCGAAGCTGCGCTGCGCGGCGCCAAGCGCCGCAAGGCCACCGAACTGTCGATCCGCATCGTGGACAGCAAGGAAGGACGCGCGCTCAACCGCGACTATCGTGGCAAGGATTACGCGACCAACGTCCTGTCCTTCCCGGTGGAGCTTCCACCCGGCGTCAACCTGCCGCTTATCGGCGACCTGGTGATCTGCGCACCGGTCGTGGCGCGCGAGGCGGCGGAGCAAGGCAAACCATCGCGCCACCATTGGGCGCATATGACGGTGCATGGCGTGCTTCATCTCATCGGTTACGACCATATCGACGACCAGGAAGCCGAACAGATGGAAGCGCTCGAAACGCGCATCCTGGCAGGACTCGGCATCGACGATCCCTACGCCGTCGACGACTGACGGCGCCATCCGCTTCGCAGGCTTTTGCGCTACAAACTCGCGCTCATCAAAACCAGCACGCGAAAAGCAGCGCGCAACTGGTTGATCGCTGTCATCCATCCATCTCATACGCTGCTGCAATGCGACAGCTTGATGTCAATCGTGCGTCCTGCGCGAGTGACGCCTATTCATTTTTTGAACTGATATCTAACTGTTCCTGAGCGTTTTCCCGGTCGAAGACAGGCGAGGTTCATCGCCAAGGCACTATTCCTTTCCGGGTCCGGTAAGTGACGCATCGCATCAACGAGGAAACGTCATCCGACGTCGCGGCACGTAAGCCACCCATCCTCCGGACTTCAATTCACTGGCCGCCATCTCCGCGAGATGTGCCTATTACCGCCCCGCTTCGGCGCACGGGTGCAGGCGTCTGCGTGACGTCACTTGCCAAAGGCGAATGTTTTGAAGACCGACCTCCTGCCCACCGAACGCTTTCCCCATACCGCCACTGCACCATCCAGAGAACTGGCACCTACACGCAAGTCCTCGCTCGCGATCGTGCCACGCCTGGCTGGCTATGGACTGCTGGGTTTCATCGCATGGCTGTTGATCTCCACGCTGCTCGAGCCCTGGCTTTCGAACCGCGCCACGCGCGCCGTGCTCAACGCCCCCGCCATGCTGATCACCACGCCCATCAGCGGCACCGTCAGTGAACTGCATGCACAGATCGGGCAGCCGATCGAACCGGGCCAGACGATTGCCGTCATCAAGAACAACACCGTGGCACGCGATTCGCTGACTACTTTGCTGACGCAGCGACTCGATCTGCAGAGCCGGCTCGATGATCTCGACCATCGCATCCAGGCGGATCAACGCATGCTCGAGTACGTCAACCACCAATACGACCAGTATCAGAACGCCAACGTGTCGCAGCTCAAGAACAACTTTGCGTCGCTGCAGGCGCAGCAGGATGCGGCCTCGGCCAAGCTGGAAGAGTTGGACAGCAAGTACCAGCGTGCGATGACCTTGCAGCGCGATGGCGCCGTGAGCGCGGCCACCGTGTCGGCGGCGCGCGCTGAGGCGGACGCTGCCCGCAATGAAGCCGATGCACTGGACAAAAGCGCCAGCGGCATGGGTGCCAGCATCGCCGCCGCACAACGGGGCATCTATGTTGCTTCGGGTCAGAGCAGCAACGACCAACTGACCCAGCTTTCGCAGCGGCGCGCCGACCTGCAAAGCAGCATCACGGGTGAGCAGGCGCAGCTCGATGCGCTGAACAAGCAGATGAGCGACCTCAACAACCTGGTCAACCACGAACAGGATCGCGTGCAAGCGCTCTCCGATTACGCGGTGAAAGCCTTCGGGAACGGTGCGGCGCAAGACATCGTGGCACCCGTCGGCACTCAGGTGACGGCCGGAGCAACGCTGGTACGCGCCTCCGATTGCAGCAAGACCGACGTGGTTGCCGTCTTCCCGGCCCGGATGGCTGGACGACTGAACGTGGGCACGAAATTGCGCGTGCAGATCGAACCTTCAGGTCGATCACACGATGCGCACATCTCGCAAATCCTGCCCACCGCGAACGAAGCGCTGCAGAACGGCTACAGCGCCCCCTTCCCGTATGCCGAAGATGGCTCGGTCTACGCGCTCGCGCAGTGGGACACGCAAGACGGCGCCAATGCGGGCATACCGGCGTGCACCCCGGGCCGCAGCGTCACGGCGAGCCTGCGCTGATCGCATCCTTGGAGGCCGGCATGTTGATACGACGACGTTACTTCTCCGGCATCGGACTGCTCCTGGCAGCGATGGCATCCAGTCCCGTGCTGTCGACTAGCGTGACCCAGCAGCAACTCGCCGACAGCACCTGCTCCGTGCTGCGTTCGGCTGCCGCAGCCAATCCCGGCCAGGGTCCGATGCTGTTGCCTAGCTACCCGAATCTTCAACCCGGATCGGTGAGGGCACTGGAGAATGTAGCCTTCGTCTACGACAACGCGCTGGCCGGCATCGCCCTCACCGCCTGTGGCGACGCGGCGCAGGCCAAACGCATCGCCGACGCGCTGCTGATCGCCGCGTCGCATGACCCCACTTTCAAAGATGGCCGACTTCGCAACGCTTATCGCGGCGGTGCGATCACCGGGGACAAAGTTGAGTTGCCCGGCTACTGGGAGAGCAAGGGCAACTATTGGAGTCAGGACCCTTACCAGGTGGGCACGGCCACCGGTAATGCGGCGTGGGCATCGCTGCTGCTGCTGACCGTCTATGACAGCAGTCACGACCGGCGCTACCTGGATGGCGCCGCAGCCCAGCTGCACTGGATACAAGCCCACACGCTGGGCACGGCGCCTGCCGCTTACGAGGGCGGTCTGTTCGGCTACGACAACGCCCAGCGCCCGCAACACTGGAAAGCCACGGAACACAATCTGGACGTCTATGCGGCTGCGACGTGGGCCGGACGCGAGACGGGCGATGCCGCATTGACGCAACAAGCCAAGGTCGCCGGCGACTTTGTGAAGTCGATGTGGGACCCGACCCAACAGCGCTTCTTCGTCGGCACGCTCGACGACGGCAAGACGCTTTCCCGCGACAAATCCGGCCTCGATGCACAGGTGTGGCCGTTGCTCGCTTTCGATTCGCACCCGGCTGACTGGAACCAGGTGTGGTCCTGGATCGACTCGCAACATCGCAGCGGCGACGGCTACGGGTATCGCCGCCAGCCTGATGGCGTATGGACCGAGGGAACGGCGCAGGTCGCCGCGGGGCTTCAGGCAAGTGGCAAGCCGGTGCCCGATACGCTATGGCAGGTGCTCGCCGCACAGCGCAGCGCCAGCGGCATGCTCTATGCCACGCCGCAACCGCGCATCGCTACTGATTTTGCGATCGGTCCAACGTCCACCTACGCCGACTTTTTCTACTACCACCAGCCCCATCTCGGCGCGACGGCCTGGACGGCCCTGGCGGCCAAGGGCTGGAATCCCTTGGTAGGTCACCCGATTGGCCACGCGGAGCAGGCGCCATGAGCTTTCCGTTCGACGACATGTCCATGCTCGAGGTGATCGGCCTCACCCTGCTGCTGGGCGCGGGGATGGCTCGTTTTGCCAACCCGCATCGCCCGTTTGATCGCCTGCTGTTCGGCTTGTTGTCGGGTGGGCTGCTGCTGCGTTACGCGCTCTGGCGCAGCGCTGACACGCTGCCGGATCCCAGCCACGGCTTCGCCAGCGTGTGGTCGTACGTGTTCTACGCCTTCGAGATGATCTCCATCGTCTACACGCTTGCGGCCATCGCCGTGATGGTGCGTCGGCGCGACAACCGCCCGCATGCCGATGCCGGCGAAAAGCGCCTGCGCGCAGCCGGCACCCATGTGCCCGCGGTGGATGTATTCATCGCCACCTATAACGAGGACTGGCAGATCCTGGAAAAGACCATCGTCGCTGCCAAGGCGATCGACTATCCGCGTGTCGCCGTATGGGTACTGGACGATACGCGCCGCGACTGGCTGCGCGACCGCTGCGCCCAGTTGGGCGTGAACTACACCCGGCGCCCCGACAACAGCCATGCCAAAGCAGGCAACCTCAACAACGGCCTGCGACTCTCCGCCGGCCACACCAATGCGCCCTACATCCTGGTGCTGGATGCCGACTTTGCGGCGCAGAAGAACATCCTCTATCGCGTGCTCGGCCTGTTCGCCGACCCCAAGGTGGCGCTGGTGCAGACGCCGCAGTTCTACTACAACGCCGATCCGATCCAGCACAACCTGGGTGCGACCGATAGTTGGGTGGATGAGCAGCGCGTGTTCTTCGACGTGTTCCAGCCCTCGCGCGACGCCTGGGACTCGGCATTCTGCGTGGGCACGTCGTTCGTGATCTCGCGCAAGGCGATCACCGACGCCGGCGGCTTTCCGACCGATAGTGTTTGCGAAGACATCCACACCACCTATCTGCTGCGAAGAAGCGGCTATATCACGCGTTGGCTCAACGAGCGCCTTTCCGTGGGACTTTCGGCCGAAGGTCTGGTGGAGTACATCAACCAGCGCGGCCGCTGGTGCCTGGGCACCATGCAGGTGGCCTTGCTCAAGGATGGCCCCTTGCGTGGCTCGGGCTACAAACTGATCGACCGCCTGCACTACATCCACGGCATGCTGCACTGGATCGGCAAGCCGTTCCTGCTGATGATGCTGGTGGCGCCGGTGTTGTACTGGTACTTCGGCATCGCCGCGTTCTACACCTCGCCGGAGCGGTTCCTGTACTACGGCCTGCCGGCCCTGATCGGCTTCTGGTTCTACGGTCCGTGGATCACCGAACGCAGAACGCTGCCCATCTTCACCGAGGTGACTCAGCTGGTGGCGGCCTACGCCGTGACCAGGACCATCATCTCGGCCTGCTTCCGTCCGTTTGGACGTCCGTTCAAAGTCACCGCCAAAGGACTGGATCGCAGCAAGGTCGTGGTGCATTGGAGGCTCGCTGCCTTCTTTATTGCGCTGATGCTGTTCCTTCAGGCGGGCGCGGTAAACACCATCATGAATGCCGACATGAGCGCGGGCACCGCGTTCAACCTTGGCTGGACGCTGATTGCGCTGGTGCTCAACCTGGCCGCCATCATGGCCTGCGTGGATCTTCCGCGATTGCGCCAGGAAGAACGGTTTCCGTTCCACCGCGCCACACGCTGGCGCGTCGGCGCGCGGGAGGAGACCAGCCAATTCATCGATATCTCGCTGAGTGGTGCCGCCCTGCGTCGCGGCCCCGCCGTACCTGCACCGGGCGAACGCCTGCGCGTACTGGTTCCCGAGGTGGGCTGGGTGCCAGCGCGAGTGGCTCGCCACAGCAAGCGGCGCCTGTGCGTGCACTTTGAAACCAATGAAGCGTTGCGGCATCGACTGATCGAACTGATCTTCAGCCAGGCGCCGCACAACATTGCCATCAAGGCGCGGCCGCTGCGTGCCTTCCTGCGCCTGGCACGACTGGCCGGCCTGTCCATGCCGCCGCGCTGATTCCGGAGATAGCCATGAAGCCTTTGATAGTCGCTGTGTCTCTCACGACGTGCCTGCTGGCCGCCTGCACGATGGAGCCGGCGTATCAGCGCCCGTCCATGCCCGTGCCCAACCGTTTCCCCGAACAGGCAAGGACCACGCAGTCCTCCACAACGTCCACGCCAGCGCCCGCCATGCCTGAACTGGAATGGCGTGATTTCTTCAAAGACCAGGCGCTGCAGCGCTTGATCGAGATCGCGCTGGACAACAACCGCGACCTGCGCATCGCCGCCGCCAACATGGCCGAGGCGCGCGCGGGCTATGGCGTGGCGCGTGCAAATCTGTTCCCCGAGATTGATCTGCAAGGCTACGCCGGACGCCAGCGTTTGCCTGGAATGACGCAACAGCCGAGCAACGGCTTGCTGGGCCCGATCCAGAACAACCGAACCACCGCCGCCTCGTTCAATACCTTCCAGGTACAGGCCGGCATGACCAATTACGAACTCGATTTCTTCGGTCGCCAGCGCGCCATTGCGCACGAGTCGGGCAAGCTGGCAGAAGCCAGTGCTGCCGACTATCAGGCCGCCCGCATCGCCGTGATCGGTGAAGTGGCGAACGCGTATCTGGCACTCAACGCCGATCGCGCCCTGCTGCAACTGGCCCAGCAGACGCTCGCCGCGCAGCAGCAACACGCGCAGGTGATGCAGAACGCATTCAGAGATGGCGGCGTGTCGGAGTTCGACATGCGCCGATCGCAGACTCAGGTCAGCGCTGCCCAGGTGGATGTCGAAGATGTGCAGACCCGCATCGCCAAGGACATCAATGGCATAACGGTGCTGATCGGCCAGCCGTTGCCGGCTGGTTACGGCACACCGAGCCAGTGGCAGGCGCCTCTGTTGACCGACGTCCCGGCGGGGCTCCCCTCGTCATTGCTTGATCGCCGCCCCGACATCGTCGCAGCCGAGGATCGCCTTCGCGCAGCCAATGCCGACATCGGCCGCGCTCGTGCCGCCTTCTTCCCGAATATTGCGCTGACCGCTGCGCTCGGCGCCTTGAGCGGCGGCCTCTCCAACCTTTTCTCGGCCGGCTCGCTGGCGTGGAACGCCGGAGCTTCGGCAGCCATGCCCCTGCTGGACTGGGGCAAGAACAAGAACGAGCTCTCCGCCAGCAAGGCCCGCTACACCGGCGCCACGGCCGCCTACGAGGGCGCCGTCCAGCAGGCCTTCCGCGAAGTAGCCGACGCGCTGGCCGTGCGCGACCACATCGTCCCCGAACTCAAGGCCCAGCAGGAGCTGGTCGACCAGTCGCAACGCGTCTATGGCATCTCGCAGGTCCGCTTCAAGGAAGGCATGGACGACTACATCGCCACCCAGGACGCCCAGCGTTCACTGTATGCCGCCCAGCAAAAGCTGGTCGGCCTGCAACTGGACCAGGCGGTGAACCAGGTCAACCTCTATAAGGCGCTTGGCGGCGGCTGGAATGGCGGCCGCGGACAGACGGCCGGGGTTGCCCGGGCACCCTCGCCACCAGCGGCAACGGCCAGCGCCCGGTGAATTCAACAGCTCCTGACGGCGGGAGGCGGCGCCGCCCTTGCGTATCGGCGCCAGCCCCTCCTGCGCCTTGTTCCTGAATCGTCACGAATTTTCCGCTAGACTGACCATTCCGCCCGAGTTCGGGCTGCATCCGCACGAGTAATGAACGAGGACCCTGGCAGTACCAGCGGCCCGGCCCACCGCAGTTGGTGGGATCGACTGGGCCACCTGTTTTCTGGCGAGCCGCGCAACCGCAAAGAGCTCATCGACGAGCTGCGCACCGCCCAGACCAACGGCCTGATGTCGATCGACACCCTGACCATGGTCGAGGGTGCGATCAAGGTCACCGAGCTCAGCGTGGATGACGTCATGATTCCGCGCACGCAGATCGTGATGCTCTCGGCCGAAGCGCCGCTGCGCGAGATCCTCGAGACCGTCGTCGAATCCGGCCACTCGCGCTTTCCCGTGCATGGCGAAGACAAGGACGACATCCTCGGCATCCTGCTCGCCAAGGACCTGCTGCGTTTCGTTGGCAATGGCGATCATTTCGACATCGCCAGCGTGCTGCGCCCGGCCGTGCTCATTCCCGAGTCCATGCGCCTCAACGTGTTGCTGGCCGAGTTTCGCCACACGCGCAACCACATGGCGCTGGTGGTGGACGAATACGGCGGCGTCGCCGGACTGATCACCATCGAAGACGTGCTCGAGCAGATCGTCGGCGAGATCGACGACGAGCACGACGATGAGGAAGAACCCACGCTGATGCACGAGCAATCGGGCGGCGGCTGGGTAGTCAGCGCGCTCACCCCGATCGCCGATTTCAACGAACAGACCGGCGCCAACTTCTCCGACGAGGAATTCGATACGGTGGGCGGCATGTGCACCTCCGAATTCGGCCACCTGCCGGAAGTGGGCGAAGAAATCGCCATTGGCGACTACCTGTTCCACGTCACCGAAGCGGACGATCGCCGTGTCCAGGCGTTCCGCGTGATTCGCCAGGAAAGCTGATCGTGCATCGTCGTGGTGGAACGTCGGCGTCGCCGCGCCTGAGCCGTTTTATCGCCAGCGTGGCCAGCCTGATGCTGTGCTGCCTGCTGCTGTGGCCGTCCCACGCGCGTGCCGGCGTCGCCAATGCACCGGGCAGCAACCTCGACGTGTCACTGATCACTTATGGTCCCGGCGACACGTACTGGGAACGCTTCGGGCACGACGCGATCGAGCTGCGCGACAGCGTGAGCGGCGAAGCGGTGACCTTCAACTACGGCGTGTTCGACTTCGACGAAAGCGGCTTCCTGCTGCATTTCGCGCAAGGCCAGATGCACTATCTGATGGACGCCGCGCCGTCCGACGTCGACCAGCACTACTACACCGAAGTCGGTCGCTCGGTCACACGCCAGCGACTGGCTTTCACGCCGGCCCAGGCGGCCGACATGCGCGACTACCTGCTGTGGAATCTGCAGCCCGAGAACGCGCGCTACGACTACGACTACTACGTGCGCAACTGCGCCACCCGCGTGCGCGATGCGCTCGACAAGGCTCTCGGTGGCATCCTGAAGCCGCAGCTCGAAGCGCGTCAGGGCGGCATGACTTATCGCCAGCAGACTGCGCGCCTGATGAGCCAGCAGGCGTGGCTGATGCTGATCCTCGACCTGGGCCTGGGCCCCTACGCCGACCAGCCGCTCAATGCCTGGCAGGAAGCGTTCCTGCCGATGGAACTGCAGCAGGCAGTCAACCACGTCACGGTGAAAAACGCCGACGGCCACGCGCAGCCCCTGGTGATCGACGAACAGGTGCTGTCGCCCAATCGTCTTGACGCGCCGCCGGCCTCAGCACCCGATCTTCGTCTGCCGCTAGCCTTGGCTGGGCTGATTTTTGCGGTCGTATTGATCGCCGCCTACCGTTTTGCACCGATCGTCGGCGCCCTGCTCGGCTCGCTCTATCTGCTGCTGGCCGGCTTCGTAGGCATCGCGCTGCTGATCCTGTGGACGCTCACCACGCACCACTCCGCATGGGCCAACGCCAATCTGCTGCTGTTCAATCCGCTGGCCCTCCTGCTGCTGCCGGCCTGGTGGCGTTCGCGCAAACACCTCGCCGCTTCGCGCTTCGCCACGGGCGCGATCATGCTGCAGCTGCTCGCTGTGCTGATCGCCTGCCTGCTGCACGTGCTGCCCGGTGTAGTGCAACAGAACCAACCGTGGCTACTCTTTGCGTTGCCTATCTGGTTGGTAACGGCCTGGTGCATGCGTCGACAGCAGGTGGCCAACGTCGCCACGGTGTGAACCGTTGTCGTTGCCCTGTCTTCCATCCCGGCGCATCATTTGCGCATGGATATGACCACCGCCAAACCCGCTGGCCTCACCCCTGCTTCCTCAATGGTCGTCAACTGCGTTGCCTATCGCTTCGACGGGCAACGCATCGGCGACATCAGTGTCGATGACATCAGCGAAGTACTGAAGCAACCGGACACCTTTGTTTGGGTCGGCCTGCACGAGCCCGACGAATCGCTGCTGCACAAGCTGCAGGAGGAATTCGACCTGCATGATCTTGCGATCGAAGACGCCCAGGCGGCACACCAGCGCACCAAGATCGAAACCTATGGCGACTCACTGTTCGTGGTGGTGCAAACCGCGCAGCTGGTGAGCGGGCATCTTGCCTTTGGCGAGACGCATGTGTTCCTGGGCCAGCGCTATCTGGTGACGGTGCGCCATGGCGCCTCGCTCTCGTACGCCCCCGCCCGGCGCAACTGCGAACATACGCCGGACCTGCTCGCGCTGGGGCCAGCCTATGGCCTGTATGGCGTGCTCGACTACATCGTCGACAACCTGCTGCCCATCGTGCGCGACTTCCGCGAGGAGCTGCAGGAGCTGGAGAAGGACATCTTCTCGGACACGTTCAGGCGCAGCACGATCCGCCGCCTGTATGACATGCAGCGCGACCTGATGACCTTGCGACTCGCCGTGGCGCCGATGCAGGACATCATCAGCCAGCTGGTGCGGCAGCATCCGCAGCTCATACCGGACGAACTGCGGGCTTACTTCCGCGACGTGTACGACCATGTATTCCGCGTCAACGAGTCGATCAGCGCCATGCGCGAGATGCTCGCCGCCGCCATCAACGTGAACCTGTCGCTGGTCACGTTCGGCCAGAACGAAGTGATGAAGCGCCTCGCCGGCTACGCAGCCATGCTTGCCGCCCCGACGCTGATCACGAGCTGGTACGGCATGAACTTCGCGCATATGCCGGAGCTCAGCAAACCGTGGGCGTACCCTGCCATCATTGGCATTGTGGCGGTACTGGTAGGCAGTATTTATTACGTGCTCAAACGAAGCAAATGGCTCTAAGGAATCGCTTTCCGCGCTTCGCCTGTCCGATCAAAGCGAGCCGCCGCAGCAGCCTGCGCCTTGACCAAAAAGTCGTACTACCCTATCGCCGTTAATACGATGCCGCCAAACCGGGATAGTTCCGGTTGTCTTGAGCACCCATCTTCCGGGGAGATCCATGCCCGTTTCCATACAACTTAAGCGCCTAAAATCTGCGCTTCGCCGGCATGTATTGCCAGAGGCAGAACGGCAGCTTCTGGCTACCGGCAAGCTGCTGTCCGACAGCGTCAGGGCCAAGAAGAATATCCAACGCCTGGAAGATGTCGAATTCAGGATTTTCTCGCAGTGGGGTGACGACGGAATCATTCAGTGGCTCACCGCCCACCTCAATTTTCCGTCCAAAACATTTGTCGAGTTTGGCGTCGAGAATTACCGCGAATCCAACACGCGATTCCTGATGATGAACAACAATTGGTCCGGCCTCATCATGGACGGAGGAAAACAAAACATCGAAGAGATCATCGGATCGGAGTACTACTGGCGATACGATCTGACGGCCAAGGAGGCATTCATTGATAGGGAGAACATCAACGAATTGCTCAGATCATCCAGACTCCCAACCGATATTGGCCTGCTCCATATCGATCTTGACGGAAACGACTACTGGATCCTCAACGAGATCGATGCCGTGGTGCCAACGCTATTGATCCTTGAGTACAACAGTGTGTTCGGGTTGGACCGGGCGATCACCGTTCCGTACGACAAGTCGTTCCAACGATCAAGGGCACATAGCAGCAATCTCTATTTCGGCGCGTCGCTCAGAGCCCTTCATCAGCTCGCATCTGCCAAGGGCTACGCCTTTGTCGGATGCAATAGCGCAGGCAATAACGCTTACTTCGTCAAGAGAGACGCCCTCAATGCGACCGTATGTGAGATTCCGCTGGAGCAGGGTTTTGTACTCTCGAAGTTCAGAGAGAGCAGAGCCCCCGATGGGGCACTCACCTACTTGAGTGGCGCGGACAGACTTCTTGCCATCAAGGGACTTCCAGTCTTCAACACGGATACTGGGCAGCTGGAAAAACTCTGATCCAGCAATGCTGCATCAGGAGCATCGCGGCGAAACGACGCCAATAACGGCCCGGCGTCGCCGTATGACACCGACGCCAGGCAAAGGTCCAGGAACAGCTCAAAGCCCCCGCTGCACGCTGCAGCGGGGGCTACCGATCAATGAGACGACGCTGGGGTTTGCTCAGCCGTCCACTGCTTCAACCATGCATTGACCGACTCATGCCACTGCACGCTGTTCTGCGGCTTGAGCACCCAATGGTTCTCGTCCGGGAAGTGCAGCAGCTTGCTCGGGATGCCGCGACGCTGCAGCGCCGTGAAGGCGCCCAGGCCCTGCGTATCGGGAATGCGGAAGTCCTTGGCCGAATGCACGACCAGCATCGGCACGCGCCAATCCTTGACGTGGTTGACCGGGTTGAACTTCTCGTAGTTTTCCGGGTGCTCGTACTGCGTGCCGCCGTTCTCGCGCTCTTCGAACCACAGCTCTTCGGTGTCGTAATACATGGCACGCGCATCGAACACGCCGTCGTGGTCGACCAGGCATTTCCAAGGCTGGTTCCACACGCCGGCGATCCAGTAAATCATGTAGCCGCCGTAGCTGGCGCCCAGCGCGCAGGCGCGATCACCGTCGAGGAAGCTGTATTTGGACAGCGCGGCGCTCCAGCCGGCCTTGAGGTCTTCCAGCGGCTTGCCGCCCCAGTCGCCCGAGATCGCATCGGTGAACGCCTGGCCGTAGCCCGTCGAACCGTGGAAGTTGATGGTGACCACAGCAAAGCCCTGACCGGCATACGTCTGCGGATTCCAGCGATAGCTCCAGCTGTTGTTCATCGCGCCCTGCGGGCCGCCATGGATGATGAAGGCCACCGGATACTTCTTGCCGGCTTTGTAACCCACCGGCTTCACGACATAGCCCTGCACCGTTTCGTTGTTCCAACCCTTGAAGGTGAAGAACTCCGGCTCGCCCATCTGGGTCTTCTTGAGCTGCTCGGCGTTGTAATGCGTGACCTGCTTGAGGCCCTTGCCCTGCAGGTCGGCAACATAGAGGTCCGCCGAGTGCTTCAGGTCATCGCGCTGCACGAGTAGCGACGACTTGCCCAGTGAATAGCCGCCTACTTCGCCGTTGCTGACCAGAGTGGTGGTCTTGCCGCTTGCCACGTCGACGGCAAACAGTGGGCGCTGCCCGTTGTCGTCGGCGGTGACATAGAGCGTCTTGCCATCGGCCGACACCTGCATGCCACCCGCGGAACGATCCCAGCTCGGTGCCACTTCGCGCTTCTGCCCGCTGGCAAGGTCCAGCGCCATGATGCGGAAGCGATCGGCTTCGGACACCGGCACCTTCATGGCGAGGTAGTACAGCGTCTTGCCATCTGGCGACGGCACCGGGAACGCGTCCCACGCCAGGTTCTCGGCCGTGAGGTTGCGCGGTGCGGCGGAGCCATCGGCCGGCACGCTATAGACATCGAAATTGGTCGACCACGGCTCGCTGTTGCCGGCGATGCGCACGTCGAAATACACGGTCTTGCCATCGGGCGAGAAGCTGAACTCGCCATCATCACCGAACGGCTTGCTCGGCACATCGCCATCGATGCCACGCGTCAGCAGCATGGGTTGCGCCGTGGGCTGATCAAGATCGGCGATGTAGAGCTGCGCGCGACGACCGTCAGCCCAGGTATCCCAGTGACGCACGAAGAGCTTGTCGTAAACCGTGCCCGAGGCCTTGTCCTTGGCGCGGCCGTCCAGACGCTCCTTGGTGCAGGCCAGATCGGTGCAGTCGGTGAACACACCGAAGGTCAGCAAGGCTTTCTTGCCATCGGGCGAAAGCTTGTAGCCGTCGACATCGATGGGCGCGTGCGTCACCTGCGCTGCCGTGGCCGATGCGCCCAAGGGGCGACGCCACAACTGCGAGACGCCATCTTTGTCGGCAACGTAATAGATGGCCGAACCATCGGGCGCCCAACGCGGCGAGGACGCTTTTTCCACCAGCTTGACCGGCGCGCCCCCCTTGGCCACGTCAAGCACATAAATCGAAGTGACGCCCTTGTTCGCTGCGTAATCCGTGGCACGCACGGTATAGAGCGCCTGGCGACCATCCGGCGACAGCTGCGGATCGCCAACGCGATCCATCATCACCAGATCGCGGATAGTGAAAGGGTGGGTACCGTGGTTTTCGACCTCAGCCGCAACGGCAGAAGGTCCGGCCAACGCAAGCGCCAGCGCGACAAACAAGGGTTTCATTGGGTGGGGTTCCTGGGTGTTGCGAAAGCGGTGACGGTACGAGTCGACGGGGGTCCGAGGCAAGGCACGGTGCGGCATGGGGAGCCACAGCAGCGAGGCGAACAGGTAGCTGGTCGGACCGCCAGCCTCGAACGTAGCGCTCTCATCGCCCCCTTGGCAGCCTGAAAGTTGGCGAAAACACCTCGGAAAGCGCCCGTCAAAACCCAAGGGAAGTGACCATCCCGAGCACTTTGAGACGGGGGTCTCACAAATCAACTGACGTGCAACGTCACTTTCTGCCCCGCTTTAGCATGCCGATCCACCGCAGCGAGACGGGCTCGACAATCCTGCAAAAAGCCTGATCCAATCAGGTTGCCGGGTCTCGTGACCCTATGCACAATCCACACACCCGCTACCCAGCGGGGACCTGCCAAGTGGCACAAGTGGCACATAACGTGCTGCAATTGCCGCGAGCTTCCTGGTCGTTCCAGGCCGCAGTAAGGGGGTCCGTTCCCGCCTAGGGGGAATCGGGACCGGGGCTCAGGGGGCATTACCGGTTAGCTAACCAAAAACAGAGGAACCACCATGAAGAACGTGCAGAAGGGCTTTACCCTGATCGAATTGATGATCGTCGTGGCGATCATCGCGATCCTGGCTGCCATCGCCATCCCGCAGTACCAGAACTACATCACCAAGTCGCAGTTCTCGGAATCGCAGACGATTGCTGACGGCCTGAAGACGCCGGTCGTCGAGTATTTCAACCAGACGGGCTCGTGCCCGACCAACGGCACCACCGGCTTCTATCTGGCCGGCAGCTACACTGGCAAGTATGTGCAGCAGACCGCCATCGCCGGTGGCAACGGCCCCTGCACGATCACGGCCACGTTCAAGTCCACCGGTTCCGTCTCGGCGCCCCTGAACCAGAAGACTGTCCAGCTGTCGGGCAACATCTCCAACGGTGGCACGATCGTCTGGACCTGCACCTCCACCGTCGATCCGAAGTATCTCCCGAAGGTTTGCCAGTAATAAGATCACTGCAGCAAATCTGCTGGATCGCGTATATGGACCCCTCCCGATGGAGGGGTCTTTTTCGTTTGGGTTACCAATAGTGAGACTCGAAGATCGTCCAGACTGGCCGGACAAGTACCCGCCGCAGAACACCAAAGTATCCTGATTACGCAAGGCCAGATTCGTGGGGATTTCCAATTACATGATCTTCGATCGCCCGGCCAAATCCACGCAAACGTGGTTGCTCTTGATCATGATACTGATCGTCTGCGCAGCACTTTACTGGCCGGCATTGCGGGGGCCGTTTCTCTTTGATGATTTTCCCAATCTATCGGCCTTGACCAGCATCGATCATGTGTCGAGCTGGCGCGACCTGGGCATCTATCTTTCTCAAGCAAGAGACCTGCCCGGCCGTCCGCTGGCCATGTTGAGCTTTCTTCCTCAACGAAGCGACTGGCCCGGCTCGCCGTTTCCATTCAAGTTGGTGAACCTAGCCCTGCATCTTGGGTGTGGCTTCCTCGTATTCCAGCTGACCAGGCATCTGTCCCGATCACTTGACCAGAAGAGCAATTCGCCGCGGCCCACGGAACAACATGAACTTGCCGCCCTCTTTGCCACGGCGGCGTGGCTGCTGAATCCCATGGAGCTCTCTGGCGTAGTGCTGGTAGTGCAACGCATGACACTGCTGATGGCGCTGTTCGTCCTGCTGGGCCTACTTGCTTACCTGCGCAGCCTTCTTCGCGACGATTTACCTGTATCCCGCCGTGCGGCATGGATGTTGACTGGCCTTGGCCTGTGCACGGTGCTGGGCATACTGTGCAAGGAAAACGGCATCCTGCTGCCCGTTTACGCGCTGGTGCTTGACGCAACGGTGTTGCGGGCTCAGGCACGCAGGCTACCCCGCCAACTCCAATGGCTGCGCCGTCTTTTGATATGGCCGGCCGCGCTCTTTGTGCTGGCCTACCTGCTGCACGCCGGCTACGTCGCCTGGGGCCAACAGTACATCCGCGATTTCACGCTGGGCGAGCGCCTGCTGACCGAGCCGCGCGTACTGGCCACCTACCTTGGTAACACCTTCTTTCCCCGATTCGGTGTCTACGGGATCTATCACGACGATCTCGTTGTTTCGCGTGGCTTGGCGTCGCCACTTAGCACGGCGCTTTGCTTCGCCCTGCTTATCGCTGGAGTGGCGACGGCCTTTTCCTCGATGACGCGCCGGCCGCTGCTGGCCCTAGCGATCCTGTGGTATCTCTGTGGGCATTTGATCGAAAGCTCGACCGTGATGCTCGAGCTTTATTTTGAGCATCGGAACTATGTACCTCTGATCGGCGTGATGATGGCTATTGGCATTGGGATGACACGGTTGGTGGCGGCCGCACCGCGAAGCCTCGCTCAACTGGCTTACGGAATCTGGTTGGTTGCCTGCTGCTTTGCAACAGCCTTAAGTGCACGTGTCTATGCGTCAGAAGACCTGTTGGCGACAGTGTGGGCCAATGCACAACCAGATTCTCTTCGAGCTCAAGGCTATCTGGCGGATCGCCTGTCCAAAAGCGGACACCTGGATCAAGCGCTACGCACCATTGATACGATAAAGGCGCGCCACCCATACAATGCTGGCCTTGAGGCCAACCGCATCTACCTGCTGTGCAGCCTGGGCACCCTCAGCAGCCACGACGTGGACGAACTAGATCGACTTCTGCGCACATCCTCTTTCGATCGCACTGCCTTCGAAAACATGGAGACATTGCGCATTCTGGCGACCGGCAATCAGTGCCCCGCGCTGAATAGTGACCGCTGGAAAAGCAGCGTAGATATCATGCTGGATAACCCTGCCTACCGTGATAATGCTGTTTCCGGCGGCATTCTTCACTACCAGAAGCACCTTTGGGCCGTGCAGCATGGCGATCTAGACATGGCCATTCGAGAACTGGACGCCACCTACCGGGCGGACCCCGACGCCAACATTCCCCGACTGCAGGCGAAATACCTTGCCAGTGCAGGCCTTCGTGAGCAGGCGATCGGCGTATTGCAAGACACCGACACCAGTCGCCTGCCACTGTTAAGACGTCTGTTGGTGGACGATAAGGCTGTCAATGCCGAAGTCATTGCCGAGATCAAGCGCATGAAGTGACCCTCACGGATGGTTCCGAGATGCGAGGCAGGCATCGGTCATCCATAATTGGGACACTACAGGGCGGCCGCCGCCCTCCAACCAACGAGCACTGGCTAACCACGCAATGTCATTTCTCAAGCGCTACGGTTCACGCGAACGCCTGCTCTTTGTCTTGGCCCTGATGCTGACCATGATCATCTATTGGCCTGGCCTTTCCGGTGGATGGCTGTTCGACGATTACCCCAACATCCTCAGCAATCATGCAGTGCAGCCAACGAAACTCGATTTTCGGGCATTGGTTCGTGCCGCGCTGTCGTCGCCAGCCAGCGAGTTCAAGCGGCCCCTGGCGTCACTTACCTTCGTGGTCAACTTTGCGATCAGCGGCCTCAATCCTTGGGGCTGGAAGCTAACCAATCTAGCCATCCACCTGTTGAATGGCATCTTGATGCTCGTGCTGTCCCGGTTGTTGCTTCTTCGGGTCGCAGCACTCTCCGAGTCAATTACCAAAGAACGGGCAAACGTCGTCGCGGCTCTCATAGCTGGCGCATGGATGATTCTGCCCATCAATCTCTCCGCAGTCCTCTACATTGTGCAGCGCGAAGAGAGCCTCGCGAATCTGTTTGTTTTGCTGGGTCTTATCGGCTATACCGCGGGCCGTATATCCATGCTCGCCCCGACCACACCAGACACCCATCCGAGTCGGTCATGGCGTGGAATCCTCGTTTGCGCCTTGAGCATTGTTGTGCCGACCACCGTAGGCGTGCTGGCGAAAGAAACGGCAGTACTCCTGCCTCTGTATGCGTTATGCGCTGAGTGGATTCTCTTCGGCTTTTCGGCACCATCGAGAGATCGTGCTGACGACCGCCAGACAAAACGGCCCTTCGATTGGCGCATTGGCACCCTGTTTGGCCTGACGTTGTTATTGCCAGCGGTGATTGGTATCGCGTGGCTACTTCCAGCTGTTCTCGATCCGACGAGTTGGGCAACGCGCGACTTCACGCTTACAACCCGCCTGTTGACGGAGGGGCGCGTCGTTCTGTCTTATCTCATTTGGACCGTGCTACCAACGCCACAGGCGCTGTCGTTCTACCACGACCAATATCAAGTCTCGAGCAGCTTGCTTGCTCCTTGGACCACTCTCGCCAGCATTTTGGCACTGTTGGTCCTGGCCGCGTTCGCCGTGCGTGTGCGTCGACGTTTCCCGCTGGTCGCGCTCGGGATCATGTGGTTTATCAGCGGCCATCTCCTGACCGGAACCATTCTCCCGCTCGAACTTGTCTACGAGCATCGAAACTATTTTGCCGGTTTTGGCATCATGCTGGTCATTGTTCCCCTGCTGACCGCGCCGGGCTCGTGGCGCTCTACCGGCAAGAGTTCGCCGAGGGGGGCACTCCCGCTCGCGATGCCACGACACATCCTTTTCGGCGGACTGGTCGTTTGCTGGTCAGCCCTGACACTCGTCACGTCATACGCCTGGGGAGATTCATTGCGGCAAGCGTCCGACTTTGCATCGCGGGCTCCCAACTCGCCTCGTGCCATGTATGAGCTTGGCCGCACCTACATTATCTACTCGAATTACGAACCTACTTCACCTTATCGGAGCTTGGCCTACGACGCGCTGGAGAAGGCTGCAGCCCTGCCAGAATCGTCGATCCTTCCCCAGCAAGCGCTGATCTTCATGAATTCACGCATGCACGTTCCGCTAGAGGATCGTTGGTGGGACAGTATGATTGCCAAACTCAAGGCAAGAAAATCCACGGTTCAGGATGAAAGTTCGCTTGAGGAATTGAGTTCGTGCCAGACCAACGGCGAGTGCGACCTGCCCAAGCAGCGCATGCTTGAGGCCTATCTGGCCGCCCTGTCCCATCCAAATCCGAGTGCCAGGCTATTGAACATGTACGGCATGTACGCCTGGGAGGTATTGGCCGACCACAACCTTGCCGTGCAGATGCTGCAAGATGCCGTCAACGCCAATCCAAAGGAACCGGCGTACCGAATCACTCTGGTTCGCATGCTGACCGACGCTGGACGCCTTGACGAGGCCCGTCAAGCATTGCGCGGCCTTCAGACATTCAACCTAGCCGGGCACATGGATGAGGGGATCGCCACCCTAAATGCACGTATCGCAGCAAAGCAGAAAGACGATGCGCCGCATGCGCAAAGCAACTGAGCTAATTGACTCAGGGCACCACCGCACAAGGCGTGCCACACCCACCCGTGTCCAAAGCCGTATTATGACCCCTCCTACGACTTGCAAATATCGCCAATGAAACGGGCTCTTATTTCGGGAATCACCGGCCAGGACGGCGCCTATCTTGCCGAGCTTCTGCTCGCCAAGGGCTATGAGGTCCACGGAATCAAGCGCCGTGCGTCGTCATTCAACACTGATCGAATTGATCATCTTTACCAAGACCCGCACGACGAGCATCGCCGGTTCTTTTTGCACTATGGCGATCTGACGGATGCGACCAACCTAATTCGCATTATTCAGCAGGTGCAGCCCGACGAGGTCTACAATCTCGGCGCTCAAAGCCACGTCCAGGTTTCCTTCGAGACTCCGGAATACACGGCGAATGCTGACGGGCTGGGCACGCTACGTATGCTGGAAGCCATACGCATCCTCGGACTCGAGCAAAAGACCAGGTTCTATCAGGCATCAACGTCCGAACTCTACGGCCTGGTTCAGGAAACACCGCAGAAGGAAACGACCCCGTTTCATCCGCGCTCACCCTACGGCGTGGCAAAACTCTACGCCTATTGGATCACTGTGAATTACCGTGAAGCGTATGGCATGTATGCCTGCAACGGCATTCTGTTCAATCACGAGTCGCCATTGCGCGGGGAAACATTCGTTACTCGCAAGATCACCCGTGCGATCTCGCGCATCCATCTTGGCCTGCAACAATGCCTCTATCTGGGCAACCTCGATGCCAGACGCGACTGGGGGCATGCTCGAGACTACGTAGAAGCGCAATGGCTCATGCTTCAGCAGGAGCAGGCTGAAGACTTCGTGATTGCCACAGGAATTCAGCACTCGGTCCGCGAGTTTATTGACAAAGCAGCGGGCGCTGTAGGCATCCAGATCGAATGGACGGGACACGGCGCGAATGAGCGTGGCATTGTGTCGTCGGCGCCAGCCGATTCAGCCGTACGCACGGGTCAACAGATCGTTGCCATTGATCCGCGCTATTTTCGACCCGCAGAGGTCGACACGCTGCTCGGTGACCCGACAAAGTCCAGACAAAAGCTGGGCTGGCAGCCGAAGACAGGGTTTGAGTCGCTGGTCCAAGAGATGATGCTCGTGGACTTGGACCTCGCCAAGCGAGATCTTCTGGTCAAACATGCCGGGTTTGTCTCGGCAGAACGTCATGAGTGAGGCAATCATGGACGCTCACGCCAGAATCTACGTTGCTGGCCATCGCGGGCTGGTGGGCTCGGCGATCGTGCGGCATCTGCTTGCAGAGGGCGCGGACCATCTGTTGCTGAAAACGCATGCTGAGGTCGATCTGACTCGGCAGGATCAAGTCGAGCGTTTTTTTGAGCGCGAAAAACCCGAATACGTTTTTCTAGCTGCCGCCAAGGTGGGAGGCATTCATGCCAACGCAACCTATCCCGCTGAGTTCATCCATCAGAATCTAGCCATCCAAACAAACGTGATCCATAGTGCATGGCGACATGGAGTCAGGAAACTCCTATTCCTGGGTTCGTCCTGCATTTATCCGCGAGACTGCCCACAGCCCATCAAAGAGGAATATTTGCTCACCGGTCCGCTTGAGACGACCAATGAGGCTTATGCCGTCGCGAAGATCGCAGGGCTGATGATGTGCCGTTCTTATCGGGAACAGTATGGTTTCGACGCGATAAGTGCCATGCCAACCAACTTGTACGGGCCTGGTGACAACTACCACCCCGAGAATTCGCACGTCGTTCCCGCGCTCATCCGCCGCTTTCATGAAGCGAAGCTTGTCAATAGCCCAGAAGTAGCCATTTGGGGGAGCGGGCGACCGCTTCGGGAATTTCTCCACGTGGACGATCTCGCGAGCGCAGCGGTGTTCCTGATGCGCCAATACGGCGGCCCGGACTTCGTCAACGTTGGCTCAGGGGAAGAAGTCAGCATTGCGGAGCTCGCGCGCACCGTAGCCCAGGTCGTCGGATACCAAGGCTCGCTGGCGTTCGACGACAAAAAACCTGACGGCACCCCGAGGAAGCGACTGGATGTGAGCCGCTTGTCCCAGCTTGGTTGGCGCCCCGGCATCTCGCTCCAAGAGGGACTTCAACAGACCTATGGGGCGTATGTGGGCTCATGAGTCCGAATGAGACTCCGCCCCCGCCAGCATCTAAGTTCCGGCCACTGGACCATCTCGGCCCCCGTGGCTTGCAAATACTTCGGACCAGTTTCTGGTCATTGATCGCCAAAGCCGCCGCGGCCGCAAATCTTTTTCTATCCGTTCCTTTTGTGCTCCATGCGCTCGGTCAAAACGAATTCGGCGTCTGGGCTACCCTTGTTTCGTTCATTGCCGTCTCTAACTTTCTCGATTTCGGCTTCGGCAACGGCACCATGAATCTCGTCGCAGCGGCACGTGGACGTGACGCGGGTCCTGAGATTCCAATCATCGTCCGCGAAAGTCAGCGCGCGCTCTTTAAAATTGCCGCCTATGTGGCAGTGATTGCTACCGCATTGGGCGCCTTTATGCCTTGGCACCGATTACTCGGTGTACCCGAGAGCATGGAGGGTGTCGCCAGGACGGCTTCGTTTATGGTTTTGTTGTCCGTTGTCTGTGCCATCCCCCTCAATATGGCGAATCGCGTGCAACTGGGACTCGGTCAAGGTGATCGGGCGTTCCGATGGCAAGCTGCCGGCCAGTTGACAACGCTACTTGTTGTGATCGTTGTCGCCACCCAGCACGGATCTCTCGTAGCGCTTACTGCTGCCACGGTCCTCACGCCACTGCTGGCCTCCGCTGGCAATCTGCTGTACTTACGGCGCTCCCTGCCTGCTGTATCTTCTGCGCCCTTGCCTGCCGCAACGCAAGACTACGCCACACGAATTCGCCGTGAGGGGCTTTCCTTCTTTGTACTGCAATTGGCTGCTTCTCTGGCCTTCTCGATGGATCTGCCCCTCATCTCTGCGTTGCGCGGACCCTCCGAAGCGGGCGTCTACGCGCTGGCACAAAGGCTGTTTTCCATCATTCCCATGACTCTGGCCCTTGTATGGGCGCCGCTGTGGCCCACCTATCGTCACGCGCTCGCATCGGGTGACCATCGATGGGTGTATCGAACGTTTAAACGCTCCGCGCTCGTGGCCGGTGCGTATGCATGCTGCGTCGGTATCGTGCTTGCGCTGGCTTACCAACCCGTCACGTCCATCTGGCTGCATCACCCAGCCCAGGCCTCTGCTTGGTTGCTGTTCGGCTTTGCCTTGGCCTGCGTGGTCGACGCCATCGGTACGGCGACGTCGACCTTGCTCAATGCGGCCAGTGTCTTGCGCTATCAGCTTCTTTTGGCTGTTCCCTTCTCGTTGGTAACCTTTACGTGCAAGGCCTACGCCCTCACACATTTTGGAGCGGATATGCTGCCGTGGATTACTCTAACGGTATACACGCTGCTCGTTCTCTTGCCCCTTGGGCTCAGAGTTGAGCATATTCGTGAAACCGTGGCGCAATCGCGATACTAGTCGGTCCTTTCGATTCGCAAACGCACTCGCTGGTCATTTCCATCTGTGCAGCCACTGATACGTACACAACGATTCACGAGTTCGAGCTATTTGAGTAACACGAATGAAGATCCTATACGACCATCAAATCTTCAGCCGCCAAAGCTACGGCGGAGTGTCGCGTTACTTCCATGAAATGGCCGAACGCATTCCCGCGATCTCTGGGGACGACGTCCAGGTATTTGCCCCGCTAAGTGTCAACCGATATGCGCAGCCGCGGGGCCTCCGTGTCAAGAAATTCAAGGGAGGCGCTCCACTCCTTGGACTCGTAAACGTGGCACTGGGAAAGGCAATCATCTCCCGCCGGACAGACGTGTCGATCTTCCACGAGACGTATTATTCGCGCCTGAATTACTCACCGAAGAATGCCCGGCGGGTCGTTACTGTCTACGACATGATTCATGAGCTTTTCCCGTCATCATTCTCAAAGTACGACCAGACGAGAGACGTGAAATTGCAGGCAGTCAAACGTGCCGATCACATTATCTGCATATCGGAGAGCACGCGCAGGGACTTGCTGCAATATGCAGATCTTCCTGAGTCCAAGGTCTCCGTCGTGCATCTTGGGCATTCCTTGGCTACACCATCCTTCAAGGTGACGCCCGACCAGGATCCATCCACGTCTCCGTATCTTCTTTATGTCGGTCAACGTGGTGGATACAAGAATTTCGATGGCTTCCTGCATGCCTATGCAGCATCAGCTGCGCTGCAAGAGCATTTCGCTATCGTTTGTTTTGGAGGAGGAGAGCTCACCCAGACGGAGCGCGCGCTTGCGAGATCTCTGAACATTTCGCCCGCCAAGATAATTCACAGGTCCGGCGACGATGCCCTACTGGCGCAATCCTACTCATCTGCCGCAGCTCTCGTGTATCCGTCGCATTACGAGGGATTTGGCATTCCGCCCATTGAAGCCATGTCTAATGGTTGCCCGGTGGTCGCATCAAACACAAGCTCGATTCCCGAGGTCGTCGGAAACGCCGCAGAGTTGTTCGATCCAGCCGATCCTCATGACATTCAAAAGGCCATTGAGCGTGTCGTTTTCTCTGCAGAGCGATCGAGACAGCTGGCATCAATGGGACATGAACGTATCAAGCAATTCACGTGGGATGCGTGCGCACTTGGCACGCTGAATGTCTACCGCCAGATTCTGGAGAGCTGAATTATGAAACGCGCCTTGATTTGCGGCGTCAGCGGCCAAGACGGGAGCTATCTGGCGAAGTTCCTGCTAGAGAAGGGATATCAAGTTTATGGCGCCTCTCGTGATGCGCAGATGGCAACTTTTTCGAACCTGAAAGCCGTCGGTATTCGCGACGACATCACCCTGTTGTCGGTTGCAGTTAACGACTTCCGCAGTGTTTTTCAGGCCATATCCAAGGTTCAACCTGACGAGGTCTATAACCTGTCCGGTCAAAGTTCCGTGGGTCTTTCGTTTGAACAACCCGTTGAAACGATGGAGAGCATCAGTATCGCCACCCTCAATCTGCTGGAAGCAATCAGGTTCAGTGGTAGCGGCATCAAGCTCTACAACGCGGGGTCGAGTGAGTGTTACGGCGCATCCGGTGACATGCCTTGCGACGAACTCACTCCGTTCCAGCCTCGCAGTCCATACGCCGTTGCCAAGGCCGCAGCCTATTGGGAGGTTGCCAACTATCGCGAGGCCTATAACCTATTTGCATGCACGGGCATCCTCTTTAATCACGAGTCGCCATTGCGGCCAGAACGCTTTGTCACGCGTAAAATCACGTCGGCAGCGTCCAGAATTGCACGCGGAAGCAAGGAAGAACTCAAACTTGGGAATTTGTCGATATCCAGAGATTGGGGATGGGCGCCAGAATATGTAGAAGCCATGTGGATGATGCTCCAGCATGAAAGCCCTGAGGATTTCGTGATTGCTACGGGCCAGAGCCATACGCTGGAGGAATTCGTCGATTTGGCTTTTGCCGAAGTTGGCCTTGACTGGCGTGAGCATGTACAGGTGGACCCCAATCTGTTCAGACCTACCGACCTCAAGCAAAGTTCGGCGTCACCAGGTAAGGCCAATCGCATTCTGCAGTGGCGCGCTCATCGCGCAATGAAAGACGTGGTCAAAGAGATGGTCGCCGCCGAGTTGAAACGACATTCCGATTGACACTAGCCCAGTTGAACCATTCACTCGCAGGAACGAAACGGCCCATGCGTCTGCTTTTTCTCAGCAAGCGCCACCCTCAGCAACGGGATCTCCTGCTCCGTCCTTACGGCAGGTTTTTCCATCTGCCCCGAGTACTGGCGGAACAAGGTCACCAAGTTGAGGTCTTGCTTTGCAGCCATCACAAGCTTCCGGAGGCCCGCAAGATCAGCGCCGGAGTGAAATGGACAAGCCTGGATGTGCGAACGCTTGGGCCTATGGGACTGTGGAAGAGGCTTGCAACCCACGTTGACGCGATGAAGCCCGATTGGATTATCGGCTGCTCAGATATCTGGTTCGGACTTTTGGCCAGGCAGCTCGCGAAGCGCAGCGGGGCCCGTCTGGCTCTGGACGCCTATGACAACTTCGAGGCGTATATTCCGTGGAATCTACCACTCCATTTTGCCTGGAGACGAGCTATCCGTTCTGCTGACCTGGTGACTGCTGCGGGGCCGCAACTTGCCCAACTATTACAGTCATATCGGCGAAAAGGAATCGAAGCGCACGTTGTACCGATGGCAGCCGATCCAGAGTTCGTAGAGAAAGACAAACATACGTGTCGCCTTGAACTGAACTTGCCTGTGGATGCACCGCTCTTTGGATATGTGGGAAGCTGGTCAAAGAATCGAGGAACAGATGTACTCATTCGTGCGTTCAGAAAGACCCTCACGCACGAACCACGAGCCAAACTAGTCGTTAGCGGCAAACCCCCTGCCCACGTGCTCGAAGAGCCGGGGGTTATCGCTACGGGCTACCTCACCGATGAGCAGCTGCCGATCCTTCTCAACGCGCTCGACGTGGCGTACGTCATCACTGCTGACACCAGCTTTGGGCGATATAGCTATCCGGCAAAGCTCTGCGAAGCTATGGCTTGTGGAGTGCCAGTTGTCGCGACTTCGACAGAGCCTGTGCGCTGGATGCTCAAAGACAACGCCGTGCACATCGCCCCGGTCGGGAACGCACATGCGCTTTCCGAGCTCACGCTGGCCCTGTTGAAGAACACCGAGACAAGCTACGGCAACCTGCCCAGTTGGGACAAAAGTGGTCGGCAATGGCACGACCTGCTTGTCGAACGAAGCCCCTGAGACTTCAACAGATCTCTTCGTGCTGAACAGCCTCGCAGGACTGGGCCATACGGCGAACGGAATCCCGTGCAGATCGCTAACTGGGCGGGTCGTGGCTTTTTGCGCGAACATAAACGGCGGGTCACGGAGACTACCCACACTTCTTGTCAGCGGTCACACCAAGAAGTAATTCACCGTACCGTTGACTGACAACGTCCCAGGAAAAGTGTTGCTCAACATGGCGCCGCCCGGCCTCGCCCAAAGCAGCGCGCTCCGCCGGATCGCTCAACAAGCCGACGATACACTGCGCCAGCGCCGCGTGGTCAGGCGCCGACACGACCCGTCCTGTCTGGGCATTGACCAGATCTCGCACCGCCTGCACGTCGCCGACGATGGCTGGGCAGCCACACGCCATTGCTTCAGCAACAACCAACCCCAAGCCCTCTTGATCGCCGCTGGCAGCCTCGACGAATGGCGCGACGAACAAGGTCGCACGCCGGTAGTGGCCGGGTAATTCGGTTTGCGGCAGCGCTCCGAGAAATCGAACATGACGCTCTATTCCCAGACCGCGGACCTGTTGCTGCAGATGCTCCCCCTCGGGACCAGCACCCACAATGGATAACATCACTTGGGGGCACCGGGCCGCAATTTGCGGCAACGCCTGAATCAAGTGCGTCAAACCCTTCTTTTCAACTAGACGGCCGACAAAGAGCAACTCGCTGTCCCCGCGATCCGCACCCGGCGTAAAGCGGTTTGCGGTATCCACGCCCATGGACAGGACTGATACGTGACTATCCGGCACTTCGCACAGCAAGCGATTTCGCATCGCTTGACTCACCAGGGTGATAGCCGACGCACGGCGGACCACCCATCGACGAAGGTGTGCGAAAAGGGGCCCCTTCAATGCGAAAAGATCCGCCCCATGCGCGGTCACCACCCACGGCACGTTGCGAATCGCAGCCGCAGCGATCAACCCTTGAGGCAATAACCAGTGTGCATGCACCACCTGCGGATGAAGCTTCCGCACCAGCGCACGAGTGAAAATGTATTGCGCGAGGACGAACCCCGGCACCAACAGCCACTTCCAGCGAGAGCGGCGCACATTGGCCAGCATTCCGCCGTCATTGACCAAGACCTCCCAACGTTCAGGCGCATAGCGATAACGATGCACATGCACGCCATCCAACTGGTCTCGTATCTTCGCCCCTGGCGCATGAGGGCAAAGCACGTGCACTTCGAAACGATCAATCAAGCGCCGCGCCAACTCATGTACGAAGGCCGGCTCCGGATCATTCGCCCAACGCGGATAGGTAGATGTGAGTACCAGCAGGCGCGGCCGTACTTCCATATCTACTTAATCGCTCCGACGGTACGTCAATGAGGTGATCTGCTCCGATACCAGTCCAATGAGAAACACGATTACCGCAGCACTCCACATCAACGTACTACCGTTGGTCAGGCGTCCATACGAAAGGAACGTACGCGTATAGTTCGCGCAACCCAGGACAAAAAATACCGCACTTGCTGGCGCAAACAGTTTCAACGGCGAATACAACGTCGCAATCTTGAAGATGATCAAGAGGAAGCGGATTCCATCCTTGATCGGCTTGATGTGACTCTTGCCAATGCGCTGCGCGGCCTTGATCGGGACATAAGCCACGGGGTAAGCACTGCGGAAAAAGGCCATGGTGCTGGTGGTGGGGTATGAAAAGCCGTTCGGCAGCAAGTGCAGAAATTCGCGGAACTTGTCCGCGCGCACGGCGCGGTAGCCGGAGGTCAGGTCGGCCACCGTATGGCCGGTCATGCGCGTGGCCAGCCAGTTGTAAATGGTATTGGCTACGCCTCGTCCCACGCCGGCCTGGCTGCTCCAGTCGCGGGCGCCTACGACCATGTCGTATCCCTCTCCCAGCTTTTCCAGCAAGCGCGCAATATCGGCGGGGTCATGCTGTCCGTCACCGTCCATGAAGACCAGCATGTCACCGGAGGCCGCGCGCGTACCGCGCTTGATGGCTGCGCCATTGCCCATGGAGTAAGGCGAGGATAGGCAGGTCACCCCTGCCGCGATACAGATGTCGCGTGTATCGTCAGTCGAACCGTCGTCCACCACGATGATTTCCGCCTCCGGCTGGGCTAGTCGCAGGCGAGGTAACAGGCCTTTCAGGGCCGCCCCCTCGTTTTTGGCAGGCAGGATGATGCTTAGGCGGCTCAAGAGCGTGTCCCCGGAAGTGAAGCGGCATCATAACCTGAGCTCCGCTGCGTTCAGCAGCAGATGGCGACCAGCGCGAATTTGCGGGCGCTGCATCACATCACTCCCAATGTGTTGCCGGTGTCTCAGGCGCGGATGACTGACCGCACCGCATCGATCACGCGTTCAGCATCCTCATCGGACATGGCCGGAGAAAGCGGCAGGCTCACGGTCTGGCGCCCCAGGCGCATGGCTTCCGGCCATTGCTCGGGGCGCCAGCCGAAGCGTTGCTGGTAGTACGGATGCTCGGGCACCGACAGGTAGTGGACGCCTGTGCCGATCCGCAGCGCGTTCATGGCCTCAAGAAAACTGTCGCGGTCGATGCCGCAGCGCAGGGCATCGATCATCACTGTATACAGGTGGTAGCCATGGCGCGTTCCATCCGCCGGTGCGGCCGGAAGCCCGATCGGCAGGTCTGCCAGCGCGTCGTCGTAGTACTGCCACAACTGCCGACGACGCCGCCAGTTGTCTTCGACCCGGGCCAGCTGGTGGATGCCGATGGCCGCCTGCAAGTCCATCATGTTGTACTTGAAGCCGCACTCGACCACCTGATAGTGCCGGTAGCCCTGGTCGCCGAAGCGATGCCACGCGTCCTTGCTCATGCCGTGCAGGGCCAGCACGCGGGCGCGGGCGATGCGTTCCTCGTCACGCCCCAGGATCATGCCGCCCTCCCCCGTCACCACGTTCTTGGTGACGTAGAAACTGAAGCAGCCGAAATCCCCGAAGCTACCCACGGGCTTGCCCTGGAACTCGCTCTCGATGGCATGGGCGCAGTCTTCGATCACCACCAGGCCGTGCTTGTCGGCGATGGCCATGATCCGGTCCATGGCGCAGGGCCGGCCCGCGAAGTGGACCGGCAGGATGGCTCTGGTTCGCGGGGTAATGACCGCCTCGATGGCGTCCGGATCGATGTTCTGCGTGACAGGATCGACGTCGGCGAGCACAGGCGTGAGCCCCGCATGGAGAATGGCGTTGACCGTGGCGCAGAAGGTCAAAGGGGTGGTGATCACCTCGCTGCCCGGCTCCAGGCCCGCCGCCACCATGCTCACGTGGAGAGCCGCCGTGCAGGAGTTCACAGCCGCCACCTGGGAGGGCCGGGCCTGGCGCCATGCGGCAAAATCCCGCTCGAACTGTGCAACCCGTGGACCCGTCCCCAACCAGCCTGAGCGCAGGCAGGCCTCGACTTCGGCGATCTCAGCCTCTTCGATCTGGGGGGCACCAAAGACGAGAAAGGGCCGCAGGGGGTCAGGATGTGTCACAGGTAGCGCTTTATGGGGACTGGCGGCATTTCTATCCCAATGCCACGGCCCGGTCTACGGACAAAACCGGCGAGGCACGTCTGTTGCATGTCCGGATGGCGCGCCCGATTCAGGCTGGTTCTGTGCGCCCGGTCACCCCGAGGCTTTCAAACCCTGAGCCGATGGGATGACCAACCCCGTCAACTGGGGTAAATTCCCTTCTTATCAGGGGGCTGGGCCGTATCGCTATGTCAACGCTAATGCAACCGTCGCTCGCAGGCCTCACCGGCCTGGCGCGCAGACTGGTATCGGAAGATGTGCTCCCGGAGACCGATGTTCGCCGGGCCGTAGCCGAGTCGACCCAGGGAAAGGCCTCGCTCACCGCCTGGCTGCTGGACAACAACCTAGTAGACAGCGCGCGACTCACACGCATCGCCTCCGACGAGTTCGGCATGCCAATGATGGATGTAAGCGCCCTGGTTCCGGCCAATCTGCCGTTGAACCTGATCAGCGAAGCGCTGATCAACAAGCACAAGGCGCTGCCGCTGTTCAAGCGCGGCAAGCGATTGTTCGTCGGCATTGCCGATCCGATGCAATCGCATGCGCTGGACGAGATCAAGTTCCACTCCAACTGCATGGTGGAACCGATCCTGGTCGATCGCAATCAGCTCCTGCGGGTCATCGAAACCGCGCTCAATGCGATGAGCAACGCCATGCCCGAGATGGGCGGCGGCGATTTCGATGAATTGACGCTGGAAGGCGGCGACGAAGAGGCCGAATCCACCGGCATCGACGCGAACTCCAATGACGACGCTCCGGTGGTCAAGTTCGTCAACAAGATCCTGGTCGACGCGATCAAGCGCGGCGCCTCGGACATCCATTTCGAACCGTTCGAAACCCAGTATCGCGTGCGCTTGCGCATGGATGGCATGTTGCGCGCTGTCGCCAGCCCGCCGATGAAGCTCGCCGCGCGCATTTCCTCCCGCATCAAGGTGATGTCGGGCCTGGACATCGCCGAGCGCCGCGTGCCGCAGGACGGACGTATCAAGCTCAATTTGTCCAAGAGCCGCTCGGTCGACTTCCGCGTCAGCACGCTGCCCACGCTGTTCGGCGAAAAGATTGTGCTGCGTATTCTGGACGGTTCTGCCGCCAAGCTGGGCATCGATGTTCTGGGCTACGAGGAAGCGCAAAAGCAACTCTATGTCGATGCCATCCATAAACCCTATGGCATGGTGCTGGTAACCGGCCCCACCGGCTCAGGTAAGACAGTATCGCTCTATACGGCGCTCAACATTCTCAACACCGCCGAGCGCAACATCTCGACCGTGGAAGACCCGGTTGAAATTCGCGTCGAGGGCATCAACCAGGTCCAGCAGAACGTCAAGCGCGGCATGACCTTCGCCGCGGCGCTGCGTTCCTTCCTGCGACAAGATCCGGACGTAATCATGGTCGGCGAAATCCGCGACCTGGAAACGGCGGAAATTGCCATCAAGGCGGCGCAGACCGGCCATATGGTGCTCTCGACGCTGCATACCAACGACGCGCCGCAGACCATTTCGCGCATGATGAACATGGGCATTGCGCCTTACAACATCACCTCGTCGGTAACGCTGGTCATTGCGCAGCGCCTGGCGCGTCGTCTGCACGAATGCAAGCGCCCCATCGAGTTGCCGCCCAAGACGTTGCTGGACGCCGGCTTCACACAGGCCGATATCGACGCCGGCCTGGTCGTCTATGAAGCGGTCGGCTGCGATAGCTGCAATGAGGGCTACAAGGGCCGTGTTGGTATTTACCAGGTGATGCCGATGCTGGAAGAGATCCAGAAGATCATCCTCCACGGCGGTAATACGCTGCAGATTGCCGAAGCGGCCAAGAATGCCGGAGTGAACGATCTGCGTGCATCGGCGTTGTTGAAGGTCAAGAAGGGTATGACCAGCCTGGCCGAGATCGACCGCGTCACCAAGGATTGATCCCGGTATTGGCCGATATGGCCGCCGGGTTGGGCAGTCCGTCGCACCGAACTTGCGTCCGGTGCCACGAATTAGTCCGGGGGAATGACTTAAGCTGCACCGATAAGACGGCCGCCATCCTGAGGCGGTCCGACCGTACCAGCAGGGGGAAATGCCATGGCCGCGGCCACCGCTAAGAACGTCAAGTCGCTCGGCGCCCAGCGCGCCGAGATCAGCCAGCTGACCACGTACGACTGGATCGCCCTGGACAAGCGCGGCAAGCGCATGAAGGGCGACATGGCGGCCAAGAATGCTTCGCTGGTCAAGGCGGAGCTGCGCCGGCAGGGCATGAACCCACAGACCGTGAAGGAGCGCGGCAAGCCGCTGTTCGGGGCCACCGGCAGCACGGTCAAGCCTCGCGACGTCGCCATCTTCAGCCGCCAGATCGCCACCATGATGGCCTCGGGCGTACCGATGGTGCAGTCCTTCGAGATCATCGCCGATGGCCAGAAGAACATCCGCTTCAAGAACATGTTGACGGATGTGAAGCAGACCATCGAGGGTGGTTCGGCCCTGCACGAAGCGCTGGCGAAATACCCCGTCGAATTCGACGAGCTTTATCGAAACCTGGTTCACGCAGGCGAGGCTTCGGGCGTACTGGACACCGTGCTGGACACGGTGGCCACGTACAAGGAACGCACCGAGGCGATCAAGGCCAAGATCAAGAAGGCGCTGTTCTATCCGGTCATGGTTCTTGCGGTTGCGCTGCTCGTCAGCATGATCATGCTGCTGTTCGTGGTGCCGGTGTTCGCGCAGACCTTCAAGGATGCGGGCGCGGAATTGCCTGCGCCGACCCAGATCGTCATCAGCGCCTCTGAATTCATGAAGGCCTATTGGTGGGTCGTGATTGGTGGCATCGTCGGCGGCGTCGTCGCGCTCGTTATGGCGAAGAAGCGATCCGTCAAGTTCGCCCACTTCCTTGACCGACTGATGCTGAAGCTTCCGGTGATCGGCAACATTCTTCGCCAATCGGCGATTGCCCGTTTTTCCCGCACGCTCGGCGTGACTTTTCGAGCCGGCGTTCCGCTGGTGGAAGCACTCGATGCCGTGGCCGGTGCCACGGGCAGCGTAGTCTATGGCGATGCTGTCAAACAGATGCGTGAAGACGTAGCCGTCGGTCATCAGCTGCAGCTCTCCATGCGGCAAACCGGCGTATTCCCGAACATGGTTGTGCAGATGACGGCCATCGGTGAAGAATCGGGTGCGCTCGACCACATGCTGTTCAAGGTGGCCGAGTTCTACGAAGAAGAAGTAAACAACGCGGTAGACACACTCGCGACGCTGCTCGAGCCCCTGATCATGGTGATCCTCGGCGTGCTCGTAGGCGGCATGGTTATTTCGCTCTACCTGCCCATCTTCAAGCTCGCGTCCACCGTGTAAGCTCGGGTTATCCGGGCCCCTCTCCTGCCGGGAGAGGGGCCTTTTTCGTATTGCATCCGTCGGATTTGCACATGCTTGAACTCCCTCTCTGGGGCTGGATCGTTGCGGCAGCCGTGCTCGGCCTGCTGGTGGGCAGCTTCCTCAACGTGGTGATTCTTCGCCTGCCCGAACGCCTGATGGCCCAGTGGCGACTCGATGCCTTCGACACGCTGGCCATGGAGCCCGACAGCACTTCGTTGCCTCCCGGCATCGTGCGCGAGCCCTCGCATTGCCCTCACTGCAAGCATCCGCTCTCAGCCCGCGACAACATTCCCTTGTTTGGATGGCTGCTGTTGGGCGGCCGCTGCCGCTACTGCAAGACGTCCATTTCCATTCAGTACCCGCTGGTTGAACTGCTCAGCGGCCTGGCCAGCGCGGTCATTGTCTGGAAGTTCGGACCCAGCTGGCCGGCCGTGGCAGGACTGGTGTTCACCTGGATGCTCATTGCGCTGGCTGGCATCGATTTCCGCACGCAGTATCTGCCCGATCAGTTGAACTACCCGCTGCTCTGGCTGGGCCTGCTGCTCAGCCTTGTGGCGATGTTCGTGTCGCCGAACACCGCGATACTCGGCGCCGCGATTGGCTACCTCAGCCTGTGGAGCGTGTACTGGCTGTTCAAGCTGCTGACCGGCAAGGAAGGCATGGGCTATGGTGACTTCAAGCTGCTCGCCGCGCTTGGTGCGTGGATGGGCCCCACGGCGCTGCTGCCGGTAATCCTGCTTTCGTCCTTCATCGGCGCCATCGTGGGCGGCAGCATGATCGCGCTGCACAAGCATGGGCGTGATATTCCCATGCCGTTCGGCCCGTTTATTGCGGCGGCAGGATGGACCTGGTTCGTCGCCGGCGAATGGCTGCTGCAGCAGTACATGCAGCTGACGGGCATGCATTGACCGCGCCTCGCGCCAGCTATGTGGTCGCCCTCACTGGCGGCATCGCCGCCGGCAAGAGTGCGGTGTCGCGACGGTTCGAAGCGCTGGGCATCCATGTCTACGATGCGGATGTCGCGGCGCGTGAAGTGATTGCTGCGGGATCGGAGGGCCTGGCGGCCGTCGTCGCGCACTTCGGTGGCGATGTACTCGATGCCAGCGGTCAGCTGGATCGCAGCGCCATGCGGCAACGCGTGTTCGGCAACGATGCGGAACGGCGCGCGCTCGAAGCCATCACTCATCCGCGCATTCGCCAGTGGCTGCATGAACACGTCGCGGCAGATCGCGGCCCCTATTGCATGCTGGCGATCCCGTTGCTCGCCGAGAATCATGACCACTACCGCTGGGTGGATCGCGTTTTGGTGGTGGATGTGCCCGAGTCAGTGCAGCTGGAACGACTGACACGGCGCGATGGTATCGACGAGGCCCTGGCCTGGCGGATGATCGAGCGCCAGGCGCGCCGCGAACAGCGCCTGTCACTGGCCCATGACGTGATCGAAAACAGCGGTGACGAATCCGCGCTGGACCGTGCGGTGGTTGAGTTGCATGCACGCTACCTGGCTTTCGCTCAAGCGAAACCTTGAGCCGCGGTCACCAGAATCCGCGGATGCCGGCCACGCCCTGCCCGCCCGCGTGTCTTGCCCTTTCGAGCTCCTGCAGCGTCATGCCGCCAAGCGCATAGACAGGCAAGGGCGAGCTGTCGATCAAATGTTCGAAGGCAGCCCAACCCATGGGCGTCGCGTCAGGATGGGTGGCCGTCGCGGCTACCGGAGAGAGCGTGGCGAAGTCGACGATGTTCATCGCCCGCTGCAGATCCGCTGCATGATGACAACTCGCGCCCACCCATTGCCCCGTGGGCAAGGGTCGCTCCTGCCAGTTCGCGAGTTGCGCTGCCTTGAGCTGAACTCCGGCGCCCGCGCCCAGCGCCAGCGCGCCTTCGACGTCACCACTCAACAGCAGATGAGCGTCCACGGCACGCGCTTCGATCAACAGACTGGCCGCCAGCTCCCGTACCAGTGCCGTTGACCACTGCGGGAAGCGCAGCAGCACCATGCGCTCGCCTGCCGCCATGGCGCCTCGAATCCGTTGCTGCCATTGGTTGAACGCCGACGATGGGACATCGGCGGTGATCGCGTAGCGCGTGGGCAGTTGGAGTGCGCGCAGGATATGCCGGTCCGCTGGCGTGAGCAGATCCGCGTCGACGGATGCCGGGGCAATCCAGCGCAGCGCCTGGCCATCCAGCGATGCTGGCTCGCCCTGCCATCGACGCACGATGCGGGCATCCAGCAACAGCGAGCGTTCGCCGTAACGCCAGGGCACGCGGATCAGTGGTGCCTCGACGCTAGCCTCGACGCCCAGCTCTTCGCGCAACTCGCGCACCAGACCGTCGACCGGCGTTTCGCCAGCCTCCAGTTTTCCACCGGGGAATTCCCATAGACCGGCCAGATGCTTGCCGGGGGGGCGCTGCGCCAGCAGCACGCGCCCTTGCGGATCGAGCATGACGCCAGCCATGACATGCATGGCGGCCGTCGTCGGAGCAGGCATCGCCTTGGCTCAGTCGTTGCGGATGTACTCGACCATGTCGAAGTCGTACGCGTGGGTACCGTCCTTCTTGTGGTGCACGCGGGACACTTCGGTCCAGTCGCTGAAATGCACGCCCGGGAAGAACGTGTCCGCGCCATCCACCGCGCCATTGACCCAGGTGAGGTACAGGCGCTTGGCGGCCGGCAGGGCCTCACGGTAGATCTCGCCGCCGCCGATCACCATCAGGCCGGTGCCTCCGGCGCGAGCCGTACCCTCGGCTAGGGAACGAACGGTGACCTGACCCGGAAACGGCGCTTCGTGCTTGCGGCTCATCACCAGGTTGGTGCGGTCCGGCAGCGGTCGGCCGATCGCCACCGCGGTGTTGTAGCCCATCAGCACGTACTTGCCGAGCGTGAGCTCCTTGAACCAGCGCAGGTCGTCCGGCAGGTGCCAGGGCAACTGGCCCTTGCGGCCAATAGCGAAGTTCTCATCCAGCGCGGCAATCAGCGAAATAGCCATGGAAATCCTTGCATTCATCGACAGTGTTGACCACCGCGCCGCCGTCCAGGGGCGTGGCGCGGCGCCGATCTTAGCAGGACCGGGGGCCGAACCCGGCAAGTGACAGCGTGCCGGGCTTACACGGCCACCGGCGCCTTGATGGCGCCATGCGGTTCGTAGCCCACGATCGCGATGTCCTCATAGCGGAAATCGAAAATCGAGCGAACCTCCGGGTTGAGCTCCAGCCGGGGCAGCGCCCGCGGCTCGCGGCTCAACTGCAGTCGCGCCTGCTCTACGTGATTGTTGTAGAGATGGGCGTCACCCAACGTATGTACGAAATCACCCACCCCCAGGTTGCATACCTGGGCGATCATATGGGTCAGCAGCGCGTAGCTGGCGATGTTGAACGGCACGCCGAGGAAGATGTCGCCCGAACGCTGGTACAGCTGGCAGCTGAGCTTGCCGTCCGCCACGTAGAACTGGAACAGCGCATGGCACGGCATCAGCGCCATTTTCGGCAGTTCGCCGACGTTCCACGCGCTCACCAGCAGGCGGCGGGAATCCGGGTTGCGCTTGATCTCCTCCACCACCCAGCGGATCTGGTCGACCACACCGCCGTCGGCGGTGGGCCAGGCACGCCACTGTTGTCCGTAGACCGGTCCCAGGTTGCCATCGGCGTCGGCCCATTCGTCCCAGATGCTGACGCCGTTCTGCTTGAGGTAGGCGATATTGGTGTCGCCCTGCAGGAACCAGATCAGCTCGTGGATGATCGATTTGAGGTGCAGCTTCTTGGTGGTGACCAGCGGGAAGCCTTCGGCCAGATCAAAGCGCATCTGCCAGCCGAACACGCTGCGCGTACCGGTGCCCGTGCGATCGGCCTTTTCGGTGCCGTGATCGAGCACGTGCTGCAGCAGGTCGAGATAGGCGCGCACGGCTTACTCCTTGGTGGGCAGCGAAACGTTGTACGGACGCATGGTCGGCGCGTTGCGCGACATCACCATCAGCACCAGACCGATCAAGATCAGCGGCAAGGACTGAATCTGTCCCATCGTCAGCCAGCCCCACGCGAGGTAACCAAGCTGCGGATCGGGCACGCGCACGAATTCCACGCCAAAGCGGAAGCAGCCATACAGCAGCGCGAACAGTCCCGAGATGAGATAGCGCGGCCGCGGCTTGATCGACACCAGGAACAGCACGGTGAACATCACCACGCCCTCCAGCAGCATTTCATAGAGCTGCGAGGGATGGCGCGGCAAGCCGTTGAACTGAGCCAGGGCAGCCTGCCACTGCGGATGTGTCGCGGCCCAGTCCACGTCGGCGGAGCGGGCGTTGGGGAAGATCATCGCCCAGGAAACGGTATCGGGCTTGCCCCACAGCTCGCCGTTGATGAAATTGCCGAGGCGGCCCAGCCCCAGACCTACCGGTACGATCGGCGCCACGAAATCGATCGTGTCGAAGAAATGGATGTCGTTGCGGCGCGACCACCACCAACCCGCCGTCAGCACGCCCAGCAGGCCGCCGTGGAAGCTCATGCCGCCGTCCCACACGCGAAACAGCGCGAGCGGATCGGTCCAGATCCAGTGGATATCGGCGTAAAACAGCATGTACCAGATACGACCGCCGACGATCACGCCCATCATCGCGTAGAACGCCAGATCGCCGAGCGCATCGCGCGATACCGGCAGGCGGCCGCGCCGACGGCGGTATTCGGCGAGCAGCCATGCGCCCAGGAACCCGCCCAGATACATCAAGCCATACCAGTGGATCTGAAGCGGCCCCAGCTTGAAAGCGACGGGATCGAAGGCGACGGTGAAGGGCTGCGTCATGGGCACACGGGCTGGCGGCAAAGCGCGAGTGTAGCGGGCAGCGCTGCTGGAGGGCATCGGGTCCATGCCTTTGGTGCGCTGACGCGATGCTGATACTCCCGACAGGCGACTAGATCAGCGCTTGCACAGAAATTTCTTAGGCACCCACCCGGGAACCAACTAGCAGCTGACTGTTGCATCAGGGTTGCACCTACCCGTCACTTTGTTTTAACTTCGGGATTACATCGCCTGTCCCCCAAGCCTGGCGATGCCACGGTGCGCACCCCTTCCCCAGGGTTGTTCGCGCCATCCCCATACCCAGATGTCCAGCCCTCGCGAGCTGGCTGATGGCTATTTTTTGTTCGGAGTTCCAACAATGAAGCAAAAGACCCTGCTGGCTACTGCCATCGCCGCAGCGCTCGTGCTGCAGACGTGGTCGGTGGCCGCACAGGATGCCGCTCCTGCCCCGGCTGAACAGTCCTCGGCCAAGAGCCTCGAGACCGTCACCGTCACCGGCTCGCGCATTCGCAGCGTTGACGTGGAAACCTCGCAGCCTGTGTTCACCATGGACCGCGCGGCGATCCAGGCCACCGGCCTGACCAACGTCAACGACATCCTGGCCCGCATGCCGTCGGCCGGTACTCCGGACATCACCCCGCAGGACACGCTGTCCTCGGGCGCTGACGTCGGCGGTCGCTACGTCAACATTCGCAACCTGGGTTCGCAGCGCACCCTGGTGCTGGTCAATGGCCGTCGCTGGAGCACCAGCCTCTCGGGCCTGACCGACCTGTCGACCATTCCCGTCTCGATGATCGAGCGCATTGACATCCTCAAGGATGGCGCCTCCTCCATCTACGGCTCCGACGCCATCGGCGGCGTGGTCAACATCATCACCAAGGAGAAGTTCGACGGCGCCGAAGCCACGGTCTACTACGGCCAGAACGGCAAGGGCGACGGCGAGACGCAGAACTACGACTTCACCTGGGGTCACTCGACCGAGAAGAACTCGATCATCGTCGGCGCTTCGTACCAGAACACCGATCCGATGTGGAACAGCGAGCGTCCCGAGACCTCGTACGCACAGGGTCCGCGTCACCCGACGGCTGGCCTGGGCCTGGGCCCGTACGGCCGCGTGGTCGATCCGACCACGGGCGACCAGTACGTCTACAACCACGGCTCGCAGACGACGACGGCAGGCGCGCCGACCGGCTACCACCTGTACGACCCCAACAGCACGGCCGACAAGTACAACACGCAGCAGGACATGACCTTCCGCGCCGGCACCAAGCTGAAGAACCTGTACCTGCAGGACCGCTACAAGCTCACCGACAACATCACGCTGCGCGCGGCCGCCAGCTACAGCTCGCGCGATACCTCGAGCCAGCTCGCCGGTTACCCGTTCCAGTCGGGCGCGGCTGATGAGCCGATCCTGATCAGCGGCCAGAACGCCTACAACCCGTTCCCGGGCCAGGACGTCGAGTTCTTCCGCCGCACGGTGGAAATGCCCCGCGTCACCAACGTCCAGTCCAATCTTGCGCACATCGACCTGGGCGCCGAAGGTTACTTCCAGTTCCTGAACCACGATTGGTCGTGGGACGCTGGTTTCACCTACGACGCCAACAAGATCCGCATCCAGGGCAGCGGCAACATCTATCTGCCCAATGCCCGCGCCGCGCTGGGCCCGACGACCACCATCAACGGCCAGGTCGCCTGCGCCAGCGCCGCTGATCGCGCCGCCGGTTGCGTGCCCTGGAACATCCTCGCCGGTCCGGGCGGCACGCCGCAGTCGGTGTGGAACTACCTGAACTACAACAGCACCGATCGCCAGGCCAGCTACACCTCCGACTGGTCCGCCAACGTGTCCGGCGGTCTGTTCGACCTGCCGGCCGGCACGGTCAACCTGGCCGTGGGCGTGGAGCATCGCGGCGAAAAGGGCGTCTTCCGTCCCGACGCAGGCGATGCCGCCGGCCTGACCACCAACCTGGCCAGCGCACCGACCAACGGCGCGTACAACACCAACGAAGCGTACGCCGAGCTTGACGTGCCTCTGCTGCGTGACCTGCCGGGTGCGCAGGAGCTGGGCATCAATATCGCCAGCCGCTACTCGCACTACAGCAACTTCGGCAGCACCACCAACAACAAGTACAGCTTCCGCTACCGTCCGTTCGCGGACCTGCTGGTTCGCGGTACCTGGGCCCAGGGCTTCCGTGCACCGACCATCAGCGATCTGGATGGCGGCATCGGCCAGAGCTTCGAAACCTTCCTGGATCCGTGTGACTCGGCCTACGGCGCTGCCGCGACCAACTCGCAGGTCAAGGCTCGCTGCGCCGCCGCTGGCGTGCCGGCGAACTATCGCCAGGTCGACCAGACCGGTGCGCAGGTCGCCAGCACTGCCGGTGGCCAGACGCCGGTGGCGTTCCTCTCCGGTTCGAACCCGAACCTGAAGCCGGAAACCTCGATCACCCGTACGCTGGGCATGGTCTACAGCCCGCACTACGTGGAAGGCCTGGACTTCACGGTCGACTACTACAACATCTACGTGAAGAACATCATCTCGTCGGTGCTTGCACAGAACATCGTCGACTACTGCTACATCAACGGCGACCAGAACTTCTGCAACAACTTCCAGCGCACGCCGACGGCGACCTCGAACCTCGCAGCAGGCTCGATCTCCTCGCTCAACGAAGGCCTGGCCAACCTGGGCACGCTCAAGACCGAAGGTTACGACGTCGGTATCCACTACCGTCTGCCGGAAACCTCGTTCGGCCGCTTCCGCATCGCTTCGGACAGCACCTACCTGACCAAGTACGAAGTGGTCAGCGGTCCGGGCGCGACGCCGCAGGATCTGGTCGGCTTCATGTCGGGCGGCACCGCCGGCGGCACGGGCGAAGACGGCATGTACCGTCTGCGTTCGAACCTGCAGGTGGATTGGGATTACAAGCAGTTTGGCGCCAGCTGGACGGTGCGTTACTACGCCGGCCTGAAGGACAGCTGCTACACCGCGACCGTCGAGTGCTCCTCGCCGGATTACACCAATCCGTGGTGGGGCACCTATGGCATGAGCCAGAAGGGTTCGGTCGCGTTCAACGACGCACAGTTCCGCTACACCGCTCCGTGGAAGGGTACGTTCTCTGTGGGTGTGAACAACATCTTCAACAAGAAGGGTCCGTACTGCTGCGGTCGCGCACAAGTGCGCTCCTACAAGGTCGCTGCGGCCGTGTAGGAGCGCACTTGTGCGCGACCCGCCTTGCGCCGTTCGCAAAACAATCAGAGCAATACCGGCCTATCCGGCAATTCGTCCCGCGCATCTTTGTCATTGCCCGGAAAATGCCGCACGAGCAACGCATGCGCCTCGGCAATGCCGTCCAGGCAACCCGGCCGCCACTCGCCGCGGGCGAAGCGCGCCAGCATGTGATCGCGAATCGCATCCCATTCGGATGGTGCGACCACGGCAGCCACGCCGCGGTCGGCAAGAATCACTACGCGGTGCTCCGCCATGAGGATGTAAATCAGCACGCCGCTGTTGTGCTGGGTATCCCATACGTGCAGTTGCGCAAACACCTGCCGTGCGCGGTGTTCTGCGGTCATGCCGGCAAATACCGCGCCGGGCGCCAGCCGCGATTCGATGGCAAAGCACACCTCGCCGTGATGATCGCGCTCACCCTGCGCGATCGCACCGGCCATCTCGTCGAGCAGGCTCTTGGGAAAGCGCTGGCGCAGCTGGAACCAGCCGTCGAACAGATTCATCAGCAGACGTTGTGTGCGCGACATGTCACCAGCTCCCCGATGAACCACCACCGCCGAAACTGCCGCCGCCTCCGCTGAAGCCGCCGCCTCCGCTGCC
This sequence comes from Dyella sp. 01N448, assembly GCF_056399225.1. NCBI lineage: Bacteria > Pseudomonadati > Pseudomonadota > Gammaproteobacteria > Lysobacterales > Rhodanobacteraceae > Dyella > Dyella sp. 01N448. The sequence continues at coordinate 114,777 of NZ_JBFTQX010000003.1, read as the reverse complement.
GCCGCCAAAACCTCCGCCACCACCAAAACCGCCGCCGCCGAAGCCGCCAAAGCCGCCCCATCCGCCGCCACCGATGGAGCGCCCTCCTCCCCCTGGCAGCAGCATCAGCACGCCGCCGATAAGCGCTCCAAAAATGCCGGCGCCCAGCGATGCAGCCAGCAACCACACCAGACCGCCGGTGATCGCAGCACCTATGGGCGTGCGCAACCAGACGGTGGTGCGACCCAAGACGCTGCGCAGGAAGAACGCCGCGAACGCGCCGATCAACAAGACGTGGCCAAAATCGATGCCACGACGGCGCTCGCGATTGCCACTCTCCACCGGCGGTGGCAGCGCCTCGCCATTGACCAGCTGAGTGAGCGCGCCCATGGCGTCGTGGATGCCGCCAAAATAATCATTGGTGCGGAATTTTGGCGCGATGTATTCGCGAATGATGCGCGCCGTGGCCGCATCGGGCACGGCGCCTTCCAGCCCATAACCCACTTCGATGCGAACGCGCCGATCGTTCTTGGCCACCAGCAACAGCAGGCCGTCGTCCGTGCCCTTGCGGCCGATCTTGTTGGCTTCCGCCACGGCCAGTGAATATTCCGCGATGTCCTGCGGCTGCGTGGTGGGCACCATCAGCACGACCAGCTGCGCGCCCTTGGTCTTTTCCAGTGACACCAGCTGTGCATCGAGCTGGTCGACCTGTTGCGGCGTGAGCGTGCCGGTGAGGTCGGTGACATGCCGGGTGAGCGTGGGAACGGTTTCGTCGGCATGCAGCAGCGCTGGCGGCAGCAAGGCCACCGCCAGCGCGAGCAGCAGGCGCGCGATGCGCCCGGTCATGTCAATGCGCCGAGCCAGCGGGCGCCGGGCTGCCGAAGTCGACCGTCGGCGCCGTGGAAATAGCCTTCTCGTTCTCGACCGAGAAGTTCGCCTTGACCTGGTAGCCGAACATCTTCGCCGTGAGATTGTTGGGGAAGGTGCGGATCATCGAGTTGTAATCCTGCACTTCTTTCACGTAGCGGTTGCGGGCCACGGTGATGCGGTTCTCAGTGCCTTCCAGCTGCGCCTGCAGGTTCTGGAACAAACCGTCCGCCTTGAGGTTCGGATAGTTCTCGCTGACCACCATCAGGCGCGAAAGCGCGCTGGACAGCTCGCCCTGCGCCGCCTGGAACTGCTTGAGCTTCTCGGGGTTGTTCAGATCGTCGGTGGTCAGCTGCGTGCTGCCCACCTTGGCGCGCGCATTGGTGACCTCGGTGAGCACGCGTTCTTCGTGCTGGGCATAGCCCTTCACCGTATTGACCAGGTTGGGCACCAGGTCGGCGCGACGCTGGTACTGGTTGAGCACTTCGGACCAGGCCGCCTTCACCGACTCGTCCTGGCGCTGGATGGCGTTATATCCGCAGCCCGAGAGGCCGGCGGCGACCAACAGCAAGGCGAGGACACGAAGAAGTTTCATGGGGGTGCTCCAATCCGGTGGAGGGCCCATTGCAGCATCCCGCATGTGACGGCGCAATCTTACGGAGTCTTAGATTCGCTTCGAATCTTGCCCAAGCGCTCATTTACCTCACGTCTTTCCGGCGCAGGCCGGAATGACGAGCTCGCTCAGCCCACCCAGCGGGGCCACAGGATCAGCCCCCAGCTCAAGGCCGTCATGGTCAGCAGCAGGAACACCGCCGCCGACCCCATGTCCTTGGCGCGGCCGGCCAGTTCGTGAAATTCGGGGCTGACCTTGTCGACCACCGCTTCCACTGCCGAATTGAGCAGCTCGGCCGACAGCACCAGCACCGGCGGCAGGATCAGGGCGATCTTTTCCAGCGGGCCGTTGCCCAGCCAAAGGCCCAAGGGCACCAGGATCACGGCGATGCCTACCTCCATGCGGAACGAGGCCTCGTGGCGCCAGCCCGCCTGCAGTCCTTTCATGGACCACTTGAAGGCGTTCCAGATTTGCCGGGGCCCGCGGAAGCCGGTAGCGGCCATGGTGTCGTCCTCTGTGAGATTGCGGCGTGGCCGCGCCCGTGCCCGACGGGCACAAGGCCTCGATTTTGCCATATCGCCTGACGGGCGGGCAGACCGCAGGTTTCTGCATGCGGCAGTGCAACGTCAACTGAATGAATGTTGGGTTACGCTTGCCCACTTTGTGACCCCGTCAGGGGTTACGCGAGCCGGCCGCCCCGCGCGGCCGTTGTTAGAAACGCAGTACGGACAATTGAATGGCAATCCAGAATCCACCGGTCTCGCAGACCCGCTCGTTCAGCACCGTGTTCCTGATCGAGATGTGGGAGCGCTTCGGCTTCTACGGCATGCAGGTGTTGATGGTCACCTACATGATGAAGAAGCTCGGCTTCATCGATACCAAGGCCAACCTCGTATGGGGCGCGGCCGCTGCCTTGATCTACGCCACGCCCGCCATCGGCGGCTGGGTCGGCGACAAGCTCATCGGCACCCGTCGCACCATGGTCACCGGCGCGGTCGTGCTGGCACTGGGTTACGCGATGCTGTGGATTCCTTCCAACGATCCGACGCTCACTTATGTGTCGCTGGGCGTGATCATCGTCGGCAACGGCTTCTTCAAGCCCAACGCCGGCAACCTCGTGCGCAAGATCTACGAGGGCGACGACGTCCGCATCGATAGCGCGTTCACCATCTACTACATGGCGGTGAACGTCGGCTCGATGGTTTCGATGACGGCAACGCCCTGGATCCGCGACTACGTGGGCGCGCACTACGGCGACGCCATGGGATGGCATACCGCGTTCGGCGCCTGCGCCGTGGGCCTGGTGCTTGGCCTGATCAATTACTCGCTGATGCATCGCACGCTGGCCCACATCGGCTCGCCCCCGGATGAACAGCCGGTGCAGCTCAAGCGCGTGTTTGCGCTGGTCGCTGCGTCGCTGGTGCTGGTGGTGGTGGCGGCTTTCATCCTGCAGAGCCTGCTCGCCGCCAAGATCTGCGTGTACCTCGCGGGCATCGTGATCCTGGGCATCTTCGTGCACCTGATCCGCAACGCCGGCAAGGGTGAGCGCGCGGGCTTGATTGCCGCCCTGGTGCTCACCGTGCAGACGATTTTCTTCTTCATCTTCTACGCGCAGATGGCGACCTCGCTGAACCTGTTCGCGCAGAAGAACGTGAATCTCTCGTTCGACGTGTTCGGCGTCCACGTCTTCAACTGGATTCCCGAGCAGTACCAGAACCTCAACGCGATCTGGATCGTGCTGCTGAGCCCGGTGCTGGTGGCGATCTACAACGGCCTGGGCCGTGTGGGCAAGGATCCGTCGGTGGCGTTCAAGTTCGCGCTTGGCTTTGCCGCGGTGGCCATCGGTTTCTTCATGTACGGCATCGGTGCCATGAGCGCCGTCGCCGGCCAGGTGTCGTCGTGGACGATGGTCTGGGGCTACGGCTTCTACTCGCTGGGCGAGCTGCTGGTGAGCGGCCTGGGCCTGGCCATGATTGCCCGCTACGTGCCGGCGCGCATGGGCGGCTTCATGATGGGCGCCTACTACGTGGCTGTGGGTATTTCGCAGTACCTGGGCAGCGTGGTGGCCAATATCGCCGCGATGCCGGAGAACATCAGCAGCCCGGTCGAGTCGCTGAACATCTACGTGAGCCTGTTCAACAAGCTCGGTTTCGTGGGCATTGCCTGCACCGTGATCGCCGTAGTCATGCTGCCGCTGATGAACAAGCTCTCGCGCAGCCACGCTGAAGTGCATACGCCGCTGCCGGCCGTGCACAGCGAAGAAGTCTGATCGAACCCACTCGCCCCGCTCGTCGGGGCGAGTTTTTATGGGCGCCCCCCCGGCGCAAAGTGACGCAGCGGCCAGCCCCCACGCCGGGCTTATGGCCCAAACCGGCTAACATCGCCGGCATGAAACGCGCCTCCACCCAGCAACGCATCGGCCCCCGCACCCTGTTCCGCAGTCTCGCCTGGCTGCGCATCTGCGCCATTGCCGGCCAGAGCACCGCCGTGCTGGTGTGCGCGCTGTGGATGCACATGGATATCCCGCTGCTGCCGCTGATGGTCGGCATCGGGCTGTTGGCCGTGTTCGCCATGTTCGCCGCCTGGCGCCTCACCCAGCCCTGGCCCATCCGGCAGTGGGAAACCATCGTGCACGTGGGCGTCGACACGCTGGTGCTCGGCTACCTGCTGCATTTCACCGGCGGCGCGAGCAACCCGTTCATCACCCTGCTGCTGATCCCGATCGCGCTGAGCGCGGCGGCGCTGACCGTCAACGCCGTGCTGGTGGTGGCTGCGCTGGTCGGCGCGGCTTATGCGGTGCTGCTGTCCTGGTATGTACCGCTGCCCGTACCCATGCACTCCACCAGCGGCTTCTCGCTGCATGTGCTCGGCATGGGCGTGAACTTCGTAATCATGGCCGTGCTGCTGGGCTTCTTCATCAACCGGCTGGCCCGCGCCGCCCGCCTGCAGCAGATGGAAATGCAGAAGGTCCGCGAACGCGCGCTGCGCGATGAAGGCATCCTCGCCATCGCCACCCAGGCCGCCGGCGCCGCGCACGAACTCAATACGCCGCTGTCGACCATGCGCACGCTGCTGCCCGAACTTCGACGCGAGCATGCCGGCGACACAGCACTCGCCGAGGATCTCGAACTGCTGGAAGGCCAGGTGGATCGCTGCCGCACCATCCTTCGCGAAATGGTGGCCTTCGGCAAGGCACAGCTGTCGCAGGAACCCGAGCAGCTCACCGTCGACAAGTTCATCCACGGCTGCCTGGAACGCTTCCAGCTGCTGCGGCCGGAAGCCGACCTGGCCCTGGCCCTGGACCAGGAGGCCGCGCGCACCGTGCTGCGTACACCGCCGGGCCTGCGCCACGCCCTGCTCAACCTGTTGAACAACGCAGCGGACGCATCGGCGATCAACCAATCCCAGGCGGTCGCCCTCACCGTACGGCGTGATGATGGCTGGCTGGAGCTGATCGTGGCCGACCACGGCCCGGGCTTTGCCGACCCCACCGGCGAATTGTCCGAACTGGGGCGCTCGCACAAGCAGAGCGGACTGGGCATCGGCCTCGCCCTGGCCGAGGCCACCGCCGAACGCCTGGCCGGCGAGCTCATCGCGCTCAATACCGGGCACGGCGCCCAGATGCGCCTGCGCCTGCCGCTGGCGGTGATCGCCGCGCCATAATCGGCTGCGGCGGATAGCCACAGTGGCAGATGGCCACATGTGAATGCCTTGTCGCAGCGGCGAAAATGCACGCATCGGCACTGCGCCGAGGAGAGCAAGATGAGTGACCAGCAACTACTGATTGTCGATGACGACGCCACGTTTGCCCGAGTACTGGCGCGCGCACTGAGCTCACGCGGCTTCGAAGTGATCACCGCCAGCAACGCCGACGAAGCCCGCGCGCTCACCCGCCGCCACCAGCCCCGCTACTGCGTGCTCGACCTGAAACTGGGTGAAGAAAACGGCCTGCGCCTGATTCCCGAACTGCAGGCGTTGGTACCGGAAATCCGCGTGCTGCTGTTGACCGGTTACGCATCCATTGCCACCGCCGTGGAAGCGATCAAGCGCGGCGCGCACGACTACCTGGCCAAGCCGGTCGACGCTGACGCCGTAGTGCGCGCCCTGCTCGACGGTGACACCACCGCCAGCGAAGACGACGTGATCGACGCACCGGAAGCGCCGCTGGCCCTGCGTCGCCTGGAGTGGGAACACATCCAGCGCGTGCTCACCGAGTGCGACGGCAATATCTCCGAAACGGCTCGCCGCCTGGGCATGCATCGCCGTACGCTGCAGCGCAAGCTGAGCAAGCATCCGGTGCGCGAGCGGCCGGACAACGAAGAGTAATTACGTGAGAGATGCAGGCGGCGACGTCATGCCGCCTGTGTTGCAAAAGGCGGACGTTACGGCTGCGACGATGAACCGACAGGCGCAGGCAACGGATCGGCCGCACCATCATCCTCATCGCCATAGATCGCCACGTGCGGCACGCCGTCGGCGCCAATCCAGCCGCGGTACATGCCGTCGGTATTGAACGGCATGGTGACGGTGCCTTTCGCATCCAGCGCAATGGCTCCGCCATTGCCGCCCATCGACGGAATTTCCTGATTGATCACCTCGGCCGCCGCGCGACGCAGCGGCACGCGCATCTGCGTCACCCGCATGCAGATCTCGTGTGCGGCCACGGTGCGGATGTAGTACTCGCCCCAGCCGGTGCCGGACACTGCGCAGCCGGAGTTGGCATAGGTGCCGGCGCCGATGATCGGCGAGTCGCCGACGCGGCCCCAGCGCTTGTCCGTCATACCGCCCGTGGAGGTACCGGCGGCCAGATGGCCTTGCGCGTCCAGCGCCACCGCACCCACCGTGCCGAAGTGTTTGGCCGTCTCCACGTCCGAATGCTTCTCGTCGTTGGCGTCTTCCTTGAGTGCCTTCTGCAGCTGCTGCCAGCGTTCTTCCGTGCGGAAGTAGGCCGGATCAACCAAGGTGATGCCCACCTGCTTGGCGAATTCCTCGGCATCATCGCCCACCATCATCACGTGCTGGGATTTTTCCATCACCGCGCGTGCCAATAAGATGGGGTTCTTCACCCGATGCACGCCTGCGACGGAGCCGGCCTCAAGCGTGAAACCGTTCATGATGGCGGCGTCCATTTCATTCTTGCCGTCGTGGGTGAAGACCGAACCCTTGCCTGCGTTGAAATTGGGGTCGTCTTCCAGCACGGTGATGGCTGCCGATACGGCATCCACCGCCGTCTTGCCCGCTTTCAGTTGGGTGTAACCGCTTTGCAGCGCCTGTGTCAGCGCCGCGCGTATGGCCTTTTCCCTGGCCGGGCTCATCTCGCGCTTGATGACGCCGGCACCGCCATGGATCACCAACACCGGCGAGGCCGCCTGGCTCGTGGACACGATGCCCAGCGCCGCGACGGCGACGATAAGACGGCTGAACTTCACGGACGACACTCCCCACCTCGTTGGCATGGAGTATAGCCAGCCACCTCACCATGCTCATCCGGATGGTTGCGGCTTTGAAAACGGGGAACGCGAATGTCGCCGGCGGCGAAGAAAGCACCGTCGATGGCGCCGTTGAGCCATTCGTGGCGACCAGCGACCTTCGTCCGGCATGGTCGGTCACCAATCCGTCGTATCCTTGGCAACTGGCTCTCCCCTGCAAGAAGGCATCGCAATGGACAAGGTTTATGCAAGCGCAGCGCAAGCCCTCGACGGCCTGCTGTTCGACGACATGACGATCGCCGCCGGCGGCTTCGGCTTGTGCGGCATTCCCGAAAACCTGATCGGCGCGCTGCTGGCCGCCGGCACCAAGGGGCTCACCATCGTGGGCAACAATGCCGGCGTGGATGACTTCGGCATGGGGCCGCTGCTCAAGACCCGCCAGGTCAAGCGCGTATATGCCTCCTACGTGGGCGAGAACAAGGAATTCGAGCGCCAGGTGCTGGCCGGCGAACTGGAATTGCACCTGGTGCCGCAAGGCACGCTGGCCGAGAAGCTGCGCGCAGGCGGCGCGGGCATCCCGGGCTTCTACACGCGCACCGCGTTCGGCACCAAGCTGGCCGAAGGCAAAGAGACCAAGGTGTTCGACGGCAAGGAATACGTGCTGGAGGAAGCCATCCACGCCGACGTGTCGATCGTCAAAGCGTGGAAGGGCGATCGCCTGGGCAACCTGGTGTTCCGCGAGACCGCGCGCAACTTCAATCCGATGATCGCCACCTGCGGCAAGGTCTGCGTGGCCGAGGTCGAAGAACTGGTCGAAGTGGGCACGCTCGATCCGAACAACGTGCACGTGCCGGGCATCTACGTCGACCGCGTCATCCAGGGGCCGTCGTACGAGAAGCGCATCGAATTCCGCACCATCGCCGGCGCCAATACCGGCAAGGAAAGCCCGATCCGCACCGCGATGGCGCAGCGCGCCGCGAAGGAATTGCAGGACGGCTTCTACGTGAACCTGGGCATCGGCATCCCGACCCTGGTGGCCAATTACATTCCGCCGGGCATGGACGTCACGTTGCAGTCGGAAAACGGCCTGCTCGGTATCGGCCCGTTCCCGGACGATGCCCATGTCGATCCCGATCTGATCAACGCCGGCAAGCAGACCATCACCGCCCTGCCCGGCTCGAGCTTCTTCTCCAGCGCCGAGTCGTTCGCGATGATCCGCGGCGGCCATGTGGATCTGTCCATCCTCGGCGGCCTGGAGGTGTCGTGCACCGGCGATATCGCCAACTGGATGGTGCCGGGCAAGATGGTGAAGGGACCGGGCGGCGCGATGGATCTGGTCAGCGGTGTGAAGCGCGTGGTGGTGCTGATGGAACACACCGCCAAAGACGGCACGCCCAAGATCAAGAACCAGTGCGACCTGCCCATCACCGGCAAGGAATGCGTGGACCTGATCATCACCGACTTGTGCGTGTTCTCGGTGGAAAAGGGCAAGGGCATCACGCTGATCGAGCTGCATGATGGCGTCACGCTGGAAGACGTGAAGGCGAAGACGGGTTGCGACTTCACGGTGAGCGCGTCGCTGAAGCAGTAAGCGCCATCCAAGCGGCCTGCCGGCAAGCCCCGGCGGGCCGCGATACCTCGCGTGGGTTACGCCGTCACCGGCGTCGATTCCGGAAAACGGATGCGCGCGATGTGACGACGCCCTTCGCGGGTCTGCAATTCCAGCGGCCAATGGAAGCGCTCGCTGATGCGCTGCGCGATGGCCAGTTCGAAACCATGCCGGTTCGCGCCCTGCGAGGGCAAGGGCTCGCCGCGATGCGACACCGTCACTACACCCGGCAACACGGCAATCACGACCGTGCCGCCTTCTGCCTGCTGGCAGGCATTGCGGATGAGCTGCCAGCACAACACCGCAAACACGCGCGGTGAACCATGCAACACGAAGCGCGCCGGCTCTTCGAGTTCGATGCTGATGGGACGTCCTTCCAGCATCTCCATCACATCGGGCAACTCGTGGCGGATCACGTCGTTGACGACGAAGTCTTCCTCGGTCAACCCGTTGTCCGACTCGCGGGCAAGAATCAGCAGCGCCTCCACCAGGGCTTCCATTTCGCGCGTGGAACGCTTGATGCGCTGTACCGAGCGCTGGCCGAATTCGCCCAGCGACGCATCGTCGGCGAGCATGTCGGCGGACATCTTGATCACCGTGAGAGGGCTGCGCAGTTCGTGGCTCGCATCGCGCGTGAAATTTCGCTCGCGCTGGTTGTAGCCGGCAATGCGATTGGCAAATCCGTAGAGGCTGCTGGCCAGCGTGGCCACGTCGGCGTCGGTGCGTCGTGGCAATTGGTCCGGACGCCAGCCATCGAGGCCGGTGGATTGTTCGTCCCAGTCACTGACGGCCTGGGCAAGTCGACTCACCGGCGCCCACTGGCGTCGTGCCGCAAACCAGGAGAGCGCACTGATGATCACGATGAGCACCAGCACCGCGCTCACCGGAGCGACGTTGTACAAGCCCATCAGGCAAACGATCACGATGGCCAGCAGTTGCAAGCCAAATATGATCGCCATGCGTCGATGATACAGCCCGCGGCGGAACGCCCGCGCGGGCTGTGCACTACCCCTGCTGGCCATAATCAACTCATGCTTGCGCGATCATGCCGGCTGCGAGGCAGATGCCACCTCCGACTCGAGATCGGCAAGGCGATATCCAGCGGAGTGGATGGTGTGCAGCAGGGGGCGGTCAAAGGGTTTGTCGATGACGCGGCGCAGGTTGTAGAGATGGGAACGCAGGGTGTCCGAATCGGGCAGCGTATCGCCCCAGATCTCGCGCTCGATGTCGCGCCGGCTGACCACGCGCGGCGATTCGCGCATCAGGATGGCCAATAGCTTCAGGCCGATCGGCGACACGGTGAGCTCCTGCCCGCCGCGCACGAGTCGCAACGTGGCGGTATCGAGCGTCATGTCGCCCACGGTGAGGATTTCGGTGGAGACCTGGCGACGGTCACGTCGAATGAGTGCACGCAGGCGTGCTTCCAGTTCGCGTACCTCGAAGGGCTTCACCAGGTAATCATCGGCGCCGGCCTCAAGACCGACGAGCTTGTCTTCCAGCGTGTCGCGCGCGGTCAGCATCAGCACCGGCGTGGACTTCTTGGCATCGCGGCGCAGCTTGCGGCATACGTCCAGGCCGTCCATGCCCGGCAACATCAGGTCGAGGACGACCACGTCATAGCTGTTGGAGACGGCCAGATGAAGACCGCTGACGCCATCGGCGGCATAGTCCACCGAATAGCCGCGCCGCTCGAGAAATTCGCCGACCATTTCAGCGATCTGGCGGTTGTCTTCGACCAGAAGGATTAGTCCTGCTTGTTCGTCGCGCGAGCTCATCCGTACCTCCTGAAGCTGATTTCACAAAGGTGAACAGCTAACGACCGGCGTCGTGAGGGTCACGTGAAAGAACAGGGCCCCGGTTCACACGCGGTTGTGATTATCCTCACGCTAACGCAACAGTGGCGCCAGTCCCTTCCAGACGTTGTCGAGCACCATCGGCTCGCCGGCCGCCACCGGATGCAGGCCGTCGTCCTGCATCAACTCGGGCTTGAGCGCCACGCCATCGAGCAGGAACGGCACCAGGGCGGTGTTTTTGGTCTTGGCCAGGTCCGCGTAGATGGCACGCAGGCCGTCGCGGTATTGCGGGCCGTAGTTCACCGGCAGCTCGATGCCCAGCAGGAGCACGCGCGCATGCGCCTGCTGGCCGGCGTCGATCATGGCGGCGAGATTGTCCTTGAGCTGGGCGAGCGGCAGGCCGCGCAGGCCGTCATTGGCGCCCAGTTCGAGCACCAGCACCGCGGGCTTGGTCTTCTCCAGCAAAGCGGCAAGACGATTTCGACCACTCAATGACGTTTCGCCACTGATGCTGGCATTGACCACGGTCCAACCCGGCTCCATCTTGGTGAGACGGTCGCCGAGCAAATGGACCCAGCCGGCCTCGACCGGAATGTTGTGTGCAGCGGACAGCGAGTCGCCCAGCACGAGTACGGTTTTCGGCGGGGCCGCCTGGGCGGTGCCGACGACGGCACCCCACAGCACGACCAGGCAACATAGGAAACGACGCATGAGTGGTAATGCCTCCGCTTTATCCAAGAGTCCATCAACGGACTCCAAGGGTGTCCTGCTGGACGCGATCGATGTTAGCAAGTCGGTGCAAGGCCCTGAGGGCCGCCTCGATATCCTCACCGGTGTGTCGCTGCAGGTACGCGAAGGCGAGAGCTTTGCCATCGTCGGCGCCTCGGGCTCGGGCAAGACCACCTTGCTCGGCCTCTTGGCCGGTCTGGATACGGCATCGAGCGGCCAGATCGCGCTCGACGGTCATGCGCTCGAGCGCATGGATGAAGAAGCCCGCGCGGATATCCGCCGCCGGCTGGTCGGCTTCGTGTTCCAGTCGTTCCACCTGTTGCCCGCGCTGACCGCCGAAGAAAACGTGATGCTGCCGCTGGAGCTGGAAGGACGCGACGACGCCCGCACCCGCGCCCGCGAAGCGCTGGAGGCCGTCGAGTTGAGCGCCCGTCGGCGTCACTATCCGGCCCAGCTCTCGGGCGGCGAACAGCAACGCGTGGCGATCGCACGCGCCTTCGTGAACAGCCCGCGCCTGTTGTTTGCCGATGAACCCACCGGCAATCTCGATCAACGCACCGGGCAACACGTCTGCGATCTGCTGTTCTCGCTCAACCACGATCACCAGACCACCCTGGTGCTGGTCACGCACGATCCCAAGCTCGCCGCCCGTTGCTCACGCCAGGTCACCCTGGACAGTGGCCGCGTGCTGGTAGCGCCGCGCACGCCAGCGGCGGTGGCGCCATGACGAGTCTGTACGCATGAGGCTGCTCACGCTCTCCCTGCGCAGCCTGCGTCGCGAATGGCATTTGCCCGAGCTACGCACGCTGGGCGCATCGCTGGTGCTGGCCGTGGTTGCCTTGGGCGTGGTCGCCACGCTGGCCGCGCGCATGGAACGTGGTGTACTTGCCAGCGCAGCGGAACTGATCGGCGGTGACGTCGGCATCAGCGCGCCTCAGGCGCTCCCGGCAAACTATGCGGAGCAGGCGCGCGAGCGCGGCCTGCAGGCCACCCGTGGCGCCAGCTTCCCCAGCGTCGCCTTCGCGCATGAGCAAAGCCAGCTGCTCGATGTGCTCGCCACCGACAGCGCTTATCCGCTGCGCGGCACGATGGAACTGTCGCAAGGGTCCGGCGGCACCGTGGTCGGTCACGGGCCGGCGGCGGGCACGGTTTATTTCGATCATCGCGCCCTGGTCGCGCTCGGCCTGAAGGTGGGCGACAGCGTGCAGTTGGGCGGGCGCGACCTGCGCATTGCCGCGGAATTAGTGCGCCTGCCAGATGGCGGCGAACTGGTCGCCATGGCGCCGCGCGCCCTGATGAACATCGGTGATGCGGAACAAGCCGGCCTGCTCGCCGTGGGCAGCCGCGCGCGTCACCGCCTGCTGGTCGCCGGGCAGCCCTCGCCGGTGCAGGACTGGCGCTCGTGGGTGCAGGCACAATCCCTGCCGCAGGGCGCGGAGCTGATCACACCGGAGCAGACGCAGGAGCGCATGCGCAGCGCGTTCGACCGCGCCAGCGCCTTCCTGCGCCTCACGGCATTGCTGTCCGCATTGCTGGCCGGTGTGGCGATCGCCCTCGCCGCACAGCGCTATGCGCGCCGCAAGACCAACGAAGTGGCCCTGCTGCGCGCACTCGGCACGCCGCGGCGGCAAGTGCTCGGCCTGCTGGTCGGAACGCTGGGCCTGCTCGCCGTGCCCTCGGTGATCGTGGGCGGCCTGCTCGCGCTCGGCCTCGCGCAGATCACCTGGAGTTTTGCCAGCCAGCTGTTTTCCGCCATTCCGACCACGCTGCCCCTGGGACCTGCGGTGGCCGCGGCGGTGATGGGCCTGGCCGTACTCGCCGGATTTGCCTTGCCCCCGCTGGCACGACTCGCCGAGGTACCGCCGGTCGCCGTGTTCCGCGAAAGCGCGGCGCGCCGCGTGCGGCGTTTCGATGCGCTGTATCTGGTGCCGGCCTTGGTGGCATTGCTGCTGATCTGGAGCCAGAGCGGCTCGGCCAAGCTCGCAGGCATACTCGCGGTCAGCCTGCTGGGCGTGGCCGTGGTTGCTGCCCTGCTTTCGGCCTTGCTGCTGTGGGTTGCCCGTCGCGTGGCGCCCGGTGCGCATCCTGCCTTGCGGCTGGGCCTGGCCGCACTGGCCCGACGTCGCGGCATGAGCCTGTTGCAGGCGACGGCGCTGAGCCTGGGTCTCGTCGCGCTATTGTTGCTGGCCATCGTGGCGCCGGCACTGCTCGAAGGCTGGCGTCGCGAATTGCCGGCTGACACACCGAACTGGTTCGTGCTCAATCTCCAGGACGATCAGCGCGAGGGCTTCCAGCAGGCGCTGGCGCGCATCGGCGGCGAACGGCTCAACATGTTGCCGCTCGCGGTGGGCAAGCTCACTGCGATCAATGGCCAGCCGGTCGACCAGCTGCACTTCAAGGACGAGCGCGCCAAAGACTGGTCCGACCGCCAGCTTCGCCTGTCGTGGGCCGCCGACCTGCCGCCAAGCAATGAAGTGATTGCCGGCCAGTGGCATGGCGATCATCCCGCGCAGGCCGAGGTGTCCATCGACACCATGTGGCGCGACATGTATGGCCTGAAGGTGGGCGACATGATGCGTTTCAACGTGGGCGAAGGCAGCATCGACGCACGCGTGGGCAGCATTCGCAAGGTGGACTGGACCTCGTTCCGGGTGAACTTCTTCCTGGTGTTCGATCCCGCGCACGCAGCGTCCCTGCCGCACACCTGGATCGCCAGCTTCTACCTGCCGCGTGGCCATGCGGAATCGCTGGCACAGCTGTCGCGCGATTACAGCAACCTCAGCCTGATCGACGTGGATGCGATGCTCGATCGCGTGCGAGAGATCGTGAATCAGGTGAGCGGCGCAGTCCGCTGGGTGCTGGGCTTCAGCCTGCTCGCCGGTGCGCTGGTGCTCGCTGCCGCGCTTGCGTCCAGCGCGCAGGAGCGCCGCCATGAAGCGGCCTTGCTGCGCACCCTGGGCGCGCGCCGCACGCAGCTGCGCATGGCGGCCGCGTGCGAGTTTGCCCTGCTCGGCCTGGTGGCCGGACTCACCGCGGCATTCGGCGCCGCGGGCACCGGGCTGTGGCTTGGCCATGCGATCTTCCACATCGAGCACTTCGTGCCACCGCTGGGCTCGCTGCTGCTGGCCGCCCTAGTGGCGGCCGTCGTGGTGATGCTGCTGGGACTGGCCGGTACGGCGCGCGTCAGTCGCACCTCGCCGATGCGTTTGCTAAGGGAAAGCTGAGTGCCAGGCTGGATCAAACGTCTCGGGCACGAACGCCTGCTGATCGCCTTTGCGCTGCTGGCGATCGTGCTTGCCATCATCGATCCACGTCCCTTGGCCAACTATCAGCGCTGGCTGCAACTGCCCACGCTGGCCGGCCTGCTGGGCCTGATGATCTGCATCCAGGGCATCCGCGACAGCGGGCTGGTGCAGCACGCGGCGGCGGCTCTGATCGAGCGGGTGCACTCGCTGCGCGGCCTGGGGGTGTTGCTGGTGAGCACCACGGCCTTGCTGTCGATGGTGCTTACCAACGACGTGAGCCTGTTTTTGCTGGTGCCGCTGACTCTGGCGATCGGCAGCATCTCGAACCTGCCGGTGATGCGCACGGTGGTGCTCGAAGCGCTCGCCGTGAATGCAGGCTCCACGCTCAGCCCCATCGGCAATCCGCAGAACCTCTTGCTTTGGCAGTACACCCACCTGCCCTTGCTTGAGTTCATGCGCGCGATGCTGCCGGCGTTCGGCGTGATGTTTGTACTCGTGCTGTTGCTGACGCTGGTGTGGATGCCGCGCGGCCGCGTGATTCTGCACGCAGAGGATATCGATGGCCATCCGGTGTCGAGCTCCCAGGCCATCCTGTCGGTGCTCGCCTTGGTCAGCATGGTCGCGATGATGGAACACAACCATGCCGTGCTCGGCGCACTGCTGCTCATTGTGCCTTTTGCCTTGCTGGAGTTCGGCACGCTGCGCCGCATCGATTGGCTGCTGCTGGTGACCTTCGCTGCGATCTTCCTGGGCCTGGGCCATTTCGCCGAACTGGCGTCGGTACAGCGCGCGCTGGCGAGCATCAATCTGGAAAATCCACTCACGCTCTATGCAAGCGGCATTCTTGCATCGCAGGTCATCAGCAATGTGCCGGCCACCGTGCTGCTGTTGCGCCACGCACCCGATCCCATGGCGCTGGCCGTGGCGGTCAATGTCGGCGGCTTCGGCGTGGCCATCGGGTCGCTGGCCAATCTGATTGCCTTGCGCCTGGCGAAGCAGCCGCACGGTATGCGGCGGCTGCACATGGTGTCGATACCGTTCCTGCTGGTATGCGCACCGCTCGTCTATCTGGTGATGCGCTGGCTGGGTTGACCCGGCCAGCGCCTGAGTCGTTCGAGATCTGACGAATCAGTCGTCGCGGTCGCGCGGCACGCTCACCTTGCCCTTGATGCCGGAGTGGCTCACGTCGCCGCTACCCTTGGCGCCGAGCGTGAAGTCGCCCTGCACGTCGTGCACCACCAGGTCGCCGGAGCCGAGCGTATCGACGCGCACGCTGCCACCCACGCTGCGAATGCCGATGTCGCCCGAGCCGATGCTGCCCACGCGGGCATCGCCGCGCACGCCGCTGATCTTGAGGTCGCCAGAGCCGATCGAGCCCACATCCAAGCTGCCCACATCGTTCACATCGATGTCGCCCGAGCCGACGCTCAGGGCAAACGGGCCGGAAATCTTGCTGACGTGCACATCACCGGAACCGACCTGGGTGCTCAGGCGCTGCAGTCCGCTGACCCATGCATCGCCCGAACCCACGTTGAGCACCACCGGGATCTGCGACGGCACCTGCATATCCAGTTTCAGGTCGGTGTACGTGTAACCAAACGAGATGTGGCTGTGCTCATGGCCGCCCACTTCCACGATCAGGCGATCGCCCTCGCGATGCTGCGTCACGGTGAGATCGTCCAGCAGCTTCGGATCGGAGGCGCAGGCGCGGCCGGTGACCGTGCCGCCCTTGGCGCCATCGCTGCCGCTCAGGTGCAGGTCGTGACTGCGCAGTTCCACCTGAACTTCGCGCACGCCGGCAAGGTCGAGCGTGAGATTGCGCGGGGCCGAGTACTGGCACTGGTCGGCATAGGAAGCCAGCGGTGCCAGCAGCAGGACGGCGAGGATGAGACGGCGCATGAGGTGCTCCTTGTTGACGGGACAAGGCTTGGATGGCGCCCCGCGAGAAAAGGTTTATAGCCCTGGCCGTCAACGCGTGCCGGCGATCAGCGTTTTTGAGATTTCACGAACCACGTGGGGACCCACTGCCATGCAACGCAAGACACTGCTCGCCTCCGCACTCGCCCTGACGGTTGCCGTTGTGGCCTCGCTGGCCATGGCCCAGGACGCCCCCTCGGCACCGCCCGCCAAGGGCCCCGCCGGCAAGGCCGCGCCGATGGCGCATGACGCCATGCCGGGCCCCATGGGCGGTCCTGAAGTTGGCGGTTTTGGCCACCCCGGGTTCGGCCGGCCCGACATGGCCGGTCCGGAAGCGCCGGTGATTGGCGACCTCGTCGCGCTGGAACACCTGTACCGCGAAAGCGGCCGCAGCAAGGAACTGCCCGCGCTCTACAACGACGTGCTGTCCAAGTCGCAGGACCCGCGCGTGCGCACCTACGTGTATCACCAGCTCGCCCGCCTGCAGGCGGCGCCGGCCAATACCGATCAGGCGATCGCTACGCTGCGCAAGAGTCTCGATGAGAACCTCGCCAATGAAGCGAAGATGCGCGCGCAAATGGACAAGCTGCGCAGCCAGTGGGAACAGCGCAGCAATCAGCCGAAGTCTTAAACCATAAGAAGAAAAGCGGCACTGCCGGTAGGCAGCGCCATGCCCTGAGGCACGGGAACCCCAGAGCCCGTGCCTCCTTTTTTTGCAGCGCCGACGAGCTTCAGGCGGGCGTGTCGTCCAAACGCTTGGCGCGTTGCCACAGCGCTTCCTGCGCGGGGAGATCGTGCTCGGCCAGGCGTTTGCCGTCCTCGTGCGCCAGCTGCTCCATGGCGCGGAAGCGACGTTCGAACTTGGCATTGGCGTGGCGCAGTGCCTGCGAAAAATCCACGTCGGCGTGGCGCGCCAGGTTCACCATCACAAACAGGACGTCGCCGATTTCATCCTGCAGGCGCTGACGGTCGCGGCCGTTGGCGAACTCGGCACGCACTTCGTCCACTTCTTCGAGCAGCTTGTCCAGCACGGGCTGCTCGTCCGGCCAATCGAAACCGACCTTGGCGGCGCGCTCCTGCAATTTCAGTGCACGCTTCCACTCGGGCAGTCCGCGCGACACGCCGGCCAGCGCGCTGTCGTCATGCTGCTCGCCCTTGGCGGCGCGCTCGGCGGCCTTGATGTCTTCCCAGCCCTGCTTCTGCGCGTCGAGATTGTCGTAGCTCTCATCGCCGAACACGTGCGGATGACGACGCAGCATCTTGTCGCTGATCGCATGGGCCACGTCGGCAAATTCGAACAGGCCCGCTTCCCGCGCCATCTGCGCATGGAACACGACCTGCAGCAGCAGATCGCCGAGTTCGTCGCGCAGATCGGGCCAATCCTTGCGATCGATGGCGTCGGCGACTTCGTAGGCTTCTTCGATGGTGTACGGCGCGATCGTGGCGAAATCCTGCTGCACATCCCAGGGGCACCCGTTCTGCGGGTCGCGCAGGCGCGCCATGATGGCGAGCAGGTCATCCATGCTGTGCTGCTTGGATTCACTCATAAGGCTTCCAGATCGGCCGACTGCAGGCGCGACTTCCAGTCGATGGCAACGTCGCCCACGGCAATGAATTCGGGGTTGATCAACGAGTCGCCGCGGTTGTAGCGCAGCGGCTCGCCGTTGAGGTCGAGCACGGCACCACCGGCTTCTTCCAGCACGCTTTGCGCCGCAGCGGTATCCCACTCGCTGGTGGCGCCGCGGCGCAGATAGACGTCCGCATCGCCACGCGCCACCAGGCAGAACTTGAGCGATGAACCCAGCGGCACCGAGGTGTAGTCATCGCCGATAAGCTGTTGCAGCAAGGCCACGGCCGAGCCGCCGTGCGAGCGGCTGCCGGCGACCGTTGCCAGTTCGGGCAGGCCGCGCGTGCCGATGCGCTGCCAGTCGGCGCCGGCTTGGCGCTGCAGCCACGCCCCTTCGCCGCGGGCAGCGGCGTAGAGCTCGCCCGTCACCGGCGCCAGCACCACGCCGAGTACGGGCTGGTGATTTTCGATCAGCGCGATGTTCACCGTGAACTCGCCATTGCGCTTGATGAACTCGCGCGTGCCATCCAGCGGGTCGACCAGCCAGTAACGTGGCCATTCGCGCCGCTGCGACCATGGGGCCGCCCGTGCCTCTTCGGAAATGACCGGCAGCACGCCATCCAGGCTGGCGAGGCCGGCAGTGATCACGCGCTGGGCAGCGAGATCGGCGGCGGTCACGGGCGAGTGATCCTGTTTGCGCTCGACTTCGAAATCCTGGCCGTAGACGACCAGGATCGCGTCAGCCGCATCGCGGGCGATCGCTGCGATCTGCTGCAGCAACATGGAGAACGGTACGTCGGTCATGTCGGCTGAAACCGGCCGGCGAGGTATTCGCGAGCCATGAAGAGTGCGGCTATGGAACGGCCTTCGGTGACATCGTCGCGAGCCACCAGCGTGTGCAGGTCGGCCAGCTTCCACGGCACCACTTCGAGTTCTTCGGGCTCGTCGCCTTCCAGGCGTTCCGGATAGAGATCCTGCGCAAGCACCACGTGCGCCATATGCGTCATATACGACGGCGACAGCGACAGGTTGTGCAGGATCTTGAGCTTGTGCGCGCCATAGCCGATCTCTTCTTTGAGCTCGCGATCGGCGCCCTGCTCCACCGTCTCGTCGCGATCCAGGCGCCCCTTGGGCAGGCCCAGTTCGTAACGGCCGACGCCGGCACCGTACTCGCGGATCAGCAGCACGGTCTCGTCGTCGATCATCGGCACGATGATGACGGCGCCCAACCCGCTGCCCTTCAGGCGTTCGTAGGTGCGGCGTTCACCGTTGGAGAATTCGAGATCGAGCTGCTCGACGCGTAGAAAACTGCTGTCGTGCACGTCCCGGGTGGCATGGATGATCGGTGGCTTGTGCATCGGGCGATTGTAGCGCGGCTCAGCGACTGGCCGCCGCAACCTGCTTGCGGCCATCAAAAGCGGCCCAGATCAGCAAGCCGAACGCGATCGCGTGCAGCAGGCTGCCAAGCACCGACCAGATCATCAGGACGCCCCGGACGCTGGCCATCGTCCCCTGCGCCGTCGCATGGGGCAGATACCAGCCATACATGCCCGCATTGGCCAACGTGATCAGTACCTGCAGCGCGCAGGCCACCAGCATCAGCAGCGCCGACTTGCGCGCGGTCGGCCACAGCACGGCGGCCAGACCGATGCCCACGACCGCCGCGATGAACATCGGGCTGTTGCCAAGAATCCATGCATAGATGGGAGCGAGACCTTCCATGAGCGTTCCTCAGTGCGGGAGTGCAAGACGGGAGAGCGCCTGGGCATGAATTGCGGGCGTACCGGCAAGCACGCTCGTCGTGTCGAGCGAGAGCGCGTGGCCGTGGATATCGGTAAACACGCCGCCTGCTTCGCGCACGATGACGGCGAGCGCGGCCACGTCGAGAATGTTCACATCGGACTCGATGACCAGATCCAGTCCCCCTCGCGCCAGCAGGTGGTAGTGGCAGAAATCGCCATAGCCGCGGATGCGATTGCTGCCGGCG
Source organism: Dyella sp. 01N448 (assembly GCF_056399225.1). NCBI lineage: Bacteria > Pseudomonadati > Pseudomonadota > Gammaproteobacteria > Lysobacterales > Rhodanobacteraceae > Dyella > Dyella sp. 01N448. The sequence goes on along the minus strand of NZ_JBFTQX010000003.1, from coordinate 95,042 downwards.
ATCATGGCGCCCAGCGCTTGCCAGCGTGCATCTCTGGTCAGCGTCTTGATGTTGCCGGTGGAAAGCGATGCCTGCGCCATCGCCTGGGTCGGGGCCACCTGCACGCGCTCGCCGTCGAACCAGCTGCCGCTGCCTGCGCTGGCCCACATGACTTCGCCGTAGACAGGCGCGCTGGACACGCCCAGCACCAGCTCGCCGCGATGCATGAGTGCGATCTGGGTGGAGAAAAATGGCGTTCGACGCACGAAGCTCTTGGTGCCATCCAGCGGATCGACCAGCCACAGCAGCTCGGAGCTGTGGTCGTCGCGGCCGAATTCCTCGCCGTAGATGGAGGCTTGCGGCAGCGCTTTCTGCAGGATCTCGCGTATCGCCAGTTCCGCTTCGCGATCGGCCACGGTGACCGGCGTGTCGTCGCTCTTGAGTTCCACTGCCACGCCCTTGCGCCAGTAGTGCCGAAGCACCAGCGCGGCTGCCTCGGCGGCTTCGCGTGCGGCGGCGAGCGCCTTGGGCAGATCCAGTTCGCTCATCGTTGTTCCCCATGGATGGCGGCGGCAAGACCTCCACTGTAATGGATGTGCGTGACGCCATCGGCATCGACCGCGCCAAAACCGGCCAGCCAGCGCTGTAGCGTGGGATGGCTGCCGCGCGGCGCCGCGACGGCGTCGAAGCGACGCGCCAGAGGGCTCAATTGCAAATGGCCATCGACGCGCAGCGGACCATGGCCGTCGTCCTGCACGGGGCCGTCGATAACGCCATTCGCTGCGCGCAGCTCGGCATGCACACTGCCCAGGCGTAGATCTCCCTGGCGCGGCATGCTCAACACAGCATCCCGCCACTCCACCTGCGTATCCATTGACCAGGGCCAGCCGCCACGCAATTCGATGCTGCCCGCGGCAACCCGCAGCGTGCCTCGCGGCAACCCTCCCAATACCAATGGACCGCCGCCTAGTACGTCGAGATCGATGCGCATTTGGACGTCCGTCCAGGTGGCCTCGGTGGCGCGGCTGCCGGTCATCGTGCCCACGACATCGACACGGGGACCATGCAGTTCCACATGCAGGCGGTTGTCGCCCAGCAGTACAGCGCGCGACAACTGCCATTGCAGCGTGCCCAGGTTCTCGCCCCGCGCCGACAGCACCTTGCCCGCCTTGCCGTCCCATAGCAGGCCGCTGACCTGCTGCAGGCGCACGCCGTTCAGGCGGGCATCCAGCCAGGGCATGGCCCAGCGTGCCGGCAGGAACCACAGCAGCGCAAAAGCGGCGATCAGTAAGGCCAACAGGCCCGTGAGTGCAGTACGCCAAACCTTCAAATCGGCTCCCTGGTGGACGCAAGACTTGAGCAGGCACGCTCGAAACGCCGATCATAGCCGGATGAACACTCTCCCCGCTGCCGACGCGCTGGTGCGTCGGGACCTGAGCCTGCTATGGCATCCCTGCACGCAGATGCACGATCACCAGACGGTGCCGATGGTGCCCATCGCCCGCGGCGAGGGCGCCTGGCTGATCGATACGAGTGGCCGGCGATACCTCGATGGCATCAGCTCGTGGTGGACCAACCTGTTCGGCCACGCCAATCCGCGCCTGGCAGCGGCCCTGGCTGATCAGGCCAAGACCCTGGAGCATGTGATTTTTGCTGGATTCACGCACGAGCCCGCCGTCGCGCTCGCCGAAGCCCTGGTGCGCGTGACGCCGCCGGGCCTGGATCGCGTGTTCTATGCCGACAATGGTTCGGCCGCCATCGAAGTGGCGCTGAAGATGAGCTTCCACTACTGGCTCAACCAGGGGCACGGCGAAAAGACGCGTTTCATCGCCTTGACCGGCAGCTATCACGGCGAGACGCTGGGTGCGTTGTCCGTCAGCGACGTGGCGCTCTATCGCAAGACGTACGCGCCCTTGCTGCTCACGCCCATCCTCGCGCCTTCGGCCGATACGTATGAGGCGTTGCCAGGCGAGAGTCCCGGCGACGTCGCCAAACGTCGTCTCGACGAACTGCGTCAGCTGCTGGAGCAGCACGCGCACGAAGTGTGTGCGGTTATCGTGGAACCGCTGGTGCAATGCGCCGGTGGCATGCGCATGTATCACCCGGACTATCTCGCGGGATTGCGTCGCCTGTGCGACGAATACGACGTGCATTTCATCGCCGATGAAATTGCCGTGGGCTTCGGTCGCACGGGCACGCTGTTCGCGTGCGAACAGGCCAGCGTCTCGCCGGACTTCATGTGCCTTTCCAAGGGACTTACCGGCGGATTCCTGCCGTTGTCCGCGGTGCTGACGACCTCCAGGGTGTACGAGGCGTTCTACGCCGAATACAGCGCAGGCAAGGCATTTCTTCACTCGCACAGCTATACCGGCAATCCGCTTGCCTGCCGCGTGGCGCTGGAAACGTTGAGGATCTTCGACGACGAACCGGTGCTGGAACGAAACCGCGTGCTGGCAGCGCACTTGAGCAAGCGCCTGGCCCCGCTACGCGAGCACCCGAACGTGGCCGACGTGCGCCAGACCGGCATGATCGCCGCGGTGGAATTGGTGGCGGACAAAGCCAGACGCACGCCGTTCCCCTCTTCGGAACGGCGCGGGCTGCGCGTCTACCTGCATGGACTCGAGCACGAAGCGCTGCTGCGCCCGCTGGGCGACATCATCTATTTCATGCCGCCTTACGTGGTCAGTACCGACGAGATCGATCATCTCGTCGATACCGCCGTGGCAGGCATCGAGCGTGCCGTGGCTTAGTGACCGCCGGTCACCGTGATGCTCGGATCCAGCTGCTGCAATGCCGGACCCAGCGTAGGCTGACCGGTGTTGCGGATGTCCTGGTAGCTGTAGCTGCGGCCGGCCACCGGCAGACAGGTACCCGGCTTGGCAGGAATCAGGCTGCCAGTGCTCTGGATGCAGTTGCGGTCGCCCGGTTGCGGGGGCTTCTTGGACGCAGACTGGTCAGCCATGCCTTGCTGGCTCGTCTGCACCGTGGCACCCGCGACCGCCGAGGTCTGCGCCATCGCGAGCGGGGTCGTACCCAGCGCCATGGCTAGTACGAGTAGGGATTTGCTGACCATGATCCACCTCCGGGGAATGAGGGATGACCTACATGCTGCGCCGGCTCCAGCCGGCAGGCAAATGTCCCTGGCGCGGCATCTCCCGTGCATTCAGGTAGTCGGGCGCAAGGCGCATAAGACGGTGTCCGCTATGCTTTACGTTTCCTCCCTTCCCTAACGTCTCATGCGCACGATCCGCATACATGTCGAACTGCCGCTTGCCGTGGGCCTGGAACTGGGTCTGCCGGCCCAGGCGGGCGAGCACGTCGCGCGTGTGCTGCGCCTGACCGCCGGTTCGCCCATCACCTTGTTCAACGGCGATGGCGTGGACTACCCGGCGGTCATCCAGGCGGTGGGCAAGCGCGATGTCACGGTCCGGGTGGAAGCGGCCCAGCCGGTCGGCAATGAGTCGCCGCTCCCGCTGACCCTGGCACAGGGCGTGGCCCGGGGCGAAAAGATGGATCTGATCGTGCAGAAGGCGACCGAGCTTGGGGTGACGCACATCGTGCCGTTGCTGACCGAACGCTCGGAAGTGAAGCTCGATCCGGCCCGCGCCGGCAAACGCCTGGCGCATTGGCAGGCCGTCGTCGCCAGCGCCTGTGAGCAGAGCGGCCGTGCCCGCCTGCCTACGGTGCTGCCAGCCATCCCGCTGGAACACTGGCTGCGCGAGCTTCCGCAGGATGGAGCGCTACGCCTGGCCCTGTTGCCCGAGGGTAGCCGGCGCCCGGGAGAACTGCGTTTCACGCCGGCCGGCGGCCTGCTGGTGGTCGGCCCGGAAGGCGGACTTGGCAACCGCGATACGGCTGCATTGACCGAGGCGGGCTTCGAAGGGCTGCGGCTGGGGCCGCGCATCCTGCGCACGGAGACCGCCGGCCTCGCCGCGCTGGCGGCATTGCAGGCCCTGCACGGCGACGTGTAAGCGCAGAAACGAAAACACGCCCATGCAGGGCGTGTCTTCGGGAGTCACAAGATCATTGGGGACGCTTCAGCTGGCCGGCTCGAGCAATTCGAGCAGCTCCGCCTCCATGCCTTCCAGATCCGGGATCACGGCAATGTCGTCGCGCACCAGTACCTGTGCCCGCACGCCTGGCGGCAGCGGCGCGCCGTCGTGGGTCGGGATGATCAGTTCCGCATTGAGCGTGGTCAGGCGCGGGAAGCCCTGGGTCACCACGGCAATGAAGGGCAGATCCGGATGACCGCCCAGCGCCTTCAGCACGGCAACGCGGTAGGACTGTTCGCTGTCGCCCTCGCCGGCTCCCGCCAGCGTGTTGAACGAGACCAGCGGCACGCGCCAGCCGCGCCAGGCGATGCGGCCGAGCAACCACGCGGGCGCCCCTTCCACCGCTTCGGGCGTGGGCATCGTGATCACTTCGGCCACGGTGGCATTGGGCAACAGCAAGCGCAGGTTGCCGACCGGCACCAGGACGCAACGAATTTCACGCGGTAGTGGCAAATCGCTCATCGCCGGCCCTCCATCGACATCTCTTCCACCAGGCGCGCCGCGAGTTCCGCAGGCGTGCCCGAATAACTGTGCAGGCGCTCGGCTTCGATGCCGTGCACCATATCGGCAAACTGGCCGTCAGACGACTCGATCCACACCTGGCCACCACGATCGTGGATCGCCTGGCAGCCGCCGAGTGCATCGTTGGCCTGGCCCGCGAACACGATGGCCTGCGCATTGCGGCCAAACACGTTGGCTGCGAGCGTGAAGCTGGCATCGATCGGCGAGCTGCGCACGTCGCTGTTGTCCAGCGACTGCAGTTCCACGCGACCATCGCGATGTATGCGTGCCTGCTGCCCATCGGGCACCACCAGCACCTCGCCGACGCGGGCACGCACGCCCTGCGCGGCAACGCGCACCGGCATTTCGCTATAGCGGGTCAGCGTATCGGATAGTGCCTCGACGGATTTGCCGCCCAGATGCTGGACATGCAGCACGGCCGCGCGCAGGTCGCCGGGCAGCATCGACAGGAACGAACACACCGCCTCGAGACTGTCCGCGGCGGCGCCCAGCACGAGCAGGCGGCCAATCGCGGAATCCAGATCGTCCAGCAGCATTTCATTGCCGCCGTCGTATTCCTTCGGCGCCAGCGCTTCTTCGATCGACACCAGTTCCAGTGTCATGCCCGGCTCGATGATGGATGCGGTTTCTTCGCCGCCTTCCGGCGCCAGGAAGTCCGCGGCGCTGAGCTTTTCGACGCCGAAATGGGCGGCCTTGGCCGGCGCCGGTGCAGACGCCGCCGGCGCGGGCGCCTCGCCTTCGTCGAGCAGAGCCCAGGCCGAAGCCGCACCCAGCAAGGATGCGGGCGATTTGTTCTGGCTCTCCGCCGCCGCGACCGACGCCATGAACGATTCGTCGAGCGGTGCCAGGGCTAGATGGTCAAGCTGGAACGAGGGCATGTGGCGAGCAGCGGCGTCCTGTGCCGGCGCATCGATCGGTGCATGGCCCTGGGTCGTCAGCGTATCCAGGCCAAAGCTGCCGTCATGCAGCGGCGGCAGTTCGGCGTCGCCGCTGAATTTCAGCCCCGAGCCAAAATCGTGGTCGGCGACCGCTTCGCCTTCGAGCGCGCCGAAGTTGCCGTCATGCAGTTCCGGCAGCGGTTCGTCGGCAGAGAACTTCAGGCCCGAACCGAATTCGTCTTCCGCTTCGAACGGCACATCCTTGAGCGCAGCGAAATCGTCCAGGTGCAGCGGTTCGTCGGCGGCATGGAACGACAGCTCCGAACCCGCCTCCGCTTCCACCAAGGCCGGCTCATCGGCGGCGATGAAGGCCTCCAACTCGGCAGCCAGCGATTCGGACTGCTCTTCGGTGGCTTCCACTGCCTGCGGCGTGATCTCGGCTGGGGTGATCTCGGCCAGCGCGACCGGTTCCAGTGCGGCGGCGAAACTGGGCAGCGGCTCCTCCGCCACGACGACCGCCGGAACCTCGACGCTTTCCGCGAACGCCGGCTCGGCCACTTCAGGCACGGCCTGCGCATCCTGAGGACGCGGCGGATCGAGATCGCCCTGCGCCATCACCTTCACGGCGAGGTGGCGCGCCCAACGGGCACGGTCCCAGCCGTTGAGCGAGCGGCTGGCGGCGGCATCGTTGAACACCACGCGAGGACGGTCACCGTCGATCACGTCGTAGAGACGGTCCAGATCCTCGTCGGCGTCTTCATCCAGGTTCACCACCAGCACTTCGGCGCCGGTGCTCGCAAGCATCTGCTTGTCGAGGGTGGACAGCGCCCCTTCGTGCACGATCCTCGCCCCGCGTTCGCGCAACGCTTCACGCAGCTGACCGCCGAGTTCCACGTCATCGAACAACAAGGCCACCGCCGTCGCCGTTTCAGCCATTGAGCGACTCCGTGATGCGCTGTTCGAGCACTTCGCCAATCTGCGCCAGCAACTCGGCTTCCTGATAAGGCTTGCCGAGGTAGCGGTCGACGCCGATGTCGAACGCGCGCTGGCGATGCTTATCGCCGGTACGCGAGGTGATCATGATGATCGGCACATCGCGCAGTCGCGGATCGGACTTCATCTGCGTGGCCAGCTCGTAGCCGTCCATGCGCGGCATTTCGATGTCCAGCAGCATCAGGTCGGGCACGCGCTCATGCAGCTTCTCGAGTGCGTCCACGCCGTCCTTCGCCGTGGCCACTTCGTACTCGTGGCGTTCCAGCACGCGGCCGGTGACCTTGCGCATGGTGATGGAATCGTCGACCACCATCACCAGCGGGCGCACGCGCTGTTCTTCCACCACCGGCGTTGCCACCGCGGTGAGACCTTCGTCCAGGCGCTGCAGGCGGCGGGAGATGCCGTGACGGACCAGCGGGGCGAGATCAAGAATGATCAGCACCGAGCCGTCACCCATGATGGTCGCGCCGAGGATGCCCGGCACCGAGCTGATCTGCGGGCCAACCGACTTCACCACGATTTCGCGCGAGCCGATCACGGCATCGATGCGGATCGCGGCACGCAGGTCGCCTGCTCGGGTCAGCAGCAACGGGATCTGCTCGTCGTCGCCCACATGCGTGGTCACCGCGCCCAGCAATTCGGACAGGTGATGGATGTCGAAGCTCTCGCCACCGTACAGGAAGGTCGGCTCCGGCTCGGCCATGCGCTCGGCCAGTTCCGCCGGGCTGATGCGCGCCACGCCCTGCACCGAGGTCATCGGGATGGCGTAGTTGGATTCGCCGATGCGAACCAGGATGGCCTGGGTGACCGCGAGCGTGAAGGGCAGTCGCAGCACGAAGGTCGTGCCCTGGCCTTCCTTCGATTCGATCGACAGCGCACCGCCGAGCTGCTTGATTTCGTTCGCCACCACGTCCATGCCCACGCCGCGACCGGCCAGCTGGGTCACGCTGCTGGCGGTGGAGAAGCCAGGCTGGGTGATGAGGGCAAGCACCTGATCGTCGCTCAGGCGCGTGTCGTTGCGGATCAGGCCACGCTCGATGCCGCGCTTGCGGATGGCGTCGCGATCCAGACCGCGGCCATCGTCGGTCACGCGCACCACCACCTCGGTGGCTTCGCGCGCCACGCGGATGCGCACGGCGCCTTCTTCCGGCTTGCCTGCCTTGCGACGATCCTTGGGCGATTCGATGCCGTGCGCCACAGCGTTACGCAGCATGTGTTCGAACGGCGCCTTGATGCGGTCGAGCAGGTTGCGATCCATTTCGCCGTGGGCGCCTTCCACGTACAGCTGGGCGCCCTTGCCTTCTTCCTGCGCGGCCTGGCGCAGCGTGCGGCGCAGGTTCGGCACCATCGTGTCGAACGGCAGCATGCGCGTGCGCAACAGGCCTTCCTGCAGCTCCGAGCTCACGCGCGACTGCTGGATCAGCAACGTTTCGGCCTGGCGGGTCAGTTCGTCCAGCATGCCCTGGATGGACACAAGGTCGGATACCGACTCGGCCAGCGCACGCGAGTACTGCTGCAGCTGGGAGAAACGATCGAGCTCGAGCGGATCGAATACCGAGATACCGGCTTCGCGATGCTCGCGCTGGAAGCGCGCGATGATCTGCGCTTCCGTTTCGATTTCCATCATGCGCAGCTGGCTGCGCAGACGCTGCACGGTCTGGTCCAGTTCGACCAGGTTGAAGCGGTAGCCGGCCACTTGCTGTTCGAGGCGCGAGCGGTAGATCGCCACCTCGCCTGCATGGTTCACCAGCGTATCGAGCAGTTCGGCGCGGACGCGGATCTGTTCCTGCGGCGTGCTCGGTGCGTCGTCGCGGTCTTCCGGCAACAGCTCCGGCAAGAGTTCGGGCAGCGGCTCGGACAACACCACCGGGCGAGCCGGGAACGGCACCACGTTGGGAGCTTCCGGCGCCTCGGCGGGCACCGCCGCCTCGCCTTCGCCGGACATCGCCAGGAAACGGTCGATGAGAGCCTTCGGGTAGGCCACCGCGCGGCCTTGCGAGACCAGTTGCACCAGACCGTGGAGCTTGTCGAAGCCCACTTCCAGCGCGGCAATCAGCTCGCCGATATGCGCCGATTCGGCGTGGATCGGCCGTTCCAGCGCGGTTTCGATGGCGTGCGTGAGATCGCCCACCGGCACCATGCCGGCAATGCGCGCACCGCCCTTGAGCGTGTGCAGGTCGCGCAGGATCTCGCCCAGATGTTCGATCGCACTCGGCTCGGCGCGCCACAAGGCCAGCACGCCGTCGGAGTGATCGAGAATCTCGCGTGCTTCCTCGATGAAGATTTCCAGCAGGTCCGGATCGATCTGGCTGGGCAGCAGTGCGTTCTCGTCGAATTCTTCTTCCGGCGCAGCCTGCGTCGGCGTCGCTTCGACCTCCGCTTCGGGGGCCGCCGCGGCTTCGACCAAGGCCTCTTCTTCGCTCGGCAGTTCCGGCGCATCGAGCACCGGCGCTTCCAGCACGATCTCTTCGATCGGCGTTTCCTCGAGCGTGACGATTTCCTCGACCGGCTCGATGTGTTCGATCACCGGCTCGGCAAGCTGCTCGAGTTCCGGCTCGGTCGACTCGATCTCGACGGACGGCGCCGTCTCCTCGAGCTCAGCTTCCGGCACCGCGACGTGTTCGACCGATGCCTCGTCCTCGTCGGCCACCGGACCGATTTCCAGCGTCTCGGCGTCGTCGAGCAGGTCGGCATAGGCCTTGCTGAAGTCGTCTTCGTCGATCGCCGGCACGTGGGTCGTTACGTGATGCGAGCTTGGCTCGCCCGTCGGCAAGTGGGCATCGAGATCGAACTCGCCCAAGGCGGCGAGCAGTTCGTCGGTGTACTTGTCGGTCTCGGATACGGCCGGCGGCGAGGCCAGCTCGATATGCTCGACCGGCTGCGAGGCGTCGGAGAGCGCTTCGTCCAGCGAGGCACCGAAAGTTGCTTCGTGCGAGGCTTCGGCGGCGTGCAGCGGTGCATCGTCCGAAACATCGGCAGGGGTTTCGAACAGCACGTGCGCCACTTGCGGCTCGGGCTGGCTGTCGCGCAGCTCCGTCAGGCGATGGATCAGATTGTCCAGATCCGGCAGCTGCGGCGACGGCACATCGAACTGACCCATGACGTGATCGACTGCATCGGCGCTCTGGCTCAGCAGCATCACGCCTTCCGGCGACAGCGGCAGGCCCGCGGCGCGCAGGCGCTTGAGCAGGCTTTCCAGCGGCGACAACAGCTGCGTCAGCACCGGGATGTCGACCATCGCGATGGCGCCATGCAGCGTGTGGACGGCGCGCAACAGGCTGTCCTCCACGCGCAGTTCGCCGTCGACGCGGTTGATCGCGGTGCGGATGGTGGCCAGGTACTGCGCCACTTCGCTGCGCAGGATTTCCAGCAGCACCGGATCGATCGGCGGCATCACCGGCGCGGCGATGAAGTCATGCACAGGCGCCACCGGCTCGGCCGGCGAGCTTTCGATCCCGGCCAGGCTGGACGCCGGAATGGCTTCGGCGGAGGTGTCCACACGCGGCACGCGACGGCGCACCACGCGTCGCACCGTCTCGGTGCCACTGACGGGAGCAATGTCGGCCAGGCGGGCATCGACCTGACCGGACGACAGGCGCTCGGAAATTTCCATGATGGCCGTGAGCGGGGCCGTGACCAGGCCATCGCCCGTCAGCGCGGTACGCAGTTGCGGCAAGGCGTCGATGGCGGCGCTGACCACTTCCTGCACGCCCTGGCTCGGCGGGATCGACTGATCCAGCACGCGGTTGAGCATGTTTTCGACCTTCCACGCGAACTCGCCGAGCATGGTGGCGCCGACCAGGCGGCCCGAACCCTTGAGCGTGTGGAAGGAGCGACGGATCGAGGTGAGCGAGTCCAGCTGTTGCGGATCGGCCAGCCAGGTCTTGCGCGCGGCATGCAGGTTGTCGATCTCTTCCTGCATTTCTTCCAGGAAGATGTCGCGGATGTCGTCGTCGATGCCGGCGGTGCTGGACTGGAAGCCCGCTTCGACCGCGGCGTAGCCGGAAACCGTCACTTCCTCGACGATTTCTTCTTCGATCTCGATCCAGTCGTCTTCGCTGGTCTGTACCGGTTCCTGCGGCGTGACGTGCACGGTATCGGCCAGGCGCAGGCCGGTGATCTCCTGCGGCACCGGCTCGGGCGTCTCGCTGTGACCCACGATCAGACCCGACAGGTCTTCACCGTGACCCAGGCTGACGCTTTCGGAAAGTTCCGGCTGGTTGGCGAGCGTGGCGGCAAGTGCGGCGTCCGCGGCGCGTGCGACGTCTGCCGGCGGCTCGTCCAGCTCGTCTTCCGACGGCGCACGGACGGCCGGCGGCGGCCAGTAACCGAGGCTGCTGAGGCTGTGCTCGGCGACATCGAGAATGTGTTCCAGACCGCCACGATGTTCGCGCGCGGCTTCGAGGTAGTACTCGAGGGCGGCGAGTGCGTCGGCGAGGTGATCCATCTGCGCGGTGCTGGGCACGCGGCGGTCGGCGAGCAGTTCGTTGCCGACGAAGCGGCCAATGCCCTCGGCCAGTTCGGCCGGACGCGGCGCGGACAGCATGCGCATCGCACCGGCGACTTCGTCCATCAGCGCGCCGACGTCGGCCAGCTGCGTCGCCTGCCAGCCCGATTCGACATAGGCGACGATGGCGTCCTTCACCTTGCCGGTGTTGGCGGTGGCCTCGTGCATCAGCGTGGCGAGGATGTGGCGCGCTTCGCTGCGCGGCAGCATTGCGGTCGGCATTTCGGCGGCGGTTTCGCCGTCGGCGCCGAGGCTCTCGATGTGATCGTCGAGCGAAGCTTCCACGTAAAGCAACGCTCCGGCGACATCGAGCAGCAGCTCTTCGTCCGGCGCACGCACGCGGCTGGCGATTTCTTCCAGCACGCGACGCTGTTCATTGACCACGCGACGCGGCACGCCCAAGGCAAGCATGCCCAGGGTGTCGCCCACGCGTTCGAGCACTTCGGTCTGGCTGGACAGCTGACCCGGATCGGCGTCGGTCTGGCGCAGGAACAGGTCGAGCGCTTCCTTGACCCGCAGCAGGTCGTCCTTGAGCGCCTTGGCGACGGAGTCCAGCAACGCGCGGTTGTGGCCTGCCATCGAACCGCGGGCGTGTTCGATCTCGCTTGCTTCGGGCAGCAATGCGTCCAGCGAATAAGTCTGGCGCAGCAGTTCCATGCGCGGGCTGCCCTGACGGACTTGCCCAACCACGTACAGCAGCTTGCGTGCGAGCTCATCGGCGTCGCCGCCGCGCAGGTTCGCTTCGCCGTGTTCCACCAGCTGGCGAATACTGCGGTCGACCTTGCCGATCAACTGGCGCACTTCGCCGGCCTGGGCCTTGAGTGCACCCTGCTGCACGCCTTCCAGCACGCCGGCCGCAATCCACCACAGGCGACGGCCCGGGATGGTGTGGCAGCGCGCGGTGATGGCGTCCAGCGTCTGGATCATGCCGCCCAGCTGCTGGTCGTTACCCTGGCCGCGGAACCACGACAGCAGCTGCTGCTGGAAGCGCAGGCGCAGCGCGGTGACTTCGCTGCGTTGACGCTCCACCAGCAATTCCGCCGGCGGCGTCGGCGCCTGCGCCGGCAGCGGGAATTCGAGATTGGGCGTGAACAGCGCCGATTCGTGCAGCGCCTGCTGGCCGCGGCTGGAACGCAGATCGTTGAGCAGCGGCAGCAGCACCACCGGCACGTCGCGATGACCGCCGGACAGGCGCTCCAGGTAATCGGGCAGCTGCATCAGGCCACGCATCAGCGCGGCGTAGGCTTCCTCACGGTTCGCCACATGGTCTTCGAGCAGCGAGATGGCGAGTGTTTCCATCTCCTCGGTGACCATGGCGGCGCCGTATAGCTCGACCATGCGCAGCGTGCCGTGCACCTGGTGCAGGCTGTCCGCACAGGAGCGCATCGCATCCCGGTTGCCCGGGTTGTCGACGTAGGACTCCAACGCCTCGCGGGCCACGGCGAGCGTCTCATCGAGCTCGGGCTTGACCCACTGCAGGGTGGTGAAATCGATATGGTCTTGAAGTCTCATGCGCCCCTCTCACCGATCACGTAACGGTTTGTCACGCAACCGCGAGGTTGCCCCCCGTGAAAAACGTTTTGTGTCAACCCGGCAGCTTAAAGTGCGCCACCGAGCGCCGCAGGTCACTCGCCAGCTGGGCCAGGTAACCGATCGAATCGGCCGTCTGGCTTGCGCCCTGCGAGGTCTGCGAAGTGATTTCCTGAATTGCGTTCATGGAAACCGAGATGTCCGATGCCGCGGTGGACTGTTGGCGCGCCTGGGTGGAGATGTTTTGAATCAGCGCCGACAAGTCATGCGACACGCGCTCGATATCGCCCAGTGCGCTACCCGCGTCCTCCGCGAGTCGGGCACCAGCCACCACTTCGGCGGTGGTCTGTTCCATCGAGTTCACCGCTTCGTTGGTATCGGACTGAATGGTCTGCACCAGCGTTTCGATTCGCTTCGTCGCGCTCGCCGAACGTTCGGCGAGGCGCTGCACTTCGTCCGCCACCACCGCGAAACCGCGACCCGCTTCACCCGCCGACGCGGCCTGGATGGCGGCGTTCAAGGCGAGGATGTTGGTCTGCTCGGCAATGTCGTTGATCAGTTCCACGATCGAGCCGATTTCCTGCGACGACTCACCCAGGCGCTTGATGCGCTTGGAGGTTTCCTGGATCTGGTCGCGGATCGAGTCCATGCCCGAGATCGTTTCGCGCACCACTTCGGCGCCGCGCGAAGCGATTTTCACCGAGCGCTCGGCCACGTCGGCCGACTCGGCCGAATCCTTGGACACCGTATCCATCAGGCTGGCGATCTGGTTGATCGCGGTGGTCGCCGTGCTGATGCGCTGCGCCTGGTTCTGCGCCGATTCGGCCAGGTGGCGCGCGGTGGTCTGCGTTTCCTGGGCCGAGGAGGACACCTGCTCGGAGGTTTCGTTGATCGTCGTCACCAGGGTGCGCAGCTCGTCGATGGCGTAGTTCACCGAGTCGGCGATGGCGCCCGTGATGTCTTCGGTCACGGTGGTCTTGACGGTCAGGTCACCTTCGGCGAGCGAACCCATTTCGTCCAGCAGGCGCATGATGGCCTCCTGGTTACGCTGGTTGAGTTCGGTCGACTCCTGGAAGCGGCGGCGTTGGTCGGAGACCAGCTGCACGATAAGCACGGCCAGGAAGGCCGCCGCGCCGATGGCGCCGAGCACGCCCCACCACAGGTTCGGGAACAGGCGGCGGGTTGGCAGCTTGCCGATCTGGTCGGCCAGTTCGTTGGCACGCAGCAGTACGTTCTGGGAATCGAGCGAGGCCTGGTTGCCGGCGCGCTTCACGTCGCTGAGGTTACCGGCGGCGCCTACCAGCTTGCCGACCGGGTCCTGCAGGTTGTCCCACTGGCCCTGCATGTCGGTGAGGATCTTGCGTGCATTGGCGTCGCCCATCGAGCGCACGCCCACTTCGGTGTTGCCTTCCAGCAGACCCTTGAGCACCGAGCCGTACAGCTGGCCGTCGCGAGCCAGGCCGTCGGCGGCGGGCTGCGAGGCGTCGCCACCCTGCAGCACTTCCTGCACTCGGCGGATCATACGGTCGGCCAGCAGCATCTGGCGGGCGGAGGTGTAGGTCTGCTCTGCGCTACCGCCGCGCTGCTGCAGGATGTTCACCACCTGCTCCATGCTGGAGTTCAGCACCGGCAGTTCGCGGCCCAGGGTGGCGGCGCGCTGCGAGGAGTCCACCACCAGCGCCTTGTTGGACAGGATCTTGCCGATGTCGGCGTCGAGCTGGCCCCAGGCATTGGTCAGGGCGCCGACGGCGCGACCGGCCGGCGTCGCGTTGTTGTCGGCATAAGGCTTCATGCCGCCCTTCTCATCGCCCTTGTTGAGGCGCTGGATGGCAGCATCGATGGTGTTGCGGTTTGTTTCGAGTTCCTTGAAGGAATCGACGTTACCGTCCGCGGCTTCTAGGGCAAGCTTTGCCGTCTGCTGCGACAACACCTGGATCTGGGTGGTGAGACCCGTCGCCTGTGTATCTTCGCGGCCACGCAAGGTAAGCATGGCGAAGTCGACACCCGTGAAACCGAACGCAATGACCAGCGCAATGATGAGGCCTGTATAGCCCCGCTCTTTGCCCATGCCCCCTGTAGTGCTCATTTCGTTCACCTCGCCCTTCTACGCCTCGCCGCCCATGCCGGCGAAGGCGTCGGATCATCGCCCTGATTCCGGCCTTGAGCAGCGCCGGTCCTACTTGTCGTTCAACGCTTGCGCGTCAGGCCGCAGCCTGACGGAAGTCCGGCGCACGAACCAGCTTGCCCATACTGAACACAGCCAGTCGCGAATCGCCTACACGATCATCCACGAAACGTGCCAAACGCGGGTCGTCTTCCTGCTCGGCCTGACGACGCTGCTCGGCGTCGACCGTACGCTGCCCGAAGACTTCATCCACCATCAGCGCCACGCTGCCTGCACCCTGGCGCACGACGAGCAATCGCGTGCGTTCGGTGGACAGTGTGCGTTCGCCAAACAGGAAACGCGCCAGATCGATCACCGGCACGAGATTGCCGCGCACGTTCGCCACGCCCATCAGCCAGGGCTGCGTGCCCGGCACCGGGGTCAGCGAGGGCACCGCCAGCAGTTCGCTGATCTCGTCGATTCCGCTGACGAATAGACGACTGCCTGCGCGATAGCCGATGCCGCGCCAGAGACCGGGAGCCTCCAGGCTTTCCTGCGTGCCGGAGGCATGCGCCAGCGAAAGACGCTCATACCGGGCAAGGATTTCGAACGGCGAGAGCGAGGCGGTCTGGCTCATGCTTGCCTCACGCGGCGTTGGGTAGCAGATCGTTGATGCATGCCAGCAGGTCCTTCTCGTTGACCGGCTTGGTGATGAAGGCACGCGCACCCTGGCGCAGCCCCCAGACCCGGTCGGTCTCCATGGACTTGGTGGTGATCATCACGATCGGAATATTGGAGGTCATCGGATCGCGCGTGAGCGTGCGGGTGGCCTGGAAGCCATTCATGCCGGGCATGATGACGTCCATGATGACCAGATCCGGTTTCTGCTCGCGTACGCGCTCGATGCCGTCTTCGGCGTTGCCGATGGAATCAACCTGATAGCCCGCACGTTCGAGCAGCGTGGTGAACACGCGCACGTCGGTCGGTGAATCGTCGATGATGAGAATATTGGCCACAGGCCCCCCTCAGACCCTGTAGTCGTCCGACTTAAACCGTAACGACATGTCGATGGATTGCACCCAGCAGTTCATCGCGCGTGAACGGCTTGGTCAGATATTGTTCCGCGCCCACGATGCGCCCGCGTGCCTTGTCGAACAGGCCGTCCTTCGAGCTGAGCATGATCACGGGCGTGCCGCGGAACTGCGGGTTGTTTTTGATCAGCGCGCACGTCTGATAGCCGTCAAGTCGCGGCATCATGATGTCGACGAAGATGATCGCGGGCTTCTGGTCGGAGATCTTGGCAAGCGCCTCGAAACCGTCCACCGCCGTAAGCACGTCGCAACCTTCTTTCTTGAGCAAGGTTTCGGCGGTTCGACGGATGGTTTTCGAGTCGTCGATAACCATGACCTTGAGGCCGGCCAAGCCATTTCCACTTATGTTCAAGTTCACAACACCCCCCTGCGACCCGCCCCTGGCTCAGGTAAATCCTGCGACCGCCAACCAATGGGCTAGCGGTCCCATGTTTGAGATACAAACCCGCACGTCCGTGAGGACGTACGGCAACCATTCAGCCGGCAGGCACTCGTGCGTAGCTGTTTACCGCCTGCCTGACCTAACGTCAAGCTGATTTCTTAAGTTAAGCGGGCTACGTCATTGAATCGAACGGTTTGCCTGCCTCGGGAGCCGACCGAGGGGCCGGTCGGCAATGTTTCCCTTCGGGGACAATCCGGACTTTCCTGCGCCTTTGGCGGACCACTTGATCGTTGGATCGATCAACGCAATCTCCGCCTCGGACGACATACACTGCCATGCTTTCGCCTGGCCGGCACGCCGGTCGCGAATGGTGAACAAGCACTACTACCGGAGAATGACGATGGCCCTCAAGGTCGCCGTGCTGATGGACCCGATCGGCTCGATCAAGATCGCCAAGGACACCACGTTTGCCATGCTGCTGGAGGCCCAGCGGCGTGGCCACAGCCTGTTTTACATGGAACAGGGCGACCTGTCCGCGCGCAGCGGCGAGCCCTGGGCGCGCCTGGCGCCACTGTCCGTGCGCGACGACCCCAGCGGCTGGTTCATGCTCGGCGAACCCCAGTGGCGCGACCTGCGCGAGATGGACGTGGTGTTGATGCGCAAGGATCCGCCGGTGGATCCGCAGTTCATCTACGACACCATGGTGGCCGAGCTGGCCGAGCGCGCCGGGGTGACCGTGGTCAACCGCCCGCAGGCGCTGCGCGACTGCAACGAGAAACTTTTTGCGATGCACTTCCCGCAGTGTATGGCCCCGACCCTGGTGACCCGCGACGCCGCCGAGCTGCGCGCCTTCTCCGCCGAGCACGGCGAAATCGTGCTCAAGCCGCTGGACGGCATGGGCGGGCGCGGGATCTTCCGCGTGAAGGCCGGCGACAGCAACTTGAACTCCATGCTGGAAACGCTGATCGCCGCCGGCCCCAAGGGCGAGCACAAGCAGTTCACCATGGCGCAGAAATTCATCCCGGAAATCACCTCGGGCGACAAGCGCATCCTCGTCGTCGACGGCGAACCGGTGCCGTACGCGCTGGCGCGCATCCCTCAGGGCAGCGACTTCCGCGGCAACCTGGCCGCCGGTGGCCGCGGCGTGGGCGTGCCGCTATCCGACCGCGACCGCTGGATCGTCTCCCAGGTAGCGCCGGAACTGCGCCGCCGCGGCCTGCTGTTCGTGGGCCTGGACGTGATCGGCGACTACCTCACCGAGATCAACGTCACATCACCGACGTGTGTGCGCGAACTGGACGCACAATTCGGGCTTAATATTGCCGGCCAGCTCTTCGATGTGATTGAGCAGAACCGACTCGGAACCCGCGCCGCGTGAGCCAACCTGCTGTCCGCACCGGCGCCGACATGTTCGGCGCCACGATGCTTTTCTCGCTATTGCTGCACGGCGTGGTGATCCTGGGCATCACCTTCACCTATGTGAAGGCCAAGCCCAGCCTGCCGACCCTGGACGTGACCCTGGTCGACGTGGCCAATCGCGAAGCGCCGGACAAGGCCGACTTCCTGGCCCAGGCCAACAACAGCGGCGGCGGCGAGAGCGACAAGGCCGCGCGCCCGTCGCAGCTGGTGTCCGGCGCCCTGCCCCGTCCCTCGCAAGGGGTGGCCCCGCAGCCGATCGAAGCGAGCGCACCGCGCCCGCAGGAAGCGACCGACGACAAGTTGCTCACCACCACGGGCAACAGTCACTACAGCGTCAGCACCAACAGCGCCAAGCTCGAGCAGACGCCGCAGGACCTTCCCGAGTCGCCGTCGGACATCAAGCGGCGCCAGGAAATGGCCCAGCTGGCCGCCGAAGTGCGCGATCGCAGCGAGCAATACGCCAAGCGGCCCAAGAAGAAATTCATCTCGTCCAACACCAAGGAATACGCCTATGCGGCGTATATGCGCGGCTGGGTGGACCGGGTGGAGCGCGTGGGCAATATCAACTATCCCAACGAGGCGCGTCGACGCGGCCTGCACGGCGACGTGCTGCTGACGGTGACGCTCAATCGCGATGGCTCGGTGAAGGGCATCGAGGTCGTGCAAAGCTCGGGCCAGCCGCTGCTCGACGCCGCCGCGCAACGCATCGTGCGCCTCGCCGCGCCGTTTCCCTCGCTGCCGGCGGACAAAGAGCGCATCGACGAGCTCAACATCACGCGCACCTGGCAGTTCATGCCCAACGACACGCTGCACAGCCGCTGAGTGAGGAGCGGGTGAACGTGTCACCTAAAGGGCCCGAACATGGCTGCGGACGCCCGGCGCATTCAGGGCATACAATGCGGCCATGGCTTCCCCACTATCCAGCCCGCAGTCTCTCGCCGGTCAGTTCCTGATCGCCATGCCCAGCCTGGCTGAGCCGCCGTTTTCGCGCGGCGTCGCTTTCATCTGCCAGCACGATGAAGACGGTGCCGTCGGACTGCTGGTGAACCAGCTCTCCGAATACCGCCTGGGCGATGTGCTGACCCAGATGAAACTCGAATGCAGCGACCTCGAACTTGCCGACGCGCCCGTGCTGATCGGTGGCCCGGTACAGCAGGAGCGTGGTTTCGTGCTGCATCGCGAGCCCGGTCATTGGGAATCGAGCTATCGCATCAACGACGAATGGTCGGTGACGACCTCGCGCGACATCCTGGTCGCCATGGCCCATGGTGAAGGCCCGCGCCTGGCCATGATGGCGCTGGGTTATGCCGGCTGGAGCGCGGGTCAGCTGGAGCAGGAACTGAAGGACAACACCTGGCTGACCGTCGAAGCGAGCGAGCGCGTGATCTTCCACACGCCGCTCGAAGAGCGCTGGAGCGCTGCCGCAGGCCTGGTCGGGGTCGACCCGTTGCAGTTGCCAGGTTACGCGGGACACGCATGAGCTGTGTGTTTGGTTTCGACTACGGCAGTCGTTTGATCGGCGTGGCCGTCGGCAATCGATTTACCGGAAGCGCGCGTGGGCTGGCCGCCATTGCGGTGCGCGAGGGCGAGCCCGACTGGTCGACGCTCGACACATTGCGCAAGGAATGGCTGCCCGACACCCTGGTGGTCGGCCTGCCGCTCGGCCTTGATGGCGAGGAGCAGCCCGCCAGCAAGGGCGCCCGCCGCTTTGCCGACAAGCTCAGCCAGCGTTACAACCTGCCGGTGCAGCTCACCGATGAACGCTACAGTTCGCAGGAAGCCGCGCAGCGCTTCGCCAGCGCGCGTGCTGCGGGCCTGAAGAAAAAGCGCGATGCTGCCACGATCGATGCCGAAGCCGCCGCGGTCATTCTTGAGCGCTGGCTGGCTACTCCCGACAACACCGGACCTTAAGCACGGACTTCCGCCCGCCATGAGCTCTCGCCTGCGCCACCTAACCACCCTGGAACACCTGCCCCGCGAGACCATCGAGCGCCTGCTCGATCGCGCCGAGTCCATGCGCGAAGGCTGCGCCCACGGCACGCGCAAGCTGGACCTGCTGTCGGGCCGCACCATCCTCAACCTGTTCTTCGAGCCGTCCACGCGCACGCGCACCTCGTTCGAACTGGCCGCGCGCCGGCTCAGCGCCGACGTGATCAATTTCGACATCGGCTTCTCCTCCACCAGCAAGGGCGAAGCGCTGTTCGACACGCTGCACACGCTGGAGGCGATGCACCTGGATGCCATCGTGGTGCGCCACAAGATCTCCGGCACGCCGGAGGAACTGGTGCGCCATGCCATGAGCGGCGTGTCGGTGATCAATGCGGGCGACGGCAATCGCGCCCATCCCACCCAGGGCCTGCTCGATGTCCTGACCATCCGCCAGCATCGCCCTGATTTCCGGCAGCTCACCGTGGTGATCTGCGGCGATGTGAAGCACTCGCGCGTGGCGCGTTCGGACGTCCATGCGCTCAAGGCGATGGGCGTGAAAGAAATCCGCCTGTGCTCGCCCAACGCGCTGATGCCCGATGAGTCGGAATTCCCCGGCTGCGTGATCACCGACGACTTCGACGCCGCCATCGAGGGCGCCGACGTAGTCATCATGCTGCGCCTGCAGAAAGAGCGCATGGCGGTGACCGACCTGCCCGACGAGGCCGCCTACTTCCACCGCTACGGCCTGGACAACCGCCGCCTCGCGCGTGCCGCCAAGGCCGCCCTGGTGATGCACCCCGGCCCGCTCAACCGCGGCATCGAGATCGCCCCGGAAGTGGCGGACGGCCCCCAGTCGCGCATCCTCGAGCAGGTCGGCAACGGCGTGTTCGTGCGCATGGCGGTGCTGGCCGAAGTGCTGGGGCGCTAAGCCCACCTAGGCAGGCCCGGCAGTACGCTTCAATCGAAACGTACAAAGACATCAGCCTTAGCTGATAGCGGGGCTCCCCCTCGCACTGACAGCGTTGACCACTGATCCTCAGTGGAGTCGTGTCATGCCCCCTTCCACGCGCCCTGTCATTGGTGAAGCGAAGGCGTTGCTTCTTCCGGGCGGCGGCGATGTCTATATTTACGTCATTCAGCCCAAACCCTGCATCACCATCCTCGTGCATGGGGTCAACGACCTGGCCGGCGTTTACGCCGACATCGAAGAAGGGCTCTGTACCGGCCTCAACGAGCGCCTGGACCACCTCACCAGCGCGCGCGGACGCATCAATGGCTCCGCCCTAGTGCCTGCCCGCTACTCGCTACCCACTCAGGACGATCACCTCGCCAAAAACCCCGACACGGTCTACTACCGTCGCCTGGCCAATGCCGGCCGCGGTGGCGGCAACTCGCGCAGCGTGGTGATTCCGTTCTATTGGGGCTTTCGCGAGGACAGCGGTTATGACCCAAACACGAAGAAGGATTACGTACAGAAAGACACCCCGCACGGCGAATGGCTGGACCGTCACGGCAACCGCCTGGACAAAGCAGCCACCAAGGAAGGTGGCATGTTCGCCAACGCCACCACCACCCTGCCCGACATGTGGATACAAGGCTTCAGCGGCATGGTGTTCGGCTTCCTGCCCATGAACGCCATGGCTGGTACGGCACGCCACCCACTCCTCCCTGCCCCACCGCGCAACTACATGCTGCTGGCCGCCAAGCGGCTGGCCATGCTGGTGAAGATCATCCGAGCCAAACATCCGGACGACACGGTCAATGTGGTCGCGCACAGCCAGGGCACCATGCTGACCTTGCTGGCCAATGCCTTTCTCAAGGATGAGGGTCAACGCCCCATCGACAGCGCGGTCCTGATGAACTCGCCCTACAGCCTGATCGAGCCACGGCTGGAACACATGGAGCTGCACGACCAGCAGCAGACCTTAGCTGCGCGGCGGGCGACCTTGGGCAACATCCTGCGCTTCATCGGCGAGCGGCCGCACACCACCCCCTCAATGGCCGACATGGCCAACACCGCCAAGATCGACAGCTACATCGGTGGCCGGCGCTGGACCGGCCAGCGGTGCGCCACGACCTTGCAGAACAACGAGGTGAACTTCGACGAGCGCGACAATCGCGGCCACGTCACTTTGTACTTCACGCCCCAGGACCAGACGGTCGGCTTACGCAACGTGCAGGGCATCGGCTGGCAAGGTGTGCCTGATGATGTACTGGGCGGACTCGGCGCCCGTTTTCAGCAGCGGATTTTCACACTGCGCGAACGCGACGGCCAGGCTGAAGCCGTGGGCCTCCATCCATCGGGGTACCGCTATGTCATGCGCCTGCCCGGCGAAAGAACCTGGGCCGGCAACGGCCAGGGCTTTAGCGGCAACCTGATCAAGGCCGAACTGCAGGTGGGGCAAACCGTGACGCTCAATGCGCCGCGGCTCCCCACGGCGCTCGCAGTCGATTTCGATAGCGGAGGCACCGTCGGCGCGCGTGACCCGAAAGACGGCATCCACATGGTGAAGGCCCCCATGGATCCCATCGATGCCTCCATCGGCATTACCAACGGCGGCTGGGATCCGGATGACCGCAAGCAGTTCAAAACCATCGTGATGGGAAGAGGCGAGGCCCTGGCCCGGGGAACGACGGCCCGCGACATCGAGGGCGTACTCAACCAGGGCAAGGAGCCAGCCGATTGCGCCAAGTTCAAGCACATCGACCTGATGGACGACGGAACGGTTCGCATCTTGCGCAGCGAAACGCCCAACGAAGCACGCCAGCGTCTGATGGAAACCCCGCCAGACAAGCTCACCAAGGACGATGCGCTGTCATTTCATTCGGCGATTCCGGCCAACCCGGAACACAGCCGTTTGGCGGTGGCGTATGACCTGGCGATCGGGCAGGCCAAGAGCATCGATGATGGGGAGTTTTATACCTACTTGTGTCGATTGGCCGATTGGCGCTTGGGATGGGGAGAAACGTCTAAATCACCATTTAGTGATGCTCGCCCGTCCGGCCAAGTGAAATCTGACAGTGACCGCGTCTTCGACGATGAAGGCCCGGATGCAGACACGCTGGCGTTCTATCGCGAAGAACATCCCGACAATACAAAGCTGATTGTCGCCACCGCGAACTACCGCGCGTCAGGCAAGCCCGAGGCCTATCCGCAGTACTTCGCCCCGCCGGTACCCTCACTGGTCAAGCGTGAAACCCGTGGCTAAGGCGTCATTTTCTTGCCTACTACGAGATCGCACCGGTAGTGGTTTGTTAATGCTAGCGCTCACTGCGAGCACTTACGCCGCAACACCGGATCTTCTTGTGCGTCGCCCGCCCGACGCCGATCAGGCCCTCCGCGACACCTTCGGAACGCTGAGCTGCTTCAAGTCCCCGTCGCTTTATTCCAGGGACGCCGACTTTGTCTACGCCACCTCGCCATCTGCCAAGGACGCTTCCTCCATGGGTACCTCGCCGCTTTACAGCGCTCCAACCGAATCAGCGCATCTGGATACGTTGGCTATTGTCAGCGTAGGTCTGAGTCTAGACGTCTATAGGCAAGGGCAAGCATGGGCGCAGATGCAGCAGCAGGATGCGCGCGAACCCAACAGCTTGCATGTGGGCAACATCTTGCCGACGGACCCAAAGAAATATCCAGTGACTGTCGACACCAAGAACATGGCATGGGATCAACGTATGCAGGATGCTCTGGAGCTGGGGCTCAAAGACTTCCCGGAGGCATGGCCAATTCCAACGATCACGATTGTGCGCGGCTGGAATCGCAATGCCACAAATCTGCGATTTCCGCAGATAGACGAGATCCAGAGTGGGCTTACCCGCATGGTGAACAATCTTCGTCCTGAAGCAGGCCTGCATTGGCACGAAATCGACCAACTCCCCAACGGCGTAATCTGCAGCGATACACCGGACGACGTTGTTGAGGATATCTTCCGCACGTTCGAGGACCATCCCGACATGCCGGCAATGCTGGTGTACGTGCTGGATGGTTACAACGCGGCCTATAAATTCTCCACCAAAGACCAAACCCTCATCGGTGTCGGCAATGGTCCGCGTGAACGCGGTGAGCTCACTGACGCGATGGTTGCCCTCGTGGTCGCCCGCCCCGAACGCCTCGACTGGCTGCGCGGCTATGCCCGCTACACCAAACCCAACCCCAATCCCATCTCACCGCGTTTTGCCGGTTGGGCGCGCATGCCCCCTAGTCCGATGAACTTTCAGCCATCACCCTTTATTCCATTGCCTTGGAATAAACGCGCATTCGAGCAATGGGATGCGATGAAAACCCTCGCCGTACTGCATCGCCCGGTGACGGTATCGCTCGACAACCCGGACAAGCCCGGCAGGCGGCTGAAGAACGAAGCATTGACCACGGCACTCGCCGACGGTTGGAAAAAAGCGATCGGAGGCGTCACGCCACCGCCCGCACGCGTGTTCTACGACGGCGGCCAAAAGCCGGCGGTACCACCACTCGGCGACCTTATTCCGGCACTTAAGCTGGCCGGTAGTCCACTCGATTTGTTTGAGTCCAATGAGAGTTACGACCTTACCCAGCGCCTGGGGGATACCGGCGCGGCCTCGCCGTTTGTCGGCATTGCTGTGGCCACTATGGCAACCTATCTCAACGCCGACACCAGCGTGGTGGTGCCACTGCGCCGAGCCGATCAGGCCACGCTGATCACGCTCACTTCCGCCACGCCGGGCAAGAAGCCGACCAACGACCCCTTCGGCGTCAACCTGCTGCCACAGACCGCCACGAGCGAAGTCCCCTCTGCCCGGATACAGGCCGAGCAGTTCGCCGCATGGCAAGCGAACCAGACCCGCGAGCAAAACTATTCCCGCCCCTTCGATCCCGAACAGGCCGAACGCGATCGCAAGACGCTGGATGAATTCATTGCCAGTGGGCCAAGGGTGGACCTGGACAAGCTCTGATAGGCAGGAATGTCCGCTCCAGCGGCGAAGCCCCTTACGCGATGCGTTCGCGGCAGCGGGCGCTCGCCCCGCCATACCTGGGGCCTATGCCGGGTGACGTCTTCTGGACAGAGGGCGCACAAAGTCTCGGGAGCAAATCCCAGCCTTTCGCGCTGCAGCCGGGCTTTACCCCGGCGGCCCAAGGTCACCGCGAGATGCCTCGAATGCAGGCATAATGCGCGGCGCAACATCACTTCACTCAAGGGATTAGACATGCGATCGACGACGCGCATAGCCGCGCTAAGCCTCGCCGGTGTCCTGCTGGCGGCATGCCATCACAAGGACAAGGACGCTCCGCTGGCCTTCGTACCGGCCGATACGCCGTACGTGGTGGGCAACCTCGACGTGCTCGATGACGACACGCGCAAGGCGCTGCTCGCCCAGGCCGATGCCCAGCTGCCGTCGGAATTGGTCCAGCTGCGCTCCGCGGCGGACGAAATGGCGGAGAAAGACCCCGACCTGTCCCGCTTGCTGAAGGCACTGATCGCCGAGCTGGATGGCAAGAGCATCGAGGCGTTCGCGCAGAATGCGGGCCTCAACATCAAGGGTCGCTCGGTCGTGTACGGCCTGGGCCTCTCGCCGGTCGCCCGCTTCGAGCTGGTCGACCCCAAGGCTTTCGATGCCTTCGTGGCTCGCCTGGAAGCCGCCTACGGCAAGCCGTTCGACACGGCTACCGTCGGTGGCCTGAGCTATCGCAAGCATGTCACCGCCGATAGCGGGTTGCAGGTGGTGCTGGCCGAGGTCGGCAAGCAGGCCGTTGCCGCCATCCTGCCCGCCGATGCGCCGGAAGCCACGCTGCGCCTGGCCTTTGGCCTGGATCGCCCGGAGAAGAATCTGCAGGACGACGGTCGCCTGGAAAAACTCGCCAAGGCGAAGGATTACCAGCCCTGGGCCATCGGCCAGGTCGATCTGGCCCGCCTGCTGCCGCTCGCGGCCAGCGGCAAGGACCCGTTGTTCAACACCTTGATCAAGGCGCACGCCGAGGCCGAATCGGCCAAGACGGGCGAGCCGGTGTCCAACCAGCTGAAGGTGTCGCCGGTGTGCGAAAGCGAAGCCGTGCGCATTGCCTCGCGCGTGCCGTCGGTGAGCTTTGGCTACACCAAGCTCGACGAAAAGCACCAGAACATCCGCTGGGATGTGGCCCTGGCGGACGACGTCACCAAGGCCTTCAGCGGCCTCAAGGTGGAGCTGCCGGGCCTTGGCGCCGCCGGCACCGCGCCGTTCGACATCAGCCTCGCCGTGCCCATCGTCCAGCTGCGCAGCTTCTGGGGCGCACAGGCCGAAGCCGTGGCCGCCAAGCCGTTCACCTGCCCCTCGCTGACCCAGCTCAACGAGGGCTTCGCCAAGATCGGCCTGATGACGCAGCAGGCGGCCGTGCCGCCGATCGGTGATCTGCTCGGTCTGCGCGTCGCACTCGACAGCTTCGAACCCGGCAGCAACGACGCCATGCCGAAGTTCAGCGGCCGTATTTTGATCGGCACCTCCAATCCCGCCGGCCTGCTCGCGATGGCGCAGATGGCCGCTTCCGGCCTGCAGCAGGTGAAGCTGACGACCGACGGCAAGCCGGTGGCGCTGCCGCCCGAAATCACCGCTCCGCTCGGCGCACCCGTGTGGGCCGCGATGGGGCCCAAGGCGCTCGCCCTGGCCGTGGGCCAGGGCGAAGACGTGAAGCTGGGTGAATTGCTCAACGCCGCCAGCGGCGACGCCGGTCGCCTGGGCCGACTCAGCCTGAGCGGCGACATGTACCAGGCCTGGGTGAAAGCCATGGCGCAGAAGGCCGAGCACATCGCCGAGATCACCGCAGCCTCGCAGTCGGACGACCCGCAGGCCCAGGCGACCGCCAAGGCGGCGGCTGAGCGCTCCAAGGCGCAGTTCGAATCCATGCAGGCACAGGCCGCGCGCATCAAGTCGCTCAACGGCGAATTGCACATGGAAAGCGCTGGACTCGTGATCACCAGCCAGACCGAACTGAAGTAATACCTCCATCGCGATGGAAACAAAACGGGGCGCCCAGGCGCCCCGTTTTTTTTGGCCATGTCGGTCCGATCAGATCGACAGCGCGGCCCGACGCTGCTGGCGCACGATGCTCAGGCCCAGGGCCAGTGCAAGCAGGATCACCACCACCACGAAGATCACCAGGCCCAGGTGTTCGCCGTGCATGCCCTGCTCGAAACCGGCCGGCAAGGTGGCGCCCTGGGTCATCTCCATCGCCGACATGCCCGTATAGTGCATGCCGCATACGGCAACGCCCATCACCAGCGCGCTGCCCAGCATCTGCAGTTTTCCGCGCAGGTTGAAGGCCAGCCACAGCGCCGCCATCGAGGCCACCATGGCAATGCCCACCGACAGCGCCACGATGCTGCCGTCATAGGACACGATCGCCGAACTCAGCATGGCCGCCATGCCCAGATAGTGCATGCCCGCCACGCCCAGCCCCATCAAGACACC
Organism: Dyella sp. 01N448; assembly: GCF_056399225.1. Lineage (NCBI taxonomy): Bacteria > Pseudomonadati > Pseudomonadota > Gammaproteobacteria > Lysobacterales > Rhodanobacteraceae > Dyella > Dyella sp. 01N448. The sequence goes on along the minus strand of NZ_JBFTQX010000003.1, from coordinate 68,237 downwards.
AGCCAACAGCAGGTTGATGAAGCGAAACGAGCCGCCACCGACGATCGCCAGACCCAGCGAACACGCAACAATCGCCAGCAGTGCCGAGGCGATCGTCAGCGGAATATCGTAGGTCACCTGCACGCCCATGTTGCAGGCAATCATGGCGATGAAGTGCATCGCCCAGATCGCGCCGCCACCCATGGCCGTACCGGCGGCCAGAATGGCACCCCAGCGCTGCCGGCGGCCCTGCGCCAGCGGTATGCCCAAGGCAAACTGCAGTGCGGTGAACGATCCCAACACGGATACGGCATACGACAACCCGACCAGCACTCCGTTGTAATGCTGATGCATGTCTTGCATGAAGTTCCCCTTGGTTGACTATGGATGCCCTGCGGTCACCGCCATGCTTCGCAGGCGGCGATCACTGGGATATGTCGAACACACACATGGCCGCGCCTTGGCTGTGGCAGCTGGTTTCGCGCACGAAGACCGCGCGTGCGCCCACCGATTCGGCCAGCAGGCCTTCGATGAATCCGCAGAAGAACCGCCCGCCCGACGCTCCGCCCGGCTGGCATAGCGGGCAAGCCTTCACGTGCAACTGGTGTTCCTGATGATCGACGGTCACCAGCACGCGCAGCGCCGGCACCGCGATGCGGCGTATCGCATCGGGCAGGCTCAATCTGGCGCCCAGCGCGAAATCGCGCTTGAACACCCAGTTGCCGGTACGCCGGCCGGCGAGATAGAGCGATGCATCGCGCGCCTCTTCGGCCACCGCGTATTCCAGGTTGATCAGCCAGGGAAAGATGCGCGGATAGTCCTTCGCCATGTTCGGCAGCATGCGCTCGACGCGCGCGACGTCGGCGCCTGCAGCGATCGATGTGGCCTCCTGCACTTGAGCCGGTTTGGCTGCACTGACGCAAGCCATGGCCGGGACAGGCGCAGGCCTGGTCGCACTGGCCGTGGCGCCCTCGTCGAATGGCGCCAGTTGCGGTCTCAAGGATTCGAAACTGAGTACGCGCGGATGGCTGCCCAACGCCTCCTCCAGTGCCAGCTGCCGATCATCCGGCCCGCGCAGCAGCAGGGTGAGGCAAGCGCCTTGTGCTTCCTGGACCAGGCGTTGGCGCAGCAGCACGTGGCCGTACTCCGTCACCACGCGGCCGAGCTCGACCAGCAGCCCTTCCCTACGCTCGGAAACTACCCGAACTTCCAACTCGGCCATGATTCCCCCCGAAATCAAGCCAGCACAGGTTTGTGCTATTGCTCGCAAATCTGCCGTATAGCCGTCTATTCCACAAGGCGGATTTTCAATTTGGCGACGTGGTTCACAGACTGGTTTTTTTATCGTTTCGTGAGCCTTTACGTCTGCGTCAGCGCGCAGAAAGCTAGCTCACGCCTCCTCACGCGATCATTGTGATCTCGATCACAGCTGCCACGATCTTAGTATCGCCAACACCGTTCCAACACATTCATGACATCGCCTTGGCATGGGTAATCGCGTGCTGAACAGGTTCCCCTTCCAGCCATGATTGATTCATACCCAAACTGTTTGGATGGAGTCACGGAGGCCGCGGCGAGCGGCAACCGTCTGTCTTATGGACAGCGATTCCCCACCACAGGAGATTCCCCATGCGCATGAACAACCTGTTCCGCAAGACGCTGATCGCCGCTGGTCTAGTGGCTGCCTTCTCGGCCATGCCTGTCGCACAGGTTGCCGCCCAGGACGCCATGCAGAAGTCGTCGGACAACCAGACCGTGCCCGATAAAACGGCCGATACCTGGATCACCACCAAGGTGAAGTCGGAGCTGGCGACGACCAAGAACGTCAAGAGCACTGATATTTCGGTGACCACGATGGACGGCGTGGTGACACTCACCGGCACTGCCAGCAGCGCGGCCGAAAAGGCCAAGGTCGAAGGCGTGGCCAAGAAGGTGAAGGGCGTGAAGAGCGTCGACGCCAGCGGCCTGACCGTCGCCGATACCGCGAAGTAAGCCCTGCGCGCCGCACAGCGGCCGCCAAAACGAAGAAGGAGCCCTGTTGGGCTCCTTCTTTTTGCATCGTTACGACAATCTCAGCGGTGCAGCAGACCGCCGCCGAAGTTCTGCGAGTCCTTGGTTTCTTCCAGCTCCACGCCGTCCAGGCCTTGCGACAAGGTGTGTGCATCGCCGCCTTGTGCAAGCTTGATGCGCAGGCGCACTTCGTTGGAGCTGTCCGCGTGACGCAGGGCATCCTCGTAGGAGATCTCGCCGGCGTGATAGAGCTCGACCAGGCTCTGGTCGAAGGTCTTCATGCCTAAGTTGGTGGACTCCTTCATCACTTCCTTGAGCTTGTGGATCTCGCCCTGGCGGATGTAATCCTGCACCAGCGGCGTACCCAACAGCACTTCCACCGCCACGCGACGCGCCTTGCCGTCGGGCGTGGGGATCAACTGCTGCGCGACCACGCCCTTGAGGTTGAGCGACAAGTCCATGAACAGCTGGGAGCGGCGGTCTTCGGGGAAGAAGTGCAGGATGCGGTCCATCGCCTGGTTGGCGTTGTTCGCATGCAGCGTGCACAGGCACAGGTGACCGGTTTCGGAGAAGTTGATCGCGTGTTCCATCGTTTCACGCGTACGCACTTCGCCGATCATGATCACGTCGGGCGCCTGGCGCAGCGTGTTCTTCAGCGCGTTGTCCCAGCTGTCGGTATCGATGCCCAGCTCGCGCTGCGTGATGATGCAGCCCTCGTGCTTGTGCACGTATTCGATCGGGTCTTCGATGGTGATGATGTGACCGGTCGAGTTGGCGTTGCGGTAGCCGATCATCGAAGCCAGCGAGGTCGATTTACCGGTACCGGTACCGCCCACGAAGATGATGATGCCGCGCTTGGTCATCGCCAGCTGCTTGATCACCGGCGGCAGGCTCAGTTCCTCGATGGTCGGGATCTTCGACTCGATGCGACGCAGCACCATGCCCACGCAGTTGCGCTGGTAGAAGCACGACACGCGGAAACGACCCACGCCCTGCGCCGAGATGGCGAACTGGCATTCGTGGGTCTTTTCGAACTCTTCGCGCTGCGAGGGCGTCATCACGTTCAGCACCATGTCGCGCGACTGCTGCGCGGACAGCGGGCTCTGGGTGATCGGCACGACGCGTCCCTGCACCTTCATTGACGGCGGCACGCCGGCCGTGATGAACAAGTCGGAGGCCTTCTTGTGCACCATCAACTTGAGGAAGGAGGTGAAATCGAAGTCGCTCATGGGAACCCCCGCAAATCGTGAATAGCAAACAGCGAATGGGAAAAGCAGGAACCGCGCAGGATGGAGTAACCCAATGTGCTTTGACTGTTCCCGATGTGCTTTGCCCTAGTTACCCCTTGAAGATGTCCTTGTTGCGCGCATAGCCAATCGCCTGCTGACGCGTCACCAGGCCGCGCTTCACCAGGTCTTGCAGGTTCTGGTCGAGCGTCTGCATGCCGTGCTGCTGGCCGGTCTGGATGGACGAGTACATCTGCGCCACCTTGTCCTCGCGGATCAGGTTACGGATCGCGGGGATGCCCACCATGATCTCGTGCGCGGCGATACGACCGCCGCCCACCTTCTTCAGCAGCGACTGCGAGATCACCGCGCGCAGCGACTCGGACAGCATCGAGCGCACCATCGGCTTTTCGCCGGCGGGGAACACGTCGATGATACGGTCGATGGTCTTGGCGGCCGAACTGGTGTGCAGCGTGCCGAACACCAGGTGGCCGGTTTCCGCCGCGGTCAGCGCCAGCCGGATGGTTTCCAGGTCGCGCAACTCGCCCACCAGCACATAGTCGGGATCTTCGCGCAGTGCCGAACGCAGCGCCTCGTTGAAGCCGTGCGTGTCGCGATGCACTTCGCGCTGGTTGATCAGGCACTTCTGCGAGGTGTGCACGAATTCGATCGGATCCTCGATGGTGAGGATGTGGCCGTATTCGTTCTTGTTGATGTGGTCGACCATCGCCGCCAGCGTGGTGGACTTGCCCGAACCGGTCGGGCCAGTCACCAGGATCAATCCCTGCGGCTGCTCGATCAGCTCGCGGAACACGCCCGGTGCGGCTAGGTCTTCCAGCGTGAGCACTTCGGACGGAATGGTACGGAACACCGCACCCGCGCCGCGGTTCTGGTTGAACGCATTGACGCGGAAGCGCGCCAGGCCGGGTATCTCGAAGGAGAAGTCGACCTCGAGGAATTCTTCGTAGTCGCGGCGCTGCTTGTCCGACATGATGTCGTAGATCAGCGAGTGGACCTGCTTGTGCTCGAGCGCGGGGATATTGATGCGGCGAACGTCGCCGTCCACGCGGATCATCGGCGGCAGGCCGGCGGACAAGTGCAAGTCCGAGGCCTTGTTCTTCACCGAGAAGGCAAGCAGTTCGGCGATATCCATCTGGTTTCCCCTTGAACCCAATCATCTGGATGGCAAACGCCCGGGCGGGAGGCGGTTTTCCCCAGACGCGGCAACGCGGCGCATAGGCGCCGAGCCGTGCGACAGGTCCGTTCCCCGTTCCCAAGCTGCTGGCCGATACTACTCGCCGCGCGGGCCGTGCCACCAGTCTTTCCTTTGGCCGTAAGCCGCAAACTGCGGACCAGGTTGGATGTTGCTGTGCTTAGGCCCGTCCAGAGGGCACTTCCGCCACAGGACGCGCGGCCCCGGGCTCCGGTAAGGTACGGACCCATTAGTGAGGACCCTGCATGACACGTATCGCTTTCATCGGCGGCGGCAACATGGCGCGCAGCCTGATCGGCGGCCTGCTCAAGACCGGCGTGGCCGCCTCATCGATCACCGTGGCCGAGCCCCGCGCCGACGCGCGCCAGGAGCTGGGCCGCGAGTTCGGCATCGCCAGCTATGCCGAGAACCGCCTCGCCGCCGCGGAGGCCGATGTGCTCGTGCTGGCGGTGAAACCGCAGATCATGCCGGCCATCCATGCCGAGCTGCTGGACACCCTGGTGCGCCAGCGCCCCATGCTGATCTCCATTGCGGCAGGCGTGCGCATCGACCAGCTCGAACGCTGGTTCGGCCACGCCCTGCCGATCGTGCGCTGCATGCCCAACACGCCCTCGCTGATCGGTGCGGGCGCCACCGGCCTGTTCGCCAACCGGCGCACCAGCCCGGAACAGCGCGCCAAGGCGCAGCACATCATGGATGCCGTGGGCCTCACCCGCTGGGTCGAGGACGAATCGCTGATGGACACCGTCACGGCGGTGTCCGGCTCCGGTCCGGCCTATTTCTTCGCCATGGTCGAGGCGCTTGAGCACGCCGCGTTCGCCCAGGGCATGTCGCGTGAAACCGCGCGTGCGCTGGCCGCGCAGACCTGCCTTGGCGCCGGCCGCATGCTGGTGGAGAGCGGCGAAGACCCCGGCGTGCTACGCCAGCGGGTGACCTCGCCCAACGGCACCACCCAAGCTGCCCTGGAAAGCTTCGCCGCCGATCATTTCGCCCAGACCGTCGCCCACGCCGTGGCTGCCGCCACGCGCCGTGGCGCCGAGCTGGCCGCTGCCCTGGACAATGCCTCGTGAGTTACCTAGTCAACGCCCTCTCCTTCCTGGTCGAACTGGCCTTCGGCGCCGCCGCCGCGCTGTTCGTGCTGCGCCTGCTGGCCGAAGCCAGCCGCGTGGACTTCCACAATCCGCTGAGCCAGTTTGTCTACCGCACCACCAACCCGGTGCTGGCGCCGATCCGTCGCCTGCTGCCGAACTGGCGCCGACTCAATGTGGCGGCCCTGCTGATCGTGTGGCTGCTGATGCTGATCAAGCGCATCGTGCTGTTCGCCCTGCTCGGGCTGTTTCCGCACGTGCTGGGACTGTTGCTGCTGTCCATTGCCGACACTCTGGACTTCATCGCCATGTTCTACGTGGTGCTGATCTTCATCTGGTCGCTGATGAGCCTGTTCCAGGTCGAGACCTACCATCCGGTCTATCGACTGGCCGGCAGCCTGGTGTCACCGCTGCTGCGTCCGCTGCGCGGCAAGCTCACCGCCGGTGGCCTGGATTTCGCGCCGTGGGTGGTGATGATCGTGCTGATCCTCGCGCGCCTGCTGCTGGTCTCGCCGCTGACCGACCTCGGCGCGCGCCTGGCGCTGGGTCTCTGAACCCTTTCCACGTCCATGACGCTCTCGTTGCCGGCACACATCGCCGGCCGTCGCGCCCTGGACGCTTCATCGTCATGTCAAACCTCTCTCCTGGAGAATTCACCGCATGAAAGCGACCCTGCCCAACCTGCGCCGCAGCTTGCTGGTGCTGGCCCTTGCCGCCGCCTCGGTCGGCAGCGCGTATGCCGCCAGCTCCACCGCAGCACCGACGACGACCAAGCCCGACGTGGTCGCCGATCACATCGACACTTCGGTCAAGCCCGGCGACGACTTCTTCGAATTCGCCAACGGCGCATGGCTCAAGGCCCATCCGATCCCGCCCGAGGAATCGCAGTGGGGCATCGGCCAGGTGGTGCAGGACGAGCTGTACGCCAAGCTGCGCAAGATCAGCGAGGACGCCGCCGCCAACAAGAGCGCCGCTCCCGGCAGCGACGAACAGAAGATCGGCGATTTCTGGACCATCGCGATGGACCAGGCGCTGGCCGACCAGCTCGGCATCACCCCGCTGAAGGACGAACTGGCGCGCATCGATGCCGTGCACGATGTCAATTCCGCCCTCGACGAAGCGTTCGCCCTGCAGCTGCTGGGCGTGGGGCCGTTCTTCGACTTCTCCGTGCAGCAAGATGAAAAGCAGAGCGACGTGATGGCCGTGCACCTGTGGCAAGGCGGTCTTGGCTTGCCGGAGCGCGACTATTACTTCAACCAGGAAAAAGGTGTCGCCAAGGTGCGCACCGCGTATGTGGAACACCTGCACCGCACCTTCCGCATGCTGGGCAAGAGTGACGCCGACGCTGCCAACAGCGCCAAGCAGGTGATGGCTCTGGAAACCGCGCTGGCCAAGGTATCGCGCCCGCTCGCCGATCTGCGCGATCCCGAGAAGAACTACAACAAGATGGCGCCGGCCGAAGTCACGGCCAAATACACGCCCGCCATTGCATGGAACACGCGCCTAGCCGGATGGAAGCTGCCGGCCAGCACGGTGATCGTCGGTCAGCCAGAATTCTTCAGCGGCATGCAGGCCCTGCTGTCCAAGACGCCCACGCCCGTCTTGCGCGACTACATGCGCGCGCGCCTGGTGGACGCATACGCCAGTTACCTCAGCGCGGATTTCGACAACGAACACTTCGACTTCTACGGCCGCACGCTCAAGGGCCAGGCGCAGCAGAAGCCGCGCTGGAAGCGCGCCTTGCGCGCCGAGAACAATGCGCTCGGCATGATCCTTGGCCGCATCTATGTGAAGGACTATTTCTCCGAGGCCTCGAAGCAGCGCTACAACACGATGGTGGAAGCCATCCGTACCGCCTACGGCGAGCGCATCGACCAGCTTGACTGGATGAGCCCCGCCACCAAGGCCAAGGCGCACGAAAAACTGGCGGCGATCACCAAGAAGGTGGGCTATCCGGACAAGTGGAAGGATTATTCCAAGCTCACCATCGGCCGCACCTCGTACGCGCAGAACATGATGAATGCCACGCGCTGGCAAGCCGAAGACATGATCAGCAAGTTCGGCAAGCCGGTGGACCGCAACGAGTGGGAGATGACCCCGCAGACGTACAACGCCTACTACAACCCTTCCAACAACGAGATCGTGCTGCCCGCCGCGCAGTTCATGATCCCGGGTTTCGCCGACAACCAGATCGATGATGCGGTCGTCTACGGCTACGTCGCCGCCTCCACCATCGGCCACGAAATCACCCACGGCTTCGACGACGAAGGCCGCCAGTACGACGCCAAGGGCAACCTGGTGGACTGGTGGACCAAGGAAGACGCCACTCGCTTCAAGCAGCGCGCCGACGTGATGGTCAAGCAGTTCAATGCCTACGAACCGCTGCCCGGCCTGCACATCAACGGCGAAGCCAGCCTCGGCGAAAACATCGCCGACTTCGGCGGCATCATGATCGGCATCGATGCGTTCAAGAAGACCGAGCAATACAAGAAGGGCGAAAAGATCGCCGGCTACACGCCGATGCAGCGCTTCTTCCTCGGCTATGCCCTGGGTTGGCTGTCACAGGAACGCCAGGAACAGCTGCGCACCGGCCTGCTCTCCGACGTGCATGCACCGGCCAAGTGGCGCGTGAATGGTCCGCTGTCGAATGTGCCGGATTTCTATGAGGCGTTCGACGTGAAGCAGGGCCAGCCGATGTGGCGGCCGGAAAATCAGCGGGTGAAGATCTGGTAATGCCTTTTTGACCCCTCTTCCTTCCGGGAGAGGGATCGCTGGGTCTGTGGGAGCGCACCCTGTGCGCGACGGTCACGCTGCGGTGTATCGCTCCGTCGGCTTGTCGCGCACAGGGTGCGCTCCCACAGTGTTTTTGCGGCCTCCGGATGCGCCCTTGAAAGCAAGTCAGCTGCTTTGCTTTCTGTCCCACTCCGCAAAAATCCCATGCATGGCCTCAAGCCCATCGAACAACGCCGCCGGACCCGGCTGCAAAATGATCGGTGACTTGATCTCATAAAGATCACCATGCTGTACGGCCGGAATCGCATCCCAGCCATCGCGCGCCGCCACCTTCTCCGGGCGAAAGCGCTTCCCACACCATGACCCCAGGATGATGTCCGGCGCCGCGCGCACGACCTCCTGCGGATCGGCCAGGATGCGATGCTTGGCCAGGGACTCGCCCGACATCTGCGGAAACACATCCTCACCGCCAGCGATGCGGACCAGCTCCGCTACCCACTGGATGCCGGTGATCAACGGATCGTCCCACTCCTCGAAGTAGACCTTTGGACGCCGTGCGAACTGAGCTGCTGCAGCTTGGATGCGCTCGATCTGCTGCTCGGCCTTGCGCGCGTAGGCCTCTGCCTTGTCGAACGCGCCCACCATCGCCCCCAGGCGCCGGATATAGGCGAGGATGCCATCGACGCTGCGATGATTGCTGATCCACACCTCCACGCCGGCTTTGATCAACTCGCGCGCGATATCGGCCTGGATATCGGAAAACCCAACCACGAAATCGGGCTCGAGCTTGAGGATCTCGTCGATCTTCGCGCTGGTGAAGGCCGACACCTTGGGCTTCTCCTTGCGCGCCCGCGGCGGCCGCACGGTGAAGCCGGAAATGCCGACGATGCGATGTTCCTCGCCGAGCGCGTAAAGCACTTCGGTGGGTTCTTCGGTGAGGCAGACGATGCGCTGCGGATAGTGGTCGGTGTTGCTGCGAATTTCAGTCACGCTTTCAATGCCCCAACACGGTCACCGTGATCTTGCGCTGATGCGGATCGCGGCGGTGTTCCCATAGATAAATGCCCTGCCAGGTCCCGAGCTGCAGTTTCCCGGCGTGCACCGGCACCATCAGGCTGACGCCGGTGAGAATGGCACGCACGTGTGACGGCATGTCGTCCGGACCTTCCTCGTCATGCTGGAAGATGGCGTCGCCATCGGGCACGGCGCGCGAAAACCAGCGTTCCAGATCCTCGCGTACGGCCGGGTCGGCGTTTTCGCTGACCAGCAGCGAACAGCTGGTATGCAGGCTGAAAACATGGGCAATGCCCGTGTGCACGCCGCTGGCGGATACGACATCACTCACCTTGTCGCTGATGTCGGTGAAGCCGCGCCCGCGGGTGTGCACGACAAAACCATTCTGGGCGACGTGATCGGCGGGCGCTGCACGCATGCGGATAGCCTTGGTCGGGTTTAGGGGTATAGCAGACGGCTCGTCCAGGTCTGGCCGTGACGACTCCAGCGCACGCGCTCGTGCAACCGGTAGTCGGCGCCGTACCAGAACTCCACCATGTCCGGCTCCACCACGTATCCGCCCCAATGCGGCGGACGCGTCACCGGACGGCCTTCGAATTCGTGTTCGTAGCGCGCGTAGCGCTGCTCGAATGTTTCGCGATCAGGCAGCGTCTGCGACTGCAGCGACGCCCAGGCGCCGAGCTGGCTCTCGCGTGCGCGCGTGGCGAAGTACGCATCCGATTCTTCCGGCTGCACTTTGCGCGCCACACCTTCCACCCGCACCTGCACGGCGTTGCGCAGCTGCTTCCAGTGGAAGCACAGCGCCACCTGGGCATGCGCCTCGAGCTGGCTGCCCTTGTCGCTTTCGTAATTGGTGTAGAAGCGGAACCCGCGCTCGTCGGCACCCTTGAGCAAGACGATGCGCGAGCTCACCCGCCCGGCCGCATCGACGGTGGCCAGACTCATGGCCGTGGGCTCGGGTTCTCCCGTCGCCGCAGCCTCGTCCAGCAGTTGAGCGAAAGTGTCAAGAATTTCTGGTTTCAGCATGGGGGTCTTGAATCGTGGCTCGCGCGCGCCATCATGGCTGGCATGTCTCCAGATGCTAGCACGCAGAATTCAACCCTGGCCGGGCACCTGCTCGACCAATACGCCGGACGCATTGCCCGCGCCCGCCGCCCCTACGTACTGGGGCTTTCCGGCCTACAAGGCAGCGGCAAGAGCACGCTGGCGCGGGAGATGAAGGCACAGGCCGAGACCCGCGGCTGGCCTTGCGAGGTGCTGTCGCTGGACGACTTCTATTATTCGCGAAGCGAACGTGAAGTCCTTGCTCACCAGATCCACCCGCTGCTGCGCACCCGCGGCGTGCCGGGCACCCATGAAATCGAGCTGTTGCTGTCGGTGCTGGCCGCATTGCCGCAGGCTTCTGACAAATTGCCGGTGAGTTACCCGCGCTTTGACAAGGGTCGCGACACTCGTGTGCCGCCGTCGAAGTGGCCCAAGGTGATCCGACCGCCCAAGCTGGTGATCCTTGAAGGCTGGGCGCTCGGCCTGCGTCCGCAACTGCAGGCCGCGCTGGAAGAGCCGGTGAACTCGCTGGAACGCGACGAAGACCCCGAAGGCATCTGGCGCCACTGGGTCAACAAGCAGCTGCGCGCCTACCAGCCGCTATGGCGCAAGCTCGATGCCTTGATCGTGCTGCAGGCGCCCAACTGGGAAATCGTGCGCCGCTGGCGCAGCCAACAGGAAGAAGACCTGTTGGCGCGCCATGCGCCGCTGGCGATGGACGCCGACACCATGCTGCGTTTTCTCGCCCATTACGAACGATTGAGCCGCCACGCGCTCGCCACCTTGAAGGAACAGGCCGACACCTCGGTGGAATACGACGACGACCGCCACGTCATCGCGCTCAACCACAGCTGATCAGGCGACCGGCTCGACCACCACCGCCGTACCGTAGGCCAGCACTTCGGTCACGCCTTCGGCCACGTCGTTGGCGTCGTAGCGCATGCCGATCACGGCATTGGCGCCGCGCTCCGCCGCGTGGCGCATCATCAGCTCGAAGGCTTCTTCGCGCGCCTTCTCGCACAGTTCCGTGTAGATGGTGATATTGCCGCCCACCAGGGTCTGCAAGGCGGCGCCGAGATTGCCTACCACGCTGCGCGAACGCACGGTGATGCCGCGCACGATGCCCATCGGGCGCACGATGCGATAACCCGGCAGCTCGTTGCCGGTGGTGATCATATGGAGCGACACATTGCTGGGCATGGAACTCTCCGGGATGAGTGAAATATCACAGCTGATCTTGACCGGGCGGTGGCGCGCCCGAATCGTGACTCAAGCGTCGCCGTCCAGCAACGCAGCGTAGCCCTCGCGCGCATCGGGCCATTGCGGTACGAAGCCGCTGGCGCGCAAGCGCGCATTGCTCAAGCGTTTGCTGCCGACACCCGCGGGCGCCTCGCCTTCGGCGGGTAGCGGCGCCTGCACGCGCCGCGCGAGCGCGTCATAAAGCGCGTCCAAAGGCAGCGGCGTGTTGTCGACGCCAAGATAGAGCGGCAATGGGTCGCGCATAAACAGCAAGTGGACGATGGCCGAGGCGGCGTCATCGACATGGATGCGATTGGCCCAGTGCGGTGTCGCGCGCGGCACGCGCACCACCCCATTGCGCAGGCGTTCGATCAGCTGCATGCGTCCGGGCCCATAAAGCCCTGCGAGCCGCAATGCCACGGCCGGCGCGTGTTCCGCCGCGTAGCGCTCCGCTTCCATCAGCACGCGTCCGTTGAAGCCGGGCGGCGCCGGCGGTGTTTCCTCGTCGACCCATGCATCGCCATGTTCGCCATAGACCGCACTGGAGGACACGAACAGCAAGCGCTGCAGTGCCTGCGTGTCGATGGCGTCCAGCAGGTGTTGCAGGCCATCCACGAATACCGCGCGATACAGCGCCTCGTCGCGTGCATCGGGCGTCGGCAGGTAGACGATATGCGTAATGCCGTCAGGCAGCGCGCGCAGCGTTTCAGGCTTTGTCAGATCGCCCTGTATCCACTGGATGCCGTATTCATCGCTGGCAACGCCACGCCTCAGCGCCCAGACCTCGTCGCCGCGCGCCCGCAGAAGACGCGCTACCCGCAGCCCGACATCGCCCGCACCGGCAATCAGCACGCGCGCGCTCATGGCATGCTCTCCTGCCCTGGCCGCCACCGCGCGCTTTCGCGCCTGCTAGCATTTACCCATGAATCCATCGTGCAACCTGTTCATCGTCGGCCCTACCGGCGCCGGCAAGACGTCCATCGGGCGTCGGCTGGCGGACCATTATGGGCTGAGCTTCATCGATATCGACCAGGAAATCGAACGGATTTGCGGCGTGCCGGTCAGCACCGTGTTCGAGATCGAGGGCGAGGCCGGCTTCCGCCAGCGCGAAAGCGCGCTGCTGGAGGAAACCAGCCGCCGCAGCGGCGTGCTGATGGCCACCGGCGCCGGCGCCGTGCTCGATCCGGCCAACCGCCGCCTGCTCTCTGAACGCGGCTACGTGCTGTGGCTGCAGGCCACCCTGGAGCAGCAGCTTGAGCGCCTGGCGCAGGATCGCCAGCGACCGCTGCTCGCCGGTGTGGACCGCGCCGAGCGTCTTGCCGCCATGGCAAACAGTCGCACGTCGCTCTACGAGGAACTGGCGGATCTGGCGATCCCCGGCGCCCACGAAACCGTGCAGGCCGCCAGCGCGCGCAGCATTCTCCTGATCGACCAGCATTGGCAACGGTAGCCGCATGACCACCACGACGCACACCCAGCCCCGCACCATCGACGTTGCCCTCGGCGATCGCAGCTATCCCGTGTGGATCGGCCCCGGCCTGCTCGCCGATGGCGCCCGCTGGCGCACCGCCCTGCGCGGCCGCCATGCGCTGGTGATCAGCAACACCACGGTGGCGCCGCTCTACCTGGAGCGCGTGGCAGCGGGGCTGCATGGCATGCACTGGTCGAGCTTCCTGCTCGACGATGGCGAAGCGCACAAGACCTTCGCCAACGTCGGTCGCGCACTGGAGGCGCTGGCACAACTGGGAGCGACCCGCGATGCCTGCGTGGTGGCCCTGGGCGGCGGCGTGGTGGGTGATCTGGCTGGCTTCAGCGCGGCCTGCTGGATGCGCGGCATCGACTTCATCCAGATGCCGACCACCCTGCTGTCGATGGTGGATTCGTCGGTGGGTGGCAAGACCGGCGTAAATCTGCCCGCTGGCAAGAACCTCGTCGGCGCCTTCCACCAGCCTCGCGCCGTGATCGCCGATACCGACACGCTCGCCTCTTTGCCCGAACGCGAATACCGCGCCGGCCTCGCCGAAGTGGTAAAAGGCGCGGCCATCGGCGACCCGGCCTTCTTTGCGTGGCTGGAAAACAACGCCCCAGCATTGAACGCACGCGACAGCGCACCGCTGATCGAAGCGATCGCACGCAAGGTGCAATACAAGGCCGGCGTCGTCGCGCGCGATGAAACCGAACAAGGCGAACGCGCCCTGCTCAACCTCGGTCACACGTTTGGCCATGCGCTGGAAACCGCTGGCAAATACCAGGTGCTGCTGCATGGCGAAGGCGTCGCCGTGGGCATGCTGCTCGCGGCGCAGTTGTCCGAGCGCATGGGCATGAGCGAGGCGGCCGATACCGCACGATTGCATCGATTGCTGGCTGCGATGGGCCTGCCCACCACGATTCCCGCCGGCATGGATCCCGAGCAACTGCTCGCGCTGATGCGGCTGGACAAGAAGAATCTGGCGGGCACGTTGCGGTTGATTCTGTGGCGGGGTGTTGGGCGTGCTGAAATTGTCAGTGGGGTGAATGAGAAGGATGTTTTGGCGGTGCTGGAGCGCGCTGCAACCTGATGGATCGGGCTTCGTCGTAGTCGCGCACAGGGTGCGCTCCCACAGGTGTCAGCCACTCATGTGGGAGCGCACCCTGTGCGCGACGCGGCACGCCAACAGACTCACAACACCCGGCTTTCGCCCTAGCGCGACACGCCGCCGCACTCGCCCCTCAGGGGCGAAGCCTTCTAGAATGCGGGTCTGCGGTTGACCGCCCTTATCTTCGAACCGGACTCCATGCGCCTTTACCTGCAAGCCATGACCGCCACCGCCGAGGCGCCGCGCTATGCCCAGATCACACTGGAGCAGGACTTGCTGGGCGGCTGGACGCTTTATCGCGAATCGGGTGTGCAGGGCGGCAAGGCCACCCTCAAGCGCGAGCAGTTTCTCGAGCGTGACGACGCGCTCGCCGCCTTCGAAAAAGCACGCGACGCGCAGATCAAGCGCGGCTTCCGCGTGATGTTCAGCCAAGGCCTGGATGGCCCGTACGGACCTTAAGATGACCCCAGCATTGAAGAACGACCGCTTCCTGCGCGCCCTGCGCCGGGAGGCCACCGACACCACGCCCGTATGGGTCATGCGCCAGGCCGGCCGCTATCTGCCGGAATATCGCGCCACCCGCGCACGCGCCGGCAGCTTCATGGCCCTGGCGCAAAGCCCCGAGCTGGCCTGCGAAGTAACGCTGCAGCCGCTGGAGCGCTTCGAACTGGACGCGGCCATCCTGTTCTCCGACATCCTCACCATTCCCGATGCGATGGGGCTGGGGCTGAGCTTTGCGCAAGGCGAGGGCCCGCAGTTTGCGCATCCCGTGCGCTCGCGCGCCGACATCGAGAAGCTTGGCGTGCCGGATATGGAAACCGAGCTGCGCTACGTGATGGATGCGGTGCGCGTGATCCGCAAGGAACTGGACGGCCGCGTGCCGCTGATCGGTTTTTCCGGCAGCCCGTGGACGCTGGCCTGCTACATGGTGGAAGGCCAGGGCTCGCGCGATTTCGCCCGCCTCAAGGCCATGTGCTGGAGCGAGCCTGCGCTCGCGCACCAGTTGCTCGACACGCTGGCCCAGGCCGTGGCGGCCTATCTGATCGCCCAGGCGGCCGCCGGCGCCCAGGCGCTGATGATCTTCGACACCTGGGGTGGCCTGCTGGGCCCCGCGCCGTTCCGCGAGTTCTCGCTGCGCCATATGACCCAGGTGGTCGAGGCGCTGAAGGCCCACCCCGCCAGCCGCGACCTGCCCGTCACCCTGTTCTCCAAGGGCGCCGGCCAGCACCTGGCCACCATGGCCGACACCGGCTGCACCGCGCTGGGCGTGGACTGGACCATCGACCTGGCCGACGCCCGCCAGGCCGTGAATGGCCGCGTTGCCCTGCAGGGCAACCTGGACCCGGCCATCCTGCAGGCCAGTCCCGAGGTGATCCGCCGCGAGGTGCGCCGGGTGATGGACAGTTACGGCAACCATCCTGGCCACGTGTTCAACCTGGGGCACGGCATCACTCCTGAAGTGAACCCGGAGCATGTGAAAGTGCTGGTGGATGAGGTGCACGCATACGGCAGGCAGCTGCGCGGCTGACGCTTGCTCCCTCTCCCCTGCGGGGAGAGGGCCGGGGTGAGGGGCGGGTGCTCGCGGAAGCCTTACCTACCCCAAGAAAAGCCCCCATATTCCAATCAAGCGTTCGGGCAAGCCCCGACCCCTCATCCCAGCCTTCTCCCCTCCGGGGCGAAGGAGCTAGAAGCGGGCTTTTGGCACCCCAGCCCCCCCGCCCGTACAATCGACCCTTTACCGACTATCCCCACGCGCCAGCCCCGGCGCGCAATCGCGAGCCCCTGATGGACAAGAGTTTCGAGCCCGGCCAGATCGAATCGAAGTGGTATGCCGCCTGGGAAGCCAGCGGCGACTTCAAGCCGTCCGGCCAGGGCGAGCCCTATTGCATCCTGCTGCCGCCGCCGAACGTCACCGGCACGTTGCACATGGGCCATGCCTTCCAGCAGACCGTGATGGACATGCTGATCCGCTACCAGCGCATGCGCGGCATGAACACGCTGTGGCAGGTCGGTACCGATCACGCGGGCATTGCCACGCAGAAGATCGTCGAGAACCAGCTCGCCCTGGACGACAAGACGCGCCATGACCTGGGCCGCGAAGCGTTCGTGGAACGCGTGTGGAAGTGGAAGGAAGAATCCGGCTCCACCATCACCAACCAGATGCGCCGCATCGGCGCCGCCGCCGACTGGTCGCGCGAACGCTTCACCATGGACGAAGGCCTTTCGGAGGCCGTGCGCAAGGTGTTCGTCGAGTGGTTCCGCGCCGGCCTGATTTATCGCGGCAACCGCCTGGTGAACTGGGATCCGCTGCTGGGCACCGCTGTCTCCGATCTCGAAGTGAACAACGTCGAGCGCGACGGCCACATGTGGTCGATCCGCTACCCCACCGCCGACGGCAAGGACAGCGTCGTGGTGGCCACCACGCGTCCGGAAACCATGCTGGGTGACGTCGCTGTTGCCGTGAACCCGGAAGACGAGCGCTACACGCACCTGATCGGCAAGACGCTGCGCCTGCCGCTGAGCGGCCGCGAGATTCCGGTGATCGCCGACGATTACGTCGATCGCGAGTTCGGCACTGGCTTCGTCAAGATCACGCCAGCGCACGACTTCAACGACTACGCCATCGGCCAGCGTCATCAACTGGCACCGATCAACATCTTCACGCTGGACGCGAAGGTCAACGAAAACGCGCCCGAAAAATATCGCGGCATGGACCGCTATGAAGCACGCAAGGCCGTGCTCGCGGATCTGGAAGCCGAAGGCCTGCTCGTCGAAACCAAGCCGCACAAACTGCAGGTGCCGGTGAGCCAGCGTTCGGATGCGGTGATCGAGCCGATGCTCACCGACCAGTGGTTCCTCGATCTGACCAGCGAGAAAGGCCGCAAGGAAATCACCGAGCCGGCGCTCGAAGCCGTGCGCGGCGGCGAGATCAAGTTCGTGCCGGAAAACTGGAGCACCACTTACACGCAGTGGCTGGAAAACATCCAGGACTGGTGCATCAGCCGGCAGCTGTGGTGGGGCCATCGCATCCCGGCGTGGTACGACGAAGCCGGCAATATTTTCGTGGGCGAAGACGAAGCCGATGCACGCGCCCATGCCAGCACGACGCCCGTGGGCGCGCTGCGCCAGGACGACGACGTGCTCGACACCTGGTTCAGCTCCGCGCTGTGGCCGTTCTCCACGCTCGGCTGGCCGATGGACGGCCCGGTGAAGGACGAACACGGCAACGTCGTGGCCGACTGGTCCAACGACAACGTGTTCCTGCCCAGCGCCGTGCTGGTCACCGGCTTCGACATCATCTTCTTCTGGGTCGCGCGCATGGTGATGGCGACCAAATACTTCACCGGTCGCGTGCCCTTCCGCCATGTCTACATCAACGCGATCGTGCGTGATGCGGAAGGCCAGAAGATGTCCAAATCCAAGGGCAATACGCTCGATCCGCTGGATTTGATCGACGGCATCGAGCTGGAGCCGCTGGTGGCCAAGTCCACCAAGTCGCTGCTGATCCCGCAGGTGCGCGACAAGGTGGAAAAGCGCATCCGCAAGGATTACCCGACGGGCATTCCCGCCATCGGCACCGACGCACTGCGCTTCACTTTCGCGGCGCTCGCCAGCTATAGCCGCACCATCAACTTCGATATCAAGCGCGCCGAAGGCTACAAGGCGTTCTGCAACAAGCTGTGGAATGCTGCGCGCTTCGTGCTGATGAACCTGCCCGAAGGCCAGCTGCCCGCACCGGGCGGCGCGCCGGTTACCGAAGCGGAGCGCTGGATCCTCACGCGCCTCAAGCAGACGCTGACCGACGTCGAACAACACTTCGCCAGCTATCGCTTCGACCTGCTCGCGCAAGAGTTGTACGAGTTCACCTGGAACGAGTTCTGCGACTGGTTCCTGGAACTGTCCAAGCCCGCATTGAATGGCGACGATGCTGCCGCTGCAGCGTCCACGCGCCACACGCTGGTGGTGGTGTTGGAAACCATCCTGCGCGCGCTGCATCCTATCGTGCCCTTCATCAGCGAAGAGATCTGGCATTCGGTGGCGCCCAAGCTCGGCCTCGATGCCAAGTTCCTGCTGGAACGCCCGTGGCCGAAGGCCGAGGAGATCGTGGCGGACGACGCGGCCACGGCCGAAATCGAATGGTTCAAGAACGTGCTGAGCGGCATCCGCCGCATCCGCGCGGAAATGAACATCGCCCCTGGCAAAACCATCCCGCTCTTGCTCGCCGACGGCGACGCGAGCGATCGCGCACGCGCCGCCAAATTCGCCGCACAGATCAGCTTCCTCGCTCGCGTGGACGCGCCGCAGTGGATTGAATCGGGCGCCGACGAACCAGCCGCCGCAGCCGCCGTGGTGGGTTCGATGCGCGTGCTGATCCCGCTTGCGGGCCTGATCGATCTTGGCGCGGAGAAGACTCGCCTCGCCAAGGAAATCGGGCGCATCGAAGTCGAGATCAAGAAGTGCGAAGGCAAGCTGGGCAACGCGAATTTTGTGGCCAATGCACCAGCGGAAGTGGTGGCGCAGGAACGCCAGCGCATCGCCGATTGGGGCGTGCAGCTGACTGCGTTGCGCGAGCAGGCGCAGAAGCTGGGCTGAGGCGATTCAAGCGCCTCCTCTCCCCGCTACGCCGCAACGCGCCGTAGCGGGGAGACCTAAAGCGGAGTCTCGCTCCGCATCTGCATGAGCCCTTCAACCATTGGCCTGCCCGCTTGTCTGTGGGAGCGCACCCTGTGCGCGACAGCCACGCCTGGGCGTTCCGCTTCGTAGGTTTGTCGCGCACAGGGTGCGCTCCCACAAAAAGCCGACCGGCCATTTGGCCCGCTACAGAACTGCGTCTCCCTTGTAGGAGCGCACTTGTGCGCGACCGCAGCGCGTCGGCGTACGGCTCCGTCGGCTGGTCGCGCACAAGTGCGCTCCTACAAAAAGCTGCCGGCTCGGCAACGCAGAGCACTTATCGGCTCTTGATGTGGCTCTCCCCCGGGGTCCCCGTATGACGCGGCGGGCGGGGGGCCCTTCTCCGTTGGTTACTTTCTCTTGGGCAAGCAAGAGAAAGTGACCCGGCCTTCCCAAAAAGGGGACTAGCTTTGCGTCGCCGGCAGGAGGACGGAAGCCCGCGGCAGGCGAGCCAGGTCGCCGTATCGCGACAACTAAGCACCGAGGCTTTGAATGACCAGCCTTCGACTGTTGAAAAGCGCTTCCGACCTGCGCCGGGATGACGAGCTGGAGTACGGCACATGCGGAGCGATCAACCCGCAACCAGCAACCCCTACCCCGCCACTAAATCCAACGCCATCACAATCGCATCCTCCCGCCCATCCTTGGCCGGGTAATACTTCGGCCGCCGCCCAATCTCCTCAAACCCCAGCGACCGATAAAGATTCTGCGCCGAAGGATTGGACGGCCGCACCTCAAGAAAGACCCGCCCCGCCCCATTCCACCGCGCAATATCGAGCAGACGCCGAAACAGGAAGCGCCCCAGGCCCAGTCCACGGTGATCCGGCCCAACACACACATTGAGCACATGCGCCTCGCCCGCGGCCACCGACAACACGCCATAGCCAGCGATCACCCCGTCCACCCACATCACCCAGCAGGGATGCCCCGCCTTGAGGCAATCGCTGAAGATGCCCGCGGTCCAGGGGAAGTCGTAAGACGCGGCTTCCAGCGCAGCCACCATGGGCACGTCGTCGCGGCGCATGGCGCGGATTTCGGCGTGAGGGCGGGCCACGGCGACCATGCAGGGACTACTCCGCAGCAGCGACCAGCGCGCGGCGCAAACTGCGCAGCGCATTCCACAGGCGACGCTTGCCTGCACCCGAGGCGAGCACGCTCGCCGGTTCGTCGGCCAGCACGATATGGGCGCGACTCAGCGCCGCCGCCGGCAGTTCGCGCCCCAGCGCATGCGCTTGCGCCTCGCCGAAGACCAGATAGGCGCGGGCTTCCGGCGCGGCAGGCAATCGGCCATCGCTCACTTCAATACGCGGCGCGCGCGCGACGGCGGCACCGCAGGCCATCAGGGCGCGGCCCACCAGGTCGAGCTCACGCGGCGAGCAGCCCGCGGGCAGCACAACGATGCAGTCGCCAGACACGACCTCGGCCATGGCATCGACCACCGGCAATTCGCTCGCGACAGGCTCAGCCACCGCAGTGCGCCGCACCCATGGCGTGACACCCAGCGCGCGGAGCACGCGCTCACGATGCGACACGGCGTGCGCGAGCCCGGCCATCAGGCCACTCCCCGACGACGGCGACGCGTGGCGCGTCCCCACAGGGTCATCACCGGACCGGAAAGCAAGTAAAGGGTGAACACCACGAACAGCACACGCGGCGGATCGATGAAAAATGGCACCAGCACGAGTACGCCGATCAATACCCACAGGAACGGCACGCGGTCGCCCATCGGCAGCGATTTGAAGCTGTAGTAGCGAAAATTGCTCACCATCAGCAAACCCACCAGCACCGCCATCACCAGCGTGAGGAAAGGAACTTCGGCACCGAGGATGCCGAACTTGTCCATGGTCCAGACGAACGACATGCATACCGCTGCCGCCGCCGGACTGGCCAAGCCCTGGAAATAGCGCTTGTCGACCACGCCCACCTGGGTATTGAAGCGCGCGAGGCGCAGCGCCGCACAGGCGGCATAGATGAAGGCGCCGGCCCAGCCGATCTTGCCCCAGGTCGGGCCATAGTCCTTCAAGCTCGATAGCGACCAGGTGTACATCACCAGCGCCGGCGCCAGGCCAAAGCTGACCAGGTCCGACAGCGAGTCGTACTGCACGCCGAACTCGGTCTGGGTGTTGGTAAGACGTGCCACCCGACCATCCATGCCGTCCAGCAGTGCCGCCACGAATACGGCAATGGCGGCCGCACTGAAATCGCCGGCGATGCTCGTCACGATCGCGTAGAAGCCCGCAAACATCGCGCCGGTGGTAAACAGGTTCGGCAGCAGATAAATGCCCCGGTGGCGCGGGGGGCGGACGGGCGTACTGTCGCTCATGAATCAATCCGTGACGGAATGCGCGCAGTGTAAACCATCCCCCGCTTGAGTCCGGCTGGACGGGGTGCAAGGATGCTACGGCGTCGCAGGGGGACGCGGCCGGCGTCGCCGGCGCACCGGGTCAAGCCCGGCAAGTCCGCCCGGAACGACGACCCTTTCCTTAACAAACCCGCACACCGCCCAACGTCCCGGAGCCCACCATGCGTCGACTGTTGATCGCCACCGCGCTGCTGCTCGTCGCGCCCCTGGCCGCCGCCCAGGCCTACAAGTGGACCGATGCCGGCGGCACCGTGCACTACTCCGACGCGCCGCCGCCGCAGGGCACCAAGTACAACAAGGTCACCACCTCGGGCTCGGTCGAGCCTCTGGCCGCCCCCGAACCTTCCAATAGCAACAATAGCGAGCCCAAGAGCGACAGCCAGCCGCAGGCCAAGCCACAGCCGATGGCCGATACGCCCGAAAACCGCACCAAGCTCTGCGCCAATCTCAAGAACAATATGGAGACGCTCAAGAGCAGCGGGCCGGTGGTGATGCAGGACGGCGATCAGCAGAAGGTCATGAACACCGACCAGCGCAAGCAGCAACAGGCCGCCGCCGAAGCGCAATACCAGCAGTATTGCTCGGGCAACTGAGCCTGCTTCAGCGCGAAGAAGCTGCCGCGACCCGCGAGTTTGAGCATCGCGGGCCGCTATAATCGGCCTCTTTCTCCGCCGGATCCGCTCGCATGCGCCTCAGCCAATTCCACCTGGCCACCGTCAAGGAAGTCCCTGCCGACGCCGAAATCGCCAGCCATCGCCTGATGCTGCGCGCCGGCATGATCCGCAAGCTGGCTGCCGGCCTGTACACCTGGTCGCCGCTGGGCCTGCGCGTGCTGCGCAAGGTGGAGGCCGTGGTGCGCGAGGAAATGGATCGCGCCGGCGCCGTCGAGCTGCTGATGCCGACCATCCAGCCCAAGGAGCTGTGGGAGGAAAGCGGCCGCTGGTCCAAGTTCGGTCCGCAGCTGCTGAAGGTCAAGGATCGCAAAGAGCAGGAGTTCTGCTATGCGCCGACCGCCGAGGAAGTGATCACCGATTACGCTCGCAACGAGCTCAAGAGCTACAAGCAGCTGCCGGTCAACTTCTATCAGATCCAGACCAAGTTCCGCGACGAGATCCGCCCGCGCTTCGGCGTGATGCGCGCGCGCGAGTTCCTGATGAAGGATTCCTATTCCTTCCATCTCACGCAGGAATCGCTGCAGCAGACCTATGACGCGATGTACCAGGCGTACGCGCGCATCTTCACGCGCCTGGGCCTGAAATTCCGCGCCGTGCAGGCCGACACCGGCGCCATCGGCGGCAACGCCAGCCACGAGTTCCAGGTGCTGGCCGATTCGGGCGAAGACGCGATCGCGTTCTCCGATGCCTCCGATTACGCAGCCAACATCGAGAAGGCCGAGGCACTCGCACCCACCACGGCGCGCCCTGCCCCGGCCGCCGAGCTCACGCGGGTGGATACGCCCACGCAGAAGACCATCGAGGACGTCGCCAGCTTCCTCAAGGTCTCGCCGCAGCAATGCGTGAAGACCATCCTGGTGCGCGGCACCGATGGTCTGGTCGCGCTGTGCGTGCGCGGCGATCACGAAGTCAATGAAGTGAAGGCCGGCAAGCTGGCCGAGATGCCGGGCGAATCCGTGCTGGCCACGGAAGAGGAAAT
Organism: Dyella sp. 01N448; assembly: GCF_056399225.1. Classification (NCBI taxonomy): domain Bacteria; kingdom Pseudomonadati; phylum Pseudomonadota; class Gammaproteobacteria; order Lysobacterales; family Rhodanobacteraceae; genus Dyella; species Dyella sp. 01N448. The sequence continues at coordinate 45,429 of NZ_JBFTQX010000003.1, read as the reverse complement.
CCTCGCTCTCACCGGCACCCGCCCGGGCTTTATCGGCCCGGTGAAGCTGCCCGCGGAAATCCCGGTCATCGTCGACCGCGACGCCGCCGTGCTCGCTGATTTCGTCTGTGGCGGCAATCAGGACGGCACCCACTACACCGGCGCCAACTGGGATCGCGACGCGCGCGTGACCCGGGTGGAGGACATCCGCAAGGTCGTGGCGGGCGACGCCTCGCCCGATGGCAAGGGCACGCTGCACATGGCCCGCGGCATCGAAGTGGGCCATGTGTTCCAGCTCGGCACCAAGTACGCCGAGGCGCTCAAGGCCACGGTGCTGGACGAGAACGGCAAGGCCCAGGTGATGATGATGGGCTGCTACGGCATCGGCGTCAGCCGCATTGTGGCGGCCGCCATCGAGCAGCGCCACGACGACGCCGGCGCCATCTGGCCCGAGCCCATGGCGCCCTGGCGCGTGGCCGTGTGCGTGATCAATCCCAAGAACGCTCCGGAGATCGCACAGGCGGCCGACGCGCTCTACCAGGCCCTGCAGGGACGTGGCATCGACGTGGTGCTGGACGATCGCGGCCTGCGTCCGGGCGCCATGTTTGCGGATATGGAACTCATCGGCATCCCGCATCGCGTGGTGGTCAGCGAACGCGGCCTGGCCGCCGGCACGCTGGAATACCGGGCGCGCCACGAAGCCGAGGCCCGCGCCATCAGCCAGGACGAGCTGTTTGCACTCCTGGGCTGATCGCCACTGAAAGCCCCAGAAAGCGGCCGCCTAGCGGCCGCTTTTTTTATGTGAATCCGCGCAATAACCCGGGTCGCTGGTGGGCGACGCGGGCGCTGCCGGAGTGCGGGAGGCCAGCCTCCGATGTCGCTCTGCCCCCCTCAGGCTCGATACGGGCTTTGGTCCCTATTGGCATTAATGTCCTGGCGGATCGCTAAGAATTTTTCCCAATCAGTACTATTTGCTTTGCAACAGTTCAGTTAATCGGTAAAAATCAATAATCCAAAAGAGGTACTGCTTAAGTCGCAGTACCCAAGTCAGGCAGTCACACTCACCCCGGGAGTCACGCATGGCAGTTGATCTCAAGAGTCTCAACCATAACCAGCTCAATGACCTGATCAATAAAGCGCAGGTTCGCCAGCAGGAGTTGCGCAAGGAAAAAGTCGGCAAGCTGCGCGAGAAAATCCACGCACTGATCAAGGCCGAGGGTTATTCCTTCGAAGACATCTTCGGCAATGCACGTGGCGCCAAGACGCGCCGCAGCGGCGGCACGGTGGCACCGAAGTATCGCAATCCCGCCGACCCCGAACAGGTATGGTCCGGCCGCGGCAAGCGTCCGCGCTGGTTCAACGATGCGCTGAAGGCCGGTAAAAAAGAAAAGGATCTGGCGATCTGATCGCTAATCAGCGCCATAGAAAGAGCCGGCCATTGGCCGGCTTTTTTTTATCCGTGCACGTTGATTTTCAGAGCGCCTAGAACTGAAAGCGCACGCCTACCATCGGATCAATCGTCGACCTGTGCAGGTAACCTGCGGCGAGTCCGTCCGAAACACTCGAGAACATCGCACCTGTATAAGCGTCGAAACGCTTGGCGAAGTTGTGCCAGACCAGACGCACCGAATAGGCATCGAGCTGGCCGCTGCAATTGGCCGCGCTGCGTTCATGACAAATCGTTTTGCCGTAGGCGTTCTGGTTGTAGTGATAGTAGGCGCCGGTAAGGTCGAAATCCTTGTTGATGGCGTATTTCACGCCAAGCCACGATACGTCGAGGTGCTTGGCATGTGGAAATGCCTCGTTGTTGACCACGCTGAAGGTATAACCCCCGAGGCCGGTGAAGCCCGGCCGGAGCGGGCGCGAAGGATTTTCGAATTCGATGCGCTCGAAGCCACCATATAGCTTGAAAGCGCCGAGTGTGTAGCTTCCGTCGATCGTCCACGCAGTGTTGTCCGAAACAACGGCGGCGAGCGAACCGCGCGGCATGATCCTGGCTTGCGCGGCATTGAGCGAGGCGGCGGACACGCCATCCTTTTTGCTCGCGTAGACCGCATCCACCGAGAAGTTCTGCCCATCGAAGCCGGCATTGAGTTGCCAGCCCGTGCCCTGGCCGCCATGTCCACTGTCGACCTGGTACAACGCGGCCAGACGCACGCCGCCCCACTTCCCGTTGTACTTGAGCGAGTTGTCGGCCCGCGCATCCTGCGTATAACCACCACCTGAGGTGGCGCCCTGCAGGCCGATCACCGAGAACGCATATGAACTGTTCATCGGATCGTAGCGACCGATATTGTCGAGCAACACCGTATTGTTGCGTCCGGCCGTCAGCGTTCCCAGCTCCTTCGAACTCAAACCAACGAATGCCGGGCCGTTGAACAGCTGGCCTGCTCGCGACGCATCGCCTGCCGACCTCTGCTGGTCCAGCGCGCGACCGTTGTTGTAGGCAAGCGAAGCCAGACCATCGGAAAGTCGAGCCGACTGCGGATTGAAGCCGACTTCGAGATTGAAGACGAAGGCGACGCCGCCGCCCAGATCCTGCTTGCCCTTCAGGCCGATGCGCGATTGCGAAAGCCCATTCGGCGCGATCGTCGTCTGCGGCTTGTCGCTGTTCTTTGCAATCAGATACGCCGTGCCAACGCCCCAGTCCTTGCTCACTGGCGCACCATGGGTCTGGTGCACAAGGCCGATGTCGTACGTGCCATACAGCGTGAGGCCATGCCAGGTCAGTTCATCGGCGGCCTGCGCCGTGGTCGTAAAACCGGCCGCGCTGAGCAACGCGGCCAACGATAAGGCATTGCGCATTCTGTTCTTCATCAACCGGCTCCTCGACTGTTCGCGGGAAAAAGGGCCGCACTTCCCCACGGCCCGCTTGCGCGGACCGGGAGATGCGGAGGGAAAAGCTGCTGCTTAGTCCTCGATCAACGAGGTCTTCTTGGTATCGGGGAGGAAGAGGTAAACCAGCAACGAGCAGCCGATGCACGCCGTGACGTACCAATAGAACCCGCTCTCATGGCCGCTCTGCTTGAACCACAGCGCGACCGTCTCTGCGCTGCCGCCGAAGATCGCGACCGCCAGGGCATACGGAAGACCCACGCCGAGGGCGCGTATCTCGACAGGAAACAGCTCTGCCTTCACGACCGCGTTGATCGACGTGTAACCCGACACGACCACCAGCATCAGCATGATCAGTGCAAAGGCCTCGTAAGGACTCGTGACGCCACGCAGCGTGCTGAGCACCGGCACCGTCAACAGCACGCCGAGTACGCCGAATGCGATGAGGATCGGACGCCTGCCGATATGGTCGGAGAGACCGCCCACCAGCGGGTGCAGCAACATATAGACCAACAAGGTGGCGGCGTTTATCAGGGTCGCCGTCTCCTTGCTCAGGCCGACGCTGAGCACCAGGAACTTCGACATGTAGGTCGTATAGGTATAGAAGGCCAGCGTGCCGCCCATGGTCAAACCGACCACGATCAGCGCCGGACGCCAGTGCTTGATCAACAAGCCCAGCGAACTCGCCCGCTGAACGGTCGCCGCCTTGGCCTGACTGCTCACGAACGCAGCGGTTTCGGCCATGTTCCGACGCAGGAACAGTGCGACGAGGGCCACGACGGCACCAATCGCGAAGGGAATACGCCAGCCCCAGGCCTTGAGCTGTCCCTCGGTGAAAAACCACTGCTGCATGACGATCAGCACGGCCAGCGCCAGCAATTGGCCCGCGATCAGGGTGACGTAGAGAAAGCTCGACCAGAAGCCCCGCCGCTTGCCGGTAGCCATTTCGGACAGATACGTCGCCGAACTGCCGTACTCGCCGCCCAGGCTCAAGCCTTGCATCAAGCGTGCAAAGACCAGCAATACAGGCGCGGCGACACCAATCGTGTCGTAGGTCGGGCACAGCGCGATCAGCAGCGAACCCGCGCACATCAGTACGATCGAGCGCATGAGCGACGCGCGCCGCCCATGGCGGTCGGCGTAACGGCCGAAGTACCAGCCGCCGATGGGCCGCATGAGAAAGCCGACCGCGAAGATGGCCGCGGCGTTGAGCGCCTGCGATACGGCATCACCTTGTGGAAAGAACGCCTTGGCAAAGTACAGCGAGAACGACGTGTAGACGTACCAGTCGTAGTATTCGACCAAGTTGCCGATCGAGCCGCCCACGATCGACTTCAGTCGTTGCAGGGACGACAGCGACGGCGCCGCGTCGACGCCTTGGAATTCCTCAACCTTTGCTCTCATCGTCTCCCCCGTGTTTGATCACGCATGGCGCGCGACGCGACTTGCCCGTGGCAACCGCGTGGTGTTCATTCATCCTAGGGAAGCGACGCTGCAGCGACCTATAGCTAATTGGTACTAACGCACTGCAACATCAATCAAGCTCGCGCGATCTCACGCACGTACGCGCATTAGATTTGGACGTCCAAAGAACGATCGAAGCCAATCATTTCAAGCACGACCATTTGCCCTATTTGAAGCCTATGCGGGCGCCCCTACTGATTTCTTTTGTGATCATGGGCGTACATCGAGGCCCCTCCCGCCCATGATCCATCTGCCCGATCAAGGCCGCGCCATAGCGATGCGTTGTCAGCTGACGCCTTCACCGCGAATCTGCAAAGACGCGACCGGCGAGTCCAGCATAAGGCTGCGTATCAGCACCGCCGCCTGTGTGCGCGTAGTGCATTGGAGTTTCTTGAGGATCGCGTTGACATGGACTTTGACGGTGTTTTCAGACAAATGCAGTTCGTCGGCGATCTGCTTGTTGAGCAGACACTCGCCAACGCACAGCAACACTCGAAGTTGTTGTGTTGTCAGGGAGGTGAGGCGTCGCCGGGTGCGGGCGTTGGCGCTGCCATCATCGATCTTATCGGCCGGGAACCAAGTGCCGCCGGCGAGCACGATCTCGATCGCATGCCAGATGTCCCTCGCCGTGGCGGATTTCGGCACGAAAGCGGCAGCACCGAACTGCCGTGCCCGGCCCACGGTGTAGGGGTCCTCGTAGGAGGAAATCACGATCACCGGCATATCCGGGCGCTCGCAGCGCAGATGCACCAACGAGGAGAAACCGTTGGCGCCGGGCATGGCCAGATCGAGCAGGACGAGATCGAACTCGTCCGCCGTGATGGCCGTCTCCAGTGCTGCGTGGCTCGCCGCCTCGACAATGTTCACATGCGCATGGCGCGTAGTCAGCGCATAACGCAAGGCCAGCCGGAACATCGGATGGTCATCGACGATCAGAACGCTGCGCAGCTGCCCCTCCGCCATCGCATCCGGCTGCAAGGTTCTTCTCCATTCGACAGATGGCCGTTGCAGCCCAAGTAAGAATCGTAAGGTGCATCCTGCCGGAGATACTACGATGCGACGTACAGGCTATTGGCGTGCTGTCCTGTCAGCGAATACCGGCTCGGCGGGCATGTTTCAAAGCGAGCGGCGTGGCGCGATCAACAGGTCGCCAAACAGCAACCCTGCCACCAGGGCAATGAGCAGCGTGATCAGCAGCATGGTGCTGTCCATGCCCAGGGTCGTATCGCGTTCCAACATATACGACACGCTGCGAAACCCTACGCTACCGGGCACCAGCAGGATAATGCCTGGTTCGCGAATCAAGGCGCCCGGCCGATGCACGAAGCGCGCATAGAGATTGGCCACGCTGCTGAGGATCAATCCTCCAAGAAACACACCAAACGGCGCCGCCGGCAATTTGCCGGCCAACGCACCGCCCCAGCGTGTGGAGAGATAGCCCAGTACCACGGCCGCCATCACCACCAGCCAGTCGCGTCGTGCCGCGCGGAAGGAAATGGCGAAGGCGAAAGCGCCGACGAGCAGTGCCGGATAGTCCGTCCATGCGGGCAACGGCGGCAGTGCGTAATCACGCCCTTCGATGCCGAACGCGCTGCATAGCTGCGTGGCGGCGACGGTACCGAAGGTGAGTTTGATCAGCGTGGCGATGGCGCCGCCCATGCGTGCCACGCCAGCCACCAGATGCTGGCTGGAGATTTCGCGCACAGCCGTCGTGAGGGCCATGCCGGGCATGAGGACGATCAGTCCCGCCAGAATCACCGACTTGATCGCCAGCGGCACCACGAACTGGCTGACGACGATGGCGATGGTGGTCGCGACCAAGGCGCTGATCGCCTCACTCGCCACTGCCAGGCGCGGACGCGTGGCCGACAGCACCGTGATGGTGCCGATGATCAGTCCGATCAGCGCGGCCGTCACCAGGTCGGCCCACGAACTGTGCAGCAGCAGCGCCACCACACTGGCGGCGGCGAGGCCGTAACTGGCGATCACCCCGGCTTGCGCGCGGCGCGTATCGGGTCGACCCAGCTCGCGCAACAGGCGAAAACCCTCGCGCAATTCGATGTCGCCAGCGATCACCTTGTCGGCGATGGCATCGGCGTCGCTAAGGCGTCCGAGGTTCACATCACCGGGCGCCAGCCGCATCACCTGCGTCACCTGCGCCACTTCGTCCTCACCCTGGGACAGGTCGGTGAACGAAATGATGATGGCCGTGGGACTGGACCACACGTCCGCCACCAGCCCCAACCGCTGGGCCGCGCCCCAGATCGCCCCCTCCAGACGTGGCGCCGCCGTGCCGTACTGATGCAGCCGTCGCGCCAGCTCCAGCAGGAACGCGATGCGCGTATTGAGCGGCGCCAGGGCAAGCGGGGTGGGGACGGTCGAAGGATTCATCGCGTGACCGTGGGGGCGGCGTTGGCCGCGGATGATGAAGGTGGGGTCATGGGCATGACCCTAGTAAAACTGATTTGGATGGCTTTTTGTAGGAGCGCACTTGTGCGCGACCAGCCAACGGAGCGGTACATCCTCGCTCCGCGGTCGCGCACAAGTGCGCTCCTACAAGGGTTAGGCAGCTTCGTGGGTTGCGGATCAACCTTGCCGGTCGGCTCTTTGTGGGAGCGCACCCTGTGCGCGACAAACCTACGGAGCGGTACACCGCGGCGTGGCTGTCGCGCACAGGGTGCGCTCCCACAGACAAGCCCGCGTGGCAAAGGGAAGCGGGACGACTAAAGCCGATGCGCAGCGAGGCCCCGCTTTAAGTCCTCTCCGATTCGGGCGCGTTGCGCAGCGCTTGGAAGTATCCCCTGTGTACCCTCGGAGGTTGTCCCACAACAGCGCGCCTCGAGCGTTCGGGCTTATCCCAACACGATGCTGCGGGCGTTATCAGGCCATTTCTTTGGGTTACTTTTCTTTGGGCCAGCAAAGAAAAGTGACTCGAGCGGCGGCAGCCGTTCGAAACGCCCGCCGCGTAGGCGGCACCCTGGCCTCAAGGCGGCAACCGGAGACTGACGAATCTGGATGACCAGCTTCTCTGTCGAAAAGCGCCTCCGGCCCGCGCCGCGGCGACGAGCAAGAGGCAGCCGACCCCGAGATGACGAGCAGATGGGATCGACTCAATCCAACGACAACCTAATCCGCCACCTTCACCAGCAACGTCGTCCCCTCCACCCCAACCACCTCCACCATCGCCCCCGCCGGCAAATCCGGCCCACTCACCAGCCACAGACCGTCGCCCACCTTCGCCTTGCCCCGCCCATGAACAATCGGTTCCACCAGCACGTAGCGCTGGCCGATCTTCTGTTCACCGCGGCGATTGAGCAGCGCATCGCCCGGCTCATCGCGCATCAGGCGAGGGCGCAGGCCATACCAGTAGGCGGCGCACGACAGAAAAGCGAGCACCGCGAATACCAGTGCCTGCCCCAGCATCGGCAAATCCGGCGCCACCAGCACCACGACGCCGGTGATGCCGGCGGCAATGCCGATCCACAACATGAAATAGCCGGGCAGGATCACTTCGATGGCGATCAACACCAGCGCAAGAATCCACCATAGGTAGTGAAGGGCGATCTGTTCCATCGTCGTCGCGTCCCTGGTCTCAGCTGATCGAGGGCGGTGTACGGCGGACCGTAGTGCTCGCCTGCTGCTGGCTGAGCGAATCCTTGGCCAGTTCGGCAATGCCGGCGAGCGAGCCGAGGATGCCGGTGGATTCCATCGGCAGCAGCAACATCTTCTGATTGGGCGAGTTGGCCATTTCCTTCAGCGCCTCGACGTACTTGGTGGCGACGAAGTAGTTGAGCGCGTTGACGTTGCCGTTGGCGATCGCCTCCGACACCATCGCGGTCGCCTTCGCCTCGGCTTCGGCGGATCGTTCGCGGGCCTCGGCGGCGCGGAAGGCGGCTTCTTTTTCGCCTTCGGCGGCGAGGATGACCGACTGCTTTTCACCTTCGGCCTTGAGGATGGCCGCCTGACGGAAGCCCTCTGCGTCGAGAATATTGGCGCGCTTCTCGCGCTCTGCCTTCATCTGGCGGGCCATCGAATCGACCAGGTCGCGCGGCGGCGCGATGTCCTTGATCTCGATGCGGTTCACCTTCACGCCCCACGGATGGGTGGCTTCGTCGACCACTTTCAGGAGCTTGGCATTGATGGCATCGCGCTGGCTGAGCGATTCGTCCAGATCCATCGAACCGAGCACGGTACGGATATTGGTCATGATCAAGGCCAACGCGGCCTGCTCAAGATTGGCCACCTCATAGGCGGCCTTGGAGGCATCCAGCACCTGGTAGAACACCACGCCGTCCACGCGCACGACCGCGTTGTCCTTGGTGATGACGTCCTGCGAGGGCACGTCCAGCACCTGTTCCATCATGTTCATCTTGCGCCCGATGTTGTAGATGAAGGGCGCCAGGAAATGCAGGCCGGGTGAGAGCGTGCGCGTGTAGCGTCCGAAGCGCTCCACTGTCCATTCGTAACCCTGCGGCACGATGCGCACCAGTTTGGCGAGCACGATCACCGCGACCAGGATGATCACCAAAGCAAACAGCTGTCCCATTGCCACATCCCCGTTCCATGAAGGTTGCCTCCGAGTATAGGCGAGCGCGGAGACAAGCGATCAGGGGCTCAACGCGGCCCCAGGGGCAGGAGCAGGCTCACCCGCAGGCCGCCCTCTTCCCGGTTGGCCAGGGCGATGCGGCCGCCATGGGCTTCGGCGATCTCGCGCGCCAGGGCCAGGCCCAGACCCGTGCCCGAGCGCTTGGTGGAATAGAACGGCAGCAGCGCCTGCGCCAGCACGGTTTCGCTCATGCCGGGGCCGCGGTCGGCCACTTCGATGCGCACGTCGCGGCCGATGATCCCGAGCGATAGCGAGACCTCGTCGTCGGCACTGCCCGATTCGTGCGCGTTCTTGACCAGGTTAATCAGCACCTGCTCGATCTGTGCGGCGTCGAACCAGCCCGCTTGTTCGGGAACCGAGCCGCGCAGCTGAAACTTGCAGTGCAGCGACAAGCCGTCGAGGAACGGCTTCCAGTCGATCGCCACCGGTTGCGGCGCGGGCAGCTTGGCGAAGCTGGCGTAGCCTGCGATGAATCCATGCAGATGGCGCGCGCGCTCGCCGATGGTGGCGAACACGCCCGGCAGGCGCGCGGTATCACCGCGACGCGCCAGTTCCGCACCCGAATGCGCCAGCGAGGAAATCGGCGCCAGCGAATTGTTGAGTTCGTGGCTGATCACGCGGATCACGCGTTTCCACGTCGCCACTTCCTGGCGCGACAACTCGCGCGTCATGCGGCGAAACAGCTGCAGGCGATGCGGCCTGCCATGCAGGCGGAAGCTGCGTTGCGAGAGATGGAAGGTCTCTTCGCCGCCATCCATTTCAACGGTGAGCAGCGCATCTTCGCCGCCTTCCACCGCACGCCGCAGCGCTTCCGGGCTGTCGCTGATCAGCTCGGCAAAGCTCAGGCCATGCAGCGTGCGGCCTTCGTTGAACAGATGGCGCGCGGCAATATTGGCGTAGGTGACGCGGTTGCTCGCATCGGTGAGCACGAGCGCTACCGGCGTGTTCTGCACCACGGTATCGAGCAGCAATTCACGCTGGGCGAGGTTCTGCCGCTGTTCGCGCAGGGTCTGGCCCAGCGCGTTGTGCATGCGGATGAGTTCGCCCAGTTCGTCGCGACGCGTGGCGGCGATGGAAAAGCTGAAGTCGCCGTCGCGATAACTGGCGACGGCACCTTCGAGCGCGCGCAGCAGTTTGGTGATCGGCGACATCACGCGATGGCCCAGCCACAGCGACAACGGCAGCAGGAAGGCGAGCGAGACGATGATGCCGCCATAGAAACCAAAGCGCGCCGGTGTGCCCAGATCGATGCCCAGGTCGTGCCGCATCCACACCAGGATCTGCGGCAACGGCCATTGGGTGACGCCGGCGTAGATGAGTGCACCGGTCAGGCCTGCAAAGCCCAGCAGGATCACCATGCGCGACTCGAGCGAACGCAAACCCAGCCGCATCAAAAGTCTCCTCCGTGAGCCATTGGCATCAGTGGCATCCCGCACCCGGCCCCATGGGCACGCAGTTGACGTTCGGCCCGTGACCGTTGTTGATGATCACGCGGATCGGCGACTGATCGGGCGGCGCCTTGTCCTTGGCGGGGTTGGCGCTGAAGTTGAAGCGTTGCGCATCGTTGGCTGCGCTGCTCAAGGTGTCGCGATAGCCGTCTGCCACCGTGCTCGCCGGGGCGGGCGGCATCGTGGGCAGCGTGAGATTGGGAGTTTTGGGGGGCGCGCTGCCCTGGGCCCAGGCTGCAGCATTCAGGCAGCACAAGCCGATGACGAGTAGCAGGGTGCGGTGTCGCATGGCGGACTCCTTCTGCACGGTCAACATCATCCTCGGGCTTAGGGCCATGGGCAATCGCCGGGCGGTCTTGCAGCATCTGTGGGAGCGCACCCTGTGCGCGACAGCCTTTCGCGAGCCCCTGTCGCGCACAGGGTGCGCTCCCACAGGTGTTTGCTGCCGCTCCTGCGGCTATCACGCCTGGGCCAGGCCGTAGCGTTCCATGCGGCGATACAAAGCCTGCCGCGACAGGCCCAGGGTCTGGGCCGCGCGGCTGACGACGCCGCCGGCCTTGTCGAGCGCGGCTTCCACCGACTCGCGGCTGGGTTCATCCAGGTTGCGCGCGCCGGCTACGGCAATCTGAGGCAGGTTCAGCTGTTCGGGCGTGATGCGGCCATCACTCACCAGCAAAGCGGCGCGCTCGATGGAGTTCTTCAATTCACGCACGTTGCCCGGCCACGGATAGCTCAGCATCGAATCGCGCGCGGCATCGGTCAGTTCAGCGCGGCCACCGAGGAAGAATTCGGCCAGCGGCAGGATGTCGTCGACGCGATCGGCCAGCGGTGGCAGGTTCACTTCGATCACGTTGAGGCGGTAATACAAATCTTCGCGGAAGGTGCCTGCACGGATCATCGCCTTGAGGTCGGCATTGGTGGCGCTCAAGACGCGCACTTTCACCTGGCGCGTGCGGCCTGAGCCCAATCGCTCGAACTGCCCGGTCTCCAGCACGCGCAGCAGCTTTACCTGACCCGACAACGACAGGTTGCCGATTTCGTCGAGGAACAAGGTGCCGCCATCGGCCATTTCGAAGCGGCCTTCGCGCGCCTTGTTGGCACCGGTGTAAGCGCCGGCTTCGGCGCCGAACAATTCGGCTTCGATCAATTCCCCCGGCAGCGCACCGCAGTTCACGGCGATGAACTGGCCACGTTTGACCGCCGAGTTGGCGTGCACGATGGCGGCGATGCGTTCCTTGCCGGCGCCGTTGGGGCCGGTGATGAGCACGGGCACATCGGAGCGCGCCACCTGGCAGGCCAGGTCCAGCGTGCGTGCCATCGCTTCGGAGGCGAACACGATGCCGTCGAGGTCGTAGCGGCGCTGCAGGTCCTCACGACGCTTGCGGCGCTCGTTGCGGGCGCGCGTGACTTCGCGGGTGGACTCGGAAAGCTCCAGCAGGTTTTCCACCGTGGCGAGCAGCTTGGCGTCGTCCCACGGCTTGGCGAGATAGTCGGCCGCCCCCGCCTTGACCAGTTCCACCGCGGTTTCCAGGTGGGTCCAGGCCGTGAGCAGGATCACCGGCATATCGGTATGGCGCTGGCGCAGCTCGCGGAACAGCGCGATACCCTCCTCGCCCGAGGTGGTATCGGCGGTGAAATTCATGTCCTGGATCACTACGTCCACCCGCTCGGTCTCGAGCATGGCCAGGCCTTGCTCGGGCGTGAGCGCGATCAGCGGGCGGATCTCATGGAGGGAGAGCGCCAGGGACAGCGCCTCACCCACGGCCGGGTTGTCGTCGATGATCAGTACGGTTCGCATTCGTCGCTTGCACATGTAGACGTGGATGCATCTCCACGCCAAAAGGTTGCCATCAATCGGTCGATTCGTGGCGATTCGTCGTTCATATTCCCGTCCATCCTGGCCAGGGATGCGTGCGCCGCCCCGAGGGCGACGCACGCAGGTGGATCAACCAGCGACCGGATGTACCGGCGCCTTGCCGGCCTTCACCGCGGCGATCCAGGCATCGGTACGCGATTCCAGCACGTCCAGCGGCAGTGCACCGCCGCCCAGCACTTCGTCGTGGAACGAGCGGATGTCGAACTTGTCGCCCAGCTCCTTCTTGGCGCGCGCACGCAGCTCGAGGATCTTCAGCTGGCCCATCTTGTATGCCAGCGCCTGGCCCGGCCAGGTGATGTAACGGTCGGTTTCGGCCTGCACATCCGGCTCATCCTCGCTGGAATGGGCATGGAAGAAGTCCACCATCTGCTGACGCGACCAGTGCTTGTAATGCACGCCCGTATCGAGCACGAGGCGGTCGGCGCGCAGCAGTTCATCGGACAGATGACCGTAGTAGGACAGCGGATCCTTGTAGAAGCCCACTTCCTTGCCCAGCTGCTCGGCATACAGCGCCCAGCCTTCGATATACGCGGTATAGCCCGCCTGCTGGCGGAACGGCGGCAGCTTGGGCAGGGTCTGCGCGATCGAGATCTGCATGTGATGGCCCGGGATGCCTTCGTGATAGGCGGTGGACTCGATGCTCAGCACGCTGCGGTTCTGGTAGTCGCCGGTGTTGACGAAGATCTGGCCCGGACGCGAACCATCCGGCGTGCCCTGGTGATATTCGGCCGCAGCGGCTTCCTTCTCGCGGAAGGCTTCCACCGGCACCACTTCCACCTTGGTCTTGGGCAGCAGGCCGAACAGCTTGGGCAGTTCCGGCTGCATGCCAGCCAGGTAATTGCGATAGCGGTTGAGGATGTCCTCACGCGAGGTCGCATGCACCTTCGGGTTGGTCTTGAGCGACTCGCGGAAGCTCGGCAAATCCTTGAAGCCCTGCTGCTTGGCGATCTCGGTCATCTCGCCTTCGATGCGCTTCACTTCGGACAGGCCGATCTCGTGGATGCGCTCCGGGCTTTCCTTGGTGGTGGTCATCTGCTCCACCTGGAAGGCATAGATCGCCGCGCCGTTGGGCAGCTGCCACACGCCCGGCTCGCTGCGGCCGTGCGGGGCGTAATCGTTCTTCACGAACGCGCCGAGCTTCTGGTAAGCCGGGCGCACCTGCTGGTCGATCGCGGCGAGGATGGCGTCGTGCAGGCGCTTCTGGTCAGCCGCGGAGACCGACTTGGGGAAGTGCTTCAACGGCTCGGCAAACACGCTGTCCATGCCGGCCGGCTTGCCGATGCTGTCGATCTGCGTGACGACTTTTTCGAGCAGGTACTTCGGCGGCATCATGCCGTCCTTCAGGCCCTGCTGCGCGACCGCGGTGACCTGGTCGAACAGGGCCGGCACGGCCTTCAGGCGCGCGAGGTAGTCGTCGTATTCCTTGGTGTTGTCGAACGGGATGGAGCTGATGAAACCGGCGAGCTGCAAGTGCGCGCCGCTCATCTGGTCCAGCGGCATCTCGTCGAGCTTCAGCTGATGCGACTTGAGCGCGTCCTGCAGCTGGCGAACCATCAGTTGCTGGTTGAGCTTGTCATCGGCGGAGAAGCCGGTGGTGTCGATCGCCTGGAAGCGCTTGAGGAAGTCCTGGGCCTTGGCTATTTCGGCCTGCTGGTGCGCCAGCGAGGCGTCGGTCCAGCGGTCGTTGTAGCGCAGATCGCCGAGGATGGTGGCGAACTCCGGCGAGTTCTCCAGATTGTGCTGCCACTGCTCGGCCAGCAGATCGTTCAACGCCTTTTCGCGCGTGGAGACATCCGCCGTGGCGGCCTGCACCGAGGCGGCACAGGCCGCAGACAGTGCCAGGCTGACCAGGAGCATACGTGGTCCAATCTTCATGGGTACATCCTCGGGTTGAGATAACGTCTATTCTGCACACCGCGGGCCGCGCTGCCCGTGCCGAACTGCACGGCCCCTCGTTCAGATAGCCCGCGTGGCCACCACCGGGGGCACCTCAGCCGCCCGCCTGGCCGGCGCCAGCACGGCCAACTGGCCGAGCAACAGCACCACCGCGCCGCCGATGGGCAGGTAGTTCCAAGGCAGATGCGGCAGCTCGTAGTAATGCATCAGCAGCCCATTGGCCACATAAGCCAACGCCATGCCGACCACCACGCCAGCGCCGGCAATCAGCAGGTTCTCCAGCATGAAATAGCGCAACACCTGCGAACGACGCGCCCCCAGCGCCCGCTGGATGCCGATCTGGCGCGTGCGCCGCTGCACCCAGAAGCCGGTGAGGCCCATGATGCCGATGGCGGTGACCACGATCACGGCGATGGTGACGCCGGCGAAGAGCCACAGGGCGGCGCGTTGGCTGGCCAAGGCATCGTGGCGGCGCTCGGCGTAGGTGGTGATCTTCACCGGGAAATCGCTGACGGCCATCGCGCCGAACTGTTGCTTAATGGCGGCGCGGATGCCGCGCAGAGCCACCTCACGCATGGCCGGGTCAATGCGCACCGCATAGCTGAGCATCGCCGTGTCACCGATGCGCTTGGCGGCCAGCACGGTGTTGTCCGCGCGACCGTCCGTGGCCAGCGTCAACTGGTTGCGCATCAAATGGCGCACCACGCCCACCACTTGATAGCCGTGCCCGTCAGGCTCATCCGGCACCTGCAACATCTTGCCCACCGCAGGCTGGTCGCCGAATAACTGTCGAGCCAGCGACTGCGTAATGATCAAGGGCTCGGCCGTTGAAGTCGTTGGCAGGCCGCTGGAAGGCTGGTTGACGCCAAAGTCGCGATATTCCTCCGGCAGAAAGTCCCGGCCCGCCAACAGGTCCACCCCCAAGGTGCGGACGAGACCGACGCCGAAGTAGCCGTTCACACCCACCTTGGCGCCCTGCGGCGATTGCAGCGTGTAGTCGATCATCATCGTGCTGATCATCGGCAAGCCCAGCGCCGCAGACGCGGAGCGCACGCCGGGCAAGTGGCTCAACGCCAGCTCGCCCGTATGCACTTCGGCGGCCGTCCACGGGCGCACGGGCGAGGCAATCTGGTCGACCAGCACCAGTTCGTCTTCCGCCACCCCGCTGGGCGCGATCATCGGCTGCACGCGCTGCCACACAAGGAACAGCACGTTGCACAGAATGGCGCAGGCCAGTGCCGTCTGGAACAACACCAGCGCAGGCATCAATGCATGGCGGCGAAGGATCTTGAGCATGATGGCAGGTGACATCGTCGTACTCCTTAGGCGCTCTTGACCTGCAAGCCCGGCTCGACGCGTGAGGCGCGCCAGGCGGGCAGCCAGCCCGTGACGATACCTACCGCGAAGGCAAGTGCGAACAACGCTCCAAACATCGCCGGATCCAGCCGCGCCAGATCGGTGAAGCCGCCATCCTGCAAACGCAACGTCCACAATCCGAACAGCGTCAGCGGCAAGGCCATCACGCCGCCGATCAGGCAGATCATCGCCGCCTCCAATACATGCTGCTGGAAGATGGCGCGGCGCGGTGCACCCAGCGCGCGACGTATGCCGATCTCCGCGCTACGGCGCAGGAAGCGCGCGGCCAGTAGGCCAGCGACATTCGCCATGCACAGCAACAGGAAGGACCCTGCCAGCCACGCATTGAGTCGCACGTTGTCAGGCACGACATTTTGCTTGCTCAGCCACGCGCCAACGCCGGTCAATTGGGCCGGCCTCGGCTTGCCATAACTGGCCATGGCTTGTTGATTGTCGAGGTAGTGCTGCAGGTACAGGAGAAAGTCGTCCGCCTTGGCGCGATTCGGCAGGTCCACCCAATAGCTCAGTGTCGCGCAATGCCTGGCGTCACTGGTGAACAACGATTTCGTTTGAGGGCCATCCTCGTCGCAACCATCCGTGCCCGCCAAGTCCACGCCCGCGTCCAACAGCGCGTACAGCGGGACAAACGCCTGGTCACGGCGCAGGTTGCCGAACGTAAACGACGCCAAGTCATAGAAGTGCGGCTGCGGCGAAAACGGCGCACTCACCCCGATGATGCGGAACACGCCGTGTCCAAGAAGAAGGTCGCGCCCCAGTACATCGGTGGTGCCATACAACGACTGCGCCATCTCGCTGTCGATCACCGCGACCGGTGCGTGCGCCTGATCCTCCGCCGCCGTCCAGCCGCGTCCGCTCCGCAGCGACACGCCCAGCATCGGCATGAACTCGCTGGTGGTGGCAAGCAGGTAGTCCCTGCCCTTGCGTGGTTTGTCTCCGTCGCTTTTGAAGCCGGTGAACACGCTCGCCATCGGCGCCTGCCATGTGGCACGGTGATCGCGCAGCAGTTCTTCCGCATCGCCCAGCTTGATACGGTGATGGTTCTCGATCGTGAGGTCGTTGAGCGACTGGTTCTGCTGCGGCTTGGCATGCACCGTATCCACCCATGCCAGGTACAGATGATTGCTGCGCCCTGGCAGCGGATCGGCGGTGAGCTGGTGCAACAGCGCCAGCGTTGTCATGGTGGCTGCCAGCCCCATCGCAACGGTGAGTACCGCAAGCACTGTGCTACGAGGAAAACGCGTCAAGCCGTGCCACGCTAACATCAGGTTGTAACGCATCCGTTGCTTCCCTGTTGCCTGATTTACCTGCCTGACGCAGCACTCTTTGCGTGCTGCTCCCCTGTGACATTAACCGGCGCAGCGCCGGCCATGCCATTCCCCGCAAGACATCACACCGATCGCGTCGCCACCATTGGCGGTACCTGCGACGCGCGCAAGGCCGGCGCCAATACGGCTAGCTGCCCCAGCCCCCACAGCACCAGCGCACCCACTGGCAGGTAATACACCGGCAGGCGCGGCACTTCGTAGAACTTCATCAGCACCAGATTGAGCGCGAAGGTCAGCACCATGCCGATGGCGATGCCCACCGTCACGATCAGGAAATTCTCGGCCTGGAAGTAATGCAGGATGTCGCCGCGCGTGGCGCCGATGGCGCGGCGTATGCCGATCTGTTTGCGCCGCTGCTGTACCCAGAAGCTGGCCAGCCCCACGATGCCCAGCGCCGTCACCAGCAGCAACGCCACGATGACGCCGGCCAGCGTACCGACCATGATGCGCGTCTGGCGGAAGAAGTCCGAGCGAAGCTCAGGCACGGTGCGGCTCTGCTGCAGGTCGAGCACCGCTTCCGGGGCCGCCTTCTGTGCGGCGTCGCGAGCTTCGCGCAGCACGCGCGGAAGATCGCCAGGATTTGCGCGCAATGCATAAACACCATTGAGCGACGCGCCTGGATTCACCGGCACGAACACGGACCACTCGCCCGCGCTGTCGCCATGACCACCGCCTGGATCGGGAGGCGTCAGGTGCGCCATCACGCCGATCACCCGGAAGTGGTGCTGGTCCGAAAAGAACTCCTTGCCCAGCGGGTCCTGTCCGGGCCACAACCGCTCGGCGAACGCGCGGGTGATCCAAACCGAGGGGTTCTGTGGCAACCACAGGTCGGCCGTCTGAAAGTCCTCCGGCTGGAATGCACGTCCCGCCACCAGTTGCAGCCCCAGCGTTTCCACGGCACCGGGACCGCCCGCGTAGAAGTGCGGCACGGCGATGAAATGTTCGTGGTCGAGGTTGATGCCGGCATAACCCGTGGGTTGCGCGAACGGCACGGCATTGACCACCGCGACCGACTGCACGCCGGGCACCCTGCGCAGCGCGGTGGTCACCCTGGCGTTGAGGTCGGCGCCCTTGCATCCGTCACAACCTAGGTTGATCACCGCCAGCGATGACTCGGCCACGCCGCTCTCAATATGCAGCGCCCGAAGCTGCTCCACGATAAGAAAACAGGCGTTGCACAACACCGCGCAGGCAAGCGCGATTTCCAGCGCGATAAGCGCCGTGGCGAGACGATGACGGCGCAAGGCGGAAAGGATGGGAGCAAATTGCGTCATGGCGGGCCTCACAGCGATTTCAGTTGCCATGCCGGCACCACGCGGCACGCACGCACTGCCGGTAGCGCGCCGGCCAGCAGGCTGGCGCCGATCGCGGCGACGAAGGTGAGCAGGAACATCGGCACATCCAGGCGCGCCAGATCCGCATAGGCCACTGGTTGCTGCCGAATAAACCAAAGGCCCGCCATGGTCAGCAACCACCCACACGCCCCGCCGATCAAACCGATCAAGCCCGACTCCACCATGTACTGCGCGAATACCGCCGCGCGACTGGCGCCCAGTGCGCGGCGCAGACCAATTTCGCCACTGCGCCTCAGGAATTTCGCCAGCAACAAGCCCACCATGTTGACCAGGCAGATGGCCAGAAAAGCCACCGCCAGCCAAGCCTGCAGTCGCACATTGCTGGGCAACACGCCATTGAAATCCAGCCAACCCATCAGGCTGCGCATACGCGTGTTGCCCGAATGCGTAAAGCGACCGATTGCCTGCTGCTGCGCCGCGTAGTCAGCCACGAAGCGTCTATAAGCGGCGACGTGGGTGGCATCGTTGATCTGCACCCATAGCGCGACCCAAACACAGGGAGAATCCTGCAAATGTCCCGGATGCGCGGGCATCTGCCAGCAGGTGAACTGCTGGAAATTGCCATCATTGACATCCAGCCCGGTAAAGAACGGCGTGATCACGTCTTCCGGCTTGGCATAGAAGTCGCTGGTATCGCCCGCAGCAAAGCGGCCGCCCCGGACTGCGTAGAACTGTGGCGAAGGTCGCCATGGCTTGAGCACGCCCACGATACGCACATCGCTGCTGCGCAGGCGCAGGACGCGCCCCACGCTGTTCTCGCCGGCGAACAGCTTCTGGTTGAGATCGTCAGTGATCACGGCCACGCGCGCGCGGGCCGCATCATCCTGCTCGCTCCAGGGCCCGCCATAACGGAACGGCACATTGAACATGCTGAAGAAATCCGCCGTGGCCGACAGCATCGGCATCATCACGGCGGGCTTGCCGGCATCGGCCGTATCCAGCCGCACCGTGCTCTGCACCAGCATCACCTGACGATCGGCGCGCTTGGCGCTCCACAGGTCTAGCGCTGACCGGTAGTCCAGCATGTCCAGCGGTTCGCTGCTGTCCTTGTTCTTCGGATCGGCGTCCACTTGCGGATAGAAGATCGCCTGGCTGCGCCCCGGCAAGGGATCGCCGGAGAGCAGATGCACCACCGTGAGCGTCGTCATGCTGGCGCCGATACCCACCGCAATGGCCAACACCATCAATGCGGTGAGTATCTTGTTGCGGCCGAGACTGTGCAGCGCCAGATCGAGGTAGTAACCGAACATTCCCTTGTCCCTCCGTGGCTCAGACCGAACGCGTGGCGACCACCGGCGGCACCGCTGCTGCACGCATCGCCGGCCCCAGCACGGCCAGCTGCCCTATCGTCCAGAGCAGCAAGGCGCCCACGGGGAAATAAATCGCCGGCAGCCGCGGCAGTTCGTAGTGAACCATCAACAGCAGGTTGATGCCGTAGGCCAGCACCATGCCCACGCCGATGCCGATGGTGGCGAGCAGGAAGTTCTCGGTCTGGAAGTAATGCAGGATATTTCTGCGCGTCGCACCCAGCGCGCGCCGCACGCCGATCTGCCGGCGACGCTGTGCGACCCAGAAGCTGCCCAGGCCTACGATGCCCAGTGCGGTGACCACAAGCAGCGCCGCACATACAGCCACCAGCAGTCCCGTCATCGCGCGATCGTTCTGGAAGAAATCCTCGCGCATGTTCGACAGCAGATGCTGCTTGAGCACGATGCGATGCGGGTTGATCTCCTTGAGCTTCGCCACTGACGCCTTCAGCACCCGCTCGCGGTTCTTCGGGTCGTCCACGCGCACGATGTACTCGTTGTTCGCCACGCGTATCGGCAACACCATCGAGTAGCTGGCCGCCGAATCGTCCCAGATCGATGGGCGAATCAGCTCCTTGACCACACCCACCACGGTGAATGCGTAGTCGGACATGTAGACCTGCTTGCCCAGCGCCGACTGTCCCGGCCACAGGCGATTGGCCATCTTCTGCGTGATCACCGTGACGTGCGGAATGCCCTTGGCATCTTTCGCCGCCGCCGCGCTGACCACTTGGTCCATGTCCATATAGTCATCGGCGTGCAGTTCGCGCCCCGCGATCAGCTGGGTGCCCAGCGTCTGGGTGACGTTCTCTCCGAAGTAGTCGGTGGCATTGAGCGTGGCGAGGCGCTGCTTGGGATCGAGCTTGATGCTGCCGTTGGACGAGGAATTGCCGAACGGCACCTGGTTGACCGAGGCCACCGACACCACGCCCGGCACCTGTTGCAGCGCGGCCAGGTCCTCCGCGCGGCGCGCCTTGTCGTCCTTGGTCACGCCGATGTTGGTCAGCGCGATATGCAGCAGATGCTGCTCATCCACGCCACTCTGCATATGGATGCGCTCGATGCGCTGGTTGATGATGAAGACCGCGTTGCAGACGATGGCGCAGGTCAGCGCGATCTCCACGATCACCAGGAAGGCGGTGGTCTTGTGGCGGCGCAATGTTGAGAGGATCGGAAGAATGTCCATGGTCACTGGCTCTTCAGTTGCAGTGCGGGAGTGATCTGGCAGGCACGCCATGCCGGCAGCAGGCCGGCAAGCAAGGTGGCGCCAACCGCCAGCAGGAACGTCACCAACAACATGCCCATGCTCATATGCGCGAGCGCCGCGTAGCTGGACGGCTGCTTGCGCACCAGCCACAGGCCGAAGAAGGCCAGCAGCAGGCCGACCATGCCGCCGGCGAGGCCGATCACCCCGGACTCGATCAGCAGCTGTGCAAACACTTCACGCTTGGATGCACCCAAAGCCCGGCGCACACCCAGCTCGCCGGACTTGCGCAGGAATTTCGCCAACATCAAGCCCACCGTGTTGACCAGGCAGACCAGCAAGAAGCCCAGCGCCAACCAGGTCTGCAGGCGCACATCGCCGGGCACCACTTTGTTGATGTCCAGCCATTCCATCAGGCTGGGCAGCTGTGCGTTCGGCGGACGCTGGAAGCGACCGAGCGTCTTCTGCTCCTGCGAGTAATGCACCAGGTAGTCGCGATAGGCGGCGACCTTGTCCGTGCCGTTGATCTGCACCCAGAACTGCAGCCAGACGCATGGCGAAGTTTCGGCGTGTTCGTCGTCACCGCCGCCTGTGCCCCAGCAATCGGTGGAGCCGCTGTGTTCGAAGTGGACATCGCGAGCGGTGGTCAGCGGTACGAAGACGTCTTCCACCGAGCCGTAGCTTTCCATGTTCAAGTCGTAGAAGCGCGGCGTCGGGCGCCAGGTGTCCAGCACGCCAACCACCTGGAACGCACTGTCCTTCATGCGCAGCGTTTGTCCGACGCTGTTCTTGCCGCCGAAGAGCTTCTCATTGAGCGTGCGGCTGATCACCACCACGCGCGCCTTGGCGTTGTCTTCGGACTCGCTCCACGGACGACCGTACAGAAACGGCAGCTTGAACATCGGGAAGAAGTCGCTGCTCGTGTAGCGCGCATCGCTGAAAAATGGATCGATGTTGGCCTGTGCCGGCTGCACCGGCACGGCACCACCCGTCATCAAGGCCTGGCGGTCGGCGCGCTTGGCATGCAGCAGGTTCATGCCGTCGACCCAGCTGACCTGTTCCGGCGGGCGCTTGCCTTCCTCGTAGCCGTCCATGTCGCGCGGATCGACCTGCGGATAGAACAGCGTGGCGCTGGTGCCGGGCAACGGATCGCCCGACAGCACATGCAGCACCGTGAGTGTGGTCATGCTCGCCCCGATGCCCAGGGCGATCGCCACCACCATCAGCGCGGTGAGAATCTTGTTACGCCTGAGGCTGCGTAGCGCCAGGTCAAGGTAATAGCCGAACATGTGGTTTCCCCTCCTTAGCACCCTCCACGCGATCACACCGATCGCGTGGCCTCCACCGGCGGCACGCGCGACGCGCGAAGCGCCGGCGCCAGCACCGCACCCTGTCCCAGCAACAACAACATCGCCACGCCTGCCATCAGATACACCATCGACAGGTGATGCATCTCAAAACGCGTGACCATCCACAAATTGATCGCAATCGCGAGCACCGCCCCGAACAGCACGCCGCCCACGCTGATCAGCAGGTTCTCGGTCATGAAGTAATTGAGTATGTCGCGCCGGGTCGCACCCAGTGCGCGCCGCACACCGATCTGCTTGCGGCGCTGGCCGACCCAGAAACTGGTGAGACCGACAATGCCTGCCGCGGTAACGGCCAGCAGCACCGCGCAGATCACACCCATCAGGATGGCCATGCCGCGATCGCTCTCGTAGGCGCGCGAGCGCACTTCGCTGAATGGAAGCACGCCATCGTCCTCGTTGATCACGCGTCGCGGGTTATGCGCAAACAGCGCCTTGACCGCGGCCGGCATGGCTGTATCGAGCTGCCCCGGTCGAGTGCGCACGATGTAGAACGCGCCCAGCGACACATTGAGCCGCTCGGGGATGATCACCGAGCGATAGGCGAACTCGGAGGCCCAATGCTCCACGCTTTGCGCCTGCAGCAGCTCCACTTCGCCCACGACGGTCGCCGGACCGCCGATCAGGTAGATCGTCTTGCCCACCGCGGTTTCGCCCGGGAAGAGTTTTTCCGCCAGGGCCTTGGTGATGATGACTACCGGCGGCGCGAGCTTGTAACGCAGGTCCATATGGCCAATTTCCTCGGCCCGGAAATTGCGCCCGGCGATGAGCTTGAGGTCCAGCGTGTCGATAAAGTTTTCGTCGGCGAAGTAGATGGTTGCGCCGGAGGTGTCCTGGACCTGGTCGGGCTTGAGCCTGATGGCGTCATCCCAACCGTCGCCGCGCAGCGGATACGAATTGCTCGGCGTCACGTTTTGCACGCCGGGTACCTGGCGCAGCACCTGCAGGTCTTCACGCATCTGCGCATCGGCCTGATCGGGACCGGGCGCGCCTACCCATTCGCTCTTGATCACGAAGGTGTTGGCTTCGTCGATGCCGCTCGGTTCGGACAGATGCGCCACGCGCTGCTGGATGATGAACAACGCATTGCAGACAATCGCCAGCGTCAGCGCGATCTGCGCGGCGATCAGAAAGGTGCCGGCCTTGTGCCGGCGCAAGGCGGAAAGAATCGGTTTGATCTGCATGGCTCGTCCCTCCCCTCAGTTGGACTTGAGCTGCCAGGCGGGCTGCACTTGCGCCGCCCGCCAGGTGGGATAGAACGCCGCAACCACGGTCGCCGTGATGGCCACCAGCAGGGTCAACAGCATCAACGACACGTCCAGGTGTGCAAGCCGCGCAATCTGCGGCTCGAACACCATGCCCAGGCCGAGCATGCCGATCGCGGTGAACAGCAATCCCAGGGCACCGCCCGCCAGTCCAACCATCGCCGCCTCCGCCAGGAACTGGCGATAGATGTCAGCACGCGAGGCACCGAGCGCGCGACGCACGCCAATCTCCGGAGCGCGGCGCATGAACTTCGCCAGCAGCAGGCCAATCGTGTTGACCAGGCAGATCAGCAGGAAACCGAACGCCAGCGTCATCGAGATGCGGCTTTCCGGCGGCACCGCATGCTGGTAGTCCAGCCATTCGCGCACGTTGCGCAGGCGATTGTTGGGAGCCCAATTGAAGCGACCCGCCTTGCGCTGCTCACGCGCGTAGCCGTCCAGGAATTGCCGATAGGCCTGTACCTGCTCGGCATTGTTCAGCTCGACCCATGGGTTGATCCACACGCATTCGCCCTGCAACCAGCTATCCCAGGTATCGCCGCGCTTGCCGTCGCTGCCGCAATTGTTGTTGCCGCGTGTGTCGATGTGCTGCGCGATGGCATAAGTAAAGGGAATATAGATCTGCGCCGGATCAGCATAGGCATTGCCACTGAAGGTGTCGAAGAAGCGCGGCTTGGGATCCCACTTGTTGGTGACGCCGACGATGCGGTACTGCTTGTCGTCCAGCACCAGTCGCTGACCAACACTGTTGTTGCCGCCGAACAACTTCTGATTGAGCTCGCGGCTGATCACGATGACGGGCTCGCGCGCTTCGTCTTCCGCATCGTTCCAGCCGCTGCCATACAGGAACGGCACCTCGAACATGCTGAAGAAGTCCCCGTAGGTGGCATAGCCGGGCGCCTTGAACGGCATGCGGTGCGGGTCATCCGGCATCACCGAAAGACCCACCGGATACAGCATGGTCTGGCGCGCCGCCTTGTGCGCCCGCATCAGGGCCACGGCGTCGACATAGTTGAGCGCCGAGGGCGGCTCGCCGTGGCGGTTGTATTGCGGTCCACGGTTGTCGATCAGCGGCACGAACAACTGCGACGACTTCTGCGGGATCGGATCACCCGATACCGCACGGAACACGGCAAAGGTCACCATCGACGCCGCCACGCCAAAGCCGATCGACATGATCATCAATGTCGTCAGCAAGACGTTGCGCCGAAGGCTCGCCGCGCCCAGTCGCAAGTTGTGCACAAACATGCCGCTCATCGTTACCTCGTGTTTCCCAACAGGCCTTGCGATCCTTGTCTTGCTACACCACGCGCCGGTCAGACCGAGCGCGTGGCTTCCACCGGCGACACGCGCGAGGCGCGCATGGCCGGCGCCAGCGTGGCACCCTGCCCCAGCAGCAGCAGCGTCACCACGCCCACCAACACATAGACCACCGACAAGCGCGCCATCTCGAACTGCGTCACCAGCCACAGGTTCATGCCGACCGCGAGCAAGGCGCCAATCACCACGCCGGCAATGCCGATCAACAGGTTCTCGGTGAGGAAGTAGCTGAGAATGTCGTGCTTGGTCGCGCCCAGTGCGCGTCGCACGCCGATCTGCTTGCGGCGCTGGCCAACCCAGAAGCTCGTCAAGCCGACGATGCCCGCGGCCGTGATGCCCAACAGCACCAGGCACACCACGCCCATCAGGATGGCCATGCCGCGGTCGCCCTTGTACGCATACTCACGCACCTGGGCGAAGCTGCGCACGCCACGCTCGGAAGGAATCACGCGCATGCGGTTGGCCTTGACCAAGGCTGCCGGCGCCGCCTTCATCACATCGGCCAGCTGGCCGGGCTTGGTGCGGATCAGGTAATTGGTGAACGCACTGGTGAGTTGTACAGGCTGAATCAGCGAGTTCTCGTAGAACGAGTCGGACCACGTGCCATTCCACGGCACCTGCAGGCGCTCCACGATGCCCACGATGGTGCTGGGCGACTTGGAATCGCCGATATAGATAGTCTTGCCCAGTGCCGAACCTTCCGGATACATCTTGTCGGCCAGCGCCTTGCTCACGATGATCGCGGCCGGATCGGGTATGGCCTGCGGATCGGCTTCCACGATTTCGTCCGGACGGAAGTTGCGTCCGGCGATAAGCTTGAGCTCCATGGTCGGCAAGGTGTGCTCGTCGCCGAAGTATTGGGTGGTATGTCCTTTGGAATTCTTCGCATCCGGATCGGTGCGCACACCGGTGGACCAGCCACCGCCGCGCAGCGGATAGGAGTTCAAGGCCACCGCGTCCTGCACGCCCGGAAGCTGGCGCAGCGCGACCAGGTCCGCCTTGACCAGAGGACCCGCCTTGGTTTCCTCGGTGCCGACGAAGCGCGTCTGTATGGCCATCAGGTCGCTTTCCACCATGCCGGTGGGACGCTGCACGCGGTCCAGTCGCTGATGGATGATGAAGATCGCATTGCAGACGATCGCCAAAGTCAGGGCGATCTGCATGGCGATGAGAACCGTGCCTGCCTTGTGACGCTTGAGCGCGGCGAGTATGGGCTTGATCTGTAGCATCGTCGTCGCCTCAGTTGGATTTCAGCTGCCATGCCGGCTGCACTTGCGCAGCACGCCACGTGGGATAAAAGGCCGCCAGCACGGTCGCCAGGATTGCCAGCAGCATGGTGAGCAGTACCAGCGATCCGTCGAGCGTGGCGAGCTTGGCGATATCCGGTTCAAACACCAGCGAGATACCCATCACGCCCAAGCCCGTGAGCACCAAGCCCACAACGCCACCGGCCAGACCGATCGCGGCTGCCTCGATCAGGAATTGCAGGTAGATCTCCTTGCGCGTCGCGCCCAACGCACGGCGCACGCCGATTTCAGAGGAGCGCTTCATGAACTTGGCGAGCAGCAAACCCACCGTGTTTACCAGGCAGATCAGCAGGAAACCCAGCGACACCAGCAGCGAGACCTTGGCCTCCTGCGGCACCACCTTCTGGTAATCGAGCCATTCGGTCACATTGCGCAGGCGCGTATTGGGTGCCCAGTGGAAACGGCCGGCACGCTGCTGCTCGGCGGCGTAACCGTTGAGATACTGGCGATAGGCATCCGCCTGGGCCGTGGTCGGCAATTCTGCCCAGTAACCCAACCACACGCACTCGGACTTGATCCACGCATCCCAACCCTTGCCCGGGTCCTTGCTGCAGTTGTTGTTGCCGTTGGTCGTCGTCTGCACTTCCACGGCACGCGTGAAAGGAATGAACACTTCGATCGGATCATCGAAGCCATTGGTGTTGATGACGTCGTAGAACACCGGCTCGGGGTTCCACTTGGCCGCCACGCCGACGATGCGGTAATCGCGGCCGTTGAGGTTGATGTTCTTGCCGACGCTGTTGGCGCCATTGAACAGCTTGTCGTTGAGCGCCTTGCCGATCACGGCTACCGCTGCGTGCGAGGCATCTTCGTCCGCCGTCCAGCCATGGCCATAGAGGAAGGGAATGTCGAACATCGGGAACGCGTCGGCATACCACGCGTAACTGGTTTCGCGGAACGGCAGCATGGACGGATCCGCCGGCACGATCGACATCGCCGCCGGGAACAAGGCCGTCTGGCGCGTCGCCCGCTTGTCGCGCATCAGGTTGATGGCGTCGGTATAGGTGATCGCGTTGGGCGGCTCGCCCTTGTTGTCTTGCTGCGCTTCCGGACCCCAGTTGTCGATCTGCGGCACATACAGCTGCGAGGACTTCTGCGGAATCGGGTTGTTGGAGGTCGCGCGGAACACCGAGTAGGTGGTCATCGACGCGGCCACGCCGCAGCCGATCGCCAACACCATCAGCAGGGTCAACAGCGGATTTTTGCGGAGGCTGCGCAAGCCAAGCTGGAGGTAGTAGGCGAACATGGTCGTCCTTTACAGGGCTTCAATCCGCCTCCTGCCGAAGCAGGAGGCATCGGCGGCCGGCTATCAGGCCGGAGCGTTGTTGCGGGCGGCGTGCACGGCGTGGTGGAAGCGCGGGTCTTCCGCCAGGTCGACCACCTGACCGTCGATGATGTGCACGTTGCGCTGCGCGCGGGCAGCCAGCTCCGGATCATGCGTCACCATCACGATGGTGGCGCCTTCGCGATGGATCTCTTCCAGCAGCTCCATCACGCCACGGGCCATCTGCGTGTCGAGGTTGCCGGTCGGTTCATCCGCCAGCAGCAGGCGCGGCGAACCGGCGAGCGCGCGCGCAATAGCCACGCGCTGCTGCTGACCGCCGGACAGTTCAGCCGGATAGTGCTTGGCACGCGAAGCCAGGCCCACGCGCTCGAGCGCATCCATGATGCGTTCCTTGCGTTCGGCCGCCTTCATGCCGCGATAGCGCAGCGGTACTTCGACGTTGTCGAACACATTGAGGTCGGGAATCAGGTTGAACGCCTGGAAGATGAAACCGATCTTCTCGTTGCGGATGCGCGATCGCTCGTTGTCGTTGAGGTTGCTCACTTCAACGCCGTCGAGGTGGTACTGGCCACCAGTGAAGGTCTCCAGCAGGCCGGCAATCGTGAGGAAGGTGGTCTTGCCCGAACCGGACGGGCCGGTCACGGCGACGAACTCGCCTTCGTTCACATTGATGTTGAAGTCGCGCAGCGCATAGGTCTCCACCACTTCGGTGCGGTAGACCTTGGACAGATGAGTCATCTTGAGCATGGTGTTGTCCTTCGAGTGGTGGTTAGTTGGAGGTTGCTTAATTAGAGATGGCGACACGCTGGGCGCCCTTGAAGCTGTCGGTACCGGAGATCACGATGTTGTCGCCTTCCTTCAGGCCATCGAGGATTTCCACTTTGTCGATGCTGCTGGCACCCACGCGGATGGGATGCTTTTCCGCCACGCCGTCGCGCACGAGGTAGGCATAGCTGCCACCCGATTCGTCGACGAAGGAGCCGCGCTGCACGGTGAGCACGTTGTCGCGCTTGTCGAGCAGGATGCGCACGGACAGGCGCTGGTTCTGGCGCAGCTGCTTGGGCGTCTGGCCGTCGAAGCGCAGGCGGGCGGCGACTTCGCCATTGACCACTTCGGGCGAAATGGCGCTGACCAGGCCCTTCCAGGTGACGCCGTTGCCGCTGATCTCGCCGGTCATGCCGATGCCCAGGTCACGCGCGAAACTTTCCGGCACCTTCATTTCCACTTCGAGCGCGGACAGATCGATCACGCTGACCAGCTGGGCATCCTTGGCCACGGTGGCGCGCTCAGCAATGAACAGCTGGCCGACCTGGCCGTCCACCGGCGACTTCACGTTGAGGTCGTCCACCTGGCGCTGCAGATCCTTCACCATCAGCAGCTGGCGATCGTGCGCGAGCTTCTTGGACTGGATGTCGAAGTTCAGGCTGTCGGTGTTGGTGGCCAGATCGGTCTTGGCATGCTCGAGCGTGATGCGCATCTTCTCGAGCGTGTCCTTGGACTTGTCCACGTCCATGCTGGGCACCGCACCCAGCGTGAACGCCTTCTGGTAGCGGGCAAGGTCGCGTTCCGCGCCCTGCTTGTCGATGCTGGCGTTGTCGAAAGCCTTCTGCAGCTCGCCGCGCGTCTTGCGCGCATCGATCTGCGCACGCAGGTAATCCACCTGCATGGCGTCGGCGGCGCTCATTTCCTGGGCGAGCTTGTTGGTCAGTTCGGGGCTGTCGATGACGGCCAGCACCTGGCCCTTCCTCACCGCATCGCCTGCGTGCACCTTGAGCGTGACCGCACCGCCGTAGGTGGCATAAAGCGTGGGGCTGACTGCCGCCACCACCTTGCCTTCGGCCGCGATATCGCGGACGAACGGACCGCGCTCGACCGTGGCGAACGCCAGACGCGAGCTGCTCACCGAAGCGTCGGCCGAGAACAGGCGCCCAATGCGCGGACCGAACAAGGCCAGCACGGCCACCACGGCCACGCCAATGCCGATCAGCAGCATGCGGCGCTTGGGGTTGGATTTGACCTCGACCAGTCGGTCTTGTGCGGAGGTATCGCGAATCATCGATGGGTCCCTGGCCGCTGACAATGCGGCCCCTGACCCTACTGAGCAATCCGCGTGCCAAGTCCAAAGCGCCGATTTATTCGATATTTTTCAGCGAGTTGAAATGTCACCCAGGGCGCGGACAGCTGTCCGCGGACACCTGCACGGACAGGCGGACAAACGTCCGCGGACGTGACCGTGACGCCTGCCTAGTCGAACGCCGGCGCCAGCGACACCGCCGCCGCCCTCGCCACGTCGCGGGCAATGCCCCGGCCCAGTGAGGAGAGTTGTCCCAGCGGCAGCGTGTCGAGCACATCCAGCGACGCGATCCGCGCGGTGTGAAAACACAGCAGCTCCGCAATCGCCGCCTTGCAGGCCACTTCGCCGGGGCATACCGGCGCGGCCGGCAGTGGCGTGCCGCCGGCGAGCAAGGCATCCCAGGCGAGATAGTCGGTGTCCGGCAGCAGGTGCAGGCGGGCGCAGAACGTGCCGGACGCATCGAAGCAGTCGATCCATTCGCGCGGGCCGTCTGCGCCGATCATGCTTGATGCGCGCAGTTCTTCCGTTTGCAGCAGCGGCGCCAGATCCTGCCGCGTCACCAGCCAGCCCGGAGCCAGCTCGCGTGCGGGACGCGAGGCGGCGCAAGCCGGCAGATACAGCACGCCACCCAGCGATGGCAGGCGCGCGGCGAGCGTCGTGCCGTCGATCCGAACCGAGCTGCGGCTGATGGTCCATGCCGCCGTGTCTGTACCGGATCGGTTCGTAGCAAAGGCATGTGCAAGCCAGCCAAACATCGTCAGTACTCCTTGGCAGGAAGCGACCTGGCTGGCGTTCGAAGGAGAACCGCGTGGCTTAGGGTCTTGAGAGGTGTCCCGGCCGTGGCCGGAGGAAGGCGTCCTTGCCCATGAAGCTCCCTCGGGGGAGACGGCATGCCCGGCGCCGGCCTGCGCCGCGGCAAGGCTTACTTGGTGAGGATCAACTTGTCGTTGCGGGTCAGGCGCAGGTGGTACTCGCTGCCCTGGTGCTGGATCACCAGTTCGCGCTCGCCTTTGAGCAGCATCTGGCTGGAAACACGGCGAGTGGCGGCATCCGGCGCGGGCACCGAGGGCTTCAGGCTGAGCAGGCGGAACGGGCGCGCCAGGGCGTCGGCACCCTGAGGGAGGGACAAAACCGTGGTCATGGTGGAGCTCCGCAGGAGAGTGGTGACACCTCAGATGATAATAATTCTCATTTCCGTGTCAACACCCTGTTTTGCCGGCGGTCTATTGCCCTACGCGCTCCTTGGCCAGCCTGTCATCCAGGCTGCGGGTTCCCATCTGCGCGTAGGCCTTACAGGCGGCGGGGTCCACCAGGGGATCGGGCGCGCCGGCGCTGCGGCGGGCCACCTTCTCGAGGAAATAGATCTGGTCGGGATGCGGCACCATCAAAATGTCGCAGGGCAAGCTGGCGATCACGGCCAGCCCGTGCCTGTAGTTGCTCACCCGCTCCGGATGGGCCGCATCGCTGTAGCGGAAACTGCCAGCCGTCAGCGCGCTGATGCTATCGGCGTAAACCATGTTGAGGCAGCGCTTGCCCTCGCACGACTGCCATGTCCAGGTGGTGCTGCCGGGGGTATGTCCGGGTGTGTAGTGGGCAGTCACGGTCACGTCGCCCAGGCGGACCACGCCGTTGTCTGCAACGACCTCCACCGAACTCACCGGCGGATACGTCGGCGCGTCGCCGTATTGCGGATCGTTCGGGTAGTGGCCACCCAGCTGCAACTCCTTCGCACCGACTTCACTTGCCATCACACGCGCACCGCTGTCGCGCGCGATCGCAGCGATGCCGCCGGCATGATCCGAATGCGCGTGCGAATTGAGGATGCGCTTTACATCGTGCAGCTGAAAGCCCAGCGCTTTGATATTGGCCTCGACCAGCGCGGCGTTCTGCGGCAGCGTGCCATCAAGCAGCACCAAACCGTCAGATGATGCGATAAGAATGGCGGTGAGCCCGTGCGTGCCGACGTAGTAAGTGTTGCCGTAGATGCGAAACGGCTGCTGCGGTTGCGTCCAGGCCGCCTTGTCAGCGTGCGCCACGGTGATCGAGGCGAGCGCGAGGCAGCCGCCAATCGCGATGCGGGAAAGTTTCATAAGCCAACATCCGTGATGGAAAGTCGGGGCAGCATGTCGCGAATTTTGCGGATGCCGAGGGCCGTGCGCGGGCGACACGGCGACCAGTTGTGGCAAACCGCGGGCAAAGGGCATTCGCTGTGTGTGGGAGCGCACCCTGTGCGCGACAAACCAACGGAGCGATACACCCAGGCGTGGCGGTCGCGCACAGGGTGCGCTCCCACAGAAAATCAGCTCACGCTACCGCCGTCGCGATGCGCCTCAACACATCCCCATCCAGCTTCGGCAACAACGCCAACGCCCCAAGATTCTGCTCCAGTTGCTCCAGCTTGCTCGCACCCAGCATCACCGTGGAAACATGCGGATTGGCCAGGCACCACGCAATCGCGAGCTGCGCCATGGAGACGCCGAGTTCATCGGCGATCGGCGCCAGTCGTCGCACCTTTTCAAGTCGCGAGCCGTCATTCTCGAGCACCGCTTCACGCAGCCACTCATAGCCCGGCTGCGCCAGACGCGATTCGGCAGGCACGCCATGGTTGTACTTGCCGCTCAGCAGACCCGACGCCAGCGGCGACCAGATGGTGGTGCCCATGCCATAGGTGTCGTACAGCGGCGCGTATTCCTGCTCCACGCGCTCGCGATGCAGCAGGTTGTACTGCGGCTGCTCCATCGTCGGCGCGAACATGTGGTTGTCGCGCGCCGCCCGATGGGCTTCGATGATGGCCTCCGCCGGCCATTCGCTGGTGCCCCAATAGAGCACCTTGCCCTGGCGCACCAGTGTATCCATGGCTGCCACGGTTTCGACAATCGGCGTATCCGGATCGGGGCGATGGCAGAAGTAGAGATCCAGATGATCGACACGCAAACGCTGCAGCGCCTGATGACAGGCTTCGATCACATGCTTGCGCGACAGGCCGCGCTGGGTGGGCAGCGGATTATCCACCGCGCCGAAATACACCTTGCTCGACACGCAGTAGCTGTCGCGGGGAAAGCGCAGATCGGCGAGCACATCGCCCATCAGTGTCTCGGCGACGCCATGGTTGTAGACCTCGGCGTTGTCGAAAAAATTGATGCCGTGATCGTGGGCCATGGCCAGCAGATCACGCGCCAGCGAACGCCCCACTTGCGTGCCAAAGGTGACCCACGCGCCGAATGAAAGCGCAGAAAGCTGCAGGCCGGATGTGCCAAGGCGACGGTATTGCATGGGAGCGCTCCACGGGTGGGGATGGAACAGCATGCCAACAGCGTGCGTCATTCGTCCATCGTTGTGCTTTACACGTGGCACCGACACGGGGCGCCCTAGACTGCGCGTTTTCCCACATGCCACCCTCCCCGACCGGAGCAATGCCATGTCAACCATGCAAGGCTGGGCTGTCCAGGAAGGGGGCAAGCCGCTGGTGCTTGCCGAGTTCGATCTCGGCCCCTTGGGCGCCGAAGAAGTGGAAGTGGCGGTGGACTATTGCGGCGTCTGCCACTCCGATCTTTCGATGATCAACAACGAATGGGGCATGTCGCGCTTTCCCTTCGTACCGGGGCACGAGGTCGTCGGACGAGTCACGGCTCTGGGCCCGCAGGCAAAAGGGTTGAAGGTAGGCCAGCGCGTGGGCATCGGCTGGACCGCGGGCAGTTGCATGCATTGCCATCAATGCCTGTCGGGGCACCACAACCTGTGTCCCGAAGTGCAGCCGACCATCGGCGGCCATCACGGCGGTTTCGCCGACAAAGTGCGCTCCCACTGGGCCTGGGCCATTCCTCTGCCCGACGGCATCGACCTGCCGAGTGCGGGCCCGCTGTTGTGCGGCGGCATCACGGTGCTCAAGCCGTTTCTGGCCTACAACATCAGCCCGACCGCCCGCGTTGGCGTGGTTGGGATCGGCGGCCTGGGGCATATGGCGGTGAAGTTTGCCCGCGCCTGGGGTTGCGAAGTCACTGCCTTCACCTCCAACGCGTCGAAGGCGGACGAGGCGCGCAGCTTCGGTGCGCACAACGTCGTTTCCAGTCGCGATGCCAACGCGATTGCGGGCATCGCCGGCTCGCTGGATCTATTGCTGGTGACGGTGAATGTGCCGCTGGACTGGGCGGCGCTGCTCGGCACACTCGCGCCGCGTGGTCGCATGCATGTGGTGGGCGGCGTGCTTGAGCCCATTCCCGTCTCGGCGTTCGCGTTGATTCTGACGGAGCGGGAGGTTTCCGGCTCGCCCACCGGCGCACCGGTGGATATCGCCACCCTGCTCGACTACGCCACCCGCCACGACATCCGCCCGCAGGTGGAAATGTTCCCCATGTCGGACGTCAATGCCGCGCTCAAGCATCTTGAGGAGGGCAAGGCGCGCTATCGCATCGTGCTCAAGGCCTAGCCGCCTGAAGCAGTATCGACGGCCGCCCGACCAGGCGGCCGTCGATGAGAACGCTGCACTTACGGCAGCGTATGGACGTCTACACGGTTCTCGATGCCCTGGTCGGCCTCGGGACGCCACAGCGTGCTCTTGAGCGGATCGCCCAGACCCCACGCCTTCAACTCGCTGATCAACGCCTCGTTGTCGCCATCTTTGCGGACGTAGAAATCCAGGTGGCGGAAATCGTCGCAGGCGGTATCGCAGTGATAGCTGGAGAAACCCAGCGCCTCGATCTGGCCGTACTCGTTGAGGATCACCGCGGCCGCGCTGCCGCCGCACTCGCGCGCCGGGCAGGCGGTGAACAGGAAGCGCTTATCGGCCAGCACCTGCACCGACGGCGAGGAGCCGCCCAGCGCCGACAAGGCCTGCTCGCTCACCGAGCGACTGCCGCGGAAATAGTTGACCTTGCTGTCGCCGGCGAAATGCCCCAGCGCCGTCACGAAGCCATTGGCTCGCGAGAGCTGGTTGGCGTTCGCGCAGGTCGACGGATCAATCGTTCGGCAAGGGCCCGCCGGCGCCGCCGTGGCGGCAAACACGGAACAAGGCACGACAGACAACAGCAGCATGAAACACACAATGCGCATGAGCTTGCACATGACACCCTCCCCTTAGAGTGAATCCCCTAACCCACATCAGGCCGCATCCGTTCCGGCTCCGGCAATCACGCCAGACGCGTGAGCTGCAGCCGGCGCCTGATGTAAAACCCGCGTCCGCAGTTTCAGGAATGGACGCTCCACCCCGTAGTGAAGCAACGCACCGACCCCCAACACCGCTGACGCATAAGCTGCAAAAGTCAGCAGGCCATGACCGTCCAGCTTTTCCCCCGCCGCGGATTCCACCAGATGGAATACCGCCTTGTGTGACAGATACAAGCTGTACGACACCGCCGCCAACCAGCCGGCCCCCGGTACGCGCAGACGCGCAAGCACGCCAGAGGTTTGAGCGCCGGCCAACACCAGCAGCCCCAGGCCGAAGGAAAGCAACGGATACCCCACCACGGTGGGAATGAAGCCGGTCCGATCGCGGAATAACATGATCGCACCGCCGACTACCGCTACCCCTGCGAGCAGAAAGCCGTTGGCATGTCGTCCCCATCGGGACCAGAGGACGGGCCGATAGACCCTGGCCGTAGCCAGCATCACGCCCATCAAGAGGCCGTCCAGACGGGACCACGTGGGATAGTAAATGCGCTCCAGGAAGGTTTTTCCATAGGAATTTTGGTCAAGACCGGCCAACGGCGCCAGTTCCCAGGCCCACATCACACCCCGCACCACCATCCCCGCCAGCACCACCGCCGTGCATACCAGCACGAACCGACGCACGGACGGACGCCGCGCCAGCCACCATGCCAGTAGCGGGAACAGCAGGTAGAAATGCTCCTCCACGCACAACGACCATACGTGGGAGAACGCCAGGTGATCCTTGGCGTCGATCAGCAGGTTCACCGTAAAGGTCAGGAACTGCCACAGCGGCTGCAGCTCCCCCTGCTCGCGCACGGACGGCCAAATGAAATACGCCGCCACCACGACCAGGTACGCCGGAAGGATGCGGAAGGCGCGGCGCTGGTAGAAATCCCCGAACGAGAATCCCCGCCCCTCCGCCAGCGGCTTGAGCACCTGCGAGCCGATCAGAAAGCCGCTGAGGACAAAGAACAGGTCCACGCCCATCCACCCGTTCTGCTCGATCCCGCCGAAATGACCCCAGCCACCGATGATGTACGAATGGAAAATCATCACCCACACGATTGCTATCGCGCGCAGTAAATCCAGACCCGGCAATCGGTTCACGTCATCTCCCCTTGGCATCCCTGCGGCATCCGACGCGAACGCATCGAACGGAATCGCGACCGTGAAATATATCGCGGCGCGCAGGCGGGACGGTGTTGGGTTTGTGGCAAAAGCGGGGCTTGGCCCGCTTCAGCTGCCGCATGGAAGCACCGCCGTAAAGATGCCAATGCCCCGACCTTCAGCCAAGCGCCAACCTAGCCATGTGGGAGTGCATCCTGTGCGCGACGAGCCTACGGAGCGGTACACCCCAGCGCCGCGGTCGCGCACAAGTGCGCTCCTACAAGGGAGCCATCAGGCCTGTACCGATCGGCTTGTCTGTGTGGGAGCGCACCCTGTGCGCGACAATCCTACGGAGCGGTACACCCCAGCGTGGCTGTCGCGCACAGGGTGCGCTCCCACAGACAAGCGCCAGGCGTGGCACCAGGTGCGCCATGTGTGACCCAAAGCCGATGCGCAGCGAGGCCCCGCTTTAAGTCCTCAGCGATTCGGGCGCGTTGCGGAGCGCTTGGAAGTATCCCCTGTGTACCCTCGGAGGTTGTCCCACGACGGCGCGCCTCGAGCGTTCGGGCTTATCCCAGCACGATGCTGCGGGCGTTATCAGGCCATTTTCTTTGGGTTACTTTTCTTTTGGGCCAGCAAAAGAAAAGTGACTCGAGCGGCGGCAGCCGATCGAAACGCCCGCCGCGTAGGCGGCACGCTGGCCTCGAGGCAACAACCGAAGACTGACGAAACTGAGTGACCAGCCATTCGGCTGTTAAAGAGCGCCTCCGGCCTACGCCGGAATAACGAGCTCAAAGCCGAATCCGATCTACGACGTGGTAACAACCAAACGGGTCAACGCAGCAAGGCCATCAAAATGGCAAGCACCACAGCCGCAAACACCCCCGCCACCACATCATCCACCATCACCCCCACCCCACCCTTAAGCCGACGATCCAACCACCCAATCGGCCAAGGCTTCCAAACATCAAACAACCGAAACAACGCAAACCCGACCACCACCGCCCACCACGGCCCCATCACCGCCGGAATCAGCGCAATCCACAACCCAACAAACTCATCCCACACGATGCTGCGATGATCGTCCACACCGACCAGGCGCCCCGCCACCCCGCACGCCCACACGCCGATGACGAAGCCCACCGCAATCGCGAACACATAGAGCTGCACCGGCAAACTGCGCAGCAACAACCATGGCAGCAGCGCCGCCAGTGAGCCGAACGTGCCCTGCGCCACCGGCGCCAGGCCAGAACCAAAACCGCAGGCCAGCCAGCCCGCTGGCGTAGCGAGCAAGGCGCGTCGTTGTTCCGGGGTGAGGATCGTCTTGTCGCTCATGCGAAATGGTCCCAGCCGCGTTGCGAGGGTTCCAGCCATTGTCCTTGGGCGTCGCGCACGCGCACGCCGGCGCCTTCGATTATGCGCCCGATCCGCGTGGCGCCGCAGCCAAGGCGCGCCAGATCGGTCTGAACGTCGGCCACCAGTGCCGGCGGCACGGTGAAGCACAGTTCGTAGTCGTCGCCGCCGGCCAGCGCGAAGTCGCGCACGGACAGGTCGTCGAAGCTTGCCATCAGCATCGGCGAGCACGGCAGCAAGGGCGCTTCGATTTCCGCGCCCACGGCGCTTTCATCGCAGATATGCCCAAGGTCAGCGAGCAAGCCGTCGGAGATATCGATGCAGGCACTCGCCCGATCGCGCAGCGCCAGGCCAACCGAAAGGCGAGGCGTGGGCCGATGCAGTCGTTCGATCAGATAGGCGGCGCGCCCGTCGCCTTCATCCACGCGCGCGCCGCGCTGTAGCAGATGCAAACCAGCGGCTGCGTCGCCCAGCGTGCCGGTAACCAGCACGACGTCGCCTGCGCGCGCGCCGGTGCGCGTCAGCGCTTTGCCGGGCGGGACGAAACCATGCACCGCAACGCTGATGGTCAGTGCGCCGCGCGTGGTGTCGCCGCCGATCAGGGCAAGCCGGTGCGGCTGCGCCAACTGGGCAAACCCTTCGGCGTAGCCATCAATAAAAGCGCTGAGCTGCTCCGCCGGTTGCGTCGGCAACGTCAGCGCCAGCAATGCCCAGGCCGGGCTCGCACCCATCGCGGCGAGATCGGAAAGATTCACCGCCAGCGACTTCCAGCCGATATCCGCTGCCGCCGTGCCATACGGGAAATGCACGCCTTCGACCATGGTATCGATCGCGATGGCCAGCTCCTGCCCTGCCGGTGGCGCGACCACGGCGGCATCGTCGCCGATGCCCAACTTCACGTCTTCGCGGCCTTGCGCGGTGCGCTCGCGGATACGGTCGATCAGTCGGAATTCCATGGCTTGCGACCTGCGCTGATCAGTCGGTCCAGCCAGAAAGTCAGCGGCTGAAGACCAGGGTGGGAGCGTCGTGATAGGTGGATTCCTGCCACAACGTGAAACCGGCCTTCTCCGCCACGCGGATCGAAGGCAGGTTGTCTGGCGAGATGATGCACACCTGCCGTCGATCGGCGAAGTTGCGCTCGCCCCAGGCGATGGCGGCGGCCACGGCTTCGCTCGCATAGCCTTTGCCTTGCGCATGCGGCGCCAGTGCCCAGCCGAATTCCAGCATGCCCTGCAGCGAAGGCTCCATCTCGCGCCTGAGATCAGCGAAGCCGACGTCGCCAATGAAGCGGCCGGTGGCTTTCTCTTCGACGGCCCAGTAGCCGTAACCAAGCGTGTGCCACAGTCCGATGTACTGCAGAAAGCGACGCCAGACTTCTTCGGCACCAAACGGACGCCCGCCGATAAAACGGGTCACCTCAGGGTCGGACCACAAGGCCACGCGTTCGGCATGATCGTCGACGCGATGCGCACGCAGGCGCAGGCGCGCGGTCTCGATCACGGGAATCACGGACGCATGCTCCGCGGCCCCGTCCATCAGTGACGCTTCTCCGTGGTGCGCAGCACGCCGGCGAGCTTGTCGAGTACGCCGTTAACGTAGCTGTGGCCATGATCCGCACCGAAGCGCTTGGTGACTTCAATCGCCTCGTTGATGATCACGCGGTACGGCACATCCGGGCGGTACTTGAGCTCATAGGTGGCCAGGCGCAGGGCGGCGCGCTCGATCGGGTCGATCTGCTCCACGTCGCGGTCCACGTAGGACTTGATCGCCTCGTCGATGGTCTTGACGTTGCGCTCGACACCGTTGAGCAGGTCCTCGAAGTACTCGAGATCCGCCACTTCCATGTCCTGCTCGTGGCGGAACTGCTCGATCACGGCATTCATGCGGCTGCCGCCGATCTGCCAGGCGTACAGCGCCTGCAGCGCACGGCGACGGGCGCGCGAGCGTGCAGCCAGATCGATGCCTTCGGGGCGAGAGTTCATCACAGCTTTCCGTACAGATTGACCATCTCGAGCGCGGCCAGGGCGGCATCCGCGCCCTTGTTGCCGGCCTTGGTGCCGGAACGCTCGATGGCTTGTTCGATGGTGTCGGTGGTCAGCACGCCAAACGCCACCGGCACGCCGGAGGCATAGGCTGCCTGGGCCAGGCCCTTGGCGCATTCACCGGCAACGAAGTCGAAATGCGGGGTGGAGCCGCGGATCACCGCGCCCAGCGCGATCACCGCAGCGTACTTGCCGGAGCTGGCGACCTTGTTGGCGGCCAGCGCGATTTCCCAGGCGCCCGGCACGCGGATCAGCTCGATCGCATCGTCCTTCACGCCATGGCGCACCAGCACGTCACGAGCGCCGGCCACCAGCGGCTCGACGACAAAGCCGTTGAAACGGCCGGCGACGATGGCAAAACGGCCCTTGGGCGTGGCGAAATCGCCTTCGATGGTCTTCATGGGGTATGCGTTTCCTGGGTTCCGGGCCCGGAGGGGCCGTCTATTTTACGGGATGCAAGGGCGGCGTGCCCGGATCGGGCCGGGAAACCGCCCCAGCGAGGGTCGGATGGCCGCGAAAGCTCAGGCTGGCCTGGCCTGCCGCCACCCGCAAGCGGGCTGGGACGCCGAACGGGAGCGTGAACTTGTCCGGCTCATGGCCAAACGGCAGGTCGCGGACGATGGGAATCCGCGCCACCCGGGCCAGTTGCTCGAACGCGGCCTCGGTGTCGTAGCCGTTGTCGTAGGTATGCGGGCGGCACTGGGTGAAATGGCCCAGCACCAGGGCGCGCTGGCGACCCAGCAGGCCGGACAACTGCAACTGGTACAGCAGGCGCTCGAGGCGGAACGGCGGCTCGCCGATGTCTTCCACGAACAGGATGCCGTCATCGATGACCGGGAAATAGGGCGTCCCAAGCAGGCTGCACAGCATGGCAAGGTTGCCACCCCACAGCGGGCCTTCGACCTCCAACTCCGCGGCGCTGGATGTGCTCCAGCTGGCGGTGGCCTGCGGCTCGCCCACGGCGCGCCAGAAGTGTTCCCACATGAGGCCGTTGAGCTCGGGCGCACCAAAATCGGGACCCAGCATGGGGCCGCCGAAGGTGACCAGTCCGCCCTTTGCGTAGAGCGCCATCTGGATGGCGGTGAAGTCGCTATGGCCAACCAGCAAGGTGTTGGAGCCTGTCAGCCGCTCGCGCAGCGCGTCGTAGTGCAGGTACTCGAGCAGGCGGGTGGCGCCGTAGCCGCCGCGGATGGCGAGCGCGATGTCCGGCAGCTGCTGCATCGTCGCCAGCGCATTGAGGTCGGCTGCGCGTGATGCGTCGGGACCGGCAAAACGATGTTCGACGCGATCGAGCACTTCCAAGCCATCCACCGCGCAACCGGCCGCCTGCAGACGCGCGATACCGCGCGCCATGGCGTCGCGGTCATGCGGATAGCCCGAAGGGGCGATGAGGCGGATGGCGGGAGAGGTCATGGCGGTGGTTTGTGGTGAAAACCTGAGTATGCCGGTGGATGGATGGCGTGGAAGTGGCGAAGGTGGGCAAACCCTCTGTAGGAGCGCACTTGTGCGCGACCAACCAACAGGGCGGAAACAATCCGGCGCTGCGGTCGCGCACAAGTGCGCTCCTACAAGGGGATGCCTGCTTAGACGTACTCGGTCACTTCCAGCCCGAAACCGCCCAGCCCCACCATCTTGCGCGGCGTACCCAGCACGCGCAGCTGGCGGATGCCCAGGTCCGCGAGGATTTGCGCGCCCAGGCCCAGCTGTCGCCATTCCTGCTGCTGCGCCTCCTCCGGCGCCTGCACCGAGGGCTGGCGATTGAGGCGACGCAGCAAGGCGTCGGCGGTGTCTTCGCCCGACAGCACGAGCAGCGCGCCGCGGCCTTCATCGGCAATGCGGCGCAAGGCGGAGGTGACCGTGAGGCCGAGGTCGTCACGCTGCAGATGCAGCACGTCCGACAGCGTGTTGCGCACATGCACGCGGGTGAGCACGGGCTCGCCATCGTCCACGGTGCCGCGCACCAGGGCGAAATGCAGGCCGTGGCGAATGGCATCGCGATAAGCCACCAGCTTGAACGCACCGAATTCGGTATCGACATCGCCCTCGTAGACGCGCTGCACGGTCTTCTCGGTTTCCAGGCGATAGCGGATCAGGTCGGCGATCGAGCCGATCTTCAGACCGTGCTTTTTCGCGAAGATTTCCAATTCGGGCCGGCGCGCCATCGAGCCGTCTTCGTGCAGGATTTCGATCAGCACGGCCGAGGGCTCAAGGCCTGCCAGCGCTGCCAGATCGCAACCTGCCTCCGTATGCCCTGCGCGCGTCAGCACGCCACCGGGCTGGGCCGTCAGCGGGAAGATATGACCCGGCTGGGACAGATCCTGCGGCTTCGCATCGGACTTCACCGCAACCTGGATGGTGCGTGCGCGATCGTGCGCGGAAATACCCGTGGTGACACCTTCGGCCGCCTCGATGGAGACGGTGAAGTTGGTCTGATACGGCGAGGTGTTGTCCACCACCATCGGCCGCAGGCCCAGCTGGCGAGTGCGCTGCTCGGTGAGCGTGAGGCAGACCAGGCCGCGCGCCTCGCGCACCATGAAGTTGATGTCCTCGGGGCGCACCATCTGTGCCGCCATGATGAGGTCGCCTTCGTTCTCGCGATCTTCATCGTCGAGTATCACGACCATGCGGCCGGCGCGGATGTCTTCGAGGATTTCGGGGATGGTGTTGAAGCTCATGGGGTGTCCAATTCAGTAACGTTGTGCGCCGCGCGTGGCGACGTGGCGATCACGCAAAACCGTGTTGCTTGAGAAACGCTTCATCAATCCTCGGCGCATCGCCACTGGCGATCAGCCGTTCGATGTAGCGAGCGACCACGTCCACTTCGAGGTTTACTGCATCGCCCGCGCGACGCGCGTTGAACGCCGTGTGTTCCACCGTATGCGGAATAAGGTTGACCCCGAAGCGATGGCCGTTCACCTCGTTCACGGTGAGGCTGGTGCCGTCGATGCAGATCGAGCCCTTGGCGGCGATGTAGCGCGACAACGATGCAGGCGCCTCGAAGACCCAGCGCAGTGAGCGGCCATCGGGCGTGATCGACACCACCTTGCCCACGCCATCGACATGGCCGGACACCAGATGCCCACCCAGGCGATCGGCCAGGCGCAAGGCTTTTTCCAGGTTCACCGGGTCGCCTGCGCGATGCTTGCCCAGCGTGGTCAGCGAGAGTGTTTCGTTGGAGACGTCCGCGCTGAAACCGCGCGCTTCCAGCGTCACCGCGGTCAGGCATACGCCGGACACGGCGATGCTGTCGCCCAGTTGCACGTCGGAGAGATCGAGGTCGGCGGTGTCAACGTACAAACGTACGTCACCTCCGCGAGGTTCTAGCCGCGCGATGCGGCCCACGCTCTGGATGATGCCGGTAAACATCAGCGCACCTCCGAAACGGAGGCGGCGAAAGAATGGCAACGATGCTTGGACATGAAACGTTTCCCGCGTAAGAGTGCGAAAAACGCCCCAAGGCGTCAGGCAGGCGCACGCCACCAGGGCCTGCACCGTACCGTCTTCTCTCATCCGGACTTTCTGGCCGCCATCGCTGGCTGCCAACCGTCGGCTCCGGCATTGGACCGGATCTGCTGACCTTCCGATGACCTGGAAGCGCTCGCGGGCTCATGCCTTACGGCACCTACCGCCGGTGGGGAATCGCACCCCGCCCTGAAGACGTCGTTTTGTAGTTTGCCGGCGAACCGGCCGGCGCAGTTTAACACCATCCCGGGCAGCGGCCGCCGCTGCAGCGTCCGCCCCGGGGAACAATGTGTCGCCTGGGAGTGAGTGCCTTCCGCGAGCCTTTGGGTTACAGGCTCGCGATCTGGCCAGTTTCCTGGCGGTAGTCGCGCAGCACCTGGTCCATCACCCAGCTGGTGCGCGCGCCGCTTTCGGCGGTGGACGGACAG
This sequence comes from Dyella sp. 01N448, assembly GCF_056399225.1. Lineage (NCBI taxonomy): Bacteria > Pseudomonadati > Pseudomonadota > Gammaproteobacteria > Lysobacterales > Rhodanobacteraceae > Dyella > Dyella sp. 01N448. The sequence continues at coordinate 2,602 of NZ_JBFTQX010000003.1, read as the reverse complement.
GCGCCCTTGTGCCCGGTCAGCTCAGCCACGATGGTTTCGATCAGCGGCTGCTGGATATGCAGCGGGTTGGCCACGCGGTAGTCGTGCGAGCCTTCCATGTTTTCCACATGGATCGGCCCGTCGCCGAAGGTGGCGAACGCGATGCGGCCCTTGTCCCCTATCACCTCGATTTGGTCGTGGCGCTTGAAGCTGTCGAAACTCCACAAGCCGCTGCCGAGCATGCCGTTGCCGAACTGGAACGACATGGCCACGCCGTCTTCGACCGGATACGCACCCAACTGATTGGTTGCCTGCCCGCTGACCGAAACGATGGGGCCGAACAGCCAGTCGAGGATATCGAGCGTATGGCAGCCCAGATCCATGAACACACCGCCGCCGGAAATCTCCGGACGCACGTGCCAGGGCAAGTTGGCCGGATCCTGATAACGCGGATGATGCGGTTCGTACAGCACCGTGTTGACGATGCGCGGCTTGCCGATCGCCAGCTGACCGAAGATCAGCTCGCGCACTTTCTGGAAGCGCGGCAGGCTGCGGCGGTAGTACGCAACGAACACGGGCACCTTCGCCTGCTGCCCCGCATGGATGATGGCCTCGCACTCGGCGTGATCCATCGCCATCGGTTTTTCGATGTAGACGGGTTTGCCCGCGGCGATGCTCATCAAGGCGTATTCCTTGTGCGTTGATGGCGGCGTAGCCACGTAGACGGCGTTGACGTCGGCGTCGTCGATCAGCCTGGCCGCATCGTCGTACCAGCGCGGCACGCCATGGCGTTCGGCGTAATCGCGGGCTTTTTCACCGTCGCGGCGCATTACCGCCATCAACGCGGAGTTCGGCGTCTTGCTGAAGCCCGGACCGCTCTTCACCTCGGTGACATTGCCGCAACCGATGATGCCCCAACGTACCGCTGCCTTCGTCATGTGCTCTTGAACTCCTGCTTGCGACATGGCCGGTGATAGCCATCAAACTCGATCGTGAATCCGTCGCTCACGCGACGGGACGCAGCAAAAGCCGCATATCCTCGCCCAGCACGCGCCGATCGAGCGTGCGCAGTTTCCAGCGCGACGCCATATCACTGAGTGAGGGCAATCCCATTAGCGCTTGTGCGTTGTCGCCGAGCAGCACTGGCGCGATGTAGAGCAACAGCTCGTCGACCAGTCCGGCGGCGAACAACGCGCCGCACAGATTGGGGCCGGCCTCGACATGGACCTCGCTGATATGGCGACGCGCGAGCTCGTCCATCACGGCATGCAGGTCCATCGCACCGCCCTGCTCCGCGACCACCGCCAACTCCGTTGCCTGAAAGCGTGGATCGACCGGCGTGTACTGTTCGTTGTGCAGCACCAGGGTCGGCATCGTGCCATCGAGCACATGGCTGTTGGACGGCGTACGCAGGCGATTGTCGAGCACCACGCGCCATGGAGGCGTAAATGCCTCGCCTTCCGGCAGCCGCACGGTGAGTCGCGGGTTGTCCGCCAGCACCGTGCCCGATCCGGTGAGTATCGCCGAACTGCGCGCACGCCAGCGCTGCACATCCGCACGCGCCGCCTCGCCCGTGATCCACTTCGATTCGCCATTGGCGAGCGCCGTGCGGCCGTCCAGGCTCATCGCCAGCTTCACGCGCACCCAGGGGCGTCCGCGTTCGATACGGCTGAAGAAACCGATGTTGAGTTCGCGTGCCGGCTCGCGCATCAGGCCGGTTTCCACCGTGATGCCGGCGTCGCGCAACTTGCCGATGCCGCGCCCGGCGACCTGGGGGAACGGATCTTCCGCGGCGATGACTACGCGCGAGACGCCGGCAGCGATCAGCGCATCCGCGCATGGCGGCGTACGACCGTGATGGGCACAGGGCTCCAGCGTCACGTACGCAGTAGCGCCGCGCGCCTGCTCACCGGCTTCGCGCAACGCGTGGACCTCGGCATGGGGCTCGCCAGCCCTCACGTGATAACCCGCCCCCACCACCTGTTCGGCATGTGCGACGACGCAGCCGACGCGAGGATTGGGATGGGTGGTGTAGAGGCCAAGCTCGGCGAGGCGCAAGGCGTGCGCCATGTGCAGGTGGTCGATGGCGGTGAATGGGGAGGCCATGCGGGGTCGCTTTGGGGTGCGGGTGGGGGGAGTTTAGGCGAAGAGGTGGGGTTGCTTGTGATTCTGGGGTTTTAGTGGGGGTTTTAGGCCTGGAGCTCATGTCATGGCCGCTGCGAAGAACGGCGGATACTTGTGGTTCGTCGTTCCGTCGCACAGATCGGGGCTCGCTTTTGCTCGTCACTACGGCGCTGACTGGCAGCGCTGTTCAACGGCCGAATGGCTGGTCATCCAGAGCTTCGGTGTTTCCTTGTCACCTTGAGGCCAGCGTGCCGCCTACGCGGCGGGCGTTTCGAACGGCTGCCGCCGCTCGAGTCACTTTTCTCTTGCTGGCCCAAGAGAAAAGTAACCCAAAGAGAATGGCCTGATAACGCCCGCAGCATCGTGCTGGGATAAGCCCGAACGCTTGAGGTGCGTCTGATGGGACAACCTCCGAGGGTACACAGCGGGTACTGCCAAGCGCTGCGCAACGCGCCCGAATCGCTGAGGACTTAAAGCGGGGCCTCGCTGCGCATCGGCT